>DASQML010000010.1:0-41707 GCA_035645515.1 Microvirga sp.
TGGATCCCCGCCTGCGCGGGGATGACGGCAGAGCGGCGGCGATGGCAGCGGCGGCTGGCGAGGTGATGTTCTACCTTTGTTCTTGACTGCAGCGGCGACATGAACTATGTTGCATTCATCCCGGTCCGACGAGGGGCGCGCGCGCGAGGCGTCGCAGATGCGGGGCGGGGAACGGTCCTGCGGCAGGTCTCGCAAACCTGCCGGCAGGAGGCCGCCCGCTGCAAGACGCGGTGTCCGCCTAAAAGAACCGTGCGCGAGAGGCCGATCGGTTCTCTCTCCATCATCGCCATCGAGCCGGTCCGCTTCTCGCGCCCTCCCTCGATCTCTCAACCTCGCAGCATCAAAGCGCGTGAGGACAATCACGCTCGCCCGCTTGGCTCTTTGACATTCATGGACGCTTTGCAGCGAGAGTCATTGTCGGACCTGAGCTTGAAAACTGCGGGTGCAAAGGCAGCCTGTTGGACGTATTCTTTCTTGACCTGAGACGCGCGATCCACCATGAGGGTTTGCAAGGTTTTTACCCAACCCAAACCCTGGCCTTGCGCCGGGGTTTTTTCATGTGAGGCATGAGCGATGGCGAACGTGGTTGTCGTGGGCGCCCAGTGGGGCGACGAAGGCAAGGGCAAGATCGTCGACTGGCTGTCCGAACAGGCGGACGTGGTGGTGCGGTTCCAGGGCGGGCACAATGCCGGCCATACCCTCGTGATCGGCGACAAGGTGTACAAGCTGTCCCTGCTGCCCTCGGGCGTCGTGCGCCCGGGCAAGCTCTCGGTCATCGGCAACGGCGTGGTGCTCGATCCGCATGCGCTCGCATCGGAGGTGGAGCGCCTCAAGGAGCAGGGTGTCGCGATCTCCCGCGAGAACCTGCGCGTCGCCGAGAACGCTACGCTGATCCTCTCGATCCACCGCGAGCTCGATGCCCTGCGCGAAAGCGGCAGCGCCGGCACGAAGATCGGCACCACCAAGCGTGGCATCGGTCCCGCCTACGAAGACAAGGCGGGTCGCCGCGCCATCCGCCTCATGGACCTCGCCGATCTCTCCTCCCTGCGCGACAAGATCGACCGCCTGCTCACGCATCACAATGCGCTGCGCCGCGGCTTCGGCCTCCACGAGTTCAAGCCTGAGGAGATCTATGAGGAGCTTGCCTCCGTCGCTCCGAAGGTGCTGCCCTACATGGACGCCGTGTGGCGCCTGCTCGATGACGAGCGCCGTGCCGGCCGCCGCATCCTGTTCGAGGGCGCTCAGGGAGCTCTGCTCGATGTGGATCACGGCACCTATCCGTTCGTCACCTCGTCCAACACGGTGGCGGGCCAGGCGGCGACCGGCTCAGGCCTCGGCCCTGGCAGCGTCGGCTACGTGCTCGGCATCGCCAAGGCCTACACCACCCGGGTGGGCGAGGGGCCGTTCCCGACCGAACTGTTCGACGAGACCGGCGAGCTGATCGGCCAGAAGGGCAGAGAGTTCGGCGTGGTCACGGGCCGCAAGCGCCGCTGCGGCTGGTTCGATGCCACCCTCGTGCGCCAGACGGTGCGCACCTCCGGCATCGACGGCATCGCGCTCACCAAGCTCGATATCCTCGACGGTTTCGAGACGATCAAGATCGGCGTCGGTTACAAGCTCGATGGGCAGACCATCGACTACTTCCCGGCGAGCCAGGGCGCTCAGGCCCGGGTCGAGCCGATCTACGAAGAATTCGAGGGCTGGAGCGGCTCCACCGCCGGCGCGCGATCCTGGGCGGATCTGCCGGCGCAGGCCATCAAGTATGTCCGCCGCATCGAGGAGCTGATCGGCGCGCCTGTCGCGGTGCTCTCCACCTCGCCCGAGCGCGACGATACAATTCTCATGAAGAACCCCTTTGAGGGTTGACGGCGGAACTTGTCCGGGTCATTCCCAAGAAAATGGCAGATTATTACCCTCTCATCGCACGGGCCGTCGAAGGCCTGACAGAGCAGACACCTTCCTCGCGGCGCGCCGTTTACGAGCGCGCCCGGACGGCTCTGGTTGCGCAGCTGCGTTCTCTCAATCCGCCTCTGCCCGAGGCGGACATCCAGCAGGAATGCGCCTCTCTCGATCAGGCGATCACCCGGGTCGAGGCCGATTACGCGCCGCCCCCGGCGGGGTTCGATCCCAATGCCTTCGCCGAGATGCTGGCCGAGGATCAGCGCCATGAGCCTGCCGCGGAGCGCCCGCGCAACGGAGTGTCCCCGGGGCAGGCTCTGAGGGCGCCCTCCCAGGCGGAACCGGGACCTGAAGCCCGCAATGCCGACGAGCCCGCGCGTCCTCGCATCGACAGCCGTCCGCATCCGGCCATGCAGAGCAACCGGCAGACGCGCACCATCCTGCTGGGCTCCATCATCGGCCTCGTGATCCTCGTCATTGCGGGACTGGCCTGGTGGCAGAGCCGCAAGGATGCTCCCATTCCGGAGACGCCCGTCGCCGAGGCTCCCCAGGCTCCGGCTGCTCCTGAGAATTCCAAGATCAACGAGCGGGTGGGCGGACCGGCGCAGCAGGTGCCCGCCACTCAGAATGCCGGGCAGGCTATCGGCGTGGCCCATCGCGCCGTCTTCTACGAAGAGGACGCAACCAATCCCCAGACCCCGAAGGCCTTCGTGGGCCGCGTGGTCTGGCGTCTCGAGGACGTCAATCCCGGCCAGGGGCAGCCGCTGGAAAAAGCGGTGACCGCCAATATCGAGATCCCGGACGCAGGCGTGACCATGAAGATGGTGCTGCGCCGCAATCTCGATACCACGCTGCCGGCCTCGCACACGGTCGAGCTCACCTTCACCACCCGTGCCGGCGATTCCGGGCGCGTGATCCGTGACGTGGGCCTGCTGCAGTTCAAGAACGAGGAAGCCGCCCGCGGCACGCCGGTGGCCGGCCTCCCGGTTCCCGTGCGCGAGAACCTGTTCCTCATCGGCTTGTCCAATCTGCAGAGCGATGTGGAGCGCAACACGGAACTCTTCGTGCGCCGCAACTGGATCGACCTGCCCGTTCGCATGGCCTCGGGCCAGCGCGCGATCCTGAGCTTCGAGAAGGGCACGACCGGCGAGCAGGTGCTGAACAGCGCCTTCAGCCAATGGCAGTAAGCCGCTTGCAGAGGACAACAAAAAGCCGCGCAATGCGCGGCTTTTTTCAGGACTGCATTTCCTAGGATCAGGCCGAGGCTTCGGCCCCCTCCGACGAAGAGCTTTCGATCTGCGTGAGGTTCTTCTTCACCGCCTCCTGCACCTTCTCAAAGGCGCGCACCTCGATCTGGCGCACGCGCTCGCGGGAGACGCCGAATTCCGTGGAGAGCTCCTCCAACGTGATCGGATCGTCCGACAGACGGCGGGCTTCGAAGATCCGGCGCTCGCGCGGGTTCAGGACGCTCAGCGCGTTGCGGAGCGCGGTCAGCCGGTTCTGGCCTTCCTCCTCCTCGACGAGCAGCTGCTCCTGGCTTTCGCTCTGATCGACCAGCCAATCCTGCCATTCGCCGCCGCCTTCACCCTCGTCGCGCAGGGGCGCATTCAGGGAAGCGTCACCGCCGAGGCGGCGGTTCATGTCCACCACGTCCTGCTCGGTCACGCCGAGCTGCGTGGCGATCTGCTTCACCTGATCGGGGCGCAGATCGCCCTCGTCGAGGGCGGAGATGCGGCCTTTGGCTTTGCGCAGGTTGAAGAACAGCTTCTTCTGGTTCGCGGTGGTGCCCATCTTCACGAGAGACCAGGACCGCAGGATGTATTCTTGAATCGCCGCCTTGATCCACCACATGGCATAAGTGGCGAGGCGGAAGCCCTTGTCGGGCTCGAAGCGCTTGACGGCCTGCATGAGGCCGACATTGCCTTCCGAAACCACCTCGCTGATCGGCAGACCATAGCCACGGTAGCCCATGGCGATCTTGGCGACGAGGCGCAGGTGGGATGTCACGAGCTTATGGGCAGCCTCGCGATCTCCATGCTCACGCCAACGCTTGGCGAGCATGTACTCCTCATGCGGCTCAAGCATGGGGAAGCGACGGATTTCGTCGAGATAGCGGGAAAGGCCCCCTTCGTTGGCAAGCACTGGAAGCGCTGTAGCCATATTGTTCTCCTCCTTTGGCTCCCTCTCCGTGAGGCAAGCCTGAGGCGGCCCCCTCCATGGCCGGCCGCCTTAACTTGCTATTATAAGCGGTCCAGCCTTGTCCGAACAGAGGCGTCAGGCTTCAAGACGTGGTGAACGCTCTCGAAGCGCAAGGGTGCCAGCGTGGCTGAACTTTGCGACGCATTGACGCTCGCAAGCCTACGTCCGCAGAGTCTCCAGGAGCATTGCCAAATCTGCAGGGATGGGGCTCTCGAAACGCAGGAATTCCCCTGTTCTGGGATGCTCGAATCCGAGCACCGCCGCATGGAGCGCCTGCCGGTTCAGTGCCCTCAAGGCGGTCTGCTGCGGCTCCGAGAGGCGGTTCGCCTTGGTCTTGAATCCGGAGCCATAGACCGCATCGCCGAGGAGCGGGTGGCCCATATGGGCCATGTGCACACGGATCTGGTGCGTGCGCCCGGTCTCCAGTTCGCATTGCACCAGAGCGGCCATGGGATCGGCCTGGGGCAGGGGCTCCAGCACCTCATAATGGGTGATGGCGTAGCGGCCGCGCTCGTTCTCGTCGGAGACGATGGCGATTTTCTCCCGGTTGTGCTGGCTGCGGGCGAGGGCCGCTTCCACCGTGCCGCGCCGGCGCTCCGGAACGCCCCAGACGAGAGCCAGATAGAGCCTCTCCAAGGGGCCCGTGCGGCCGTGATCGGCGAATTGCTCCGCCAGACCCTGATGAGCCAAGTCGTTCTTGGCGACCACGAGGAGGCCGGAGGTATCCTTGTCGAGCCGATGGACGATGCCGGGCCGCTTCACGCCGCCGATGCCGGACAGGCTCTCCCCGCAATGGGCGATGAGGGCATTAACCAGGGTGCCGGATTCGTGGCCCGCGGCTGGATGGACCACGAGGCCCGCCGGCTTGTCGATCACGATGACATCGGCATCCTCATAGACGATGGCGAGATCCATAGCCTCGCCCATGGGTTCTGCCGGAACAGGCGGAGGGACTTGCAGGGCGATCCGCGCGCCAGCGCCGACCTTCCGGCCCGGATCGAGCACCGGCGTCCCGTCAACGGTCACCTGGCCGTCGCGGATCAGAGCCTGCAGGCGGCTGCGCGAAAGATCGCTTGCCAGCCGTGCCAGCACCCGGTCCAGCCGCTCGGCCACCGTTCCATCATCCAGGATCCATTCCTGCTGGGTCGTCTCGTCCACCATGTCCTCATTTTCAGAACTGCCCCTCTTTTTTGAGAGAAAGGGCTTGAAGGGATTCTCGATGGTGGTTATACGAGCGGCCTCCACCTTGCTAGCTCCCTTCGTCTAGCGGTCTAGGACGTCGCCCTCTCACGGCGAAAACAGGGGTTCGAGTCCCCTAGGGAGCGCCAAAGGTTCTTGCAGAGCGTTGACCTGCCTAACTGCTTTAACGATCAGGCATTTTCCGCTCGCACCCATCACAGACGAATAGAGCTCATACCTTAGCTGCTGCAAGGCGGGATTCTTATCTCGACATGTGAGCTCTTGCCGTTTCGGGACTGCCCATTGTCATGAAAGTGTTCGGTAAGACCGAGCGCCGGTAATCGAAATCGTCCCTGCCCGGTGTAATCCGAGATCGGCCCGAAGCTGCAGCTCATGTGAGGAACAGAGTTTCAGTTCGAGGGTTCATGATGTAACAGTGGAGCTGCCACGCATGGAACTTCAACGCCACAGCTTATAGAACCCTTATGGTAGAAGCGGTTCAATCCAGGCCTTTCTTGCCGGAGGGGCTACAGGAACTTCTCGATCAGCTCGTCGCCTCTGGTCCCTATAGGAACTGGGAGGAGGCTGTCCAGGCAGCTCTGGATCTGCAGGCAAAGCATCGATCTTCTCCAACGATGACAGCCGAAAAGCAGCTCGTTGCTGCGCTTGAGGGCGTGGAGCAGGCGCTGCGCGAGTGCAAGATCAGACTCGACATCGCCACCGAGGCTGCAGAGCTCGGTATTTGGGACTGGAACCTGCTCACGAACGAGCTGATCTCCTCTGATCGCATGAGGTCGGTTTTCGGTTTCTCGCAAGACGAGGCCGTAACCTTGGACAGGGTTTGCCGTGCCATTCATCCGGAGGACTGGCCGCAGATATCGGATGCGATCCGTGATGCGCTTGGTCCATCGGCAAAAGAGATGAAATTTCGTCAGCTGCGAATTGTTCGCCCTGACGGGGCGATCCGATGGATCGCGGTTCACGGTCAAGGTGTCCTTGAAGTGATGGACGGCAAGCAGTGCGTCACTCGCTATGTGGGAACTATCCAGGACGTTACTGCGCAGAAGAGAGCGGAAGCCGCACTCTACGAGAGCGAGGCAAAACTTACGGCTGCTGCCGACAACTTGCCTCACAGCATGATCTACCAGATCGTGAGCTCCAGAGACGGCCTTGAACGGAAATTTGTTTACGTATCGCGCAGTTGCCTTTCTGTGAACGGTGTGCCTGCAGAAGAGGTTCTGAAAGACGCGTCTGTCCTGTATAATCTGGTTCTCCCCGAGTACGTTCCTGTTCTCGTTTCCGCCGAGCAGGAAGCGTTTCGCACTCTCAAGCCTATGGATGTCGAGATCTCTCTCAGGCATGCGATGAGTGGAGAAATCCGTTGGGCCAGGCTTATTTGGGCTCCTCGCCTGACCCTCGATGGAAGATTGATCTGGGACGGTGTGCAGATCGACATCACGGAGCGAAGGCTAGCGCAGGATGCGATCAAAGTCAGCGAAGAACGGTTGCGCAGGTTGCTGGAACGCATGCCTATCGGGGTATCCCTTGCAAAGATTCCGACAGGAGAGGTTCTATTTCAGAATGCCACGTCCATAAAGCTGCTTGGCCAGCAACTGCGATCGGTTCATGACCCGTGCAAAGGCCAATTTCGAGCTTTCCGCCAGGATGGGACACCATGCAGTCCGAACGACTATCCATTTGCGCGAACCGTCATCCATGGCGAGACCATCGAGCAGGAAGAACTCGTCCACCGTCGCGCTGATGGTTCGATCATCCACCTAGCCCACAGCTCTGCACCCATTCGGGGGATCGGAGATGAAACCCTAGCTATGGATACTTTTTACGACGTCACGGAGCGCACACGCGCAGAAGAACATTTGCGCCTGCTCGTGAATGAGTTGAACCACAGGGTGAAAAATACGCTGGCGACGGTCCAATCGATTGCCACTCAAAGTCTTCGGGATATACAGATCTCTGACTCAAATGGGGTAGCTGCAGCAAGGGCTGCATTCGAGGCGCGCCTTTTTGCTCTGGCTCGGGCACATAATGTGATGACCCGGGAGAACTGGGAAAGCGCAGACTTGGCTGACATTGTGAGCGAGGCTGTAGCACCCTATCGAGATAGCGCGTCCGGATACGATCCATTCAGGATCTCAGGCACGGACACACGCTTGTCGCCTCAGGCTGCACTGAGTCTTTCCTTGGCGTTCCATGAACTATGCACCAATGCCGTCAAGTATGGCGCACTGAGGAACCCTGGAGGGCGCATAGAGATTGGTTGGGACGAGCGGCATTCTCCAGAAGGCTGGGTCCTCGCAATAACATGGAAGGAACATGGCGGTCCTCCCGTAGCGCCTCCTGCTCGCAGGGGGTTCGGGACCCGCCTCATCGAACATGGACTTGCCCGCGAGCTGAACGGAGAAGTCCACTTATCGTATGCGCCAACCGGTCTGATTTGCACGATCAACGTGCCGTTACAAGAGTTGCTGTCCAAAGCGCATTCACACTAGAGCATTGCGTCTTGATCCCCATCCAATCTCTGGGCTGCTGAAACCCAGAAATCACAAGATTGCCCGCCGCCAGATCCCTGCAGAGAAATGACCGATGACTTCTCGTCGCATTTTGGGCCTGCCTGGATCACGCGGCAATGCGTGACCGCGTCGTCTCCTTTTTCGGGCTAGGCCTAAACAACCAGATCCCACTTGGTGAGAGTGAGCATATCAACCCGCACGAGATCGTCTCCTTGACGCGTGCCATAGATCTCCAAAGTGGCGCCTGCCGCGAGCTGCAAAGTGGTCTCGTAGGAGGTCAGCGTCTTCGAATCCGCTACGGATGAGCCGAGCTGCTTATCTGCAACCCATGAGCTGACCGTAGTGCCGTTGACGCGAATGCCCAGAAGAGATGCGCCGTCGTTCTCGTCGTAATAGGCGACCTTCACCTTGTAGGTTCCAGTCTCTCCTGTGAAAGTGCCCTTCGCGGTGGCTTCCACACCCTTGGTTCTGTTTTCCACCGCCTGCCCGCCCGATGCGGTGCTCAGGTTGACAAGGGTGAAATTGTTCAAGGCCAGTTTCTCCAATTGAGTGTTGCCCGCCGCAATGGCTGGATATTGCGTCGTCGGGGGAGGGGGCTGCGTGACCGTTTTGAGATTATGGTCGGTGGCGTGCACGGAAGCGCCGCCTGCGATGGTGAAACTCTCCTTGTAAGTGCCGTCCGTCACGGTCCATGTATTGGCGCCGGTCTGAGCGAGGGTTGCGTTGCTGGAGAAACCCACGAATTCCAGCCGGTCGCCCGCATTGCTGCCATTGCCGGTAAAGTCGAAGATCGTATCGCTCAAGAACTCGCCCCTGCGCAGCACGAAGACGTCGTCTCCGGCTCCGCCATAAAGCGAGTCCGTGCCGAGCCCACCCTCGACGGTGTCGTTGCCGTTGTTGCCTTTCAGAACATTTGCGGCGCTGTTGCCGAGGAGGGCGTTGTTGAGTTCGTTGCCGTGCCCGTTGACTGTTCCAGAACCCGTCAGGGTCAGATTCTCGACATTGGCCAGCAAGGTATAGGTGATGCCGGAACGGACTGTATCGGTTCCAGCGCCCGCTGCCTCGACGACGCGATCTCCGGAATGATTGACGATATAGGTGTCGTTGCCGCCCAGGCCGCGCATTTCCTCGCCGCCGGTCGTGCCCTGGAGCGTATCGTTCCCGCTGGTCCCGGTCCAGATATAACTCGGGACCGATATCGAACCTGTGTCCATGCCGGATATCGAGTTGCCTGAGACCAGTGTTCCTGTGGGACCGCCATCGTCGTTCGTCGGTTCTTCGCGTACGCCGTAACGGGCATTGATGCTGCCGCTCGAGGAGATGGTGTTATTGAGGATTTGCGTGTTTGTCGAGTAATAGATCCTGCCCATGATGGCGTCGTCGCGCAGGCGGATCTGGATTTCATCATAGGTGTTGTCGGCTTCCTGCGAATTGTTGAAGACAGTGCTGTTCTGCACGATGGTATCGGTTGATCCCTCGATCCGGATGCCCTGGCGCATGTTGCCGTGAATGCTAGCGCGGTCGATGGTCACGTCGTCCGACAGTTTGACGAGGATGCCTTCCTTGGTGTTGCCGTAATATTCACCGCCGATGATCCGAACGTCGGTCACCCACTCGATCGATGTCGCTCCGTCACGGAAGAGATCTCCGCGCTGGATGGTGACGCCGGCCGAGCCGTTGCCATAAGCCTTGTTATTGAGCAGGTCGAGATTGCTGCTCGCATTCTGGATGTTGAATCCGTGACGATCGTTGTCATAGGCGGAGTTGTTTTCATAGACGCCGCCGACCACGCCGTCCGCGACGAAGCCGTCGAGCCCATTTCCATGGGAGACGCAGTTCCTGATGGTGACATCGTACGAGACTTCATGCGGGTTGAAGCCATAGGCCGTGCAGTTCCTGATCTCGACGCCCTCTAGGGTGATGTTGGACTGCACGTCGTCCTTGTCGCCACAGATGAAGCCCGCCTGATGTCCCGTGTTGTTGACGCGGTTGCCGTCGATGGTCAGGTTCTTGACGGAGACATGAGAGACCTCGCCAAGGTCTGTCCGAACAATGCCGTTGACGCGCGCATTGAAATTGTTGGCGAGCTTGATGATGGTTTGTCCCGCGCCGGCGCCGACCAGGGCAACGCCTGAGAGAAGTTCAACCGGACCCACTGAAGAATTGTTCGGATCGCCTGTCACGACATAGGTGCCTGCGCCAAGTTGAACGGTGACCTGTTCTGAGGAATTCAGCAGGTAGGCCTTGTGCGCGGCTTCGATCGCAGCCTTGATCGAGGCCGTATCCTTCCTGGCATCGCCCGTCGCCGCGGAAACCGTGATCACTGTAGCCATGGCGAGTTCTCCCCTGCATGTCGCAACCCGCACAGGAGAGCCGCATCCGGCGATCGGTCTCCACTGCAACTAAGGGTTAATGGGCTGGCATTGGGGGTACGGTCTGCGGCGAAAACGGATGCGTTGCAGAATTGATTCAGTCTTCAAGCTGATCGGGAGCACTGTCCTCTTCAATCGAATAGTATGGGGCGCCCAAAGGTCACATGAAGGTTCGAAAACGTAAGTACCTTAGGTGCCCGAGCAATAATTCCGCATCGTCACGATTTCGCCCCATTTTGTATAGAAAAGGCTTCTAACAGATTAGCGGGGGTTGATCTCGCTGGTCTGAAGTAAAGTAGCCTATATAAATATATAGTCATCAGTTTTGACTTTTTAGTCGCGTATATTTTCGCTTTCCTGACTAATTTTTGTTCATCAATCTAACAAACGTGTCACGAAGCCTCGGAAAAGAAGCTCGGAAGACACTTGGGGCACTAATTATGACTTTGAATCCCAATGTCGCACCCAGCGGCAACTTTAACCTGTCCAATTGGAAGATCACTCTCCCGGTCGATTCCTCCGGAGGCATCTCAGGCACGGCTGTCGAAGTCCAGAACCTGAGCGGATACCAGAGCAAGTATTTCTACACTGGCTCCGATGGCGCGATGGTGTTCTATGCTCCCGTCAATGGTGCAACCACCAGCGGTTCGTCCTATGCCCGTTCCGAGTTGCGTGAGATGAACGGCACTGCAAAGGCTGCCTGGAATCTTTCGACCGGCGGCTTCATGAGCGCCACCCTCGAGGTCGATGCGGCCCCGATGCGCGACGGTCAGGGCCACAAGCTCGTGATCGGCCAGATCCATGGTCAGGACGACGAACTCGTTCGCCTCTACTGGCAGGACAATACGTTGTACTTCGCCAACGACCAGTCGGGCTCCGACAACAAGGAGCACAACTTCACTTTCAAGGCCGCTGACGGTTCTACGCCGAATGTATCTCTGAACGAGAAGTTCTCGTACACCATCAACGCCAAGGGCAACGTGCTCGACGTGGATATCTATGCCGACGGCAAGGTTTATCACTCGCACTCGTCCATCAACAGCGTGTGGCAGTCGGACACCTTCTACTTCAAGGCCGGCGCCTATCTCGGTGCCAACGAGACCAATGGCTCAGGCTACGGTCAGACGTCGTTCTATGCACTGTCGTTCAACCACAACGGCACGACCACGACGCCGACGACTCCGCCCACTTCGGAGCCCACCCCCACGCCGACTCCTACACCTACACCTACACCTACACCCACGCCGACTCCTACACCCACGCCTACGCCGACTCCGGACACCCCCTCTTCAACGCGTCCGGTGACGACGAAGACGATCGAAGGTTCGAACAGCAACAACTATGTGACGGGCGCTTCGGGCAACGAGTGGCTGAAGGGCAATGCAGGTCGCGATGTTCTGTGGGGTAAGGCCGGGAGCGATCTGCTGACGGGCGGCACGCAGGAGGATGCGTTCGTGTTCGACACAGCCATCGGCAAGGATGTCGATTACATCACCGACTTCAACGTCGTTGATGACTCGATTCGCCTGGAGAACAGCATCTTCACGAAGCTGACTAAGACCGGCGCGCTCTCCTCGAGCTTCTTCGTGACCGGCGAGAAGGCCTTGGATGCAGACGACTTCATTGTTTACAACAAGAGCACTGGCGTCCTCTCCTATGATGCTGACGGATCGGGTTCGGGCGCTGCCGTGAGGTTCGCGGTGATCGAGAACAAGGCTGCTCTGACCGCCGCTGATTTCCTCGTGATCTAACCTTCTCTACCGGGAGAGGCGGCTCCTGCGAGGGCTGCCTCTCCCGCCTGCCTCTGGCTCCAACAAAATTTTTGTCCGCTCCTGATATTATATCAATTTGCAGACGTGAGATTTTGCAAGGATTGCCTTCACCAACTCATTTCGAAGACTCGCGTTTCAAAACCGGCCCCGCCTTTGTGCGGGGCCTTTTTTGTCTCCGATAAATCGAGCAGTCTCAGGTGCTCACTCCGCAGGTGTCATCTGCGTCTTGGGTTCGGCTTCTCCCAATGGAGCCGGTCGGTAAATGAAATAGCCGAACATCAGCATCGCAGCGAGAACAAGGATGGAGGAAATGCCGGCCACGGGATCGGCTGCGGTGTATCCCAGATGGATCGCGGCGACGGCAATCGTCAGAACGACTGTGCCTGTCGACCATAACAGGACCTGGATCATAGCCAGTCGACTAACATTCAGCGCAGGGCGGCGCTCGTAGTAGATCCCGAACAGGAAGAGCGAAACCCATCCAAGCAGATTAAGGTGCGCATGGGCGGGCATGATCGCGTGATTCTGCGTTGCTGCCATTCCAATGCCCATAGCCATGCCGGCGATGACGAAAAGAACGGCGAGCCTGAAGCTGAGAGATGATGCAGTCATGTAGCGTCCTCCTTGAAGTCCCTCTGGGATCATGCATTGGCTTCGACCACACTTGCTCTGATTGCTCTGTGTGTAAAATCACAAATCAGGATGGAGCATGTCGATCATTATAACAATGCATGTCTTCGCTTTGCCAGGGGCACACCGTGACCTGAAAAAGAAAGCGGCCCGCTGAGGCGAGCCGCTGATCGAAAACGGGCGATGTTTCAGCTGCGCTGTGTGACGCGTTCTTCGCGTGAGCCTGCGGGCTTTTCCTTGCGACGCTTCTGCTTCTTCCAGGATGGTCTCATACGAGCCTTGCCTGCCATGGTATCTCCTTAAGGTTTGTATCGGTCGCTCGGCTTCGGGCGGTCGGAATCATTTTTCTCCAGGCCTTCCCGCTGCTGATTTTCGGTCAGCACACGATTACTCGCGGAGCGATCACCCTGTTCCTCGTGATCGGGGTTGCTCTGGCTGGGGTGAACGACACTGGTGTTGACGCTCCGCTCGGCCAGGCCCTGTGCGTGATCTTCGCCTTTTCCGGTCATGCGCTAACCGTTGCCCTGAATGTCGCGGCGATGTGCGCCGACGTCGGTGCCCTGGCGATCCTGAAGAGCATGTTCGCACCGCTCCACATGGCTAGTCGCGCGTTGCTGCATCTCCTGCGTATTATGGCAGGGATCGTCCACATCCTGATGGCAGAATTGGCATTTCATGGCAGCCTCCTTGCTGGTTGATCCGAGGCCAACGTGATGCGACGAGCCATGTTCCGTTGCCGGGACGCGCCTTTTTCCGGAAAACGCTCCCTCGATCTCACAGACCGACCTAGCCGAGCAGCCAAGGCCAAGCTGCGGAAGAGCCGAACACCCGACCCGCCGATAGGCGCAGCATCTCGGGCGAAGACGTCGTAGCCGACGAAGCGCTGATCGGAGAGGGTTTGAGAGGCATGGGAGAGAACGTTCTGCAGCTTACATCGCCTCGCAACATGTCTGCCGACGAGGCTCCAGCCGCATATCATGCGACGACCTTCAGCTCGCGGGGAGCACGGAGATCCCGTCGTGTTCAAGATCGAGGAACGCTCCGGCCTGCATTCTCTTCCTCCACGCGAAGTGACTCGGCGCGGGCGATTGCGGAACAACCCCGCACCTCATGCCTTGGAATGAAGCAACCTGAACATTCACGAAAGGAAGAGGCAATGAACCGGGAGGCCGCAGGGAAGGGGCAGGATGTTCCAACCTGGTCAGGCATCTTGTTAGGGATGGGCCTTGGCGGCTTTTTCGATGGCATCGTCCTGCACCAGCTCCTGCAATGGCACCATCTGGTGACGAGTGCTGGTTATCCGCCGGATACGGTCGAGAACCTGAAAGTGAACACGTTCTGGGACGGCGTCTTTCACAGTCTCACATATGTCTTCGTGGTCGTCGGCCTCGTCATTCTCTGGCGAGCAGCCCGGCGCGGCCTCATTCGATGGAGGATCAAGGTGCTCCTTGGTTTGGTCCTGGTGGGATGGGGCCTGTTTAACCTGCTTGAAGGCACGATCAGCCACCAGATCCTCGGCATCCATCACGTCAACGAGACTGTGCCGCAGGAGCAATGGATCTACTGGGATCTCGGCTTCCTCGCCTGGGGCGCCGCCATGCTGGCGTCAGGCTGGGCTATGGTCAGGACAGGCCGCAAAGCCGATGGCGCTGGAGCATGAGTTCGTATCACGCCCGCTCGAGTGCGGCCACCAGATCCGCCAACAGATCCTCGTGGTGCTCGAGGCCGACGGAAAGGCGCACGAGGCCATCCGAAATCCCCATCTCGGCCCTCAGCTCCGGCGCGAAACGCTGATGGGTCGTGGTGGACGGGTGGGTGACGAGGCTCTTTGCATCACCCAGATTGTTGGAAATGCGAATGAGCCGCAGCGCGTTCATGAAGCGGAAGGCGGCGTCCTTCCCGCCTTTGACATCGAGCGCAATCATCGTGGAGCCGCCGCTCATCTGACGACGGATCAGCTCAGCTTGCGGATGATCGGGGCGTCCGGGATAGGTGAGGTTTGCGAGCTTGGGGTGGCTGTGCAAGGAGTCGGCAAGGAAGCCGGCATTGGCGGTCTGCCGCTCGACGCGCAGAGAGAGCGTCTCAAGCCCCTTGAGCAGAACCCATGCGTTGAAGGGTGAGATTGAGGGACCTGTCATGCGCAGGAACTGCTGCACCTTGTTCTCGATGAACTCGGTGGAGCCAAGGATCACGCCGCCGAGACATCGGCCCTGGCCGTCGATATGCTTGGTTGCGGAATAGACTACGCAGTCGGCGCCGAGCGCGAGCGGCTTCTGATAAAGAGGCGTTGCAAAGACGTTGTCGACGGTAAGCGTCGCACCTGCCTCGTGGGCGATCTTGGCCACGGCGGCGATGTCGATGATCTGCAGGCTCGGATTCGAGGGCGTCTCCAGAAGGAACGCCTTGGTCTCGGGGCGAACCGCTTTGCGCCATGCATCGATGTCCATGCCGTCGACCAGGGTGCAGGGTACGCCGAAACGGGGCAGAAGATCCTCGACCACCCACCGGCAGGATCCGAAGAGGCCGCGGGCGGCCACCACATGGTCGCCGGCCTGGACCTGGCTCACCATGGCTGCCGTCACGGCCGCCATGCCGCTCGCCGTCGCGCGCGCCGTCTCTGCCCCTTCCAGCCCCGCCATGCGCTGCTCGAACATGTCGACCGTCGGATTGGAGTAGCGGCTGTAGCTGTAGCCCGGCTCCTCGTTCAGAAAGCGCCTCTCAGCACTCTCAGCGCTGTCATAAACGAAGCCTTGCGTGATGAAGAGAGCCTCGGAGGTCTCCCCGAAGGGGGTGCGCTGCAGTCCTTCGTGAACGAGGCGGGTTTCAAGGCGGTATTCGGGATCGCGGTTCGTGGTCATGGGGCGATACTACGTTCGTTCTTTATAAAGAACAATCGTTTGTCTGGAGAAAAATGCATCGCCCTGCAGGATCGCAGATCAGGAGGCGCTGCTGCGCATCTCCGCGACCAGCCTCTCGACACAGGTGCCCAGTGAAGCCTGCCACGGCGGAAGGCTGATCCCATGGCGCTCTTTGAGTTTCGCGCCAGCGAGCCTGGAATTGGCGGGCCGCTTGGCTGGGGTCGGATAATCCGCCGTTGCGATAGGGCGTACCCGCGCAGCAGGGCCTCCGAGGCGATCGGATATGGCAAAGATTTCGGAGGCGAACTCGGCCCAACTGGCAAAGCCGGTCCCAGCCATATGAAAGACGCCACGGAGCGAGCGGTCCTGCGGTTTTTCCAGGAGGTTCTTCCCGACCGCGAGGATGCCATCGGCGAGGTCCAGGGCGCTGCTCGGGGAGCCAACCTGGTCCCCAATGACGCCGATCTCGTCCCGATCGCCTGCGAGACGAAGCATTGTCTTCACGAAATTCCGTCCGAAGGGGCTGTAGACCCAGGCCGTCCGCAGGATAGCATGATCCTCGGTTTCGGCTGCCACAGCCTGCTCGCCCAGGAGCTTGGTGCGGCCGTACACTCCCAAGGGGTTCACCGCATCATCTTCCCGATAAGGGCGGTCAAGGCTTCCATCGAAAACGTAATCGGTCGAGAGGTGTACGAGAGGGACCCGCATCGCGGCGGCGGCCCCGGCGATCATGCCGGCTCCGATGCCGTTGACGGCTTTGGTGAGTTCGGGCTCGCTCTCTGCTTGGTCGACGGCTGTGTAGGCAGCCGTGTTCACGATCAGATCGCCACCCGTGTCCCGGAGGATGTCCTCGATCCCGGACGGGTCAGCAAGGTCGATTTGCGGCCGCCCCAGCAGAACGGCCTGTGCCCCGTGAGCGGGCGCGCGCTCGGCGAGAGAACGGGCAACTTGGCCTTCCTTGCCAATGACAATGAGGCGCATGAAATCGACTCTCCGTGACTGCAGGCCCCATTCCGGCAAGCCGAAGGCCATTGGTATTTGTTGCACTGCAATATCACACTCCTGTCACTCTTTTACCCGACAATGCGATTCGAATACGAGTGCTGGATCAGGGGGATGATGATGGAGGAGGGCATGTACGCTTACAATTTATTCCGCAGCACCCAGCAGGACGGTCTCGTCTGCGCGGTTCCGGAGGAGCGTTCAGTTCCGTCCTTCGTGACCGGTCCCCATTGGCAATTCGGCGGGCGCCTCGACCGTGACGAGGCGCCGCTCGGGTTCGACAAGCAGGCAGCGAGAACGGGTGTCCGTTTCAACGGCTTCTATCTTTTTGCCAGCTTCCCGAAGGATGCGTCGCGCTGATAAGCGAAGCTGATCGATACCATGAAACTTTTTGAAGAGAGCCTCATGCGGGGTTGATCTGGTAGGACGCCTGCTCTCTACTTCGTGGGCACGGCGTCCGCCGCTGCCTTTTCCCTGCGCTCATTGTGAACTCATCCCTTGCTCTTATCTGGACCGTGACGGCTGCAACCACCTTGTTGCAAGCCGGCAATGGTCTGCTTCAGGCCGTGATGCCCCTGCGGATGCAGGCAGAAGGTCTCTCCGTCACGGCGATCGGCATGGTTGCGGCCGCCTACGGCCTCGGGTTCTCGACCGGCTGCTTCCTCGCTCCAGCGTTCATTCGCCATGTGGGCTATATCCGCGCCTTCGCGAGCCTTGCGGCCATGGTCGCGGTGCTGGTGCTCGGCATGACGCAGGCCCATTCCACACCGGTCTGGATTATCCTGCGAGGCCTCACCGGAGTGACGCTTGCCTGCATCTTCACCGTGGCCGACGGCTGGATCAGCGCGCGCGCTACATCGAGCGATCGTGGGCGCATCCTCTCGATCTACATGATCTGCACGAAGGTCGCGCTGATGCTGTCGCCCCTCGGCATCGGCTTCGGCGATATCCGGACGGATGGGCTCTTCATGGCCGTCAGCGCCATCATCTCGCTCTCGCTGCTTCCGATCTCCGCCACGACCACGAAGGAGCCGCCAGCGCCACAGGGCGTGAAGATCGAGGTTCGCAATCTCTTCGCGTCGGCGCCCTCGGCCGTCGTCGGAGCGTTTGTGGTCGGGCTCGTCAACGGCCCGGTGATCGCCATCACCCCTGTCTTCGGCGTGAGCATCGGCCTGAGCCAGGAACAGGCCGCGGCTCTGCTCTTTGCGCTGCAGGCGGGAAGCCTCGTGATGCAATGGCCCCTCGGCTGGCTCTCGGACCGGGTGGACCGCCGTTCCGTAATCGCGGGACTGGCTGCAGGGACGAGCCTGACTTCTCTCCTCATCCTGTTCGCGAGCACGCAGGGCGCGCAGCTGACGATCCTCTGGAGCTTCGCCATCTGGGGCGGCTTGGCGCTGTGCATCTACTCGGTCTGCGTCGCCCATGCCTGCGATATCGTCGATCCGGGCCGGATCGTGTCGACGGTTGGCACGCTTCTCTTCTCATGGGCTGCCGGCGTCACGGTGGGGCCGCTCTTCGGCGCGGGCGCCATGGAACTGCTCGGACCGAAAGGGCTCTTCATCTATTCGGCGCTGGCCTCGCTCGGCCTTGCGGGGTTCATCGTTCTGCGCATCCTGCAGGTTCCGCGACCCCCTGCGAAGACCGGCTTCGTGAACATCTCGCCGACGAGCTCCGCGTCTCCTGCCGCTGCCGCTCTCGCTGAGGCGGGCGAGAGCGCCGCCGACGGACGTGCACCGGATCAGAAGGCGGTGTCCGCCGTCATCCGGGACGAGACACCCTCGTAGCGATTGAGACGCTTGTCGATCATCGTATCGATCTTGTCATAGACTTCTGAGACGGTGAGTTCTCGGGTCTTCTTGCCATCCTTGGCGAAGAACAGCGACTTGTTGGAGCGCGCGGCAGCCGGAAAGGCGTTTCCGGCGCTCTTCTTAGGCTTGTCGTCCACGAGGGCGATGAACTTGCTTGCACTGTCCACGCCGAAGAAGTGGGAAAGATAGAACTCGGATCGGCTGAGCTTGCGGCCGAGGCGCGTTTCGATCTTCGCCTTGTCCCGCTGCATCATCTCCGCAGCCATGAGCGCAGAGATGTAAGGGTTGCGGCGCAGCCCCAGGATGTGCTCGCGCTTGATCTCGTCCGGCACGGACAGCTTGCCCGTGGGACCCTCGATGGCAGCGGCCTCCATGAACAGGCCGTGCTTGGGTCCAAACGAGCGCACGGCTTCCAGCCAGGTGCTGGCGATGAACTGGAACAGACCCACGGCCGAGGAGGTCGATGCCTTGTTGCCAGGCAGAAAGCTCGATTCCTTGTCCGCCAGCGCCATCATGTAGACGGGGTCGGCGCCGGTGACCTTGGAGGCGCGCATGATCGTATCCACGATCCAGACCGGCACGCGCATCTCCTCGAATTCTACATACTCGACCGGCGTGACATCCACGTCATCGTCGGTGTCGCCTTCCGCAGCAGGCGGATTGGTGAGCGGCATGGATGTGATGAACAGTTCCTGCAGCTGCGCGTAGGTGAGAGCCTGGGCCGGCTCGACAGGCACAACGTTTTCCAGTGGGTCCGTGGAGCCGACCGGCATCGCCTGCCCAGGCGCCTGTTCGGCTGCGGGCGGCGGACTCATTTGGAACGGAGCAGCAAGCGTCGGAGCCGCCCCGAAGCTCACGTTTATGCAAGTAGAGAGACCTGCACACGCAACGAGAATGACGATCGCCCGACGTTTGCAGACAACTGATAGTCTTCTCAGGGTCCTACGTACGTGGACCTCAGGTAAAGTGCTGTCTTTGTGAAGAACAGCTGATGGCTGGCATGCGCGGTAAAGCGCTGTCAGAACGACCTGCATTAGAGCGAGCCCCCAGAATCGACTGCTTTTCCGGCTGAGCGGCTTTTGCAGTCCTTCTTCGTTTAACGAGGGCGAGTATGTGCTAGGTCGATATGTCCAGAATAGGTCAGCTTGACCTTACATTAGGCAAATACTCCAAGATGCGTCGAACCGTCGCCCGTTCGAATGGAGGGGAAACCCTTTGTTCATAGGGGCTTTCGGCCCTCTTGGAGCGGTTCCCACCCCCACATCGGGCACCTTGTCGCAAGGGAAGATCGCTCGATTCAAGGTTCAGAAATCGCGCCGGATCGGTGCGCCGCAAAGCCCCGCCTACACCCAATTGCCACAATTGAGAATGCAAAAGAAAAGGTCAGGCCCTGCTGCAGGCCTGACCCTGGTCGCTTCCTGAGGTGCGAGCGTTCGTGCTTCTACCAGGTTGCCCGCAGGCCCGCATAGAATGAGCGGCCAGCTGTACCGTAATTGTACACTTCCTGATAATCCGCGTCGGTCAGGTTCTCCGCACGGGCATAGATGCTGAACGTGTCGTTGATCTTGTAGTCGGCGTAGACGTCGAAGCGCGCATAGGGCGCAAGCTCGTAGACCTCGCCTGGCGAGGAGAAACGGCTTCCCACGAATACGACGGACGGTTCGATCGAAAGGCCCGTCATCGGCGTCATGACGAAGCCGAGGCGACCCTGGTGCTCGGGGCGGCGGGCGAGGCGCAGATCCGTTTCTTCGTCGAATGCCTGAAGATACGTGTAGCTCGCTTTCACGCGCAGCCATGTGGGAACCACATCCACATCCGCCGACAGTTCGATGCCGCTGGTGCGTGCGCGATTCACATTGATGAAGCAGCCAAACGTCTGCTCGGGGCGGCAGGTATCGGACATGCCGTACGCGATCAGATTGCGGAAGCGATTGGCGAAGACGGTGGCCGACAGCAGCACGCGATCATCCGCAAGCCTCTGATCGATGCCTACGTCGAAGCCGATGGAGCGCTCGGATTCGAGATCCGCCGTCCCCGAGAAGGGATCGAACTTCTGGTACAGGGTCGGCGCTTTCGCACCCGTGCCGACGCTGGCGCGAAGCTTCGTACCGGAGGCCGGGATTTCATAAGCAGCCGTTGCGCGCCACGTTCCGAACGTATCGCTGTCCTCCACAGCATCGATGCGTCCGCCGAGCGAGAGATGAAGGTTCTCGATGGGGCTGAACTGATGCAGCGCATAGAGGGACCGGGTGGTCTGCGTTGCATCGACGGTTTCGCTCTCCGGTGTTTCGAAGGGCAGAACATTGCGCGAGGTCGAGATCAGATGCTCCTGCTCGGCCTTTGCACCGAAGGTGAGAAGGCCATAGCTCCCGAGCTTCAGATCGCCCTGGTATTCCGCCGACAGCCGGTCGCCTTTGTAGCCGTACTCATCCCAATACAGGCTTGGCAGGGCATATGAGCCGATCAGGCGGTACTCGCTTTCCGTGCGGCTGCCGGAGACGAGGAAGCTGTTCTTGAGCATCCCGTCAAATGTATTCACGGTCAGACGCGAGTGACCCTCGAACAGGCGTTGCTTGGCGTTCGAAGGGCCGTCCGGCAGAGCATCGAAGGTGGGATCGTTGTCGATCTGCGCACGGTTGGAGCTCGCATAGCCGCCAACTTCGAACTCCACGTCCGGCGAGATGGCGACCACGATGCGGCCCGCTGCGCCCAAGCGCTGGGCGCTGTCGTTCTCGAGGGGAGAAGCGAGCGTCTCTTCGATGCGGCCGATGCGATAGCCGTAGCGGGAGAACCCGGCCGTGTCGAAGCCTGTGGTCGAGAAGGCGTAGGATACCGGGCCATTGCTGCCCGACACGGCTGCGCGCCCGGCCTTGGTGCCATAGCTGCCGCCTTCGACGCCGACGCTCACGCGCGGGGCACCCTTGCCCTTGCGTGTGATGATGTTGATCACGCCGCCCATGGCATCCGAACCGTAGATGGCGGATTGCGGGCCGCGCAGAACCTCGATGCGTTCGATGTCCACGGCAGCAAGGTTCGAGAAGTCGAACTCGCCTGAGTTCGCCGACGGATCATTCACACGAATGCCATCGATGAGCACCAAGGTCTGTCCGGATTCGGCGCCGCGAAGACGCACGGTGGTGGTGGAGCCCGGCCCACCGGTCTCGGTAACCGTGACGCCGGGAACGCGGCGCAGCACCTCTACCGGGCTCTTGAGGGATTCCTTCTCGATCTCCTCCGCCGTGATGACCGAGATCGCGCTGCCGGCCTGCGAAATCGCGAGGGGGGAGCGTGTGGCCGTGACCACGAAGTCGGGAGCGGGAGCCGGGTCGGTAACAGTCTGGGCGGGGGCTGCGCCCAGCGAGAGCGCGTAAAAAGACACGGACGCCGCGAGCATGCGGCACGAAGGCACGAACATTGAGACCTCCTGCCCGCCCCACCGGCGAGCAATACGGGTTGCGTTTCAACGCCGGCCGGTCTCCTGGCTTGCGGGTCATCGCGAGCAATCCGCCTTCCCAAATCCTCTTGAGCTTGTCCCGCCCAAAGATTCAGTGGCATGAAGGATTGCCGCTCGCCGCTTACAGTTGCGGGGGCAGCCACGGAATAGGACAAGGTCCGCACCGTGTTCCCGTTTCACCTCGGTCATTCGAGGCACCAACGTTGGACCCTCTCTTTACGGGCTCGTCTCTCATGCCGCAACTATGGCTCGGTCGGTTTTCCAGATGGATGTTGCCAATCTGCATCGCCCTCCTGCTGGGGGGCGGCGCGGTCGAGGCGCAAACGAAGCCGCAGCGGGTGGTATCCCTCAATCTCTGCACCGACGAGATGCTGCTGGCCCTCGGGGATCGTGAACAGATCGCTTCGCTGAGCTTTCTTATCAGGGATCCATCGATCTCGATCATGGTGGATCAGGCTCAAGGACTGCCTGTCAATGACGGTCGGGCCGAGTCGATCCTCTTCGATGGGGCCGATCTCGTGCTGACCGGCACCTTCGGCCAGTACAATCAGGCCGCGCTTCTGAAGGCGCAGGGCCTCAAGGTCATGACTCTCGGGCCTTGGACGAGCCTTGCCGAGGGGCATGAGCAGATCCGCGTCGTGGCCCGCGCGCTCGGCCATCCGGAGCGCGGTGAGGCGCTGCTCGCCGAGATCGATGCCGCGCTCCGGCGCACGAAGGATATCGCTGCGGGAGAGCCCACAATTCTCGTCTATGATCGGGGAGGCTGGGTTTCGGCGGCGAATTCTCCCATGAACGAGCTTCTGGTCCATATGGGTTTCAGGCCGCACCATGAAGCTCTGGGCATGCCCTATGGCGGCGTGGCGCGGCTCGAAGCCATCGTCACCGCGCCGCCCGATTATCTGCTTGTTGACGAGGATGCCGGCTCCGCTGTCGACAACGGAACGGCGCTCTTCTCTCATCCTGCGCTCATGAACGCCGTGCCGCTGGCGCGGCGTCTCGTGGTCCCCGGCAAGCTCACGATCTGCGGCGGACCATCGACACCGGCGGCGATCGAGGCCCTCGCGGCGGAGGTCCGTGCGAAGGTGCGCTGAAACCTTGATGGCTCAACCAAGGTCGAGGCTGAGGCGCGGTGTGGGCTTGAGCAGAAGCGGGCATCCCGCCGCAACGAAGACAACGGCGTCGCAGACGTCGGCGATGCGCTGATTCAGGCGGCCCTGTTCGTCCCGGAACGAGCGGCCCAGGGCGGTGGAGGGCACGATGCCCTGTCCGACTTCGTTGGAGACGAGCACAACCGGCCCTTCGACGGTCTTCAGGGTTTCGATAAGGAGCCTGCCTTCGCGCGTGGCATCCCGTCCATCCAGCATCACGTTGGAGAGCCAGAGCGTGAGGCAGTCGACGACGACGACGCGGCCGGGGCCCGCATGGGCGCGAAGGGCATCGGCAAGGTCGATGGGAACCTCGTGCGTCTGCCAGGAAGGGGCGCGTTCGGCACGATGATGCGCAATGCGCTCGCGCATCTCGTCATCGAAGCCTTGTGCCGTCGCGATGAGAATAGGCAATGCGCGCGAGGCTTCTGCCAGCTGTTGGGCGATACGGCTCTTGCCCGAGCGGGCTCCGCCCAGAACGAGGACGCGGCGATGAAGGCTCATTTCCTGTTTCCGAGCGGATGATCGAGTAGACCGTTAGCCTGCGAGGCGGCTGAGGGGCAAGCTCATGTGGACACGCAAGCCTTCGGGCGGCCACTCCCTCTCGATGGTGCCGCCGAGCTGACCCGCAATGCTCCTTTGAGACAGTTGTGTGCCAAAGCCCTCGAAGGCCGGCGGAGCTGCCACGGTGGGCCCGCCGCTCTCGATCCATTGCAGGTCGATCATCCCGTCGCGAGTCGTCCATTGAATGGAGAGACGACCTTCGGCAGCCGACAACGATCCATACTTGGCCGCGTTGGTCGCCAACTCGTGAAGCACGAGGGCGAGGCTCGTGGTGGTGTTGGAGCCCACCTTCACATTTGGACCCTGAATGACGACCCTGCTCGTTCCAGCCTGCCGGTAGGGTTCGAGCACGGCTTCGCACAGACGTGCGAGTTCGACCTCCGAGCCTGATCCGTCGTGTCCGACGGTAGCGGTGGGCTGAACGAGTTCATGAGCACGGGAGAGCGCGCTCAGGCGTCCGCGCAGGGCCGTTGCCATTTCCTTCGGGTCCTTGGCGGTGCGCGCGGTCATCGACACCATGCCGTTCGCGATGGCGAACAGATTTTTCACGCGGTGGTTCAATTCGCGCGTGAGAAGCTGTTGCGCCTCTTCGAACACATGCCGCTCTGTGACATCGCTGACGACGCCTGAGATGCTCACGGCACGGGGCGCGGAGCCTTCGGTGCTGTAGAGGGCTTGCCCGACGGAGCGGAACCAGCGCAGTCTGCCATCCGGCAGAATGGCACGATACTCGTTTTCATAATGGCCGTTGGCTTCGAGTCTGCTGGCCTTCTCGATATTCGCCCGCACGGTTTCCCGATCGTCGGGATGAATCATGGACAGCGCCCGCTCGAAGGGCATGCTGAAAGAACCATCGTGCGGAAGCTGGTAGAGCGCACAGGTTCCCTCGTCCCAGACGATCTGCTCGTTGATGAGGTCGATCTGCCACGTCCCGAGATTGGCGGCTTCAAGCGCCAGTCGGTAACGGGTTTCGAGATTGCGAACCGCTTCCTCTGCCTTTTTCTGCGCGTTGATATTGGTGCTGGCTCCAAACCAGCGCATCCTGTCGCCTGAAAGTTCGAGAATTGGCATGGCGCGGCTGAGAACCCACTCATATTCTCCCGCTGCGTTCCTGACCCTGAATTCGGCCTCGTAGGGCATGCCGGTTGCAACAGCGTGGCGCCATTGCTCGCGCACATGAGGCAGGTCTTCAGGATGAACGGCATTCTGCCAGCCGTCGCCCTGGGATTGTTCGGGCGTCATGCCCGTGAATTCATGCCAGCGGCGGTTGAAATAGTCGTGAGACCCGTCCGAGGTGGCCGACCAGACGAGGTGGGGCAGGGATTCCGCCAGGACGGCAAACTGGTTTTCCGTTGCGTTGAAATCCACGCGGATCTCCCTGGAGGCGCGACTTGCCGCCTGTTCTCCTGCCGAAGGGAACGTCATTCTTGTAAGCCTTTTTGATGCTGACAACCGAAATCGTGCTCAATGTGTGATTTTAGGGCTGAAAGAGTAGCCCGCGAGACGGGAAACCGTTAAGAACCGCCTCACGTCTGGCGCTTCGCGGCCGGAGCGCTTAGATGCAGGACAGCCCTCGAACCCTTAAGACGGCGTTGACACGCTGAGGCTGGTTGAACCCTTTCATGAACGATATGAGCCCTCATCCGGTTTCTCCGCCGGACATTACATCTGCCGAAGCGCTGCATCCCAAGGAGAACCGGTCGCGGCGCTTTGCCTGGATCGGCATGGGGGCGAGCGTAATATTGTTCGGGGCCTCGCTTGTCGTTCTCTGGCAGATCGTCTCTGAAATCGACATGAACGAGCTCAAGTCCGCCTTCACGGCGGCGAGCCTGCGCCAGATCGGCCTCGCGGTTCTCTTCACCACCATCAGCTACAGCCTGCTGACCTGCTATGACGCCATCGCCCTCAGGCAGCTGAAGCTGAAGGTTCCCTACCGCACGACCGCCATGGCATCCTTTACGAGCTATGCGGTGAGCTTCACCCTGGGTTTCCCCCTGCTCACGGCAGGCACGGTCCGCTATTGGATCTACTCTCCCAAGGGCGTCAGCCCCGGACGGGTGGCGAGCCTCACCGTGATCACGGGCGTGACCTTCTGGCTCGGCATGGCCCTTGTTCTGGCCTGGAGCCTGATCCGCAAGGCCGATGAACTCGCGAGCCTCGTCTACACTCATATCTGGGTCAATCAGCTGATCGGCCTGATCGCGGCGATTTTCGTGGCAGTCTACCTGATCTGGGTTTCGCTCAAGCGCCGCAGCGTGCGAATCCAGGGCTGGAAGCTGGAATTGCCGGGCCTGCGTCTCTCCCTCGGGCAGATCCTGATCGGCGCGGCCGATGTCTGCGCCGGAGCCGGGGTGCTCTTCGTCCTCCTGCCCGGCGGCCACGGGCTGAGCTTCGAGACCTTTCTGGCCGTCTACATCTTCGCGGTCATGCTCGGCGTGGCGAGCCATGCGCCGGGGGGATTGGGCGTGTTCGAAGCCACGATCCTGCTGGCGCTCTCGAGCTATCCCCGTGAGCCTGTTCTCGGGGCGCTTCTTCTCTATCGCCTCTGCTATTACCTGGTTCCCTTCGTTCTGGCCCTCGCCATGCTGGGGGCCTACGAGGTTCGCAACCGCCTGCGCTCTTCAAAGGAGGCCTTCAAGCCGGAGGAGGATCCCGCAGAGGGCCTCGCCGGGTGATGACTCTTCCAGGCGCGCGCCTTAAAGGACAGGTGCGATGCCCATCCGGAACCTTGCAGCACCATGATCGATCCCAGCGAGACCACCCCGGACGGCGGGCCCCCCGCGGGCGATCCCTTGCGGATGGCGGCCTTTCGTGGGGCTCTCCTGGCTTGCCTCCTGTTGAGCGTCGTTGCCCTTTGGCGCGGCTATGGCGACCTGTGGTTCGTCATTGGGGCGGCTGGCGCCCTGGCGCTCAGTCCCATCTTGAGCCGTCGCCAGCGGCAGCGCCTGGGGCGAGCCCTGCAGTCGCGCCCCGGGACCGCGGCCCGCCGGGGTATGGCGGAGGCGGTGCTGGCCCATATCCCTGACCCGGTTCTCCTGATCGATCGGCGTTCGGTCGTGCTTGAGGCCAACAGGGCCGCCCATCTGCTCCTGCCGGGCCTGAAGATCGGCCAGCCCTTGTCCTTTGCGTTGCGCAGCCCCGACGTGCTCGACGGCATCGAGGAGGTTCTGGATGCCGGAACGCCCCTGCGGATCGAATATTCCGAGCGGGTGCCGACGGAGCGGACCTTCGAGGTGCATATCGGCCCTCTGCAGGAGGACGCCTCGGATGCGGGCGTGCAATCGGGCGTCGTGCTGTTCTTCCGCGATCTGACCTCGGCCCGCCGCCTGGAGGTGATGCGGGCGGATTTCGTCGCCAATGCGAGCCACGAGCTGCGCACCCCTCTCGCCTCGCTCTTAGGCTTCATCGAGACGCTGCAAGGCCCGGCCAAGGATGATCCGAAGGCGCGGGAGCGCTTTCTCGGGATCATGCGTGTGCAGGCCCAGCGCATGAAGCGCCTGATCGACGACCTTCTCTCCCTCTCCCGCATTGAGATGCGGGCGCACGTCTCGCCCACGCAGATCCTCGACCTCGGGTCCCTGGCCGCCCACATGATCGAGACCCTTTCGCCCATGGCGAAGGAGAGAGGGGTGACGATCCGGGCCGCGCTGCCATCGCATCCGGTTCTTGTGCGGGGCGATCGTGACGAGCTTCTGCGGGTTCTCGAGAACTTGATCGAGAATGCGGTGAAATACGGTGAAAGCGGCGGTGCCGTCGATGTGGCGATCAAAAGCCTCGAGGAGGGGCGTCAAGCCGCCCTGTCGGTGACGGATTATGGCCCCGGCATCGCTCCCGAGCACTTGCCGCGCCTGACGGAGCGGTTCTACCGTGTCGATGTGGCCGAGAGCCGGGACAAGGGCGGCACCGGGCTGGGGCTCGCCATCGTCAAGCATATCGTCAACCGCCACCGCGGCCATCTCGATATCACAAGCGAGCCGGGGCAGGGGGCATGCTTTACCGTCGGGCTGCCCGAGGCTTCCTCGGATTGAAGGCAGATATTCCAAGGGGGCTCGGGATCCATTCCCGTTGTCATTTAATTGTCATCCAACTGTCGTAGAGGCGACATCCGTCGAGCCTAGCTGTCCCATGCGCGGTGTGGAACGGGCCATGGAGCCACCTGTCGCGCTTGTATGAACAGGGAGACTTATTGTGAAGATCATGTCCTTCGCCGTTGCGGCCGGCCTTGCCGTCGCAAGCCTGACGACCACGGCGTCCGCCGCCGACATCACCGGCGCAGGCGCGACGTTCCCCTTCCCGATCTATGCCAAGTGGGCCGAGGCCTACAACAAGGAAACCGGCAACCGCATGAACTATCAGTCCATCGGTTCCAGCGGCGGCATTCGTCAGATCCGCGCCAAGACGGTGGATTTCGGCGCGACCGATGCTCCCCTGAAGGGCGAGGATCTGCAGAAGGACGGGTTCGTCCAGTTCCCGGCCGTGATGGGTGGCGTGGTTGCGGTCTATAACCTGCAGGGTGTCGCCTCCGGGCAGCTGAAGCTGACGGGCGAGGTTCTCGCCGACATCTTCAACGGCAAGATCGCCAAGTGGAACGATGCCAAGATTGCCCAAATCAACCAGGGCGTTACGCTTCCCGATGCGGCGATCACCCCGGTCTACCGCTCCGACGGATCGGGCACCACCAGTGTCTTCACCACCTATCTGTCCCAGGTTTCCGAAGGCTGGAAGAGTGGCCCGGGTGCCGGCTCCTCCGTGCAGTGGCCGGTCGGTCAGGGCGGCAAGGGCAATGAAGGCGTCGCCGCTCTCGTGAAGCAGGTGCCCAATTCCATCGGCTATGTGGAATACGCCTATGCCAAGCAGAACGGCATTCCCTTCGCTCAGCTCCAGAACAAGAACGGCAAGTTCGTGTCGCCGGACGCGAAGACGTTCCAGGCCGCTGCGGCCAATGCCGATTGGAAGTCCACGCCAGGCTTCGGCATCTCGCTGACGAACCAGGCGGGCGATGAGGCGTGGCCGATCACGGCTCCGACCTTCATCCTCGTTCCCAAGACCCCCGAGAAGCCGGAGCAGGTGGCCGAGGTCTTGAAGTTCTTCGACTGGTCCTTCAAGAACGGCGACAAGATGGCGATCGAGCTGGACTACGTTCCGCTTCCGGCCCAGGTGAAGGATCAGGTCCGCGCCACCTGGAAGAGCGAGATCAAGAACGCCTCCGGCCAGGCCGTCTTCACGCAGTAATGCCAGCCTATTGAAACGCAGGTGGATCGGCGAATGGTAGCTCTCTCGCAGGAACGTGTCGCTACGCGCATGAAAGGTGCCGTTCGCCGGTCTCCACAACCCAGCTTCGACAGTCTCTTCCGGATCGCGAGCCTTGGCTCGGCTCTCCTGGTGCTGCTCGTGCTCGCAGGCATCATCGGTGCCATGATCTACGGCGGCTGGCCTGCCTTCCGCGAGTTCGGCTTCGGCTTCATCACGTCGAGCGTCTGGAACGTCAACGAAGATCAATACGGCGCGTGGGTGGCCATCGTCGGGACGCTCTCCACCGCTCTGATCGCCCTCGTGATCGGCGTCCCGCTCTCGCTCGGCATCGCGATTTTCCTCACGCAGCTCTGCCCGCCCTGGCTCAAGCGGCCCATCGCAACGGTCATTGAACTGCTCGCCGCAGTGCCCAGCATCATCTACGGCATGTGGGGCCTTTTCGTCTTCGCACCGATCTTCGCAAAATACATTCAGGTGCCGGTTTCAAGCCTTGTGGAAGGAATGCCGGTCATCGGCACCATTCTTTATGCCCGCACGCCCTCCGGCGTGGGCGTGTTGACGGCGGGCATCATCCTGTCGTTCATGATCATTCCCTTCATCGCATCGATCACGCGCGACATTCTCGATCAGATCCCGTCCGTCTTGCGCGAAAGCGCCTACGGAATCGGCTGCACGACCTGGGAGGTGGTGCGCAACGTTCTCCTGCCGCAGGCGGGCGTCAGCATCATCGGCGCGGTCATGCTGGGCTTAGGACGCGCGCTCGGCGAGACCATGGCGGTGACCTTCGTCATCGGCAATGCCAACCGCCTCTCCGGTTCGATCTTCGATCCGGGCTCCACCATCGCCTCACGCATCGCAAACGAGTTCAACGAGGCCATCGGGCTGCAGCTCAACGCCCTCATGGCCCTGGGCTGCATCCTGTTCCTCGTCACTTTCGCCGTGCTCGTGCTGGCGCGACTTCTGATCTCGCGCGTCAAGACGGTATAAGAGGTCGCCATGGACACCGCTCTTCACAGGACGATGACCGAAGCCCCCGCTCCCTGGGGACGGGTGCGCCGCAGCCGCTATCTTGCGGACCGTGCGCTGAAGGTGATCTGCACGTTGTTCACCCTCATGGGGGCTGCCGTGCTCGGTTGGATCCTCTTGATGCTTCTTGTGGAAGGTATCGGCGGATTGTCCGCTGACGTGTTCACAAAGACGACGCCCGGACCGGGCTCCACGGGTGGCGGCATCGCCAATGCACTCGTTGGCAGCTTGATCCTCACCGTTCTGGGCATCGTCGTCGCAACGCCCATCGGCGTTCTGGCCGGAACGTATCTCGCCGAATACGGCAAGGGCTCGAAGCTCGCCGAGATCATCCGCTTCGTGAACGACATTCTCCTTGCCGCGCCGAGCATTCTCATCGGCCTGTTCGTCTACATGCTCATGGTGCAGCCCATGGGGGGCTATTCGGGATGGGCCGGCGGCGTGGCACTGGCGATCATCGCCGTGCCCGTGATTGTGCGCACCACGGAAGACATGCTGCGCCTCGTTCCGGGCTCCCTGCGCGAGGCGGGCGCGGCTTTGGGCGCGCCCATGTCGACCGTGATCATCAAGATCAGCTGGAAGGCGGCACGAGCCGGCATGGTCACCGGCGTCCTGCTGGCCACCGCCCGCATCGCCGGCGAGACGGCGCCTCTTCTGTTCACGGCGCTCAACAACAATTTCTGGTTCAATCCGAACCTGATGGGCGGCGTCGCCAATCTGCCGGTCATGATCTACCAGTTTGCCCTGTCGCCTTATGAGAACTGGCGCGAACTGGCCTGGGCCGGCGCCCTCATCATCACCCTGTCGATCCTGGCGCTGTCCGTTGTGGCACGCCTGCTTCTGAGGAAGGATAAAGCCCGATGAGTTCGATTGCCGTTTCCGCAAGCAACGCCATCGGCAATGCAGCCGCCGGCGATATGGGCGTGCCCGTGCGGATCGCCGTGCGCAATCTCAATTTTTACTACGGTGATTTCCGCAGCCTGAAGGACATTTCCATCGATTTCTACGACCGGCAGGTGACGGCCCTCATCGGCCCGTCCGGCTGCGGAAAGTCGACCCTGCTTCGCACCTTCAACCGCATCTATAGTCTCTATCCGGAGCAGCGTGCGGACGGACAGATCCTGCTCGACGGGCAGAATGTTCTCTCGCCCAACATCGACGTGAACGAGCTGCGCGCGCGTGTCGGCATGGTGTTCCAGAAGCCGACGCCGTTTCCGATGTCCATCTACGACAACATCGCCTTCGGCATCCGCCTCTACGAGAAGCTCCCCAAAAGCGAGCTCGATGGCCGCGTGGAAGAAGCCCTGCGCAAGGCAGCCCTGTGGGACGAGGTGAAGGACAAGCTGCGCCAATCCGGCATGGGCCTGTCCGGCGGCCAGCAGCAGCGCCTGTGCATTGCGCGCACCATCGCGCAGCGCCCCGAAGTGATCCTGCTGGACGAGCCGACCTCGGCTCTCGACCCGATCTCCACCGGCAAGATCGAGGAACTGATCGAGCAGCTGCGTTCCGAATTCACCATCGTCATCGTCACCCACAACATGCAGCAGGCGGCGCGCATCTCGCAGTTCACCGCCTTCATGTATCTCGGCGAACTGATCGAGTTTGGCCCGACGACGAAGATGTTCATGAATCCGTCGAAGAAACAAACCCAAGACTACATCACGGGCCGCTTCGGCTGAGCAAAGTATCCCAGGGGAGACCTCCGATGGCGGAGCACATCGTTACGTCCTACGACAACGACCTGCAGGCGCTGCGCCGGCGCATCTCGGAAATGGGCGGCATTGCCGAAAAGATGCTGGTCGATGCGATCCAGGCGCTCGTGCGCCATGACACGGCCCTGGCGCAGAGCGTCATCGCATCCGACAAGCGCCTCGACGTGCTTCAGCGCGAGGTCGAGGAGAGCGCCATTCTCACCATCGCCCGCCGGCAGCCCCTTGCGGTGGACCTGCGCGAAACGATTTCGGCCATTCGCGTGTCAGGCGACGTGGAACGCATCGGCGACCTCGCCAAGAACATTGCCAAGCGGGCTCTGGCCATCGGCACCGACTTCCAGCCGCAGAAGATCGTTCTCGGTCTCCAGCACATGAGCGATCTTGTGCTCGGTCAGCTCAAGGACGTGCTGGACTCCTACGCGCAACAGGACACGGCCCGCGCCCTCGATGTGTGGAAGCGAGACGGGGCCATCGATGCCCTCTACACCTCGCTGTTCCGCGAGCTCCTCACCTACATGATGGAGGATCCGCGCAACATTTCGTTCTGCACCCATCTTCTCTTCTGCGCCAAGAACATCGAGCGCATTGGCGATCACACCACCAACATCGCCGAGACGGTGCACTACCTCGTGACCGGTGAGACGCTCGCCATCGATCGGCCCAAGAACGACCGATCCATCGACACGAGCGCCGAGGCGGGAGCCTAAGGATGGGGCCTCGCGTTCTGATCGTGGAAGACGAGGAGCCGTTGACGCTGCTCCTGCGCTACAACCTCGAAGCCGAGGGCTACGAGGTCGACAGCGTCTCGCGTGGCGACGAGGCTGAGATCCGCCTGCGCGAGCAGGTGCCGGACATCGTGCTGCTCGACTGGATGCTGCCCGGCCTTTCCGGCATCGAGCTCTGCCGCCGCATCCGCGTGCGCCCGGAAACGGAGCGCCTGCCGGTGATCATGCTGACGGCGCGCGGCGAAGAGGGCGATCGCATCCGGGGCCTGTCCACCGGTGCGGACGATTACATCGTGAAGCCCTTCTCGGTGCCGGAACTGCTGGCGCGCGTGCGTGCTCTTCTGCGCCGCACGAAACCGGCGCATATCGCCACATTGCTCCGCGCCGGCGACATGGAACTCGACCGGGAGACCCATCGCGTGCGCCGCGCCGGCAAGGACCTGCATCTCGGTCCTACGGAGTTCCGTCTGCTGGAATTCCTCATGCAGAGCCCGGGCCGCGTCTTCTCGCGCGAGCATCTGCTCAATGCCGTCTGGGGTCACGACGTCTATATCGACGAGCGCACGGTCGACGTCCATGTGGGCCGCCTGCGCAAAGCGATCAACTTGCCCAAAATGCCCGATCCGATCCGCACGGTTCGCGGAGCAGGCTATTCGTTCGACGAAACCTTTGCCCGTAGCGAGCAGACCGCCAGCGCCCAAGGCTGATCGGTTCTTGCGAAAACGAGAAAGGCCGCGCTGAAATCACCAGCGCGGCCTTTCTTTTGGAAACTTGAGATGTCGTTTTACGCGCGGGCCAGCTTGCGCTCACGCTTGCGGTCGGCCACCGGCTGGTAGGCGATGCGGGCGTGGTGGGTGCAATAGGGCAGCCCGGTGATGGAGCGGGCGCCGCAGAAGCGGAATTCCGGCTTCGTCGGATCGCCCATCGGCCAGCGGCACATGGACTCCCGCAGGTCCATGATGGTCACGCGCTCGGACATGGGAACCGCCACGTCCTCCTCGACCGGCAGTTCCGGAGCCTCCGTCACGGGCTGAAGCGGAATGGGAGCCAGGACCACATTGCTGTGAGCCTGCGGCGCGATCGGTGCGGGGGCGCTGGGCGCGCGGGTCGCCTTGCGGGCCCGTGGAGCGGCGGCGGCGGGCTTCGCATCCTTGGCGCGGCCGGAGAGGCCCAGGCGGTGAACCTTGCCGATCACGGCGTTGCGGGTCACATTGCCGAGTTCGGCGGCGATCTGGCTCGCGCTCAAGCCATCGGTCCAGAGCTTCTTGAGAAGCTCGACCCGCTCATCCGTCCAAGTTGCGCCCGCATCTGTCATTTTTAACCCTGCCTCCAACGTGGCTGCTCTCTTGAACCCGGAATCCCCCATACATCGCGGACAGAGCATTGATGTCCGACCGCGTTGGGAGGGGTCACTCCTTAGGGTGAAAGCCGCCGCACGAATGCTGTACTCGACTGCCGTGAAGTTACAGGATGGGTGGACTCGGGCGCAAGAGTCCCCGACCACCCCCTGCCGTTTTCCCCAGGGAACTCTCCCAAGGGAAAATTTCCCCCGTGATGTGTCAGTTCATTTCTCTTGAATTGACAGGGTTCTGCACCTCGTTAGAATCCCCACCGTGCCGCCCCGCTTGGGCGGCGCTTTCTTTTTTGAGGCTCAGGGCCGGCTGTCAGGTGCGACCTTGGGTCCCGATCATTTGGGCGGAGACAACCCGTGACATCGCCATTGCTGCCTGTTTTCGCACGCGCCGAACTGTCCTTCGAGAAGGGGGAGGGCCCCTGGCTCTACGGCCGAGATGGGCAGCGATACCTCGATTTCGGCGCCGGCATCGCCGTGAATGCCCTCGGCCACGCTCATCCCCATCTTGTCGAGGCGCTGACGCAGCAGGCCTCCAAGCTCTGGCACAGCTCGAACCTGTTCCAGATCCCCGAGGGCGAGCGTCTGGCTCAGCGGTTGGTGGAGAACACCTTCGCCGACGTGGTGTTCTTCTCCAATTCCGGGGCCGAGGCCAACGAGGCGGCCATCAAGATGGCCCGAAAGTTCCATCACTCGGGCGGGCATCCCGAGCGCTTCCGCGTCATCACCTTCGAGGGCGCGTTCCACGGGCGGACGCTCGCCACCATCGCGGCCGGCGGCCAGGCGAAATACATCGAAGGCTTCGGCCCCAAGGTCGAGGGCTTCGATCAGGTTCCGCTGAACGATCTTGATGCTCTGAAGGCCGCCATTACACCTGAGACCGCTGCCCTGATGATCGAGCCGATCCAGGGCGAGGGCGGGGTCCGTACGGTGGACAATGCCTTCCTGCGGGAGCTGCGCACGCTCTGCGACAGCCATGGCCTTCTGCTGATCTTCGACGAGATTCAGACCGGCGTCGGCCGCACGGGCAAGCTCTTTGCCTATGAGTGGTCGGGCGTGACGCCCGATATCATGTCCGTTGCCAAGGGTATCGGCGGCGGCTTCCCGCTGGGCGCCTGCCTTGCCACCCGCGGGGCTGCCAGAGGCATGACCGCCGGAACCCACGGCACCACCTTCGGCGGCAACCCGCTGGCGATGGCCGTGGGCAATGCGGTGCTCGACGTGATCCTCGCTCCTGGCTTCCTGAAGCAAGTCGAGCAGAAGGGCCTGCTGCTCAAGCAGCGCCTGGCCGAGCTGAAGGACCGCCATCCGGCCATCATCGCCGAGGTGCGCGGCTTCGGCCTCATGATGGGCCTGCGCACGGCCGTGCCCAATACGGATTTTGTTGCGGCTGCCCGCGCTCAGAAGATCATCACGATTGGCGCCGGCGATAACGTGGTTCGGCTCCTTCCGCCGCTCATCATCTCGGATGCAGATATTTCGGAGGCGTTCAATCGTCTTGATGCCGCCTGCGCGGCCTTGGAAGCTGAGATGAAGGAAACCGCTCAGCGGGGAGCAGCTCAATGAAGATCCGTCACTTTCTCGACATCAGCGATTTTTCGGGCGCCCAGATCCGCCACATCCTGAGCATCGGCTCCGAGATAAAGGCGAAGCGCCGCCGGGGCGAGCGCGCCAAGGAGCGTCCGCTCGAGGGCAAGACCCTCGCCATGGTATTCGACAAGCCTTCCACCCGCACCCGCGTCTCCTTCGATGTGGGCATGCGCGAACTCGGCGGCGAGACGCTGATGCTGACCGGCAAGGAGATGCAGCTCGGCCGCGGTGAAAGCATCGCCGACACGGCGCGTGTCCTGTCGCGCTATGTCGACGCCATCATGATCCGCACGCTCGACCATGCCATGGTGACGGAGCTGGCGCAGTACGCCTCGATCCCGGTCATCAATGGTCTCACCAAGATGACTCATCCGTGCCAGATCATGGCCGACATCATGACCTTCGAGGAGCACAACGGCTCCATCGAAGGCCGCACGATCGCCTGGGTGGGCGATGCCAACAACGTGCTCGCCTCCTGGGTCCATGCGGCGGGACGTCTCGATTTCACGCTGAGGATCGCTTGCCCGCCGGAACTTGCCCCCCGCCCCGAGCTTTTGTCCTGGGCAAAGCAGGAGGGAGCGAAGATCAGCGTGACGACCGATGCCTTCGAGGCGGCGGAGGGAGCCGATGCCGTCATCACCGATTGCTGGGTCTCGATGGGTGACGACGACGAGTTCCGTCGCCACAATCTGCTCAAACCTTATCAGGTCAACAGCAGGCTGATGGGCGTAGCCGCCAAGGATGCGGTTTTCATGCACTGTCTGCCGGCGCATCGTGGCGAGGAAGTGACGGATGACGTCATGGATGGCCCGCAATCCGTAGTATTCGATGAGGCCGAGAACCGGCTTCATGCACAAAAGGGCATCCTGGCGTGGTGCCTTGGAGCAGAAAACGCATGAATTCGACTTCGTTCGAGGGACATGACGACGTGGTTCTGCCATTCTCGGTAGAGCCGCTCGACGTGCGCGGGCGCGTGGTGCGCCTCGGTCCCTCCATCGATACCATCCTGGCCCGTCACGGCTATCCCAATCTGGTCGCGCGAGTCCTTGGCGAGGCGGCGGCGCTCACGGTCATGCTCGGCGCATCGCTGAAGCTCGAAGGTCGCTTCCAGCTTCAGACCAAGACCGACGGCATCATCGACATGGTGGTGGTGGATTTCAACGCGCCGGATAAGCTTCGCGCCACGGCTCGCTTCGACCAGAAGAAGCTCGACGCTCTTGAGACTTCCACACCCGGCACGGGCGAATTGCTCGGGAACGGCTACCTTGCCATGACCATCGACCAAGGCACGGAGCGCAGCCGCTATCAGGGCGTCGTCGCTCTTGAGGGCCAAGGTTTCGAGGAGGCCGCGCATCAGTATTTCCGCCAGTCGGAGCAGATTCCGACCCAGGTGCGTCTCGCGGTCGCCGAGCAGTTCGAAGGCGGCCGCCATACCTACCGTGCCGGCGGCCTGATGATCCAGTTCCTGCCGTCTTCGCCGGAGCGCCTGCGCCAGGCAGACCTGCACCCTGGAGACATTCCGGAGGGCCACGCGTCCAACGATCTCGTGGCGCCGTCGGAGGATGATGCCTGGGTCGAGGCGAAGTCGCTTCTGGCAACGGTGGAAGACCACGAACTCATCGATCCCGCCGTGTCGAGCGAGCGGCTGCTCTATCGCCTTTTCCACGAACGGGGCGTGCGTGTGTTCGAAAGCCAGCCCGTGCATGAGGAGTGCACCTGCTCGCACGAGCGCATCATGGGCATGATGCGCCGTTTTTCTCCGCAAGACCGCCGCGACATGGTGGGCGACAACGGGCGCATCGGCATTACCTGCGAGTTCTGCTCGCGCTTCTACGACCTCGATCCCGCGGAAGTAGAGGCTGAGATTGGGAAGACGGAGGCATAGGGCGCTCAACATCATCCAAGCGCATCGTCATGCCCGGCCCTATGCCGGGCATTCACGTTTCAGCACCGGCAGAATACCGTGGATGGCCGCAACATGTGCGGCAATGATGAGGAAAGCGGTTGGAACTCAAGAATTGGCGCACGTCGCCATCAGACGCCGCATGAAGGCTGCACCCGCTTCGAGCTGGTCGAGAGTGATGTATTCGTCCGCCTGATGGGCCTGATCAATGGAGCCGGGGCCGCACACGACGGTGGGAATGCCGGCGGCCTGGTAATGACCGGCCTCCGTTCCGAACGGCACCGTCTGCGTGCGGTTCTTTCCGGCAAGGCGCAAAGCCAGTGTCTCTGCGAACGATCCCGGCTCGGGCGCAAGGCCAGGAACATGCGCATGTACTTTCGTCTCGATGCGGCCGAACGCGCCGAAGCGGTTGAGGCGCTTCAAGGCGATCTCTTGCGCGAATTTTTCTAGCCTGTCCGGGATCTCGTTCGGGTCCTGGTTCGGCAGACCGCGGAATTCCCAGTGGAAGGTGCAGGATTTCGAGATGATGTTCCGTGCCGTACCGCCGGCAATGACGCCGACATGCACCGTCGTATAGGGTGGATCGAAACGACCGCTCGCATCGCCGCGCTCCATCATCTCGTCGCCGATGCGGTTGAGCTCGGTGATCATCTCGGCCGCCGTCATGACGGCACTTGCACCGAGATAGGGCTTCGAGGAATGCGCTTCCGAGCCATGCACCGTCGTTGTGAACGTCACCACGCTTTTATGCGCATCCACCACCTCCAGCATCGTCGGCTCACCCACGATCACCGCTTTGGGGAGCGGCAGGTCGTGCCCGAGCTTGCGGATGGTATCGACGACACCGAGGCATGTGGTCTCCTCGTCGTAGGAGAGCATGATGTGGATGGGCGTTTTAAGATTGGCTGCAAGAAATTCAGGGACCAGTGCCAGAGCAAGCGCATCGAACGCTTTCATGTCCACAGCGCCTCGACCGTAGGCACGCCCGTTCTCGACGCGCAGCGTGAAGGGATCCGAGGTCCAGTTCTGGCCTGCCACGGGCACCACGTCCGTATGGCCGGACAGCACGACGCCCCCCTTGTCCTGCGGGCCGATGGTGGCATAGAGCGCAGCCTTGTCGCCGGTATGGTTCGGCACGCGCACATAGGGTACGTTCCAGCTCTGCAGGTAGCCTTCGACGAATTCGATGAGGGCAAGGTTCGACTTCGCGCTCTCGGTGTCGAACGCTACCAGCTTCGCCAGCATCTCGATCGGCGTCAGCCGCTGACCGTTGGAGAACATGAAAACCTCAATGCAGCACGCGCGTGCTGCGCGGCATGTCGAGTGAAAAGGCTGGAATTTCGGCGTCGAAGGTCTCGCCGCTTGCGGTTTCCATCACATAGCTTCCCTGCATGGTGCCGCTTGGCGTCGTGAGCGGGCATCCGCTGGTGTAGCTGTAACTCTCGCCCGGACCGAGCACGGGCTCTTCGCCCACGACTCCTGCGCCGCGAATCTCCTGCACGCGCCCCTGTTCATCGATGATGCGCCAATAGCGGGCGCGCAGCTGCACGCGCTCGAGGCTCATGTTGATGATCTCGACCGTGTAGGCGAAGAAGTAGCGGTTTTCTTCGGGGGAGGACTCTTCCGGCATGTAGCGGGGTATCACGGTCACGCTGATGCCGCGGGTGACGGCCTTGTACATGAGTGGTCCCTTGAACCCGGTGGTGGAATGCGCAGCCTCTCTGGTAAGGCGACCTTCCGGCCTCGTCAATCGAGAGGCCCGAGAAGGACGGCAACCGGCATGGGCAGGAGGGATCGGACTGGAGGATGGGTCTGGGCATGGATCGAATGGATCTCCCATCCAGTGGATCTCCGGGCCCCTTGCTGCGGCTTGGGTCGGATTAACCTTACAGAGGCGTCCTGGGCCCGATAGGGCTGGCCAGGTCCGCATTTCGTGACAAGAATGATGAAATGATTTGAGAATTCCGTTACACGGCTTGACAGTGGGGCTTCAGGTGGCACGCGAGCGAGGGCAGGGGGCTGGAAGAAGGTCATGGTTGCGTTGAAGGACGGGATTCAATCGGCTGATGCCATCGTGCGCCTTGCGCAGGCGGGCATGATCAAACCGGAGACGCCGTTCGCCTCCGACCAGGTGCAGCCCGCAAGCCTCGATCTGAGGCTGGGCCGCCGGGCCTATCGCGTTCGCGCCAGCTTCCTGCCAGGCCGCAATCATACGGTAAGAGACCGCCTGGCCCAGCTCAGTTTCCATGAGATCGACCTGTCGGCCGGTGCCATTCTGGAGACGGGCAGCGTCTACATCGCCGAACTGCAGGAGGGCCTGGCCTTGCCGGACGACCTGTCCGCTGCGGCCAATCCCAAGAGCTCGACGGGCCGGATCGACGTCTTCACCCGGGTCATCACCGATCGGAGCCAGGAATTCGATACCATCGGCGCAGGCTATTCCGGCCCGCTCTATGCGGAGATTTCGCCTCGGACCTTCCCGGTTCTGGTGCGCACGGGCACCCGCCTGTCGCAGCTGCGCCTGCGCAAAGGCGCCGTCCGCTTGAGCGATGCCGAGCTCCATGCTCTCCACCAGCGCGAGCGTGTCGTCACCTCCGCAGAGCCCTCGATCCAGGACGGCGTGGCCGTGAGCGTGGATCTGGCGGGCTTCGGCTCCGACAATCTCATCGGCTACCGCGCCAAGCGCCATACGGGCCTCGTAGACGTGGACAAGCCGGGTTCCTGCCGGATCGCGGATTTCTGGGAGCCGCTCTATGCGGATGCCAGCCGCACCCTGATCCTCGACCCGGGCCAGTTTTATATTCTGGCCTCCAAGGAGGCGGTTCATGTCCCGCCGGACTATGCTGCTGAAATGGTGCCCTTCGACCCACTTGTCGGCGAGTTCCGCGTCCATTACGCCGGCTTCTTCGATCCGGGCTTCGGCCATGCCGGTGCAGGCGGAGAAGGGGCCCGCGCGGTGCTCGAGGTCCGCTCCCGGGACGTCCCCTTCATTCTGGAGGATGGGCAGATCGTGGGCCGCCTCGTCTATGAGCGCATGGCAGAGCGCCCCCACGTGCTCTACGGGGCAGGGGCGGGGTCGAACTACCAGGCCCAGGGCCTGAAATTGTCGAAGCATTTCCGCTGACCCCTTGCGAAGCAGCGGCCAAGATCGATATGCTCTTGAAGAGCGCGGGCGTAGTTCAGAGGTAGAACGTCAGCTTCCCAAGCTGAATGTCGTGGGTTCGATTCCCATCGCCCGCTCCACCTAACCCCCCTCGGTGGATGGATTTTTCCGAGATTCGCCGCTTGTTCCGCCCGTTCGGGGCGGTGATGGCTCAGGCGGCCCGCAGGTTTGCCTATCCCTTTCTTCCTTCCGCCATCCGGCCCGTTGCCCTTTCTCCAGTCGGGGGGCGGCCGTCCTGCCGATATACCCTGCATTGCAACGCGGATCGGAGCTTCAGGTCAGCTTCGTACAAGCTCGACTGAGTACTGCAAGCTCCTGAGCGAACCGGGACCTCTGAGGTCCAAGGTCGAGCCGAAGGGCCATGGCCCATCATTCAGAGCATATTGTGGAGCATTCCTTTGCCAGCTGCTGTGCAATCCGGAGCGAATACCCGGCATTCATCCTTGATGTTGAGAATCCTCCTCGCCGCGGCCCTGAGCGTCGTGGGAGCCTTCATCGCCTTCTCGCTTTACAACGATTATTTCCAACGGCAGGCGACGCGCTCCGAAATCGAGCGCTATCTGTCGAATGTCGGCTCGTCGACAGCTGCGAGCATCAGGAACTGGCTGAGCGGACGCGTCGCCTTGAACCAGAGTGTGGCGCAGAGCGTCGCCAGCTTTGGAGAGCCTTCGCAGGTGATGTCTCTCCTGCAGCAGAAGGTCTATGTCGACAGCTTCCAATCCACTTATCTCGGCGAAAAGGATGGTCGTTTCACCATGTGGCCGCCGTCCGACATGCCGAAGGATTATGACCCGCGCGTGCGCCCCTGGTACAAGGATGCGGTCGCAGCGGGAGCAAGCACGCTGACCGAGCCCTACATCGATGCATCGACGAAGAAACTGATCCTGTCGATGGCGACGCCGGTTCAGAAGAATGGCGCCTTCGTGGGCGTCGCGGGCGTTGATCTCAATCTCGATGCTCTCGTGGACATGATCAGCGCCATGGATCTCGGCGGCCTGGGACAGGTGTTTCTGATGTCCTCCGAGGGGAAGATTCTCGTCCATCCCAACAAGAGCTTCATCAACAAGCGTCTTGCCGAGATTTATCCCGTGCAGACGCCGAAGATTTCCAGCGAGCTGAGCGAGACGGTCCAGGATGGGCATGGCGAGATCGTCACGTTCTTTGAAATCTCCGGCCTGCCATCCGTGAAATGGTATGTCGGCTTGTCCATCAACAGTGCGAAGGCCTATGCCCATCTGTCCGCTTTCCGGATCTCCGCCGCGATCGCGACGGTGTGCGCGGTGGTGTTGATGCTTGGCCTTCTGGGGCTCGTGCTTCATCGCCTCGTGGCTCGGCCCATCAACGAGATGACCGGTGCCATGAAGCGTCTTGCTGCCGGCGACTTTACGGTTGAGGTTCCCGGGGGCGGGCGTATGGATGAAATCGGGGCGATGGCTGGTGCGGTACAGGTGTTCAAGGAGCAGGGTCTGGAGGCGCGGCGGCTGGCGGCGGAGCAGGCGGCAGAAACCCAGGCCAAGATGCGCCGGGCGCAGATGCTGGACGAGCTCACCCGGGGCTTCGAGAGCAAGGTG
>DASQML010000011.1:0-79774 GCA_035645515.1 Microvirga sp.
CCGCCTAAAAGAACCGTGCGCGAGGAGCCGTCGGGTTCTTCACATCGACACACACGAGCCGGACGCCTCCTCGCGCCCTCCCTCGATCATCTCACCTCGGGCACTCACGCCGCGAGGACGATGACGCTTGGCTGTTTGACAACCGCACCTTCTCTAGCCAAGACCTCTCCTGCTTCTGATGCGCGTTGACGACCGGACCTCTCCGAATTACGGCTTGTTCGGAAAACCGAACACACCCGGCATCCATGACATCATCCCCCCTCTCCCTGGAAGCGCGCAGCCAAGCCGACGATCCGTCGAGCCTGGTCATGCGCTTTGGCGCGGACGAGCCCTTGATGATGGATTCAGGGGTCGCACTCGCTCCTTGGCAGATCGCCTACCAGACCTACGGCACGCTCAACGCAGACAGGTCGAACGCCGTGCTGATCTGCCATGCGCTCACCGGCGACCAGCATGTGGCGAACGACAATCCCGTGACGGGCAAGCCCGGCTGGTGGCTGACCATGGTCGGACCCGGTAGGCCGGTGGACACCAATCGCTTCTTCGTGATCTGCGCCAACGTGATCGGCGGCTGCATGGGCACCACGGGCCCGGCCTCGACCGATCCTGCGACGGGCCAGCCCTATGCCCTGAACTTTCCGGTGGTGACGATCCGCGACATGGTGCGCGCCCAGGCCGCCCTCATCGACAGGCTCGGCATCGAGAGCCTGTTCTGCGTCATCGGCGGCTCCATGGGCGGCATGCAGGTGCTGCAATGGGCGGCGAGCTATTCGCATCGCGTGTTCGCGGCCTTGCCCATCGCGACCGCGGCGCGCCATTCCGCCCAGAACATCGCCTTCCACGAGGTCGGGCGGCAGGCGGTGATGGCCGATCCAGACTGGCGCGGCGGGCGCTACCTGCTGGAGGGCACGCGTCCGTCCAAGGGCCTCGCGGTCGCCCGCATGGGCGCGCACATCACCTATCTCTCCGAGATGGCCCTGCACCGGAAGTTCGGCCGCAACTTCCAGGACCGTGCGGCTCCCACCTTCTCCTTCGACGCCGATTTCCAGATCGAGAGCTACCTTCGTTACCAGGGCATCTCCTTCGTCGAGCGGTTCGATGCCAATTCCTATCTCTACGTGACGCGGGCGATGGATTACTTCGATCTCGCGGCGGAGCACGGCGGCTCGCTCGCGAAGGCCTTCAAGGGATCGGCCACGCGCTTCTGCGTGATCTCCTTCACCTCCGACTGGCTGTTTCCCACCTCGGACTCGCGCGCCATCGTCCACGCGCTCAACGCGGCGGCTGCGTCGGTCGGCTTCGTGGAGGTGGAGAGCGACAAGGGGCATGACGCCTTCCTGCTGGACGAGCCCGCCATGTTCGCGGCAGCCGCCGGCTTCATCGATGCCGCTGCACGGGTCCGGGGGATCGCATGAGCGCATCGAGCCTCACCCTTCCCGAAACGGACGCCATGAGCGGTCACCGCCTCGACTTCCTGCTCGTTGCGGACATGGTGGAGCCGGGCTCCCGCGTGCTCGATGTGGGCTGCGGCGACGGCGCCCTGCTGTCCCTGCTGCGCGAGCGAAAGGACGTGGACGGACGCGGCATCGAGATTTCGCGCGAGGGCGTGAATGCCTGTCTCGCCAAGGGCCTCCCCGTCATCCAGGGCGACGCCGATACGGACCTCGCCGATTATCCGGACGATGCCTTCGATTACGTGATCCTCTCGCAGACCATCCAGGCCACGCGCCAGCCGCGCGTCGTGCTGGAGCATCTCCTGCGCATCGGCCGCCGCGCCATCGTGTCGTTCCCGAATTTCGGCCATTGGCGCGTGCGCATGGATCTGGCCTTCAAGGGCCGGATGCCGGTGACCGAGAACCTCCCCTATTCCTGGTACGACACGCCCAACATCCACTTCTGCACCATCCGCGACTTCGTGGAGCTGTGCCGCGAGGTCGGCGCGCAGATGGAAAAGGCGGTCGCGCTCAATGCCGGCGGCAAGCCCATGCAGGTCAGCCTGCCCTGGTGGGTATGGAACCTGCTCGGCGACCAGGGCGTGTTCCTGCTCAAGCGGAAGTAAGCCGCCTCATTCCCCCGACGACAGCGGGTGCAGGTCGCGCACCATGCTCTTCAGTCGCTCGTCGAGCACATGGGTGTAGATCTGCGTGGTCGAGATGTCGGAATGGCCGAGGAGCTCCTGCACCACACGCAGGTCCGCGCCGTTCTGGAGCAGATGGCTCGCGAAAGCGTGGCGCAGCACGTGGGGGCTGATTGTGTCGGCGCGCAGGCCCGCCCCTGCCGCCACGGCCTTCAGATCACGCGCAAAGGCCTGGCGGGTGAGATAGCCGCTCTCGCTGTCGGCCGGGAACAGCCAGGGTCCCACCGCCTTCCCCTGCTCCTCCAGCAGCGCGAGATAGGCACGCGCCGCATCCCGCGCGGCGTCCGTCAGGGGCACGAGCCGCTCCTTCGCACCCTTGCCCCGGACCACGAGGAAGCGGTCGCGGGTCCTGGCGGCGCTGCGAGGAAGCGATACCAGCTCGGAGACGCGCAGGCCCGTGGCATAGAGAAGCTCCAGCAGGCAGGCCATGCGGGCAGCCTTGAGCCGCTCGGCGGGCGAAGCCTCCGATCGGGCAGCGCCCTCATGGGCCACCTGGAGCAGGCGATCCACCTGATCGACGGAGAGAACCTTGGGCAGCACCCTTCCCTTCTTCGGGGCCGAAACGGCGGCCGTGGGATCGGCAGGAGCATAGCCCTCCACATAGAGAAACTTGTGGAACTGGCGGATTGCGGAGAGCCTGCGGGCGGCGGACGAGGCCTTCAGACCCCTCTCCTCAAGGCTTGCCATGAAGCCGCGGATCGTGGCGGCCGAGGCATTGTCGGGCCGGGCGCCAGCCTCAGTGAGATAGCTCAGATAATCGTCCAGATCGCGCCGATAGGCCTCGAGCGTGTTCCTGGAGGCGCCGCGCTCGGCGGCGAGCATGTCCAGGAAAAGGCCTGCCTGGCGCGCAGCGTTCATGAGGACGTGGAGTTGCGCTGGGTCGGAACCGGGACCGTAATCTCACGGGGATCGGGTTTGACGAAGGTCGCCAGCGCGAACATGGCGGCGAACCCGAGACCCGCAAGAACGGCAACGACGAGAAGAAACCTGAACAATGTGGGCAAGGCAGCCTCTTTGAACGTTCCTTCGCTAGAACCATGCATGAGCCTTAAAGGCAAGACCTAACCTAAAGTTAGGTTTTCGCATCAAACCCCGACAAGCGCCCTGTCCTATGACAGAGTGGAAGCCCATGCCGGAGCATGAAACAATGCGCTCATTAGGGGGGAGCATCGGATGCCTCCCAAAAGTGCATTCCACTTTCGGGTCCGATGCTCTAGGACAGGCTTATGAACAATATCAGCCGCTTCACTCCGCTCGATGAAGCTGGCGAGCCCACTGAAAGCAGCCGGCGCGGCCATCCCCTCAGCCGCCAGCTCGGCACGCGGTCGATCGTGCTCGTCGGGCTCATGGGCGCCGGCAAGAGCACGGTGGGCCGACGATTGGCCCAGACGCTCAAACTGCCCTTCCGCGACGCCGATCACGAGATCGAGGCGGCGGCCGGAATGACGATCCCCGACATTTTCACGATCCATGGCGAAGAGCACTTCCGCGACGGGGAGCGCCGGGTCATCGCCCGCCTGCTCCAGGAAGGCCCCATGGTGCTGGCCACCGGCGGCGGCGCCTTCATGAACGAGGAAACCCGCCGGAACATCGCCGAGCACGGCATATCGGTCTGGCTGAAGGCCGATCTCGACGTGCTCATGCGCCGGGTCCGCAAGCGCGACACCCGCCCCCTCCTTCGCAATCCTGATCCCGAAGGCACCATGCGTCGGCTCATGGAGATCCGCTACCCGGTCTACGCCCTGGCGGATCTCACCATCGACTCCCACGAAGCCCCGCACGACCGCGTGGTGGCCGACATCATCAAGGCCCTCGGCGGGTGGATCGAAAAAGAAAAACAAGGGAACCCCGAATGAGCATCGCAACCGCTCAGCCCCATACCGGATCGATCCTCACGGTTCCGGTTCCCCTCGGCGACAGGGCCTATGACATCCTCGTCGGACGGGGCCTGATCGAGTCGGCGGGAGCCCGCATCGCCTCCCTGGGCGCCCGCGCCGCCGCCGTCGTCACGGACGAGCACGTGGGTCCGCTTTATGCCCAGGCGCTCAGCCAATCGCTCGAAGCGAAGGGTCTAAGGGTCTCCGTCATCATGCTGCCGCCGGGCGAGGCCACGAAATCCTATGCCAGCCTGGAACAGGTCTGCGATGCGGTGCTCGGCGCGAAGATCGAACGCGGCGACCTTGTCGTTGCCCTGGGCGGCGGCGTGATCGGCGATCTTGCAGGCTTTGCCGCCGCCGTGGTGCGCCGGGGCGTGCGCTTCGTGCAGGTGCCTACCACCCTGCTCGCGCAGGTCGATTCGTCCGTCGGCGGCAAGACCGGCATCAATTCGCGCCACGGCAAGAATCTCGTCGGCGCCTTCCATCAGCCCAGCCTGGTGCTAGCCGATACCGCGCTCCTCGACACGCTGCCCCTGCGCGAGATGCGCGCGGGCTATGCGGAGGTGGTGAAGTACGGCCTCATCGACGATGCACGTTTCTTCGCCTGGTGCGAGGCTAACTGGAAGGGCATCTTCGACGGCGGGCCGGAGCGCGACGAGGCCGTTGCGCAAAGCTGCCGCGCCAAGGCCGCCGTCGTGGTGCGCGACGAGCACGAGACGGGAGACCGTGCGCTCCTCAACCTCGGCCACACCTTCGGCCATGCGCTGGAGCGGATCACGCGATACGATTCCGCGCGCCTTGTTCACGGCGAAGGGGTCGCCATCGGCCTCAATCTTGCCTTCCGGTTCTCCGCCGCGCTGGGTCTCTGCGCGACCACCGATGCCGAGCGTATCGAGGCGCATCTGGCGAGCGTTGGACTTCCCACACGCCTGTCCCATGTACCGGGCGGGTGCGGAACGGCGGATGAGCTTCTCGATGCCATGGCGCAGGACAAGAAGGTGAAGGCCGGCTCCCTCACCTTCATTCTGGCCCGTGGCATCGGGCAGAGCTTCATCGCCCCCGGCATCGAAGCGGACAAGGTCCGCGCCTTCCTGACAGGCGAAATCAACGCATCCCGCTCATGATCGATGAATCCTCTTCCGGCGACCTCTGGCTGGCCGCCCTCGTCGTCATCGTCTGCCTTCTGTGCTCGGCATTCTTTTCGGCGGGCGAGACGGCCTTCACCGCCGCATCGCGCGCCCGCATGCTCATGCTGGAGAAGGGTGGCGACAGGCGTGCCCGCCTGGTGAACCGGCTGCTCGAGATGCGCGAGCGTTTCATCGGCACCGTCCTGATCGGAAACAACATCGTCAACATCGGCGTCTCGGCCTTCGCCACCAGCGTGCTCGTCGCGGTGTTCGGCGACGGCGGCGCCCTGTATGCCACCGCGATCATGTCAGTGCTGGTGATCGTGTTCGCGGAGGTCATGCCGAAGACCATCGCCATTTCCTCTCCAGACAGCGTATCGCTCTTCCTCTCGCGCCCGATGTCGTGGATCGTGGCACTGCTCGGTCCCTTGGCCATCACCATCGAGCGCATCGTGCGCCTGATGCTGCGCCCCTTCGGCGTCACGATCGGGGAGAACACGCCAATCCTGTCGGCCTCGGAGGAGATTCGCGGCCAAGTCAATCTGCTGCACAAGGAGGGCGGCGTCGCGAAGGTCGAGCGCGACATGCTCGGCGGCCTCCTCGACCTGGAAAACCTCACCGTCTCCGAGGTGATGGTCCACCGCACGAAGATGCGCACCATCAATGCGGATCTCTCGTCCGAGGAGATTGTGCGCGAGGTGCTCTCCTCGCCCTACACGCGCATGCCGCTCTGGCGCGAAAGCCAGGAGAACATCGTCGGCGTCCTGCACGCCAAGGATCTGCTGCGCGCCCTCGACGCGGTGGGCGGCGACGCCACCAAGCTGAAGGTGGAAGAGATCGCGCTGGAGAGCTGGTTCGTGCCGGACACCACGTCCCTGCGCGATCAGCTCAAGGCATTCCTCGCCAAGAAGACGCACTTCGCACTCGTCGTGGACGAATACGGCGAGGTGATGGGCCTCGTGACCCTCGAAGACATTCTTGAGGAGATCGTCGGCGACATCAAGGACGAGCACGATCTCTCGGTGCAGGGCGTGCGGCCTCAGCCCAACGGATCGGTGAACGTGGACGGCTCGGTTCCGATCCGTGATCTCAACCGCGCCATGGACTGGAACCTGCCGGACGAGGAAGCCACCACCATCGCGGGCCTCGTCATTCACGAAGCACGGACCATTCCGGACACAGGACAGATCTTCACCTTCCACGGCTTCCGCTTCCAGGTCCTGCGCAAATCGCGCAATCGCATTACGGCGATCAGGATCATGCCGCTGCAGCTCGTCAGGCCGAAGGACAGCTGATCTTTAGGCCTTCATAAAGTCGAGCAGGATATCATTGACAAGACCGGCTTCCTCCAGGTGAAGCCAATGGGACGCAGTCTCGAACCGCCGCACCTGCTTGTCGACGCAGAGAGCAAGGCTTTCCTCGCACAGGCCGAATTCCAAAAAGCGGTCGCGCATACCCCAGAGCGCCAAGACGGGCATGAGGAGCTTCTCGTTCAAGCGGTGCGGCGGCCTGAGGGGAAGCGCGCGGTACCAGTTCAACATGGCCGTGAGCGCACCCTTCTGCGCCCACGCCTTCTCATATTCCGCCAGATCATTCTCGGAGAACGTGCCGGCGCGACTCGTGCGCAGGAGGGTCCGCTTGAGGGCCTGATGGTTGTTGGCCGCCAACATCGCCTCAGGCAGATACGGAATTTGAAACAAGCCGATATAAAGGCTTCTCAGCATCTGGCTGGGATGCCGGCGCAGATACGAACCTGCGATCGTCGGATGGGGAGCGTTGAGCACCACGAGCCGCTCGATACGTTCGGGATATCGCGAAGCCGTCCACCAGGCGACGAGGCCGCCCCAATCGTGCCCGACGAGAGTGCATCGGGTGTATCCGAGGGCTTCGCTGAGAGCATCGACATCCTGGGCCAGGATGTCGAGATCATAGGCACGTCGCCCCTCCGGCTTGTCACTCAAATGATAGCCGCGCTGGTCCGGCACGAGAACGTGAAAGCCTGCTCTGGCGAGAGGCTCGATCTGATGGCGCCAGCCCCACCAGAATTCGGGAAAGCCGTGCAGCAGAACGACGAGCGGCCCCTCTTTCGGTCCTGTCTCGATGCAGTGGAGCACGATGCCGTTCGCCTGCAACCGAATGCCCGGCGTACGGGGGTCCATGGCCGGCAACATGTTGTCCCCTTCACTGCTCTGTTTTAGGCCTGTGCAGCAACGGATTCTCGCACCACCTGACTCCTGGGTTCTTCCGTTGCCATGAATTGCGCACGGGCGAGTTCCGCGAAGCGTCCGCCCTTTGCCACGAGCTCGTCGAAGGTGCCGCTTTCGATCACGCGGCCCTGATCGAACACGAGGATGCGGTTGGCATTGCGGATGGTGGCGAGACGGTGCGCGATGACGAAGGTCGTGCGCCCGAGCATGACCTCGTCGAGAGCCATCTGCAATTTCCTTTCGGTCGTGGCGTCGAGAGCGCTCGTTGCCTCGTCGAGAATGAGGATCGGCGGGTTCTTCAGCAGCGCGCGGGCGATCGAAAGGCGCTGACGCTCTCCGCCAGACAGGGAGCGCCCGCGCTCGCCGATGACGGTATCGAGGCCCTCCGTCTGGCGGGAGATGAACTCGATGGCCTGGGCGCGCTCCAGGGCCTCGATCATTTCCGCATCCGTGGCGTTGGGGCGGCCGACCTGGAGGTTCTCGCGAATGGTGCGGGCAAACAGCATCGGCTCCTGAAACACGACGCCGATGTTGCGCCTTAAGGATGCGAGGGTCACGTCGCGGATGTCGTCGCCGTCGATGCGGATGCAGCCTGATTGCGGATCGAAAGCCCGGTGAAGGAGGCCCAGGGTCGTCGATTTGCCCGAACCCGTCGCGCCCACCAGCGCCACATTCTCACCGGGCTTGATCATGAACGACACGTCCTGCACGGCCGCGCGCTTGCCGTCATAGGAGAAGCTGACATTGTCGAACACGACCTCGCCCTTGAAGCGCTCCACGTTCTTGGCGTTGGGCCGGTCGTGGACGGCGGGTGTCGTGTCAAGGATCTCGAAGAATTCCTGCAGCTTCGGGGCCTGCATGAAGAGCTGGTTGATGAAGCTCACCGCCTGCTCCAACCGGCCGATCAGCATGGTGGCCATGCTCATGAACGTGACGATTTCGCCGATGGTCGCCAGGCCGTTGAGATGCAGCCAGGTGCCCAGCAGGAAGATGGCCGTGACGGTAATCGTCGCCGATGCGCGCGAGGCCACGGATGCGATAGCCCACCAGGACAGGACGGGATTCTGAGCCTGCAGCAATTGCTGCGTGATGTGGCGCAGCGAGCGGCTCTCGGCCTCGATGCGGGTGAAGGACTGGATCACAGGCACGTTGCCGAGGGCGTCGGACGCGTGCTCGGCAAGGCTCGAATGATAGCGTTCGACCGACCCCTGGAGGGTTTCCGTCTTGCGCAGCACGACGGCCGTGAGCACCGCGAAGATGGCGACGAGCACGACCAGGACAAGCCCCAGGCGCCAGTTCAGGAAGACGGTCAGCGGCAGAAGCACCACGAGGGCGATCAGCGCCGACATATGCTCGCGGAAGAAGCCGAGCCAGAGCCACGACATGCCGCCGGAGCCTTCCAGCATCACTTTGAGGACCCGGCCCGAATGGGTGGAGGTGTGAAAGGCGAGCGGAAGCTCCAGAACATGCTCGAAGTAATTGGCGATGACGGCGAGGCGCCTGCGATGAGCGAGGCGATCCGCGTGCAGGGCCACGAGCGCGCCGGCGCCGATGGAGAAAAGACCGAAGGCGACCCACGCCATGATCAGCGGCATCAGCACCGAGAGGGTGACAGGAGGCGCATCGGGCAACTGCGCCCGGGTCAAAACGTCGATGATGCGGCCGAACAGGATCGGCTCGGCGAAAGCCGAGATGGCGAGCGCCACGTTCGCCAGGGCCAGGAGGGCGCCGATCCTCAAATCGGACCCGAGTTGGCCCAGAACGCGAATATAAAGTCTGATCAGCCGCATGGAATCGACCTGCCATCATGGCGAAGCTCTTCCTGAGAACTCCGCCTGCCATAGGGAGTTTCGTAATCCTGCTCACTCACGATGCGAAGGCTCGACGGCATGGGCCACTCATGCGTTCTCCGGGTTGAGCTTCATAAGTCGCTTCCGGAGCCCGGCCGTCCACTTCCTGCGGGGGCGAGCCGCCCGCTGAAGCCTGGGCTTCGCCAGAAGGATCGCGCCCTCTTCCGTCTTGCGGATATGGAGGGTTCGGGTGTGGAACTTCTCCAGGCCCGGCCTGTGCCCGATCGACATCACCGTTGCCCCTTCCAGCTCGTGCTCGAACAGGGACAGCATGGAAGCCTGGTTTTCCTCATCGAGGGCGGAGGTTGCCTCGTCCATGAACACCCAGCGCGGCTTGTGCAGGATCACGCGGGCGAAGGCCACGCGCTGCTGCTGGCCAAGGGAGAGGGTCTTGTCCCAGCGCTCGTGCTTGTCGAGCATGTCGAGGAACTCGCCGAGACCGCAGCGCTCCAGGGCGCTTCGGATGTCGTCATCGCCGAAGGTCTCGGGTGAGGCCGGATAGCTGAGGGCGGCCCTGAGCGTTCCAAGCGGGAGATAGGGCCGCTGCGGCAGGAACATCATCTCGTGTCCGGGGGGAATCCGAATGCTGCCGGATCCCCAGGGCCAGAGTCCGGAGATGGCCCGGAACAAGGTGCTCTTGCCCGCACCGGACTCGCCCATGATCAGCACCCGCTCGCCGGGCCGGATCTCCGCGGTGGCGTCCTCGATGAGGATGCTGCCGTCGCTGAGCGCGATGGAAAGTCCATCGAAACTGAGCCATCCTTTCGGATGGGGCTGGATGTCGATCTTGCCGTTCTCCGCCGTGACCTCCTCCAGGTCGATGGCCGCCTGCCGGAAAGTGGCGACGCGCAGGACCGCCGAACGCCAGTCCGCAATCTTCGGAAAGTTGTCCACGAAGTAGCGCAGGGCTGCCTGTACCTGATTGAAGGCGCCCACCACCATCATCATGCCGCCGAAGGACAGACGACCGCTGAAGTAACCTGGCGCAGCAGCGAGAATCGGCACCACGATGGCAAGCCAGCCATAGCCGGACGTGATCCAGGTCAGACGGGCAAGCCCGCCCGAGAGGCGGCGCGTCGCCTTGAGCACCGCCTCGACGAAGTCGTCGAGATTACGCCGCTCGTCGGCTTCCCCGTTGTAGAGTGACACGCTCTCGGCACTCTCGTTCACGCGTACCAATGCGAAGCGCAGATCCGCCTCCCGCGCATAGCGAAGCGTGTTCAGCCGGATCATCGGGCGCCCGACGAGCCAGGTGAGGCCGGAGCCGATGCCCGCATAGCCGATGGCCACCCACACCATGTAGCCGGGGATCGAGATCGTGTTGCCGCCGATGACGAAAGTCGTGTCCCCTGAGAGCGTCCACAACACGCCGATGAAGCTCACGAGCAGCAGAAAGGCCTGCAGCATGCCCACACCCAGCTCCGTCGACAGTTCGGAAAAGAGGCGGCAATCCTCCTGCAGGCGCTGATCGGGCTGTCCGCTCGCCTCTCCCATGAATCCAAGCTGATAGGCCCGGTTCGGCTTGAGCCAGAGATCGAGCAGAATCTGTGTGAGGCGTTCTCTCAAGCGGATCTTGAGCCGTTCCTGAAGCCAGGTCTGGGCCACCACGCAGGCGAGGAGCGCGGCGACGATGAAGACGAAAACGAGGAGCTGGTGGAAGAAGGCCGACGTATCGCGCTTCTCCACTGCATCGAAAAACGCGCCGTTCCATTGGTTCAGGCGCACCTGCCCGATCATGTTGCCGATGAGAACGACAACGATGGCGATGGCCAGCCGGAGCATCGGCCAGCCCTTCCGGTTCCGGAACATGTCTCGGAACAGCTGGAATAGCTCCCGCCCGATGCTGGGGGCGAATTCCTGCGCAGGCGCCGGCCCATGCTCGGATTGGTGCGCGGCAACGTGATCTGCTTCCTTGGCCAGGGTTTGTTCCTGGCCGGGCCTGACCTCCTGATCGCTCCCTGTCGCGGGAGGAGGAGGCATCTGCTTACCCAATTTGGGATCGTAGTCCGGCATGGCCTCTCGGGAAAAGCACTCTCTCACGCCTATACCGGCGTGATGGCTAAAGAGCTACGCTTCCGTTTCGGTTCCCGGCTGCGCCAAAAATGGCCAAGCTATGGCTCACCGTTTGTCCGCGGCGACCACCAGGGCCCAATAAACCTTGTACTTGGAGTGCGGCGTATAAGCCGTGGCGATGCCGATCCGCGTGGCCTTGGGATCGAGAAGCACGCGGTTGTGCTGCGGACTTTCCCGCCAGCCGGAAAAGGCCTCGGCCAAGGTGTGGTATCCGGCTGACAGATTGGCTGCGGGGGCCTTGAATCCGGAGGAAGCCAGCCGGTTCTTGAACGCATCGGCGGAGCTCGGCTTGTCCGCCGCGGCCATGGCATCCGCCTCGGCCTGCGCGGCCTCCTGCAGTTCGGGATCCAGAATCAAGGGTCCCAGACCGTTGTTGCGGCGATAGGCGCCGATCATGTCCCGGGCCATGGCCGCATCCACCACGGCGCCGGCATTGGCCATGGACGCATAGAAGCTCGGCGTCTGCGAACGAACTTGCTGCCGATCGGACTGGCACCCCGCCAGGACGAGAGCCGCAATGGCTGAACAGAGGAGGCTTTTCATGCCGGAGACTTATCCTTGAGAAGGGTTAAGGTTTCATCCTCATTCCCACTCTTTTTGGATTCCTCCGCCTTGGGCTCCTCCGCCTCAGGCTGAGGCGCGCTTGCGGGAGCAGGCACGCCGATGCCGGCCTTTCGAAGGCCCCGGAAGATTTCGAAATAGATGTCGCTTGAGACGCGGCCCGCCGCATCGATGTCGTCGACGAAGCAGATGAGATCGAAGTCGATGGTGTTCTCCGTCACCTTCTTGAACATGACGCGCGGGTTCGGCTCGCTCATCACCTCGCGATGGGCCAGCGCCGCACGGCGCATGATGTCCGCCACCAAGTCGGGATCCGTCGTCCGCGGCACGGGAACCGAGACCAGCACTCGCCCGACACGGTCGTTGCGCACCCGGTTGCGCACGACGCCCGAGATCAGATTGGAGTTCGGCACGATCAGTGTGGACCGGTCGAATGTCTGGATTTCCGTGGAGCGCACATTGATCCGGCGCACATAACCTTCGCCGTCGCCCACCACCACGAGGTCGCCCACGCGGATCGGACGTTCCCACAGCAGGATGAGGCCCGAGATGAAGTTGTTGACGATGGACTGCAGACCGAAACCGATACCCACCGACAGGGCGCCGGCCACGATGGTCAAGCGCTCCAGGCTCAGACCCAGATAGGTGAAGGCCACCACGCCCGCCGCGATGATGCCCACATAGCCCGCCGCCGTGCGGATCGAGTTGCGCAGGCCTGCATCGAGATCGGTGGCCGGGAGGAAGGTGTTGTCGAGCCAGCGCTGGACAACACGCGTGATGATGAACCCCGCCGCGAAGAGGAGCGCTGCGATCAGGATTGAGGAGAGCGAGATCGTGACGTCGCCGACGTTGAAGCCGAAGAACAGGGCGCGTAGCGAGCTCGTCACATCGGCGGACTCGATGCCCCAGGGCAAAAGAACCAGAAGAATGGCGACGACGATGAGAACAAGCCGCGCAACGCCGCTCACCAGAACGCCGATCTGCTCCAGGGAGCGCCGCCGGATGCCCGTGTTGGCCTGCAGAGTCGTCGCGATCCGGCTCTGACCGCGCAGGGATCCGGCGATGAACTCGTCGACGAGCGCAATGCACAGGATCAGCATCGCGATGATGGTGGAGATCGATACCGCCTGCTCGACCACAAAGGAGGCAAGAGCCGTATAGCCGCCCAGCACGCTGCCGATGACGACGGCCACCACGAACCAGCCGATGCTCCTCAAGGGACCGCCGATATCGACATCCTGGGGGACGTAAGGGCCGAGGCAGGCCTCGTCCTGGCTTTCGCGCGCAGCGAACCGGCGCAGCAGCTCGGCAAAGAGGAGAGCCATGACCAGCGCAAAGACGGCTCGGGTGATCACCGTGATCGGCAGAGCCGCCGCGATCGCCTTGTTGAATGCCTCGATCACCTTGCCGATGACCATGACGGTCGCAAGGGTGACGGAGAAGCGCATGATGCGCGCCGCCGATACATCCCTGATGGGGATCAGGCGCCAGGACGTGTGATCCGGGGCGAGAATGGCATCGATGAGCGCGCGAACGAAGGCAATGAACGCCAGGCCCCCGAGGATCGAGCGCACCACCTCCTCAAGGCGCGGCGAGACGATGTCGGCTGAGTCGAACGCCACCCAGACGATCCAGCTGCCCGCAATGGCAGGACCCGCACCGAGGACGAGAACGCCGACGGCCGCCATCAGGCGACTGCGCCGCAGGGGGTCCGTGATCGCCGGATCCCGTCGCACGAGACGCGGAGCAATCGAGCGGCGGCCGATATAGAGCGCCACCGCCGCGCCGATGGCCAGCCCGAGCACCAGGAGGACCCCGAGCGTCGCCCTGCGCCGGATCTGATCGAAGGCATCGCTCAGCACGATCCGCTGGGCTCTCAGCTCACGCGGGATCGCCTGGACCACGTTCATCCACAGGCTCGGACTGAGAATGCCTTCGGTCTGCTCGAAATGCGCACGTACGAAAGCCGCCCGACGCAGGTCGCCGATCTGGGCATTCAGCTGCTCGGCCTGCACCAGCAAGGCACGTCCGAGGCGCTGGGTCTCGTCGAGCTCGGCGACGGCCGCTTCGCGGTCGGCCCGGTCCCGGGCCACATCGGCGCTTTCCTCCGGTTGGCCGTTGGCGGGCTTCGGGCCGAGCTGGGAGAGACGCTGGCGGCTCGCCTCGAGGCGTGGGGTCTGCTCGTCGATCACCGTGCGAATCTCGGAAATGATCGGCTCGAGCTGCTGACGCAGGTTCTGCAGCTCCGCATCGGAGTGCGTACGGCCCTGGAGAGCCAGCTCCTTCTGGTCGAGATCGGCCTTGAAGCTGTCGAGCTTGGCCCGAGCCGCCTTCGTTTCGGCCGACACATTGGCGGCGGGAGCATCGGGAGCTGCCGACGGCGCCTGCTGCTGGGAGGCAGGGGCTTGAGGCACAGGAGCCTGCGTCTGGGGCTGAACCCGGGATGGCGTCTGCCCCTGCTGGGCCAGAACAACGCCCCCCGAAACCAGGCTGCACGCAACGATCGCGGCAGAGACAAGCCGCTTCAGTCGAATCCCAGTCATTCAGTCTGCCCTTGTCGCTTCCCTTGCGGGCCGGCTCTTTTGCGAATCAATACGGCGAAAACTCGCCGCCGGGCAGGCGAAGCGCAACAAAAAAGCCCGGATGACGGCAGCCATCCAGGCTTTTCGAGGACCTGCGTCCTTTAGCGGTTCGGAGTCGGATTGGCGGACGGCTGGGCGTCCGGAGCCGGATAAGCGGGATTGGCCGGTGAAATCCTGTTGGTGGGATTGGCGTTGGACGAGCCGGTAGTCGAGCCTGTGGTCGCCGAACGGGCCGCATCCGTGCCGGGATCGTCGGGCGATTGAGCACCCGCCCAGATCAGGTAACCGCCGACCGCGACCGCAAGCAGCAGAAGCGAACCGATGAGCACGCCCAGAACCGGGCGGCCAGAGGCGCCCTGGCGGGCGCGATCGTCTGGAATCTGTTGAGCCATCTGAAGCCTCTTCGAGAACGGGAAATATCCGGCGAGCAGCGAGGCTCGACGCTGTCAGGGCAACGCCAGATGCGAGGGGCGGTTCCTGCCGCGTTCCGGGCAGCTCCCTCCCGGGCGCGCTCTCACCCGGGATCCAATGCTGCGCTCCGCCGTTGTTCGTCACGGGCCACAACCAGTGTCAGGGACGAGGGCCGATGGTTCGGGCAGACTTGGAAAGCATCGATTGTCGCACCCCCCGGCAAGGCTTCCGGCTCCCGGTCCGTAGCCTTTTTTTCGCCGTCTTGGGCGCCCTTGGGTAATCTCTGATTCAAGGAGAAAACATGCAGGACAATCGCATCAGTCTGGATGGGACTTGGGAATTTTTGCACGTGGCCGACGATCGCCTGTCGGGCCCGGCTGAGGTTCGCCAGATCGTGGTGCCGAGTCCCTGGCAGGCCCAGTTCTCGGACCTGCGCATGCGGGCGGGGATCGGCATCTATCGCAAGACGGTGGAGATCGACGAAGCGTGGCTGCACGACAGCATCTGGATTCGCTTCGGCGCCGTCTTCCACAACACGAAGGTCTTCATCAATGGAGAGGTGGTGGGGCACAACGAGGGCGGGTTCCTGCCGTTCTCCTTCGACGTGACGCCTCACCTCAAGGCTGGCCCGAACGAAATCAAGGTGCGCGTCGACTCGCCCACGGACAATCCGGCCGAGTTTCCGGATTCTCCCTTCGCCGAGATCCCGTTCGGCAAGCAGAGCTGGTACGGCCCGCTTTCCGGCATCTGGCAATCGGTCTATCTCGAGCGACGCATTCCCGATCACATGAACCGCGTGCGCCTCGTGCCCAACCTGGCGACCGGACGTGTGGCATCGGGCGTATTCTTCGCGCGTCCCCTCACGGACGCGACTCAGATCCGCATCGAGGTGACGGACCCCTCGGGCCGGGTCGTGCTGGAAGAGGAGCACGAGACTCAAGTCGGTGTGACCAGCATGCCGTTCGAACTGACCATCGCCGACGTGCAGCCCTGGTCGCCGGATCACCCCAATCTCTATCGCATTCGCCTGAAGCTCGTGCGCGGCGGCGAGGTGAAGGACGAAATTGCCGACAATTTCGGCTTCCGCACCATCGAAACCCGCAACGGCAAGTTCTATCTTAACGGGGAGCCGCTCTATCTTCGCGCCGCTCTCGACCAGGATTACTACCCGGACACGATCTGCACCGTGCCGTCGGTAGAATTCCTCGAGGATCAGTTTCGCAAGGCGAAGGAACTCGGCCTCAACTGCCTGCGCTGCCACATCAAGGCGGCGGACCCGCGCTATTACGAGACTGCGGACCGCATGGGCATGCTGATCTGGACGGAGCTTCCCAATGGCGGCATGGCGACCGACCGATCGCGCGGACGCAAGGAAAAGCTCCTGAAAGGCATCGTCGACCGCGACGGCAACCACCCGTCCATCATCATCTGGACGATCATCAACGAGAACTGGGGCGTGGACCTCGTCAACGACGCCGATCACCGCGACTGGCTCAAGCGCACCTTCGCATGGCTGAAAGCCTATGATCCGACGCGCCTTGTGGTTGACAACTCGCCGCTCGCTCCGAGCTTCCACGTGGAGTCCGACATTGCGGATTATCATTTCTATGCCGCCTACCCGGACCACCGGGATCAGTGGGACCAATTCGTCGACGAACTCTCCAACCGTGCCTCCTGGCTCTACTCGCCGCATGGCGATGCGGTGATCACCGGCCGCGAGCCGCTGATGTGCTCCGAGTTCGGCAATTGGGGCCTGCCCTACCCGAAGGATCTGCGCGACGCCAAGGGCGAGGAACCATGGTGGTTCGAAACCGGCCACGACTGGGGCGAGGGCGTGATGTATGCCCACGGCGTCGAGAATCGCTTCTCGGACTGGAGCCTGGATCGCGTGTTCGGCGACCTGCGCCGCTTCGTGATCGCCGCCCAGTGGCAGCAATTCCGCGCCTTCAAGTATGAAATCGAGGCCATGCGCCGGAAGCCCAACCTGGCTGGCTACGTGATCACTGAGCTGCACGATTGCCACTGGGAGTCCAACGGCCTTCTCGACATGCGCCGGAACACGCGCGTGTTCCACGAGCTGTTCCACATCTTTAACGCGGATACGGTGATCGTTCCGAAATGGGAGCGCGCTTCCTACTGGTCCGGTGAGAGCGTTGCACTGGAGCTTGCAGTCGCGCATGGGGCAGGTCCGGCTCTCGAGGATTGCACGCTCGAAGTCAGCGTCTTCAACGAGATGCAGAGGATCGACCTGCCGCGAATTGAAGCGCCGGATGTGCTCGATCTCGGCCGCATCGAGATCAAGCTGCCGGAGACGGACGAGGCATCGCTGCGGCGCATCAGCTTCACGCTGCGCTCATCCGACGGCCGCCTCCTGGCACAGAATCATCATGATATCGCCATTCACCCGAAGCGCACGAGGCCGGTCCATGTGCGGGAACTGGTATGGTCGCCGGACGAGGATATCCGTGAGCGTTTCCGCGCGCTGGGATACACCCTTGCCCGCGCTTTCGAGGAATCGACGCTGGTGGTCTCCCGCACCCACAGCAAAGCCATCGCCGATCATGTGCGCGCCGGCGCCAAGCTCCTGCTGCTGCCGGAAGAGGACATGAGCCTCTACCCGTTCTTCCCGCATTGGCAGGCGGTGAAGGTACAGGCACGCCACGGCACCCTGTGGTCGGGCGACTGGGCCTCATCCTTCGCATGGCTGCGCCGCTCGGGCCATTTCGCCCGCTTCCCGTCGGGACCGTTGCTGGACGAGACCATGGACCGGGTGCTGCCGGATTACGTGATCACCGGCTGCAACCTGCTCGATTTCCAGGCCCGCGTCTTTGCCGGCCTGGTGGTGGGCTGGATCCACAAGCCGGTGGCGCTGGGTGTCGAGCGCTCCTACGGGCGCGGCCGCCTCGTCGCATCGACCCTGCGCCTGTTCCGGGATGCGCCGCTGGCCGATCCCACGGCCACCATGCTGACGGATGCCCTGGTCGAACTGGCCGTCGAGTCCCGTGCAGCGCGCCTCGAAGAGGCTGTACGCGCTGCAGAAGCTGCGGCCTGACCGACCGACACATGTCGAAACAAAACGGCGCGGAGAGATCCGCGCCGTTTTCATAAGCACCATGGAGCCCCGTTTCTGCTACTCGGCAGCCACGTTGAGGTTCTTCTCAGACCACTCCACCTCGCTGTCCAGGAAGAAGCGGTCGATCGCGCTGTCGAGGCGCGGCATGAGGATGCCGCGCTCGGTGGCAAGCGCCGTCCTGAGAACCGGACGATCGCCAGCTTCCAGGACGAGGCTCGGATCGAAGCCCGCCTTCTCGGCCACCCGCGCCGCGAAATCCCGCCAGGAGGTCTCGCCCACATTGGCCATGTGCCAGATCCCCGTGCCTCCATCGATGAGAAGATCGAGGGAGGTGTTGACGAGATCAGGAACATAGGTCGGTGACACCACATCGACGCTGGTCTCGACGCTCTCCCCCTTGCTCAAGGTGTTGAGGATGGACCAGACGAAGTTGTAGCGGTCCCAGGGGCCGAAGAAGGCGCTCGCGCGGATGACGAGAGCCTGCTCGTGCGCCGCCAGGACCCGCCGCTCGGCCTCGGCCTTGCTGGCGCCGTAGACCGTAGTGGGGTTGACCTCGTCGCTTTCCACGTAAGGCCTGTCGAGCGTGCCGTCGAACACGAGATCGGACGAGAACGTGACGAGCGGAATGCCGCGATCCGCGCAGGCCTTGGCGAGCACCTCGGCTCCCAGAGCGTTCTCACGAAAACATGCCCTCGGGTCGTTCTCGGCTTCCGACAGGCGGACATAGCCCGCGGTATTGATCACGGCCCACGGCCGATGGCAGCGCAGGGCTTCCTTCACGCTCCTCGCATCGGCGATGTCCATGTCGGTGCGCGAGAGGAGAACATGGTTGAGGCCACGGAACTCCGCGAGCCGCGAGAAGGCCCGGCCCAATGTCCCCGTTGCCCCGGTGATCAGAAGCTGCCGCGGCTCGTCCGCAAGCCAGCAGGAGCGCGATTGCTTCGAGGGGCGCTTGTAGAAGCGGATGTCGCGTTTCCACCATCCTGCGCGGTCGAGAACCGGATGGTCGTAGTTGCCTGTCTTCGCCAAGGCCTCGGCCGCATGGGCCAGGGCCGTGCGGCGGGGCTCGGGAGCCCGCACGTCAAAGGGACCGGGCTCATAAAATCCGTTCTGCTGGGTGAGGAGGGTGTTCCAATCCACCGCGCCGAACATCGACCAGACGGTCACGGCGCGAATGTCGGCTCCCTCGTCGCGGAGGGTGTTGACGTCGTTCCATACCTCGATGAGCCAGCGCAACTGATCGTCGCGTGAGCTGCCGTGATGGGCCTCGGTCACGGCTATGGGCCTGCGGTAGCGCTCCCACACCTCCCGCAGGCGGGCAGCCGGGCCAAGATCCTTGGCGGGCAGCGGCATGCGCACGGCTTCCGCATCCGCATAGGCATGACGACCGTTGCCGCCCCAATGATGCTCGGGGTAGCGCTTCATGTTCTCGTCGAGATAGCGCTCGCTCGTGAGATAATGATTGATGCCGATGATGTCCGGTGCGGCATCGGCTTCGAGGAACAATTCGAGGTCCGCCTCGCTCACGCCGTGCGTGATAAAGATTTCCCACCAGGGATGGTCCCGATCCACCATGCCGCAGAGCAGATCGAAGCCGAGGAAGCGCCGCTGGTTCTCATGCTCGGCCTGATAGGCCAGCAAGGGGGTCGAGAAGGTCTTGCCCATGTCGTCCGTCTGCACGAGCTGCGCATCGGGGCGGACCTTGCGGATCGCGCGCATGGAGAGAACGGTAGCCTTGCACTCGTTCACGAGGATCTTGAGGAACGTCTCGTAGCTCGTGCCGTGCGGATACCAATGCCCGTACAACCCGGAGAACCGCGCGGTGGTGAGCGGCTCATTGACGGGTGTGTAGAGGTCGAGATGCGGATAGCGCTCGGCAACATTGGCCGCATGGCGCGCCAGAAGCTCCGGCCAGGCTGGATCGAGCATATGGGTGTAGCGCGGGCCGCTACCATGATGGCACAGGCCCGCAATGGCGCGGATGCCGAGCTGTTGAAGACGCGCCATCCTCTCGTCGTGCCACGTGAAATCCGTGCGGTCCGGACTCTCCGGAGAGATCTTCTCCCAGAGAACCGGATGGCGCAGTGTTCGGATTCCGAGTTCGGCGATACGGTCGAGATCCTCGATGCGGTCGCTGTACCCAGTCTCCAGGCTTTGGTCGCGGTAATCGTCGCCAACGCGCGCGACGGTGCACTCTATCCCGCCCCAAAGCTCGAGGGGTCGCTTCATCATTCCACTCCGGGCTACAATATTCAACTCACGAAAACGATGCTCAGCACGGATTGTTCGATGAATATCGTCCTTTTACGAGTTCAAGGCCGCCGATGAAGCCATTGCCCTCACGCTCGACGTGTCTGCGCCGGCAGGCAGCGACTCGTTGATGCGCCGGAAGGTGGCAAGCGCCTGGCCGACGATCTGGTCCATGTTGTAGTAGCGGTAGGTCGCAAGGCGGCCGACGAACCAGACGTCCGGAGTCGCGAGGGCCAGACGCTCGTATTTCTTGAAGAGCTCCTGATTCTCCGCCTTTGGGATCGGGTAATAGGGATCGCCTTCGGCAGACGGATACTCATAGGTCAGAGCTGTCTTGGGATGGGTCTGGCCCGTGAGATGCTTGTACTCCGTCACGCGGGTGTAATCGTTCGTCTGGGGATAGTTCACGACGCCCACCGGCTGGTGCCACGGCTTGTCCAGCGTGACATGCTCGAAGCGCAGCGAGCGGTACGGCAGCTTGCCGAATTGGAAATTGAAGTACTCGTCGATCGGACCCGTATAGATGACCCGGCGATGGGGCACGACGTGCTTCACGTCCTCATAGTCCGTCTGGGTCATGATGTGGATGTTCGGATGGCTTACCATCTTCTCGAACATCCGGGTGTAGCCGTGCTTCGGCATGAACTGGAATTCGTCCGTGAAGTAGCGGTCGTCCCGGTTCGTGCGGGTCGGCACGCGCGAGGTCACGGACTTGTCGAGTTCCGAGGGGTCGAGGCCCCATTGCTTGCGCGTGTATCCGCGGAAGAACTTCTCGTAAAGCTCACGCCCCACGGTCGAGACCACCACATCCTCCGACGTCCTGATCTCGCCGATCTTTTCGGCACGCTCCGCGAACCAATCCTGAAGCTGCTCGGAGGTGAGGTTCAGCCCATAGAGCTTGTTGACGGTATCGAGGTTGATCGGGATCGGCACCTGCATGCCGTCCACCTCCGCCAGCACCCTGTGCTCGTAGAAGCGCCATTCGGTGAAGCGCGAGAGGTAATCGAAGATCTGTTTCGAATTCGTGTGGAAGATGTGAGGGCCATACTGATGGATCAGGAGGCCTTCATCGTCGTAACGGTCGTAGGCATTTCCGCCGACATGGTTGCGGCGGTCGATGAGAAGGACGCGTTCATTGCGCTCGGTTGCAAGGCGCTCAGCCAGAACAGAACCCGCAAAGCCGGCGCCGACAATCAGCCAATCATACATTCAAGTCACTCCGCAGGGGTTGTGGCATAGATCGGAAGGGAGGCTGCGGCAGGACGGTCCGCCGCTGCATCGCCGGTCGCATCGAGCATGAGCTTGTGCATCGACGCCCATGTCTTGTCCCAGGATCCCTGCGCGAGATGCCTGTCGACCTTTGCAAGCCAGGCATCTTTCGGCCGCGCCAGAATGGTCTCGACCTTCGCGACCACCTCTTGCGCGCTCCGGGCAATCTCGACGAGACCTTTCTCGCCATAGGGCTTCACCACGTCCGTGATCGGGGTCGAAACCACCGGGACCCCTGCGGCGAGGAACTCGGGCGTCTTCGTGGGGCTGATGAACTTCGTCGCCTCGTTCAGGGCAAAGTTCATGAACCCCACGTCCCAGCCTGACAGGTAATGCGGCAGCTCCTTGTAGTCCTTGCCGCCGAGCCAATGGATGTTGGGCCGCTGCGGCAGCGTGGCCGGGTCGATCTTGACCACCGGGCCGATCATCACGAACTGCCAGTCGGGACGCAGATCGGCGACCTGCGCCAGGAGATCGATGTCCATGCGCTCGTCGACGACACCGAAGAATCCGAGACGCGGATGCGGAATATGCGCCTGGTCTTCCGGATCCTGGCGGATCGTGCGGGCCTGGGAGAAATGATGGAAGTCGATGGAGGACGGGAAGCCGTGCACGCTGCGGTGGCGGTTCTTCTTGGCTTCATACAGGCTCATGCCGCCGGTGAAGACGAGATCGCAGCGCGAGAAGAGCGCATTTTCAAGATCGAGCAGCTGCTGCGATGCGCCGCGGAAAAGCGACAGCTCGTCCATGTTGTCATAGACGCACAGGTCGCATTCGAGATCGCTGGTGAAGGCCATTGCCATCGGCGTGTAGTACCAGAACACGCGCGTGCCCCGGGATTCACGGCCGATCAGGGTCTCGATAAGATCGTGCTGCTCCGCGATGATGTCCTCGTGCGAGAGGCCCTCCGGCAGCATCGGCACGGCAATGGTCACGCCCTGCGGACGGCTGCTCACGTCCATATGCGGCTTGATTCCCGCCTTGAAGATGGGCTCCTCGACGATGAGCACATCGTAATGCTTCACGGCGCGGCTGAGCAGATGCTGGGGACGCTGCCAGACGAAATCCCACCGAAGGTGCGAGTAACAGACCAGGAGAGGCTTTTCTGAAGCGGCCTGAGACGTTGAACGGAGGGCATGCGGCTGCGTCATCAAACGCTCATGCATAGCGCGATCCTCGAATACAGATGTGTTGTCACGATCGGACGGAAAACCACGGTCCGGGGCGAATAAAGCGATGGCTTAAGTGAAGCGCACCGGAAGTTGGTCGCGGGCGCAATCGTCTATTTAACGCAGTCAGTGCTATTCGGTTCCATCTTCATTCATGTTCGTGAACGACTATTCATGCTCATCTGGCACTCATCGTTCGTATCACTTCTTCTCCAGCATCAGGGTTCCCTGCTTTTGGATGAAGGTCTTTGCCTTTTCGGCAATCATCGCCAGCAACCAGGGCAACTGCACTTCCACACGGACCTGTTCGTCCATGACCTGGACATTGCCGCTCACGGTCTGACCCATGGCGCCGACACGGAAATCCATACGGTCGCCGGTCCAGCTTTCGTCGATGGACGCGATCTTGTCGCTGAACTGCGATTTCAGGCTGCCCAAGCCCCCCTGCAACCTGCGCTGAGCCTCTGCCTTGCCAAGGTTATGGGGAATGGACACGACGAGGGGTTTCGACATGGTGCTGCTCCGTTGTTTGACTCGACAAGCGAAGCAACAAGGCCCAGGTTCCCCTGTCAGAGCATTTCCATCTTCAGGGCGCGGATCGCGATGGTTTCCTGCTGGAATCGGCGCTCCAGTTCGGCCCGGTATTTTTCCCACCAGGCATGGTCGATCTCTCGGGTCATGACCTCGAACACGACGATATCGTCATGGACGGTATGTCCGCCCTCTTTCCAGACGCCTTCCGCCGGAGCGCGGGTGAAACTGGTGATGCCGCCGAAGCGCTCGGACAGTTCGGACCGGATGCGGCCATAGGCCTGCCCATCGAAGCGGCGGCCTGCATTGTCGGCCAACGGCAGAAGGATCTGCACCAGATACATTGCCTTGCACCCCGCACACGAGACACTCACGCCGAAGAGGAAAGTCTTCGGCCGTGGGGCAGGAGATAGTTCAGGCAGGATGAAAGGCGAGGCCCCGATCAGGCGAGAAGGGCGGTAAAGAGATCCTGGTCCGTTTCAGGCCATTCGTCATCGACCCGATAGCGGCTCGAGGGTTTCGAGACACGCCACGGATGCCGCGCATCGGCCTGGAACGCCTCGGAGGGGCGCAGGCGACGCGCCGTGCCGTCGCTGCGAACTTCGTCGATGACGACGAAGCCGAAGATGGTGAGCCGCGTCGCCGTGTCCTTGGTTGCGCGATCGTCCGCCGCGATCGGCAGAGAGCCTGCGGCATAGACCGCATCCATGAGGCTCTTCTGATCGCGGCGCGGATTGGCCGACGAGCGCGCGCTCGGAAAGCGGATGACGTTCGTCGGTTGAGACGATCTCGATTCCATGTAAGCAACCCTTGGTCCCGAATCGGGACAAGAATCGCCGCAAGGAATTAAGAAGCGCCTAATTCAATGAAACCGGCCCTAATCGAGCCGGTGCAGGGAGACGTAACCAGTCCCTGAGGAGGTCAGGCCCAGGGCCTGAGCAGGCCCCTTGGCCAGATCGATGATCCGGCGATGGGTGAACGGCCCGCGGTCGTTGACCCGCACGACGACCGAACGGCCGTTTGCTTCGTTGACGACCCTGAGCCGGGTGCCGAAGGGCAGAGAGCGATGGGCGGCCGTCATCTGGTAGGAATCGAAGCGTTCTCCGCTGGCAGTCCGGCGGCCGTGGAAACCAGGACCGTACCATGAGGCCGTGCCTCTCTGAAATTCCTTGCCCAGACTGGCTTGCGAGATGGATCCCGTGGTCGCGGGATCGTTGGAAGCAGTCGTATTGCATGCAGCAACAAATAGAAGTGGCGCGATTGCTGACACGCGGGTGAGGATGTTCTTCAAAGATAGTCTCCCCTTCCGTTTCGGTTGGAAGTGAAGCTCATCTTTAAAAAGGCAAGAATAAGGCGCCTCGATTTTTCTCTTACGGCCTCATACTTTTGCGCCAGTGGAGAAACACAAACTATAGCCTCCGGAGCCTGGAATCAGGTTGTTTATAGCCTGAATATAGTTTCATTCTACCTTATCTGAATTGCCGATTTTTGCCTTATCAGAGGCGTTCCATCTGGACATCGCCGGCTCACGACCTATCTGGCGCCCTCTTCCTTATCGACGACGGCAGTCCCTTCGGGAATGGTCCCGCAACTCTCGTTCATCGGCGCGTTCTGGCCGTCATCGGCGAGGCCCTGCGGCGAGCGCTCGATCCTGCTGGCGAGAGGGACGCATCATCGCGTCAAGGGCATGGAGCTGATCTGCACCCGCCTCGGAGGTGTGCGTCGCCTTGAACTGCGTTGCGTGCTTCCTAGAACCAGATCTTAAGCCGTACGCATGATCAGGGGAAAAGATCTGACAGCCTTCACGTCAACGTTTCATGGCAGGACCTGACGGAGGATCTTCGTGAGCGCTCAACGAGCTTGTGTTGCCGTGATCGAAGATGCGCGGACCTCATCTTGCGGGCGGCGCGACCCATCGGCGCGACGCCACTCTCCCGAACGGGGCGGCCGCATTTGGCGCCCCCGGCAAGGCAGGCTCGGGCCGGCCACGATGGACAAGTTGCATCCCCTCAACTGTGTCGCGGGGCCCGCATGACGACAGGACGCACGCACATCGTCGGTGCCGGCATCGCCGGCTTGAGCGCGGCCCTTGCGGTCACCCGCGAAGAAGAAGAGGCCGTTCTCTATGAGGCCTTGCCCTGGCCCGGCGGACGTTGCCGCACCCTGCATCCCTCGGAGGGATTCTCCCATGACAACGGCACCCATGTGCTGTTCACCGCGAACCGGCGCGCGCTGAAGCTGCTCAAGGCTGTGAGCGCGCGCGAGCGATGGGTCGAGCCGGAGCGGAAAGGCCTTCCTGTCTACGATCTGCACACCGGCGCGATGCGAAGAATCGGCCTGTCCCCGTGGTCGTGGCTCCGGCCGTCCCGCCGGCCCAGGGATCTGGGTCTTGCCGATCTCACGCGTATCCTGCGCCTGGCCTTCCCGTCGCAGGAATGCTCGGTGGCCTCCATCATCGGCGACAGACCGATCATGAACAGCTTGATCGGCCCCCTCACAATGGCCGTTCTCAACACGCCGCCCAACATCGCCTCGGCCAGGCGCATGGCTCTCGCCCTGCGCCGCCTGCTGTGGCCGCGCGCGGGGCGGCTGCTCGTGGCGAAGAACGGCTTGAGCGACGACCTCATCCAGCCTGCCATCGAAACGCTGCAGGCCCGCGGTGTGCCGCTTCTCGCCGGCGAGCGCCTGCGCAATCTGGTCACCCAGGGCGAACGTGTCATCGGCCTGAGCCTGACGGACCGCACCATTGCCTTGAGCCCGAACGACAAGGTGATCCTGGCTCTGCCGCCGTATGAAATCGAGAGGCTTCTACCGACGCTTCCGGTGCCTCGGCATTTCGAGGCGATTCTCAACGTTCACTTCCGCCTGCCTGGCTTCGAGAAGCCCCGTTTCATCGGCCTTCTCGGTGCGCACACCCAGTGGCTCCTCGTGCGCCGCGATCATGTGAGCGTCAGCATCTGTGCCGATGCCGTAATGCATGCCGGCGCCGCCGACATTGCAGCCACCGCCTGGCGCGAAATCGCACCCGTTCTTTGCGAGCTGGGTCTTCCGGTTTCCGTCGGCGGCCAGCCGGAGGCTCGCGTCGTCAAGGAACCGCGCGCAACAATTCGCCAGGCTGCCCTGCCTCTCCCGCAGCCGCCTGTGCGGCCTCTTGCGAATCTTGCCTTGGCGGGGGACTGGATCGGTGCGCTGCCAGCCACCATCGAGAGTGCCGTTACGTCCGGCGAAGAAGCCGTTGCGGCGCTTCGGCGCGCGCCACATGCCGGCCCATCGGTCGCGCGCCATCATCACCCGCGACGAGAGGATGCCGCATGATCCGTGCGGCCTTCCCCCGGTCCTGTGCTCTCGTGCGCCTCGTCCATCCCGACGATCGGCGCGCGAAATCCGCTCGCGAGCGATCCCTCAGCCCGCAAACGCCTCCCGGACATCCTGCGGCACCGCCGTCACAAGGCCCAGCCTGTCGCGCCGCGTCCAGCGCCAGAGCATGAGGGACGCGACGACGGCGAGGCCCGTTGCCAGGCCGATCCAGATGCCGATGCCACGCAGCGGCGTGCCGAAAGCCAGCATTGCGCCGAGCGGCAAGCCGATGCCCCAATAGCCGATCGCCGCGTAGATCATCGGCACCCGGGTGTCCTGCAAGCCGCGCAGCATGCCGGCTCCCACGGCCTGCGACGCGTCGGCGAGCTGGAAGATCGCCGCCATCACGAGGAAGGAAACGGCAAACCCGACCACCGGCGCATTGCTGGGATCGTTCAGATCGAGGAAGGCGCTCAGCAGCAGGCGTGGCGCGAAGAGCATGAGGGAGGCGGTTACGATCATGAAGCTCGCGGCAAGCACAAAGGCCGTCCAGCCCGCACGCGTCACCCCGGACGCGTCCTGCGCGCCATAGGCGCGGCCCACGCGCACCGTTGCCGCCTGGCTCAGGCCGAAGGGCACCATGAAGCAGAAGGATGCGATCTGCAGCGCGATGGCGTGCGCGGCCAGCTCGTTCGCGCCGATACGCCCCATGAGCAGGGCCGCCGCATTGAAGATCGTCACCTCGAAGGCGAGCGTGAGGCCGATGGGCACGCCGATCCGCCACAGGGTGCGGTAGCGCGGCCAGTCGGGACGCCAGAAGCGTCCGAAAATGTGATAGCGCCTCAGCTTCGGATCGAGAACGATGACGAGCGCCAACCCTAAGAACATGAAGGTGCTCGACACCACTGTGCCCACGCCCGCGCCGATGAGCCCCAGATGGGGCATGCCGAGCTTGCCGAACATGAAGCAATAGGCGGCGCCCCAATTCACCGGCACCGCGATGAGGCCGATGATGAGCGGCCAGCCGGGCCGCTCCAGCGCCGACAGGAACGAGCGCAGCACCAGATAGAGCAGGAACGGCAGCAGGCTCCATTGCAGGGCGCGGATGTACTGCCCGGCCTCGTGGGCGAGGAGAGGCTCCTGCCCCATGGCCAGCAGGAGGAACTCGCCGTTCCACGACACGATCCAGATCGGCACCGCCACCGTCAGCGCGGCCCAGAATCCCTGCCGCACCGTGCGCCGCACCTCGCGCACGGAATGGCGCCTGCGGCCGAGCTCCTCGGCGACGAGCGGCGAGACCGCGCTCATGAGGCCGATGCCGAAGATCAGGAACGCGAAATACAGATTCGTGCCGAGCGCGCCCGCCGCGAGCGCGCTGGAACCCAGCCATCCCATGAGGATGACGTCGGTGGTCATCAGGGCGTTCTGCGCCACGTTCGTCAGAATGAGAGGCCAGCCCAAGGACAACGTGGCCTGCAATTCCGCCATCCAGGCGGATTTGTCGAATGTCTTGATTTTCGCGGTCATGATGCGGGCTTTTACCCAAAGGAAGCTCCAAAAGCCACACCAGCGCACCGAAAAGGGCGGGAGAAAGCGAAAGCAAGGAACTCAGCTACGGCGCGCCCGTTCACTCCCACGCCTTACGGTTTCGTGTTCCACCGGAGTTGCCGATGGCGCAAATTGCGCTTCCGACCTCGATCGATTTCCTTGCACCGCCTGTGCTTCAGAACGAGCAGGGCGAGACGCGCACGGTCGGCGTGGAGATCGAATTCGTGGGCCCCTCCGCCGAGAGAACGGTGCAGGCCCTGCAGGAGGCGCTGGGCGGCCGGCTCATCGAAATCGACCCGCACTCCTTCGCCCTGAAGGATTCCGCCATCGGCGAGCTGACGGTCGAACTCGACAGCCGGATCCTGCACCCGGGCAAGGGGGAAGGCGGCCAGAAGGGGGTGCTGCCCAAGATCGCGGCGCTCTTCGGATTCGCCGCGAGCTACCTCGTGCCCTGCGAATTGGTGACGGCGCCCACTCCCATCGACCGGCTGCAGGATCTCGACCGGATTCTCGGCATCCTGCGCAAGCTCGGCGCGAAGGGAACGCAGGATGCGCCGTTCTATGCCTTCGGGCTCCATTTCAATCCCGAGATTCCGCGCCAGGATGCCGAGACGCTTGCAGCCTACATGAAGAGCTTCGTGCTTCTGAACCCCTGGCTGCGCCGCGAGGTCTCCCCGGACCGCACGCGCGACCTTCTCGGATTCGCCGATCCGTTCCCGACGGATTACGTGCGCAGGATCGTTTCGCCCGATTACTGGCCGGACATCCCGCGCTTCATCGACGATTATCTTGCCGCCAATCCCACCCGCAACCGCGATCTCGACCTGCTGCCCCTGCTGCACCATCTCGACAGGGACCGCGTGCGCGCCGTGCTCCCCAACGAAAAGATCAACGGGCGTCCGACCTTTCATTACCGGCTGCCGGATGCGCGGGTGAGCGATCCGGGCTGGAGCATCGCGCCGGACTGGAACCGCTGGGTCGCCGTTGAGCGCCTCGCCGCAGACCGCGAGAGATTGAACATGGTGGGCCTAACCTATCTCGGCTTCGACGGCGAGGACAAAAGCTGGGCCAACGTGGTGGAGCAGGTCGTACACTCATGACGAGGCCTCTGATCGGCGTCACCACATCGAGACGTGGCGGCTGGCGAAGTTACCTCATGCACCGTCTGGCGCTGTCCCGCGTCGGCGCGCGCTCCGTGCGGCTCACGCCGGGCGAGCCTCTCCCGGAAGAACCGCTGCAGGGCCTTGTCATCGGCGGAGGGGACGATATCGGCGCAGAGATCTATGGCGGCAAGGTTCTGCCGGACGTGCGCATCGATCCTGAGCGGGACAGGATGGAACTGTCGCTCCTCAAGGCCGCCCTTCCCCAGAAGCTCCCCGTTCTCGGCATCTGCCGCGGCTCGCAGATGATCAATGTGGCGCTCGGGGGAACCCTGCACACGGACATTTACGAGGTTTATGTGCAGGCTCCGAAGATGCGCACGGTTCTGCCGAAGAAGCGCGTCTCCATCGAGCCGGGTTCCCGGCTCGACAGGATCCTGAACTGCAACCCTTGCCTGGTGAACGCCTTGCATCACCAGTCCGTGGACCGGCTCGGGGAAGGACTGACCGTCGCCGCGCGGGACGAGATCGGGATCGTGCAGGCCATCGAGAGCGAGAAGGAGCCGTTCCTGGTCGGCGTGCAATGGCATCCGGAACTTCTGGTCTGGAAGAAGCCCCAGCAACGGCTGTTCGCCGCGCTCGTTCAGGCTGCGGGAGAGGTTGCAGCTCCTCTGTCACCCGCAGCCCTGGCGTCGTGACTCAGCTCACACGCTTGGTATTGCGCGGGAACAGCGGAACGACCTTGGCATCTTCCTTCGGCGTCAGATGCCGCTGAATGGCCGCATGCAGATCGCGGCTGATGATCGGCTTCTGCAGCAGCGGAAATTCGCTCACCTCCCCTGTCACGACAGGATTGCCGGTGATCAGCAGAACCGGAAGATCCGGGAAGATCTGCCGCACCTCGCGGGCCAGCATGACGCCGTTCATGGTGCCGGGCATGGAGACATCCGTCAGCACCAGACCCGGCCTGCGTGCTTGCAGGTTCTTCATCGCCTGCGCGGCATCGGTTGCAATGCTGGTGACATAGCCGAATTCCTCCAGCGTCGATTGCAGAGCAAGAGCGACTTCGAGTTCGTCGTCGACAATGAGGACCTCCGCATTCTGCCGCGTGTCGTCGCCCGGAATCTCGTCCTCTCCCAATCCGCCAAAGGGCAGCAGCGTCGCCGCCTGCGCCCGCGGAAGATACAGCGTGATCGCCACGTCCACACCGTTGCGGAAGACCTGCGAAGCCCCGCCGATGCTCTGCAGGAAATGCAGGCTGCGGTTCAGGCGCAGCCAGGAGGACACGTCGATGTCCTGCAGCGTGAAAGCGGGTTCGGCAGCCTCATCAGGATCCTGCGCATCTTCACCCGTCATGCTTCGGATGGTCAGCTGAACGAAATCGCCTTCGATGCCTAAGTTCGGGAGAGCGCCCTTCTCGATCTGCGCATTCCGCGCCTCGAGCGCGATTGCGCCGCCCTGGGCCAGAGCATCGCGCACATAGGCGCTCAAGGTGACGACCGCCGTTTCGATATCGTCTGGATCGGCCTCCACGGGCCAGAGCTCCTCGTCGATCTGGACCCGCAGTTCCACCGTGTCACGCAGAAACGAGCGCCCCATGAGAGCTGCGACCGAGCCGATTCGCTCGGACAGGTCGAGATACTGGACCTTGGGCTCGCTCTGCCGAGCGAAGGCGGCGGATTTGGCGATGAGCTTCGCCGCCTGATCGGAGGCCACCAGTGCCGACAGCAGTTTGCGCTGGATCGAGGGCTGATCCTTCATCTGGCGAGCCACGGCGTCGATATTGGCGCTGATCACCATCAGCTTGTTGTTCAGATCGTGGGTGATCCCGTCCCGCAACCGGTCGAGGGCCTGGACCTTCTGGTCCCGGCGCAGAGTCTCCTCGTCCTCGGATGGGGGAGGCTGCTCCTCCGGGAGCTCGAAGCCCACGGGCGCAGCGGAAGGCTCGGTCGTGACGGCCTTGAAGAGAGAGGCATCCTCGAGGGCCTGTTCCTGCTCGTCGAAGACCTTCCGGATCTGCCGCCCGACCAGGAGCGGAGCCCCGGCCGCGACGGACAGGAAGAAGGCCAGGGCAACCACGAGGATCTCGGCGTCGCGGGTATAGGCAGCCCCCGCCAGCGCCAAACCTGACAGGATCAGGGCGCTGGACAGGAACAGAAAGGAGACCCTCAGAATCGCCGGCACGGGCTGCTCATGGTTTTCACAAATCCATTGACCTTGCGTTCGCAAGACGCCACTTCCGAACGCTATCTTGTGTAGCACGAATAAGTGGCAAGCGAGAGTACGCCTGTCATGACGTTCAGATGCCCGATGAAGGAGACGAATGTGCGGCTTTCTTATGTCCTAGGCCTTGTTTCCGCCCTGGCCGCGTGCAGCCTGCCCCTGAGCGGGGCGACCGCCCAGGAGGCCATCGAACGCCGTGTGAACGAGCTGCTCGGGCAGATGACCCTGGAAGAGAAAGTCGGCCAGCTGAACCTGGTCTCCCACGGCCCTCCCCTGCGCTGGGAGGATATTGCGGAGGGTAAGGCCGGGGCAGTGCTGAATTTCAATAACGCCCAGGACGTGGCGCGCGCTCAGGCGCTGGTCCAGCAATCGCGCCTCAAGATCCCGCTGCTCTACGGCCTCGACGTTCTCCACGGCTTCCGCACGCAGTTTCCCCTTCCCCTGGGTGAGGCAGCCGCCTTCAATCCGCGCATCTCGTCCCTCGCATCCGAATGGGCGGCCAAGGAGGCTTCTTACGTCGGCGTGAACTGGACCTTCGCGCCCATGGCCGACCTGTCGCGGGACAGCCGCTGGGGCCGCATCGTCGAGGGCTTCGGGGAGGATCCCTATCTGGGCGCCGTTCTCACCGCCGCGCGGGTGGAAGGCTTCCGAAAGGGCGGCCTTGCCGCCGCCGCCAAGCATTTCGCAGGCTACGGCGCCCCCCAGGGCGGTCGCGACTACGATACCACCTACATCCCGCGCGCGGAGATGTACGATACCTACCTGCCCCCGTTCCGTGCCGCAGTCGACGCCGGAACGGTGAGCTTCATGGCCGCCTTCAATGCCCTCAACGGCGAACCCTCGACGGCCAATGCATGGCTTCTAACCGATGTGCTGCGAAAGCAATGGGGTTTTACCGGCTTCGTGACCTCCGACTGGGTGGGCATCGGCGAGCTCATCAATCACGGCATCGCCGCCGACGGCGCGGAAGCCGCGCGCAAAGCCATCCTCGCCGGCGTCGACATGGATATGATGGGCCAGCTCTACATCAAGCACCTGCCCGACGAGGTACGTGCCGGCCGCGTGCCGGAGAGCGTGATCGACGAATCGGTGCGCCGGATCTTGCGCACCAAGTTCCGCCTCGGCCTCTTCGATCGGCCTGCCATCGACCCCAAGCGCACCGAGGCCGATTTCCCCTCGCCGGAGGCACGCCAGGCCGCCCGTGAAGTCGCCCGCGAAACTCTCGTGCTTCTGCAGAACAGGAACGACGTGCTGCCCATCAAGCCCGGCACGCGTTCGATCGCGGTGATCGGACCGCTCGCCGACGCGCCCCACGATCAGATGGGCCCGCATGCGGCGCGCGGCCACAAGGAGGACAGCATCACGATCCTCCAGGGGATTCGACAGCGCGCGCAGTCCGCCGGCATCACGGTGACTCATGCGCCGGCCTGCGATCTGATGTGCCGCTCGACGGAGCAGCTGCCCGCCGCCATCGACGCGGCGAAGACCGCGGATCTTGTGGTCGCCGTGTTCGGCGAGCCGCAGGAATTGTCCGGCGAGGCCGCCTCCCGCGCGCATCTCGAACTCAACGGCAAGCAGATCGAGGTGCTGGAGGCGCTTGCCGCCACCGGCAAGCCGGTGGCGCTCGTGCTCATGGGCGGCCGTCCGCAGGTGCTGGGTCCGGTTGCAGACCGCATTCCGTCGATCCTCATGGCCTGGTATCCAGGCACGGAGGGCGGCAATGCCGTAGCTGACGTTCTCTTCGGCGACGTCAATCCCAGCGGCAAGCTCCCGCTCACCTGGCCCCGCGCCACGGGACAGCTGCCCATGTACTACAACCGCCTGCCGTCGAGCCGTCCGACGATCCCGAACAACCGCTTCACGCTCAACTACATCGATGAGGCGATCACGCCGCTCTACCCCTTCGGCTGGGGCCTCAGCTACACGCAGTTTGCGTATTCCGATGCCTCGATTGCGCGAAAGACGCTCGAGGCGGGACAGAGTCTCGACGTGTCGGTGAGCGTGACGAACAAGGGCTCGCGGGCCGGCCAGGAGGTCGTGCAGCTCTATACGCGCGATCCCGTCGCAAGCCGCAGCCGTGCTCTGCGGGAACTGAAGGCGTTCGAGAAGATCAGCCTCAATCCTGGCGAGACGAAGCGCGTCACCCTGCGCGTTCCCGTGGAGTCTCTCGGCTTCCATCTCGACGACGGCAGCTATGTGGTGGAGGCCGGAACCATCCAGGTCTTCGTCGGCGGTAGCTCCCTGGCGGAATCCGTCGGCGAGGTCGAGATCACGAGACCGTTCCAGCTTCCACAGGCCGAGCGACGCGCCTCGGCATCGACAAGCATTGCGCAATGATGAGTCCAAATGCCGCCAGAGTTCGTCCTCGAGCGGCTTTCTTCGTCGGGAACCTCATGCAGTAAGCTCCGCCCCATGAATCCGCAGCCTCCCTCCGCTAAAAATGCGATCGCCTTCCGCGCGCTGAAATCGATGAAGGCGATTGCTGCGTCCGAGCGTACGGGCGCAGCGGATACCCTGCTCGGCATGGCGCTGACATTCATTGCGGGTGCGATCAATGCCGGCGGTTTCCTCGCGGTGGGGCAATACACCTCGCACATGTCCGGCATTCTCTCGTCCATGGCGGACAATCTGGCGCTCGGCAGCGTCGCGGTCGTCATTCTCGGGCTTGCCGCCTTCATGCCTTTCGTCGCCGGGGCGGCCTTGTCGGCCATTCTGATCAACTGGGGACGGCGGCATCGCCTGGGCAGCCGCTATGCGCTGCCCCTCATGCTCGAGGCCGTGCTTCTGGGCATCTTCGGCGTGCTCGGCTGGCTGGCGCATCCCTCGCCCAACTTCGTCGCAGGCGCCATCCCGCTTCTCTGCTTCATCATGGGCCTGCAGAATGCCACCGTGACGAAAATTTCCGGCGCGCGCATGCGCACCACCCATGTCACCGGTATCGTGACCGATATCGGCATCGAACTCGGCAAGCTCGTCTACTGGAACCGCAGCCGCCATCTCGACGAGATCGTCACCGCCGATCGTGAGAAGCTGCGCCTGCTCGCGTTGCTGCTCGGCTCATTCTTCATCGGCGGAGTCACAGGCGCCATCGGATTCAGCCGTCTCGGCTTCCTCATTTTCCTTCCCTTCGCGCTCCTGCTGATCCTTCTCGCAGGACCTCCCCTGGCGGAGGACATGTCTTTCGCGCGCCGAATCCGGCGAACCATCGGTTCCCCAGGGGCCATTGATCGGGACGTGGAACATTGATCGAGACTTGACGGTTCACTCGCCACCGAAGTGGAGCGTCCCATGCCTCAGATCCGCAGCAATCCCGTCGAAATCCTGGCCCGGCTGGGCTATGGCGCCCGCGGCATCGTCCATGGCCTTGTGGGGGGCTTTGCCCTTCTTGCCGCGATCGGTTCGGGCGGCCAGACCAGCGGCAGCCGGTCTGCCCTGCAGACCCTTCTCTCCCAGCCCTTCGGCAAGGTCTGGCTCAGCCTGATCGCGCTCGGGCTTTTCGGCTTCTGCGCCTGGCGCGTGGTGGAAGCCCTCACCGATGCCGACCGTCGCGGATCGGACATGAAGGGCTGGGCCGTGAGAGCGGCTCATCTCGTCAGCGGTGCCGTCTATGCGGGTCTTGCCATCTCCGCCTTAAGCCTTGTTCTCGGGAACGGATCGAGCGGCGGGGACGATCAGGCCGCGAGGGACTGGACGGCTTGGCTCATGGGCAAGCCCTTCGGCGTATGGCTGGTAGGCGGTGCCGGGGTTGCCGTTGCGGCCACCGGTCTAGGCTTTGCCTGGAAGGCATGGAAGGGAGATGTCACCGCGCGCCTGTCCCTGCCGGCCGACAAGCGGGACTGGATCGTTTCACTGGGGCGAATGGGCTTTGCCGCCCGCGGAGTCGTGTTCGTGATCATCGGCGGTTTTCTCGTTCTCGCCGCGCTTCATCATTCGTCATCCGAGGTCCAGGGCCTTGGCGGGGCGCTGCGCTCCCTGCAGCAGCAGCCCTATGGCTGGGTGCTGCTGGCGCTCACGGCCATCGGCCTGTTCGCGTTCGGCATCTTCGGCCTCGTGCAGGCCCGCTACCGCCATATCGAGGCACCGGACATCGACAGTGCGAAGGCGGCGGTGGCCCAGATCTCCCGCTGATCTGCAGCGACGGATCGCGCAACGCTGCCGAACATCGGCAGACATCCCGTCGCCCGGTTGGCCGGGATCTGCGCTGCAAGCGGCATGTCTCTCACAAGGTGCGCGTTGTGAGAGAGACGCCTTTCGACCTGAGACATCTATGAATTCCGTCTGGCGGAATCCTCTCGCTCCCCATGACGCGGTTCGAGGTTCTCGCCGTCTCCCCGTTCCAGCATCTCGATCTTCTGCTCCGCAAGCCTGATCAAAGCGCTCCCGGGAATGGAGCCTCTGAGTTCGCGCACGGCTTCCTTGATCTCGCTGAGGGGATGGGCAACGATCGCCGGGGTTTCGCCCGCCATCTGCTTCTTATCCAGTATCATCAGCAATGCTCCAGACAGCCATATGCAGGAAGAAGACTGAAATGCTGCGCAGACGGGCCTTGGTCTTCCGAGACTTCTCGAACTCACGAGCAGCCTAAAGCCATGTCCATCGCACCCCAATCCGGCAGCAGTTCCTCTTTGGCTGCCGAATGCCAAACTTAAGGGCTGTCGGGCGATCTCGTCGTTACGGCCGCATTACGGATGTGTAATGCACCGATCAAATCCGGGAGGTGCTTTCCGTCACACGGCGGACGGGCAACGGAATCTCAAGCCCGCTTGTCGGCTGGCAGCGGGCAGAGGCTGCCGCAATCCTCAAATCCCGGCAGCATGTATCTCAGGCAGCAGACCTTGCGCCGCCGCAGGCTCTCTCCGTCCGTCTCGCATTGGAGAACCAGCCCATGCATCGGATTGGGCCGTCCTTCTGCATTGCTTCGGCGCTCCAGCCAGGCTCGGCCTTCGCTGACAGCCCCCGGACAGGGATTGAGCGGCTCCGCCTGCTGAAGAGCCCATTCGAACGCCGCAGCGGCATTGGTCCACAGAAGGCGCCGGGAGACGCGGAAGGTTTCCGAGAAATGCTCGATCAGAGGATCGATATGCCCCTCGAAGAGGGATGAGAATCGATCCCGGGCTCCGGTCCAACGAACCCCATCGTCCGGGATGATGATCGCGGCCGTTCGCCCCTCTTCGTTGAGAGCAATCTTCACCTGCTCCAGGGACAGAGGAAGATCCCGCTCGAGCAGCAGGATCGCCGCTGTGGCGGGAACGATGAGGATGCCGAAGTGCCACTGCGTCCACATGGAGACGATCGCGCGGCGATCGGCACCCGGATAGGCTCTGGCGTAACGGCGCACGACCTCCTCGGCGAGGCCGCCATCGAGCAGGTCGCGGGCCGCAAGGGAGGGTTCATGCTCGCCGGGAAGCGCCAGTCCGTCCTTGTACCAATCAAAGGGTCCCGCAAAGCAGGGGGCAAGAGCAGGAATCATCGTGGCTGCGGCGCCGCTTGTTCGGCCAGGACGCTCTCGCGCTGCACCGCGCATCGGCTGGATGGCCCGCTCAGGATGGCGGCGGGGACCACGGCCATGATCGCAAGGGCTGCGGTGAGTCCGAAGAAGATTCCATATCCGAAATGCTGCGCGATCCATCCGGCACCGATGCCGCCCGTCATGCTCACGAGCGCATCGATGCATTGCAGGAGCGTGAAATCGATCCCGGCCTGGCGCGGATCCGACAGAGACATGAACTGCGCATACAGGGCAACGAAGCCGAGCGCCAGCACGCCGGACGAACTTGCAAGGGCAAGAGCGAGCAGGAGCGACTGAGGAGCACCGCCCGCTTGTGCGGCCAGCGCAAGGCCGGACAGGGCAGCCGCCTGCAGAACGAGCGCCAGAAGCATAATGGACCGCGCGCCCCACAGGCGCACGAGCGCGCCTCCCAGGAGCGCGCAGGCAAAACCGACGATCATGCCGCCGAAACCATTGACGAGGCCGAGCGACGTGAGATCGAGCCCCGCATCGATCAGGAACGGACCGAGCATGCTCAGGCCCCATTTCTGCGTGAAGGCATAGAGGGCTGCCAGGGCGAGCCCCTTTCGCATCTCCTTGCGGCGGAGCGCATCGCGCAGGGACGGCTGATGCGCGCGCTCTCCGGCGGAACCGGTGGCGGGAGAGAGAACGAAAGGCAGCGCGAGCAGCACGAGGAGCGCGGCCATGGCGAATGTCGCGCTCGCCCAATCGAAGCGGGCCACGAGAATGAGAAAAAAGCCCGATCCGACGGCGGCGCCGAGATAGGCTCCGCCGACCTGCGCGGCGTTGACCCATCCATGGTGGCGCTCGGAGAGGCTCTCCACCGCCTGACCGTCGCAGGCGATGTCGACGGTGGACGCTGCGAGAGCGATCACCATGAGGAGGCCCAGGAGCGGCATGAAGCTCGTCGGCCCGATCACTCCGACAAGGATGAGGCTGATCGCCGAGATCAGGCCGCCGACGAAGACGATGGAGCGGGAGCGGTTTGCGCCCACCGGAGGCAGCCTGTAGCGCTCGATCGACGGAGCCCAGAGGAACTTCAGCACCCAGGGCAGAACGGCGAGATAGGTCAGGCCGATCCGGTCGAGCGCGACTCCGCGCTCGCGCAGCACGCTCGGAAGGGCGCTGAAGGTCACCCCTCCGATGATGCTCTGTCCCACATACAATCCACCAAGCGCCACGATGATGGCGGCGGGAGAACCAAGGCCTCGCATGTGCGGTGCTCCTGCCACGCGTCTCACCAGCGGTATCGCAGGCTTGCGACGACCTTGCGCCCTTCGTCCCAGTAGCAATAGCCCGAGGTGCAGACCTGCTTGACCTCGTCGAGGAGGTTGGTGGCATTCACCTGGAAGCGGATGCCCTTCATGCTGGGATCGAGGTTCTCGAAATCATAGTGGAGAGCGGCGTCGAGATAGGTCCGGGCTTCGTTGTCGAGCACGGCCCTGTTGAGATTGTCGCCGAGACTGGAGCCGACATAGCGCAGGCCGCCTGCAATGCCGAAGCCTTTCGCCGCGCCTTCCTGCACCGTGTAGTCGAGCCAGAGCGATGCCATGTGGTAGGGCACGCTCGTGAGCCGGTTGCCCTCCGTTTCCGGCGTCAGGCGCAGGATGCGGGCATCCGTGTACGAATAGGAAGCCTGAACGTTGAGGCCGTTGCCGAGGGAGGCGACGCCTTCGATCTCGAACCCCTGCGAGCGCAGATCCAGCTGAACCTGCTCGTTCAGGCCGTTGACGACCTCGAACACGCGCGCGTTCTCCTGACGCAGATCGAAGACGGCGGCACGCAGGGACGCATTGGTGCCCGGCAGGTCATATTTCACGCCGAACTCCACCTGCTCGCCGGTGGTCGGCTCGGCGACCGCGCCGCTCACGACGGTGCCGGGGTTAGGCGTGAAGGAAGTGCCCCAGCTTACGTAAGGAGCAAGGCCGAAATCGGTGACGTAGCCCAGGGCAGCGCGGCCCGTGAATTTGCCGTCGTCGCGCTTGAATTCCATTCCGGCGGTCTCATAGTCGCTCGTGAGCCAATCATGACGGCCGCCGAGCGTGAGGCGCCAGTTGTTCCACTTGAGCTGATCCTGGATGTAGAGGCCGGTCAGAGTCTGGGACTGGCGCGAGTGGGAGAGAAGCTCGGGATCCTCTCCCACAGGAACGCCGCCGTAGCCCTCCTTCGAGCGATAGCGGAGATGGCTCACATCCAGTCCGGTGAGGATCGTATGGTCGACATCGCCCGTTCTCACGCGGCTTTCGAGATGCGTGTCGCTGACGATGCCCCAGTTGTTCTCCCGAACGAGGCCGGGCGTGCCGACATAGACATATTCCTGGTTCGTGCCGAGGGCCGAGAAGCGCGTGCGCTGGCGCAGAGTGAACATGTCGTTGAAGCGATGCTCGAACTCGTAGCCGATCCGGCCCTGCTGCTGGCGGAAGTCGTTGTAGCGCTCGTCACCGGCGAAGGTCTTCGTCGCACCGATCGACTTGTAGGTGATGTTGCCCTGGCGATCGATGTAGGGGCCGTAATCGTTCACATAGGCGGCCGTGCCGCCCGTTGTGGAATCCATGTACTCGCCAAGCAGCGTCAGGGTCGTCGCGTTCGTCGGCTTCCACGTGAAGGCCGGCGCGATGAAGACGCGGTCGTCCTTGACCGCATCGATGTCGGTGCCTGCCTCGCGCACGAGGCCGGTAAGCCTGTAGAACAGGGTATTTTCGGAAGTGACCGGACCGGAGAGGTCGAAATTGCCCTGCAGCCGGCCGTAGGATCCGGTCTGGACCTCCACCTCGCGGAAGGGGATGAAGGTCGGGCGCTTGGAAATCAGGTCGACGATGCCGCCGGTGCTGCTCGCGCCGTAGACGGAAGCGGCCGGCCCGCGCAGGATCGCGATTCCCTCCAGGCCATAGGGCTCGAGGCGCCAGAGGCCGTTCGGGCTGTTCACCTGTCTCAGGCCGTCGCGGAACACGCCCGTATAGGTGACGTCGATTCCGCGGATCGAGAAGGAATCGTAACGGGGATCGAAGCCGTAACCGCCCACGAAGGCGCCCGGCGTGTAGGATACCGCATCGAGGAGGGCTTGAGGCTTGCGGTCCTCGAGCTGCTTCTGCGTGACGGTGGAGATCGATTGCGGGGTCTCGAGCAGAGGCGTGTCGGTCTTCGTCGCGCTGCGCGCCGAGGTCGCCACATAGCCGTTTGCGGTCATGGCTCCGGTCTGATCGGCCCCCTTCCCCTGAACCGCGACTTCCTCCAGCTCGATGACCGGCATTCCACCCGATTGCGCGTACGCGGTGGCTGAGACCAGCGTGAGTGCCGTTGATGCCAATACTGCAAGAGGAGTTTTCATGACGCGAGCCCCAGTAAATACAATGGCATCGCGCCTACAGATTAGCTTAGTTCGAGTCAAATACTATGTTTTGTAATCATTTTAATGAAGAAGACGCAGATTAGAATTATTCTATACTGAATAACTTGCAAACTATCATGGGCATTCCCTTCGAGAGCTTTGATGTGCTCGGTTTATATTGAGCCGATTCCGGTGCTGTTTCGCTGTACCTGATGCAGGGAGAAGTCTGTGGCGATGGCGTTCCCATTGCCCTTCCAGGGTGCCCGGCCCCCTCTCCGGATCCTGACCGACGACGGGCGGGTGTTCCGGTTACCGAAGTGCGGTCAGGGCTGCTCCGCCGCGCGCATTCTCCGATAGTGACGGTGCGCTTTGGCGCGATTGCCGCAATCCCCCATCGAGCACCACCGACGGTTCTGGGTCCGGCTTTCATCGAGGAAGAGCCATCCGCACCCGCGGTCGTCCTGACACTGCTTGACGCGGCCCGCTCTCGGGCCTGTCATCAGATCCGCTGCGGAGACGATTATGGGCTTGAGCAACGCGAGATCGTCTTCCTGAGGCCGAACACACCAGATGAATTCGCCGGAGCGCCATCCGAGTTGCGCCCCATCAGTGCTCTGGCTGAGCATTCGATTGAACAGGGCAAGGGTCGCAGGGGGCGGCGCATGGCCGGTCATGCGCGCAATGAAAAAGCTATAGATTGCCTCGCGCAGGCCAATCGCAGCCTCATGGAGCGATCGGCCGCGATTCACGTCCTCCTGACAGGCTTGTGAGACGGCATCCAGGCGTTCCGGATCAGCGACGTCGTTGGCTTTCAGCCAAGCGAAGAGCGCTCCTGCATCGGGAAGCCGCTCCTCCGATGGGATCCTGAGCCGCCAAGCAGCGGTGTTCACGAACCGGATGGCAAGATCCTCCCGAACCGAGCTGCTGCCAGGCCGAGGACTGCCCCCGATTGTGTTCGGCGCACTGGAACTCATGGCGGTGCGATCTGCTTTCCTCGTTATAACCATTTACCAGGTTAGGGACAGAGCATGCCGCTTTCAAGAACCCGCATTGCAATCATTGGCGCTTTTGCGGCGATCTACGTCATTTGGGGCTCAACCTATCTTGCTCTGGCTGTGGCTCTGCAATCCCTGCCGCCTTTCCTGCTGATGGCTGCCCGCTGTCTTGCGGGGGGAGCGATCCTGTACGGCTACGCTCGGCTGAGCGGATCCAAACGCCCGCCCGCCCGTATTGTTGTGCTTGCATCGGCCTGCGGCATTCTATTCTTCGCCGGATGTCACGGTGTTCTTGCCGACGCTCAGCAGAGGGTCCCATCGGGGCTCGCTGCGGTTCTGCTCGCGACCATTCCGCTGTGGATCGCCCTGCTGCAAGTGGTGCTCCGGCTGTCGAAGCGGCCATCGAAGAGAGCCGTCGCTTTCCTGCTTCCCGGGGTGGCCGGCGTGGCCCTCATTGCGTGGCGACAAAGCGCGTCAGGGGGCAGCGAGGTGCAGGTGAGCGACATCCTTCTGCTGCTCGGCGCCTCGCTTTCCTGGGCGATCGGGACGCTGATATCGGAACGGCAGACAAACGTGTACCCGCCCCTCGCGCTCTCGGGGCTCGAGCTCCTGGCAGGGGGGATCACGTTGCTGGCAATCAGCATCGCGAAAGGCGAGCTGACCACATTCGCCATCACGGAGATCTCCCCCGCATCGGTCGCCGGTTGGGCCTACCTGACCATCGCGGGGACCCTGGTTGCTTTCGCAGCCTACATCTGGCTTCTCAAGCAAGTCTCTCCCACACTCATTTCAACCTACACCTTCGTTAATCCAGTAATCGCCGTGGCCCTTGGCTGGGCGTTCCTTGGCGAGTCCCTGACCATCTGGATGCTGGCAGGAGCCCTCATGATCATCGTGTCGGTGAGCGGACTCCTGCTGACGCGGCAGAGATCGGCCGGAGAGAACAGGAGCATGCCTGCATTCGCCGCGCAGGCCGAATAGTCGGCAGCGCATCATCCCCCATGGTCTCGGGATCGTGTCTCAGGGATGCAGGCGGGCGCCCTTCGTTGCCTTGTCGATCTCCTTCTTTGGGCCATAGAGCGCGACGCCGACGAGGGAGCGCGGCGGCCCAGGGGGTCGTTGATCCGGCCGGGTTCCGTGGCACCCGTCCGGATGGCAGATCAACGTGAGCGGGTGCAGTCCCCGTTGCCCCTATCGCCGCATGTTGACGACAGCAACGCCTGCGAGGGCCATGATGCCGCCGATGGCGCCGAGCAGGGTCGGCACTTCCCCGAGCCAGAGGAACCCGAGAAGCGTGGCGACAGGCGGCACGCAATACATGAAGTTCGACGCCCGGCTCGCCGGCAAGCGCGAGAGCGCGACGGCCCATGTGCCGTAGGCAACAAGGCTGGGGACCAGACCGAGATAGATCACAGCCTGAATGCCCGAAGCCGATGCGACCGCGAATTCGGATGCGCCGCTGGGCAGCCAGGGCGACAGGAACAGGGCGCCGAGCACCATGTTCCACGCCGAAACCGTCAGCGGCTTGTGCCTGGCGAAGAGCGGCTTCTGAACGACGGTCGTCACCGAATTACACAGGGCAGCAACAAGGATGAGCAGCGCGCCGGTGTCGATATGCATCCCCTGCCCCTCGCCGAGGGCAATGAGGCCGATCCCCGCGAAGGACAGGGCTGTTCCGACCCAGGCGCGGACGCTGAACCGCTCGCCGAGCACGAGCATCGCCAGGCAGGCCGTCATGATGGGGTTCGTGTTGATGATAAAGCTCGCAGCACCTGCCGAGACCGTCCTCTCACCCATGTTGAGAAGAGCCGTATAGAGCGCCACGAAAAGAAAGCCTCCAATCACGAGCCGCAGAAAATCCGGCAGCGTCGGCCATGCCGGCCGGGTGACGGCAAGAAAGATCGCCGCCGGTACAGCCGCAACGGCAAACCGCAGGGCTCCGAGTTCGATGGGACTGAAGGCTTGGAGCCCTGCACGAATGGCCGGAAAGGCCGAAGCCCAGGCGAGGATCGTGACGATGACGGCGGCGGCGGTCACACCATCGAAGGATTTGCTCTCGGAAGGATAGGCAGCACCGATGGTCATGGGGGCAACTCGCATTGAGACGTGATCGGACCGAACAATCCCGCCGACGGAGCTGATTGACAATCGAGCAATTCGAGGATCAGCTGTGATCATGGATCACAGCTCACCCCCATTGCCGCCGCTCGATGCCCTGCGGGCCTTCGAAGCCGCGGCCCGCCTGGGCAGCTTCTCGGCAGCCGCGCAGGACCTCCACCTCACGCACGGCGCCATCAGCCGGCAGGTGGCCAAGCTCGAACATTGGCTGGGCGAGAAACTGTTCGACCGGCAGGCCCGGGGTGTCGTGCTGACGCCGCAGGGGCAGCGTCTCCATCAGCGGACGAGCGAGGCGTTCGCGCTGATTGCCGACAGTTCCGATCGCTGGGTCGAGCGGCGGGGTGCGGCGATCGTCCGCCTCACGACCATTCCATCAGTCAGCAGCCTGTGGCTGATGCCGCGCCTGAAAGCCTTTGAAAGCGGCAATCCGCCCTTGCGGATCGAGTTCGTGGTCGAGCATCGCAACACCGATCTCGAAGCGGAGGGGATTGATCTGGCAATCCGCTGCGGTCGCGGCAGCCTGCCGGGACGCGTCTCCGTGCGCCTGTTCGAAGAGCGGTGTTTTCCCATCGCCTCCCCCGCCGTGGCTGCTGCACTCGGAACGGGGGCGCCGGAGCGGATCCTGAACTATCCGCTCGTGCACGACTCCGACGCCTCCGGCTGGCGCGCCTGGTTTGCGGCGCAAGGCATGGACTATCGTCCCCGGCCGCAGGACCGCCGCTTCGAGGACTACAATATCGTGCTTGATGCCGCAGCCTATGGTCTTGGCGTGGCCTTGGCCCGTCCGCCCCTGGCCGGCGAAGCGCTGCGCAGCGGGCGCGTCGTCCCGGTCGATCCCCGGACGGCGCTCAATCCCGTTGCCTATTGGCTTGACAGGCCCGCGAGCCGTTTGCGACCGTCCGCAGCGGAGCTCGCCCGACGGATCATGGCAGAGGCGGGCTTGGCCGCCCCTGCGGTCGAAGCATTCCTGAAAACCTAGGAGATCCTACAGGCGGCTCTCGGAACGGAGGCCCTCGATAGACCCTTCCACCCCGTCAGGCCGCTGCATCCCACTCCGGGGCAAGGCCAGGCGGGCTGACGATCCGGCCGTCCGGCTTTGCCAGGGCATGGATCGAAGCCATCTCCTCGGCTGACAGGTCGAAATCGAAGATGGCGAGGTTTTCGGCGGCACGGGTCGTCGTCACCGTCTTGGACAAGGCAACAACCCCTTCCTGCTGGATGAGCCAGCGCAGCACCACCTGCGCCACGGACTTGCCATGTCGCTCCCCGATCTCCCGCAGCACCGGATCGCCGAAGACCTGGCCGTCCGCCATGCCGTAATAGGCCGTGACGGAAAGGCCTGCCTTCCGCGCGGGCTCGATCACCATCCGCTGGTCGATGTAGGGATGGTACTCGATCTGATTGGTGACCAGAGGCGCATCGCTGAGACGGATCGCCTCCTCCATCAGCGCCACGGTGAAGTTGCTGACGCCGATGTGACGGACCCTTCCCGAGCGTCGGACCTCGTTCAAAGCGCCGATCTGCTCGGCCAGCGGAACGGCCGCGTTCGGCCAATGCAGCAGAAGCAGGTCGACATAGTCGGTCTTGAGCTTCGCGAGACTCTCGTCCACCGAAGCCAGGAAGGCATCGCGGCGATAATTCTCCACCCAGACTTTCGTCGTCAGGAAGATTTCGGCACGAGCGATGCCGGACCTGATGATTCCTTCCCCAACCTCCGCCTCGTTGCCGTAGATCTGCGCCGTGTCGATATGGCGGAACCCGAGGCCCAGCACATGCGGAACCATCCGCAGGACATCGGGACCCGGCATCCGGAACGTGCCGAATCCGAGCGCTGGAATGGTTGCTCCATTGGCCGTGACAGTCTTCATGGCAGTCTCCTGTAGGCTCGGCCCGGCTCCCATCGTCCGGCCGATCTTCATGGTTGAGAGGGGTGAGATTCGCGGGCGGCTTCGAGCGCTCATGCAGGCTCGCCGACCGGCTCCGGGCGCCGGTCGAGGACCCCGCTCCAGATCGTCAGCACGAGGGCGACGGCGACCAGGATCGCGCCGACCCAGGGAGTGGCCCCGAGTCCGAGCGGCGACGCGACCACGGAGCCGCCAACCCATGCGCCGAACGCGATGCCCAGGTTGAAAGCCGCAATGTTGAGGGCTGAGGCGACGTCAACCGCACCCGGACGATGCTGCTTGGCGAGTTCGACCACATAGATCTGCAAGCCCGGCACGTTGGCGAAGGAGAGGAACCCGAGCGCGGCCAGGGTGACGAGCGTCCACACTGGCGAATGCGCCGTGAAGGTGAAGGCGAAGAGGACCATGGCCTGGAGCGCGAAGAGGCCGATCAGCGCCCGGACCGGATTCCGGTCGGCAATGCGGCCGCCGGCCAGGTTGCCAACCGCGATGGCCGCGCCGTAGAGGACCAGGATCAGGCTCACGCTCGATGGTTTAAAGCCGGTCACCTGCTCCAGGATCGAGGCCAGGAACGTGAAGGTCACGAAGGTGCCGCCGTAACCCAGCGCCGTCATGGCGAAGACCAGCAGCAGGCGGCCGCTGCCGAGCACCCGGACCTGATCGATCAGGCGGGCGGGGGCGGCCCTGGACAGGGTGGACGGAAGCAGCGCCGCGATCCCGGCGAAGGCAATGACGCCCAGGCCCGAGACGGCCCAGAAGGTGGCGCGCCAACCGAACGTCTGGCCGATGAAGGTGCCCAGCGGCACGCCGGTCACGATGGCCACGGTCAGGCCCATGAACATCATGGCGATGGCGGAGGCTCGACGGTTCTCGGGCACGAGGTCGGCCGCGATGGTCGAGCCGACGGAGAAGAAGACGCCATGGGCGAAGGCGGAGAACACGCGGGCGATCAGCAGCATCTCATAGCCGGCGCTGAGGGCGGCCGCGACATTTCCGGCGATGAACAATCCCATCAGGCCGAGCATGAGGGGCTTGCGCGGCACGCGCCCGGTCAGCGCGGTGATGACGGGGGCGCCGAAGGTCACGCCGAGCGCGTAGACGCTGACGATCAGGCCCGCAAGAGGAAGCGTGATACCGAGATCCGTGGCGACCGTCGGCAGGAGGCCGACGATCACGAATTCCGTAGTGCCGATCGCATAGGCTGCGATCGTCAAGGCGAAGAGAGCAAGAGGCATGACGGGATCCATCCTCCCCGAGCAGTTCGGGGCAGGTTGCTGACGAGGGGTTTGCTTGAGGGACGATGTCCTCCTGCCCCTGACTATGGATCATGAGGGCTTGCACGATTAGCAGGGGCAATGGATCAAAGCTTTTGAACTGAATTCAAAGATGGAGCCTGCCATGGACAATCGCGCGGGAGAGATGGAGGTCTTCGTCCAGGCCGCCCAGCTCGGCAGTTTCTCTGCAGCGGGCCGCAAGCTCGGTCTTTCGCCCTCAGCCGTCAGCAAGATCGTGACACGCATCGAAATGCGCTTGGCAACCCGCCTGATCGTGCGCTCGACCCGGGCGCTTCAGCTGACCCCCGAGGGCGAAACCTACCTGCAGCGGGCGCAGCGCATCCTGAGCGAAATCGAGGAGACCGAGCGGGTGGTCGCCGGCGGCGCGACGGCAGCGCCGCGCGGCAAGCTGCGGGTCAGTGCCTCAGTCGGATTCGGGGTCCGGTATGTCGTACCGCTCGTCCCCGATTTCCTGAGCCGGTATCCGCACGTGGAGCTCGATCTGTCGCTCACCGACGGTGTGATCGACCTCCTTGAGGAACGGGCGGACATCGCGATCCGCTCCGGTCCGTTGCGCGACTCGTCCCTGAAAGCGCGCAAGATCCTGGAGAGCCGGCGTGTTGTCGTGGCTTCTCCGGACTATCTCGCGAGGCACGGCGTTCCCGAAAAGCCGGACGATCTGGATCGGCACAACTGCCTGCTGTTCAACTTCCGCCGGGGCGTCGCGGAATGGCCGTTCCGCGACCCGGGCAGCGCGAACGTCTACACCAAGGAGGTCTTTGGCAACTTTCAGGCCAATAACGGTCCGACCGTGCGCCGGCTTTGCCTGGAGGGGCTGGGGCTGGCGCGGGTCGGACAATTCCATGTTCAGCCTGACATCGATGCCGGACGTCTCGTCCCCGTGCTGGAGAGCTTCAACCCCGAGGATATCGAGCTCATCCACGCGGTCTTCGTCGGTCACGAGCATCTTGCTGCCCGCATCCGCGCCTTCATCGACTTCCTTGCGGAGCGGATCGCTCCGCAAGGAAGTCACAGATAGTGCTTATCGAGGATGAGGCAGTTGTTGGCTCCAAGCCTGCCTGCCGTCATGAGATGGGGGCATCGCCTGAGGATCAGAACGATGATCGTCAGAGATCGGTGCGAAGGTCCGCTCATCCCGTCGATCCGGAAAAGCGGCGGAGTTCCCATCGGAAGGCTGGTCTCTTCGTTATCCCTGGCCGGAGGACAGGCCGGGAATGTCACTGCGACTGCAGCAAGGCCAGAGGGGCGGATGATCGTGCTTCTCGCCTGTCGTTCTACCTTGCTGAATTTCTTTTTTGAGAGATGACAGGGCGAAGCACGTTTTCCATGTCGCTCGAGTGTTTTGACAGGAGACCCGCAAGTTCGTTCGCGGCAGCGGACAATCGCATGCGGATGGACGCATCGGTCACGATGTGCCCTGCCCCGTCATCTGTTGGTCCAAAATCAGCATCCGATGCATAAACGGCTGTCGGAACGGTGAGGGCCGAAAAGAAACCGAAGAGAGGCCGGAGTGCGTGCTCGACAACGAGCGCGTGGCGCGCTCCTCCGCCCGTCGCAGTCAGCGCAACCGGCTTGCCCGCCAGCCTGTCAGGGGCGAGGAAATCGATCAGGTGCTTGAAGAGACCAGTATAGGAGCCGTTGTAGACCGGCGTTCCGACGATCAGCGCGTCCGCGTTTTCGATCTCGTCGATCATGCGTGCGGCGGGCAGCGGCAGGTCGCTGCGCGCGAGCGCGGAGCCGAATCCCGGACCGGCGTCGAGGACATCGTAGCTCTTCAGCTCAATGGCCACACGACGCCCGATCTCGTCACCAAGCGTCTCCGCGAGGGCGCGGCTGCGTGAAGGACGGCGAATGCTGCCGCAAAAGACGACGACACGCGGCCGGCTCATGGCAAAAGTTCTCCTGTCGCCGGCCGCGATGGCCAGCCTGGTTGTGATCGGACATGGGAAGCTGCGTCAGCTCGGCTTCAACAGCCGCAACAAGCGGTCATGGACCGGCGGCAGGAGGAAGTTGTTTTCGGGAGGACGAAGCAGGCACGACCAGACATCCTTTGCATTGGACCGAGGGCCACGGGGCGGCACAGGCTCCGCGGTGCTTCAGCGTTTGATCGCGCGGCGGAAGCTGCACATCATCAATTCACCGTGCAAATCACCGCGGCAGTCCGAACGACGACCCCGTTCGAACAGCACAATCAGGGTGCGGTCCTTCAACGCAACTGTCAACGAGAATGTTCTTTTTAACGAACGACGCAATGGGGTACTTTTGCCTACGATCGCGGGATCGCCGAGAAAGAGATTCTACAGGGAGATTTTTATCGAATTGACGATCGACGGAGCGCAGGCCTTGAACGCCTCGCTCCACGGCTCCCCTTCTCCGGTTCGGCTTGGCTCCGACACGAGCGAGCGTCTCCTGTCCTGACGCGAAGCACTTGTCGCCGGACGGGGCATCGCAGCCGCGCATCAATGGCTCGCCGACGATCTCCTGGCGGCTGGACGGCTCGAAGCAATCCTGCCGGACTTTTCCCTGCCGCCAGTGCCGCTGAGCATGCTGATCGTTCCACAGCGCGCAGGCATCGCCCGGGCCCGGCTGCTGGTCGACTTTCTCGCCGAGCGGATTGGCCGGATTCGAGGGCTGGAAGCGCCGTAAAGGGCGTTTCCCAGATGCGCCCGCCTCGCGACGCGGGCAAGCCCCATGGAGCGGGCGCACAAAGGTTGCAGCCCCCCACCGCCTCGGCAGCACGAAGGAGCTGAAAATCTGAGCACCGATAAAAGCTTAGTTGGCGATCCCGGGAAGACTCGAACTTCCGACCTTCGGTTTAGGAAACCGCTGCTCTGTCCTGCTGAGCTACGGGACCGCACGAGGGGTGAGATAGCACGCTCGGCCGCCACGGACCAGACCCTTGGCACGTCTCCCGGGCGTCTTCCTTCCGGCCGTGCAAGGAACCTGCCGCGTCCTTTCGCTTTGGTGAAGGCAACCGGAGGCATTCCATGGCTCAAACCCTGCGCGATTTTCTCAAGATCGTCGAGAACCTTCCTCCCGATACCCTGCTCTGCGTGGCCGAAGTGGACGAGGCCTTCGCTTCGCATGTGGAGGAGTTCGAGATCGTCGAGAACGCCAAGCCGCAAAACCGGAAGTCGGAAAGCATCGAGGCGGTCGAACTCGGCAACGGCAACCAAAGGGTCCTGGTCATCCGCTGGTGAGGCGATCCGCCCGCCGCCCTGTCCGCAACCATCGGGGCGCGGGACGATTGATCCTGTCTACACAGGCTCGATGCCTCATCGGGTCAGCCTCAGAACCGTCGGCTAGAACGACCAATCAGGATCTTCACGATGCCCAAGAACATTCCAGGCTCCCGTACCAATCCCGAAGGCATTCCCCAGGAAGGCCATGGCGGCTCCAACACCCGGGGCACGCAGCATCAGCAGGGCAAGGACGGGAACGGCGCCCAGAAGCGCCAGCAGGAGAAGAAGTCATGACCGGTTCCGGCCACCGCAGCCATCCCAACACGGGCGGCAAATCCGACACCACGCGGAAGGGCGGCATGTCCCATCAGGAAAGCCGCGATCACAACAAGCATAACGAAGGCGGTCAAAGCGGCCACAAGCCTCAGAAGCACAGCCCCGCACAGGAAAAGCGCTAGCGTTGCATTTCCAGACCTAGCCGCTTGCGCCCTGATCCGTATGATCCTGTGTCTCGAACAGGATCGACCATGCGGATCGGGGTTGCGGCAGGATTCTGGGTGGCCGTTGTGATGACGGCACCGGCGGCGGCGCAGGACAGCCTGCCGGGCCGGGCCGGACGCATACCGCCTGGCTGCTCGGAGGCGCCGCGCCAGGACCGGCTCGATGGCGTCACGGCCGACGGCGACCTCGTGCTCGGCTCGGAGCGTCTGGCCCGGCTTGCCGGCATCCGGCTCGCGGATGATCCGACCCAACGGCAGAAGGCCCTCGAATGGCTGAAGGCCCAGGTCGGCCGGTCCGTCCTCGTGAGCTCACAAGGTCCCCGGGACCGCTGGGACCGTCTGCCTGTCCGGGCTCGTGTGTTTCAGCCCGCAGGGACCCTGGATCTCAGCCAGGGCCTCACGGAGGCGGGGCTTGCCCTTGTCGATGCCGGTGCGGATTCGGTCTTCTGCCAGCCCGAGCTGCTGGCCCTGGAGGAGACCGCCCGCGAACGACGCCTTGGTCTTTGGGCCGAGGCCCGCTATAACCCCATCCCTGCCGATCAGGCCGATCGCTTGAAGGAGCGGGTCGGGCGCTTCGTGATCGTCGAAGGGCGGGTTCGGAGCATCGGCGAACGCAAGCAGAGAACCTATGTGAATTTCGGGGGGCAGTGGGCAGACGATTTCACGATCATCATCCCGAAGAAAACCTGGGTGCGGATGGCCGAGCGTGGCCTTTCGGCGGAAACGCTGAAGGGTCATATCATCCGGGCCCGAGGCATTTTGCAGTCTTGGCAGGGCACCGCCCTTACCGTTGATTTACCGGAGATGATCGAACGTCTTGAGGGCGGAAGCCTTCAAGGCACGAAGCGTGAAGACAAACGCTTGGCCCGATGAACGAGCATGCGCGATAGACCTCACACAGGAACGATCCGGATCGCTGCCAGCCTGATCATTGCGGGCCTGGTCTCGGCCTGCAATGGGTTCGGCAATGCCTCGCTGCCGGCCAACGCCCCGCGCGTGCTCGGGCCGGATCGCGACCGCGACCATATCCGCCTCGTCTCCGCCTTCGGCGGCGAAGGCCGCGCGCCTCAGCTCCAGCGCCTCCTGAGCGAGGCGGTGAACCGGCTCGTGATGGCAACCGACCGGCCCGACGAGGCCTATCAGGTGACCATCCTCAACTCGCCCGTCGTCAATGCCTTCGCCCTGCCGAACGGCCGTCTCTATGTCACGCGCGGCCTGCTCGCGCTCGCGAACGACACCGCCGAGGTGGCGGCCGTGCTCTCCCACGAGATCGCCCACGTCACCCTTCGCCATGCCTCCCAGCGCAACGAGCTGCAGGCCCGTTCGGAGCTGATCGAGCGGGTGGCGGAGAACGTGCTGAACAATGCCCAGGAAGCGGCCGTGGTGCAGGACCAAGCCCGCTCCTCGCTTGCGAGCTTCTCGCGGGCCCAGGAACTCGAGGCGGATCAGACGGGCATCGCCGTGCTCGCGCGCGCCGGCTTCGATCCCTATGGGGCACCGCGCTTCCTCACGGCCCTCGGCCGCTCCGCTTCGAGCCCGGACAATGGAACCGACCGGGTGGCCTCCCATCCCAGCACCAGCGAGCGGATCTCGCGCGCCCTTCAGGCAGCCCGCCGCGCCGGTCCTCCGGGCATGGGCGAGACGGGCAGGCTTGAGTATCTCACCGCCCTCGACGGCTTGTCCTATGGAGACGACCCGAGCGACGGCGTGGTGAAGGGCCGCCGCTTCATCCATGCCCGTCTTGGCGTCGCCTTCGAGGCGCCGGAGGGCTTCACCCTGGAGAACACGTCGCAGGCCGTGCTCGGCTCGTCCGGCGACGGCGAGCGCCGCCTGCTCTTCGATGCGGCCGACACACCGGCGGGCCAGAGCCTGGAGGAGGTGCTGCGCTCCACCTGGACCGACACCATCGAGGCGGGAAGCCTCGTTCCCTCGACGGTGAACGGCCTGCCCGTGGTGACGGCCCTGTCGAACGGCAAGGAATGGACCTTCCGTCTCTCGGCCATTCGGATCGGCAACACCACCTATCGCCTGATCATGGCTGCCCGGACCGGCGGCGCGGACCTGGAGAGCATGTTCCAGCGCACCCTCGCCAGCGTCCGTCAGGTCCAGCCGGAAGAAGCCCGCCGCATTCGGCCCCTCAAGCTGCAGATCGTCACCGCCCAGCGGGGCGATACGGCGCAATCCCTGGCGGCCCGGATGCCCGTGGACCGGGCCCTCGACCGGTTCCTCCTGCTCAATGGCCTGGAGCGGGGCGGCCCCCTGAGAGTTGGCGAGCGCTACAAGATCGTCGTCGAGTAGCGCCGGACCAGCGGTCTTCGCAGGCTCCCTTTGAGAAGGTGGCTCATGAAGAGCTGGGGTCCCGCCTCTATGGATCGCCGATAGTCCCGTGATCCGCATGTGCCGGGGCGCCGCTTCTTCCCTCCCCCCTTGCGGAGAGGGATCGAGGGTGGAGGTTGCAAAGTCGGAACGCTCCGCTTGGTCTACAGCGTCATGGCCGGACTTGATCCGGCCATCCACGTCTTGGAAGCCGCAGTGCCGGAAGACGTGGATCCCCGGCACAGGGCCGGGGATGACGAGCAAACTCGATTCGTCGCACTAGGAGCCAGGCTCCCACCATGAGAGCGGTGTTCCTTCAGTCGTAGATATCCCAAAAGCATTCAGGCGAGCCGTTCCCGGCTCGCCTGATCATGCTTCTATAAGAATGCGATCCTTTAGACGAAGGCACCCGCCGCCTGGGGATACTTGTCCACCAGGGCGCGCTTGAGCTTTTCCAGGGCGCGGTTCTCGATCTGGCGCACGCGCTCCTTGGAAATCCCCAGGCGATCGCCGAGAAATTCGAGGGTCACCTGCTCGTCGTCGAGGCGACGCGCCTGCAGGATGCGCAGTTCGCGCTCGTTGAGCACCTCGAGGGCCTGCCGGAGCCAGCGCACGCGGCGCTCGGTGTCGATCACGTCGCTCACGCTCTCGTCCGGCAGCGGGCTCGTGTCGACGAGAAACTCCACGCGCTCCGCCGAATTCGACGGGTCTGCATCGAGCACCGGGGCGTTAAGGGACGTGTCGGGGGCCGAGAGGCGGGCATCCATGAGCGCCACGTCCGCCTTGGACACGCCGATCGCCTCGGCGATCTTCTCGTGAACGTCGGAGGAAATGCGCTCCTCACCGCCCCGTGTCAGGCGGGCGCGCAGGCGGCGGAGGTTGAAGAAAAGAGCCTTCTGCGCGGAACTTGTCCCGCCGCGGACGATTGACCAGTTGCGAAGGATGTAGTCTTGCACGGAAGCGCGGATCCACCATGTGGCGTAGGTGGAGAAGCGAACTTCCCGTTCCGGTTCGAACCGGGCGGCGGCTTCGAGAAGGCCTACGTGACCCTCTTGGACGAGATCCGCCATGGGCAGGCCATAATGGCGAAAACGGGCTGCCAGCGCGATCACGAGGCGCATATGCGCAGCCGTCAATTGGTGAAGAGCCGTTTCATCGCCGTGTTCCTTCCAGCGCACGGCAAGCGCGTGCTCCTCTTCTCTTTCGAGAAAGGGTGCATTCATGGCCGCGCGAACGAAACGACGACGAACCCCTGAGATTTCTCCCATTGTGTCCTCCCTTGGCAGAGACACAACGAGCGAGGCGGGAAAAAGTTCACGCCGAATAGCCAAGTTTTGCAAAATAGATTCCGGAGCCCTGAAAACAAGGAGTCCGGACAACAAAAAGCCTGGCGCGAGGCCAGGCTTTTGAATGTCACGGGTAAGACCGCGCTGCCGTTAAGCGGCTTCTTCCTGAACGTCGTCGCCTTCAGCATCGTCGGCTTCGGCGCCCTTGGCGCGGCGCGGAGACTTGGCGAGGCTCTGCTCGATGAGCTTGAGCGCTTCCGTGTCCGTGATCTTGTTCACGGCGGCGATCTCGCGCACGACGCGATCGAGGGCGGATTCGTAGAGCTGGCGCTCGCTGTAGGACTGCTCGGGCTGGGCCTCGGAGCGGTAGAGGTCCCGCACGACCTCCGTCACGGCGATCAGGTCGCCCGAATTGATCTTCGCTTCATATTCCTGAGCGCGGCGCGACCACATGGTGCGCTTCACGCGGGCACGACCCGTCAGAACATCCAGAGCCTTTTGCACCAGGGCCGGTTCGGCGAGCTTGCGCATGCCGACGCTGGCAGCTTTCCCGGTCGGTACTCGGAGAACCATCTTGTCCTTGTCGAAGGAGACCACGTACAGCTCCAGTTTGAAGCCGGCGATTTCCTGCTCCTCGATAGCCGTGATACGGCCGACGCCGTGAGCGGGATAAACAATGGCTTCGCCGGATTTGAAACCCAGGCGCTGGGCGGACTTCTTAGCGGTTGTCATGCGAGAGAGGCCTCCTTGCATGGTCCCTTGCCTTGCCGGCTCGGGAGCGATGGTTCCACTGAGCAGGGACCCAGGGGAACAGGAATGAGATGAGCGGTTGCGGAACTTGACAGTTCCGCGCGACTCCCTGATGTAAGCCAGTAGCTCAAAAACGCTCTTCCTGGACCCAAGGCAGGTGGTGATCTCCCTTCGGCCAGGTTTGTGCATTATTGCTTCAGTATGTGAACCGCCGACCTGCGGGAGGGACGGTGCACGGCTTGAGCGCAAGCGACGGCATTTGCAGACCCTATCACAGTCTGGCCGAAAAAGCAAAAATATTTCAAAGCGTAGCGTAAAGAAGCCCGGCCCATCGCCACGCCTTGAGGCCCCTCGGCCTGAGGCGTTGGACCCAAAGGAGACGGCATCTTCGGATCCGGCGCGGCACCTCTGACCCACGTATCGCCAAGGGCCAAAACCGGCTTTCCCTTCCCCGGCCCGACCCTTCGAGCCCGCGCGGTGCGCTAGTCGCCCTCGCCGGGATTGGGCGAGAAATAGGCTTCGAACTTGCCCGCAACGCCGTCGAATTCCTTGGCGTCGGCCGGCGGGTCCTTCTTCTGGGTGATGTTGGGCCAGCTCTTGGCCATGTCGGCGTTGAGCTTCAGCCATTGCTCGAGCCCCGGCTCCGCATCGGGCTTGATGGCCTCGGCGGGGCATTCCGGCTCGCAGACGCCGCAATCGATGCACTCGTCCGGATGGATGACGAGCATATTCTCGCCCTCGTAGAAACAGTCCACCGGACAGACCTCGACGCAGTCCATGTATTTGCACTTGATGCAATTTTCAGTGACGACGTAGGTCATGAACGGTCCTTCGAGGGTCTGTTCCAAAACGAATGATGGGCCTGCCGCCGCCGCTCTAGCTCTTGTCGCCGTCGCTGACAAGCGTCCCCGCGCTTTCGTTGAGGTCGACGTAGAGCTGCCTTGCTTCCGGTGCAGGGCCCCGGCGCTCGCCCAAGTCCTGCACCCGCACCACCAGGGTCGTGCGGGACAGGGCGATGGTGACCACGTCACCGACAGCCACGGCCTTGGCGGCGTTCTCCGTGCGCTGCCCGTTCACCCGGACGAACCCGCTCGTGACGAGCTTGGCGGCTAGAGTCCGGGTCTTGGCGAAGCGTGCGAACCAGAGCCACTTGTCGAGCCGCTGCCGGTCCTCACGCATTCGCGAGCCCTCACTTCTTGCTGTCTTCGAGCTGGGCCTTGAGGGCCATGAGCTTGGCGAAGGGAGAATTCGGGTCCGGCTGCTTCTCCCGGCGCTCCGGTCCGCCGTCGCGGCGGTTGTCGGCACGCTTGTCGGGTCTCGGACCGCGACGGTCGTCGGGCCGTGGGCCGCGTGGCGGGCGGTTCTGCGGACGGCCGCCCTCCCCTTGAGCCTCGCGGCGATCCCCGCGATGCGGGCGCTCGCCGGACCCCTGACCTGGGACCTCGCCGTGACGGGGACGGCGGTCGCCGCGCTGGGGACGCTCGCCCCGCTCGCCGCGAGGGCCGCGGGCCTCGCGGCCCTGACGGGCGTGTCCACCCTCGTGGTGGCGGCGGTGCTGGCGCCAGACCTCGATCATCTCAGGCTCGGCAGGAGCTTCGGAAGCGCCTTCGGCCGGAGCCATGGCCTCGCCCTCGGGCGAAGCCACCGCTTCCGCCGCACTGGCCTCCACGGCCTCGGCCGGAACGGAAGCCTCCGGAGCCTCCACGGCCACGGCGCCGGTTTCCTCGGCTGCGGCCTGCGTCTCCGCCGGAGCCGCGGCTGCGGGCTCCATAGGGGCCGCCGGCACCAGCGGCACGGTGATCGCAGGGCCCTGACGGCGCTCCATCACGTAGCCGAGCGACTTCAGAATGGTTGCGAAATCCTCGCCTGCGCATCCGACGAGCGACGTCATGGCGACCGTCGGCACGAAGCCTTCGCCGTCGGCGGCGCCTGCCGGCGGCTCGCCGGGCGTGATGCCGGGACGATAGGCGATGGCGGGGCGGATCAGGTCGGCCAGGCGCTCCAGGATGTCCACGCGCACGGCGCGGCCGCCGCAGACGCGGAACCCGGCCGCCCGATAGAGGCCGGCGGCAATCTCGGGATCGACCGGAATCGAGGTGCGGCCGGACTGGGCGAGATGGGCGATCTCGTCGATGCCCTTCTGGTCGAGGCCGCCGTTCTGCAGCGCCCAGAGCTGGGTCGCAAGGACGCGTGGAGCGGGCTTCAGCAGGGCCGGGAGATAAAGGTGATAGGCGCCGAAGCGCACGCCCGCCTTGCGGAGCGCCGCGCGGGCATCCTGGTCCAGACTGCGCACCTCGTTGAGAACCTTGGCGCGCTCGAGAACACCCAGCGACTCGCCGATCTGGAAGGCGATGCCGCGGGCAATCCCGTTGATCTCGGCATTGGTCTCCAGGTCCATGGCGGGGCCGAGCAGGCGCACCACATAGGCCTTCAGCCAGGCGCGCAGGCGGTTGTCCACCTTGTCCCGGGCCGGGCCGGTGAGGTGCTCGTCCGAGAGAATGCGCAGGCGCGGCTCGAACAGCTTGTCGCCGGGCTCGAGCTTCGCCACAGGATCGCCCAGCCAGCGGATCGTCCCGTCGTTCGACAGCACCAGCGTGGTGTCGGGTGTCTCGGCGAACCTGTCCGCCCGCGCCTCGATCTCCCCGGCCAGCGCCTTACCGGCGGCATTGCGCAGGGTCTTGGCTTCCGTGCTGTCGGCCTGGGGATCAGGCACGAAATGGAAGCCGTGCAGGTGGCCGATATGTTGCCCCTCGACGGTGACGTCGCCGGTGGTCGTAATTTCCGCTTCGAGCATCGTGTTCTCTCTCAAGCGCCGCATGAGAACGCTCGTCCGCCGGTCGATGAATCGTTGGGCGAGACGTTCATGAAGCGCATCCGATAGCTTGTCCTCTACCTGACGCGCAACACCCTGCCAATGCTCCGGATCCTTCAACCAGTCGGGACGGTTTGCGACGAAAGACCAAGTTCGCACCTGGGCGATGCGGTTGGACAGGGTGTCGATATCGCCATCCGTACGGTCCGAGGCCGACAGATGACGGGCGAACCAATCGGCCGGAATCGCCCCGTCCTTCATGAGGAAGCGATAGAGCTGGCCGACCAGATCCGCGTGGGTCTGGGGTGAAACCTTCCGGTAATCGGGCACCTGGCAGATCTGCCAGAGCCGCTCGACCGCGTATTTGGTGCGGGCGAAGGCCTGGATGTCGTCGTCCCGGGCCAAGAGCTCGAGCGCCGCCACGTCCTCGCCCATGGGAGCGCGCACGAGGCCGTGTTCCCGCGGCTGCTCGCTCAAGGAATCGCGCAGGCGAGCAAGGGACGAGAAATCGAGGTCCGGGTTGCGCCATTGCAGGATGCGCACGGGATCGAAGACATGGTTTTCGAGCGCTTCCACCGTCTCCGCGTCGAAGGGCGGGCAACGGCCCGTGGAGCCGAAGGTGCCGTCGCGCATGTAGCGGCCGGCGCGGCCGGCGATCTGGGCGAGTTCCGGATTGTAGAGCTTGCGGAAGCGGAAGCCGTCGAACTTCTTGTCGGACGCGAAGGCCACATGGTCCACATCGAGGTTGAGGCCCATGCCGATGGCGTCCGTGGCGATGAGGTAATCCACGTCGCCGTTCTGGTAGAGCTCCACCTGGGCGTTGCGGGTGCGGGGCGAGAGCGCACCCAGCACCACCGCCGCGCCGCCGCTCTGGCGGCGGATGAGTTCCGCGATGCCGTAGACCTCCTCCGCCGAGAAGGCGACGATGGCCGAGCGGCGGGGCAGGCGCGACACCTTCTTCTCGCCCGCGAACGTCAGTTGCGACAGGCGTGGCCGCGTGACCACATGGACGCCGGGAATCAGCGCCTCGATGAGCGGGCGCATGGTCAGGGAGCCGATGAGCAGCGTCTCCTGGCGCCCGCGCTGGTTCAGGAGCCGGTCGGTGAACACATGGCCCCGGTCGAGATCGGCGGCGAGCTGGATCTCGTCGATGGCCACGAAGGACGCGTCGATGTCCCGCGGCATGGCCTCGACGGTGGAAATCCAGTAGCGGGGCCGGTCCGGCTTGATCTTCTCCTCGCCCGTGATCAGGGCGACGTTATGGGGGCCCGCCTTCTCGACCACCCTCTGATAGACCTCGCGCGCGAGCAAGCGCAGCGGCAGGCCGATCATGCCGCTGTCGTGACCGAGCATGCGCTCGATGGCGAGGTGGGTCTTGCCGGTATTGGTGGGCCCGAGCACGGCGGTGACGCCGCGCGCGCGCACTTGCGGGGGAAGGGAACGGCGAACCATGCCTGGATGCGGGGTAATGTCGGATCTGATCCCGGGTGAGAGGAGCGAGACGCTCCCGCATCGGTGAATGCAGGCAGCCTTCTCACGATACAGGCCTCGCCCCGACGTCCGGCGGCAGGCTCCCTCTTATATGGGACTTCGGGCCGGTTTCGCTACCGGCCCAGTGGCAATTCTCCAAGGATTTTGAGAGCTTATTGCCCAGCCCCGGCCTGGATCGGCGCCTTCGCCTTCGCGGCGGGCTTTGGGGTCGCCGCGGACGCGGGCTTCACATCGCCCTCCACCGACCAGCTGGCCGCCTCGAGTTCACCCATGCCGACCATGGTGCGCACGGCCACCTTGATCGGGAAGAGGACGCGAGGACCTTCCACGGGCGCCAGCCACACGTTCATGTCCTTGTTCTCCTGCATGAACTTGGTGGAGGGACGTTGCGTGCGGTGGCCGGAGATCGGCACCCAGCGGGCGTTGCAGACGAGAACGGGACCGGAATAGCCGGGCACCTCGATGGTCTTCGTCCCGGCATAGGTGAGCACGATGTTCTGGCGGGCCGCCCCGTCGAAGACCGGAATGGTGCGGTTGCAATTGGCCTGATCGGTGAGGCTTTTTGACGCCATCGCCGGCATGATGAGGGCGCTCAAGGGATCGATGACCCCCTTCTTGTCGGCTTCCTTCACCGGCACCCGATCCTCCTTGGGCTCCACGGGGGGCACGACCTCGGCTTCGACCACGTTGCCGTCGTCGAGGGACATGCGCACGGTGCGCTGCTCGCCCGAGGACTTGGACGTGACGGCAAAGCCCTGCGGCTGAAGCTGGGCGCCGACGATCGTCCCGGAGGCAGTGCCCGCCCCCTTGCCGCCGGTGATCATCTTCACGAGGCCGGAGAGCTTCACGTTGCCCTGAACCTGGTACTTCGAGCCGGTGAAGGTGGAGGCCAAGTCGGCCTTCCCCAGCGGCAGGCCCGCCAGGGAGAGATTATAGTTCACCTTGAGGGTCTGGGCGGCCTGGGCCTGAGCCGGAGTGCCGAGAGCCATGGCGGACAAGGTGAGCAGAGCTGAAGCGATGAGACGCATTGAGATTTTCCCGGGGTGATCCCGTTAGTCTATTCCGTTGCATCGCACGGGAATCCGAATAAATCATGACCAAGGCCGCGCAAAAAAACGAGTTCTGCTGTCGCACTATTCTTGACGCCGGGCCCGTTTTCAGCCTATAGCCCTGCACCTTCCAAGGACTTCTGGTGTCCGGCCGCGCGGGATCTGCGTTGAAGCAAACCCGCGATATCGCAGCCGCGACCCCTTGATAATATAGGATTGAACCCATGTCGCGCCGTTGCGAACTGACCGGCAAGGCCGTGCTGAGTGGCCACCTGGTGAGCCACTCGAACCGCAAGACGAAGCGGAAGTTCCTGCCGAACCTCTGCAACGTCACGCTCCAGTCTGAGACCCTGCAGCGCTCCGTGCGCCTGCGCGTGTCCGCCCATGCTCTGCGCTCCGTCGAGCACCGCGGCGGCCTCGATGCCTTCCTCGCGAAGGCCTCGGCTGACGAGCTGTCGACCACCGCCCTCGCTGTGAAGCGCGAGATCGAGAAGAAGCTCGCCGCCGTGAGCTGATCTCTCTCGACCGTTTTCGACGCTGCGGGCGGCCTCACGGCCGCCCGTTTTGCGTTGCCCCAACGGCTTAGTTTGCTGAAGCCTCAGGAAGGCCTGATCATGATCAAGACCGAGCACCGCGATTTCCTCATTGCGCTCTCCGCGATGACCCTCGTCGTCCTCTCGTCGAATATTCTGGTTCAGTATCCCTTTCATCATCTGGGCCTGGGCGATTACCTGACCTGGGGCGCGTTCAGCTATCCCTTCGCCTTCCTCGTGACGGACCTCTCCAACCGCCGCTTCGGCCCCAAGGGGGCCCGCCGGGTGGTCTATGCGGGCTTCGTGCTGGCTGTCGCCCTGTCGATCTATTTCGCGACCCCGCGCATCGCCATGGCTTCCGGCGCAGCCTTCATCGTGGCGCAGCTTCTCGACATCCAGATCTTCGTCCGCCTTCGCGGCCGCGCCTGGTGGATGCCGCCCTTCGTGTCGTCGGTGATCTCGTCCGCGCTCGACACGGCGATCTTCTTCTCGTTCGCCTTCTATTGCGGCACCGTCCCGGGTCTCGGCCTCACGATCACCGATGCGTTGGCTCAGGCCGGCGTTGCGGATGAATGCATCGCACTTCCCTGGGTGAACCTCGCCGTCGCCGACTACCTCGTGAAGCTCACGCTCGCCGCCATCGCGATCGCTCCTTACGGCGCGATCCTGCGGCTCATGCGCTACGAGGCGAAGCACCATCACCAGGCCGCCTGATCAGGCGGCCCTCTTCTCCCGCAAACCGGTTCAGAGCACCTTGTCCGCATAGGGCGGATGGGGAATGGCCTGATGCGCCGCGCGCAAAGCCGCCGACCAGCGATCGCGCAGATCGCGAAAGTAAGGCTCGTCTTCCTGGATCCGGTACGTGATCTGGGCTTTCAGCGCATCCCGCTTGGCGACCACGATGTCGATGGGAAGACCCACGCCGAGATTGGATTTCAGCGTCGAATCCATTGAGATCAGCCCGAGCTTCAGCGCCTCCACCAGCTCCGTCTCGTGGGAGACCGCCCGGTCGAGGATCGGCTTGCCGTATTTCGGCTCCCCGATCTGCAGGAAGGGAGTGTCGAGGGTCGCTTCGATGGCATTGCCCGCCGCGTAGATCTGGTAGAGCCGCATCTGCCCCTGTCCGATCTGCCCTCCGAGCAGCATGGTGACGTCGAAGGTCATGCCGCGCTTTTCCATTTCCACGCCGTCGATGGCATAGACCTGGCGGATGCCGCGACCGACGAGCTGAGCGGCCTTGAACATGCTGGGCACGGTCATCAACGTTTCGACTTCGCCCGTCTCCGGGTTCTCGATTCCATCCGACAGCAGCGACATGACCGATTGGCTGGCGGAGAGATTGCCGGCGGTCGCCAGGGTCACCAGCCGCTCGCCGGGTTTTTCGAACATATGCAGCTTGCGGAAGGTGGCGATGTTGTCGACGCCCGCATTGGTTCGCGTATCCGCGATCATCACGAGGCCATCGCGCACAAGGATGCCAACGCAATAGGTCATGGGGGCTCCTCCGGATGCCTTCTGCTCGAGCTGCGGTTTCGAGGCCATTCTTTAAGCCTGTGCTTGACGGGCGCCTTCGATCCTCAGACGAACGTCGAGCGCTTCACGGGAGATTCCGTAATAGCTGCCTCTGACGGGAGCCGCATCAAGATAATCGAGCCCTGCGGCGAGCCGGATGTAGTGTTCCGTTGCGGAAACGCCATTCGTAGGATCGAAGCTCACCCAGCCGAGTTCCGGGATGAAGGCCTCCGCCCAGGCATGTCCCGCCTCCTGTACCGCTTCACCGGGCTTATGAAGATAGCCGGAGACATAGCGGGCTGGGATTTTCAGGAAGCGTGCGGCGGCCAGGAAGACATGGGTAAAATCCTGGCAGACCCCGTGCCCTGCCGAGAATGCCTCCGTGGCCGTGGTGGTCGATTGCGTTGCCTCCGTGTCGAAGCGCAGGCGCTCGCGAAGGGCATGAGCGAGCGCATGGGCCTGGTCGAGGGGACTGGAGAGATGTCCAGCCACCTTGTCCGCGAACTCGCAAATGGCGATGCTCTCATGCGTGAGGGGCGTCTGCCTCAAGTAGAACAGCTCCGGGAAACGTTCGACACCGCCGCGCACGATTCCCGCCGTGTCGGACGTCTCGATCTCACCCGCCACGCGCAGGGTGATCCGATCGATGGGGCCGGCCACGAAAAGGCTGTGCAGGATGTTGCCGTACCAATCCTCGCGGCGCAGGAGTCTTGCCTCGCAATCCACGTCGACGGACCATGACAGGACAGTCTGGCCCTCGTGCCCGCGGGGTGTGAGACGCAACAACTGGATCGCGGACTTCACCGGCTCGCTGTAGCTGTAGACCGTCTCGTGTGTGATGCGGATGCGCATGTCGGATCGGGTCCTTGCTCAACCCAGGTATTGCTGCGTGATGGCAAAGCTGAGCTGGTTGTTCTCGGCGATGAATTCCTGGAGGAACTCGTGTAGTCCATGCTGGAAAATATCGTCGATGCTGCGGTTCGTCAGCCTCGCATGGATCGACCGCGCCTGACGCTGCGCGTTGCCGGACAACCCATAGCGGTGAGCAATGTCATCGAGATGACGGGAGAGTGCAGCATAGCAGGCTGCCAATGAGCGCGGCATCTCCTCGCGCAGGATCAGGAGATCAGCCACGAGCCAGGGTCGCAGGCTCTGGTGGTAGACCCATTGGTAGCTCACCAGCGCCGACACCGAACGCAGAATGGCGGCCCATTGATAATAGTCGATGCCGCCGCCGACTTCCGCATCCTGCGGCAGCAGCACATGATATTTCACGTCGAGGACGCGCGCGGTATTGTCGGCGCGTTCGATGTAAAGACCCAGCCGCGAGAACCAATAGGCGTCGTTGCGCAGCATGGTGCGCATGGCGGAGCCGTCGTATCGCAGCGAGGCTTCCTTCACGAGATTGAGGAAGCGCGGCAGTTCCTCGACGCTGATCTTCTTCGAGCGATAGCGACCCAGATCGAGCCATGCGGAGTTGATCGCCTCCCACATCTCGGAGGTGAGCGCGGAGCGCACGGAGCGCGCATTCTGCCGCGCCGTGTTGAAGCAGCTCTGGATGCTCGACGAGTTCTCCTCGGAGAACGCGAGGAACTCGATGACCTTCTCCGGCGTGACGTCACCATAGAGGGCACGGAACTGGTCGATGCCGCAGGCAGTGGTCAGCGCCGATTCCCACTCGTTGGTTTCGACGTCGTTGTAGGAAATCGGCATCGAGGCCATGCGGTAGGCCACGTCGAGAATCCGCGCCGTGTTCTCGGCGCGCTCCACATAGCGGGAGAGCCAATAGAGGCTGTCGGCATCACGGCTCAGCACGGCACATGCTCTCCCCTCATTCGCTCAACACCCATGTATCCTTGGTTCCGCCGCCCTGGCTTGAATTTACCACCAGCGAGCCCTGGGTCAGCGCGACGCGGGTCAGCCCGCCCGGAACGAGCCGCACGCCGTCGCGCCCGCTCAACACGAAGGGCCGCAGATCCACGTGACGCGGCGCGAGGCCCTTCTCCGTGAAGACAGGGCTGGTGGAGAGAGCAAGGGTGGGCTGCGCGATGTAATTGTCGGGAGCGGCCAGGATGCGGGCGCGGAAATGCTCGCGCATTTCCGCCGTCGCATGCGGACCCACGAGCATGCCGTAACCGCCCGAACCGTTGACCTCTTTCACTACGAGCTCATGCAGGTGATCGAGCACGTAGGACAAAGCCTCCTTCTCACGGCAGCGCCAAGTCGGCACGTTCTTCAGAATCGGCTCCTCGCCCATGTAGAAGCGCACGATGTCGGGCACGTAGGAGTACATGGCCTTGTCGTCTGCAATCCCCGTTCCCGGCGCGTTGGCGATGGCGACATTGCCGGCGCGGTAGGCCGCGATCAGACCCGGCACGCCCAGCGCGGAATCAGGACGGAACACGAGCGGATCGAGGAAGTCGTCGTCGATGCGGCTGTAGATGACGTCGACGCGCTTCGGCCCTTCTGTGGTGCGCATGTAGACGACCTCGTCGCGCACGAAGAGATCGCGCCCCTCCACCAGCTCGACGCCCATGCGGTCGGCCAGGAAGCTGTGCTCGTAATAGGCGGAATTGAGGGAGCCCGGGGTCAGGAGAACGACCGTCGGCTCCCGGGAACTGCTCGACGGGGCCACCGACTTCAGGGTGCCCAGGAGTTCGTCGACGTAGTTCTCGATGGGGCGGATGCGCTGCTTGGCCAGGAGGTCCGGGAAGAGGCGCATCATCACCTCCCGGTTCTCCAGCATGTAGGAGACACCGGAAGGCGTGCGCAGATTATCCTCGAGAACGTAGAAATCCTTGTCGTCGATGCGCACGATATCGACGCCTGCAACCTGCACGTAGATGTCGCTGCTGAGCGACAGCCCGTGCATCTGCGGGCGGTAATAGGGATTGAGGTAGACGAGATCGGACGGAACGATGCCGGCCCGCAGGATCTCGCGCGGCCCGTAGATATCCTTCAGGAAGAGGTTGAGCGCCTTGACGCGCTGCTCCAGCCCGCGTGCGAGATGCGCCCATTCAGAGCCGGAGAGGATGCGCGGGATGATGTCGAACGGGATCAGACGCTCCTCGGCCTCCGCGTTGCCGTAGACGGCGAAGGTGATGCCGACCCGGCGGAAGAAGAGTTCCGCCTCCTCGCGGCGATGCTCCAAAAGCTGTGGCGGCGCGGATGCCAGCCATTCCTGCAGCACCCGGTAGGCCTCCCGGCATTCGCCGACGTGGTCGTTCATTTCGTCGAAGATCGCTCCCGCCGTCACAGGCTCCGCCGCCTCCCGGTTGGACACGTGGCGCAAGAATGGGTGCCACATCGCCTACCAGAAGGTTAGTTTCCTCGAACGAAGGACGGCAAGGGCGACTTAAAGATAAGAGGGGCATCGAAGGCTGAGAAAAAGCGCAACTGCCCAAAGTGACGGCAGGCGCGAAGGGTCTCACTCCACGAGGGAGAACTCCAGAAGCAGGGTGCGCTGGAGGCTCGTGTTGAAATTGTTGTCCGAGATCAGCGTCACCACGGTCTCAGCCCCCTCCCTGTGCAGGCTGAGCCCTTCCATATTGTCGAGCTGGTGCGAGGCTTCGCTCTCGTAGACGACCTCTCCCTCCACGCGCGCGCCGGGCTTGATGGTGGAGGACGCGATCCGGCGAAGGCGGCAGCCGAAGCCTCCGAACAGCGAGAAGCGGCGCTCCAGGACAAGAGTGTCGCCGTTGTCCAGAAAGGCCATGTCGGTCACGTCATAGCCGCCGTGGGGAACGATCGAGAACGAGCCCTGCCGCGCTCCTGTGAGGATGAAGCCGTTTCCTCCTTCGGACAGGCCGACGAGGGCGCCGGCAAGACTCGAGCGCTGCGGAGCCAGGGCCAGCGCTTCGAGCCCGCCGTTGTGCGCAAGGTCCTTCAGCTCCCTCGGCACCGCGATCGGCACACCCGCCACGAGCGTCCCTTCCCGGCCGCGCTCATAGCGGATCACCGCATGATTGCGCTCGACGCCCACGAATGCCACGTTGCCGGCCATGGCGAGGCTTTCGGTATCGTAATAGCGCGAGCGTCGGGCGGGCTGCCCGTTGCTCAGAAGCAGGGGCGCCATGATTGCGTGGGAGAGGCCCGACAAACGCCCGTCGGACGTCTCGATCTGCGCTTTCAGCACCTGCGCATTGTCCGCAAGGGCCACAATCTCCCGGCCCTGAGGCGAGCGCCAGAGGCCGGAGAAGCCGCCGAAGGCGGACACGTCCGATCGCAGATCGAGGCCGGAGCGGAAGAGAAGCGATCCGAAGCGCGTGCGGTCCGGGTCCGTCGTGGAGAGACGGCTGATCGGCTGCGCCGAGACGCGAACGGGCGTGGCCTGTCGAAAGGCCTGCGGGCGTTGCGCCAGGGCTGCGCCCGCAACCCCGGCGGCGGCCACAGCGCCACCGCCGATCAGCAGATTTCTGCGGGTAAAAAGCCTCACGCGTGGGCCCGGCGACGGGGCGCTGCTCCGCGCGGGGGTTGCGCGTTTTCCTCGAACAGCTCCGCGAGCTTTTCCGTCATCACGCCGCCAAGCTCCTCCGCATCGACGATGGTCACGGCGCGGCGGTAATAGCGCGTCACGTCGTGGCCGATGCCGATGGCGATGAGCTCCACCGGCGAGCGGGTCTCGATTTCCTCGATGATGTAGCGCAGGTGCCGTTCGAGGTAGTTGCCCGGATTGACCGAAAGCGTCGAGTCGTCCACCGGGGCGCCGTCGGAAATCACCATCAGGATCCGCCGCTGCTCGGGGCGTGCGAGCAGGCGCTTGTGCGCCCAGTCGAGGGCCTCCCCGTCGATGTTCTCCTTCAGGAGACCTTCACGCATCATGAGGCCCAGATTCTTGCGCGCGCGCCGCCAGGGCGCATCGGCCGACTTGTAGACGATATGGCGCAGATCGTTGAGGCGGCCCGGATTGGCAGGCTTGCCGTTCTGGAGCCACATCTCGCGCGCCTGCCCGCCCTTCCAAGCCCGGGTGGTGAAGCCGAGAATCTCGACCTTCACGCCGCAGCGCTCGAGAGTGCGCGCGAGAATGTCGGCGCAGGTGGCGGCCACCGTGATCGGGCGGCCGCGCATGGAGCCGGAATTGTCCAGGAGCAGCGTCACCACCGTGTCGCGGAACTTGGTGTCCTGCTCCTGCTTGAAGCTCAGGGGCTGGAACGGATCCATGATGATGCGCGGCAGGCGCACCGGATCGAGCGTTCCCTCTTCGAGGTCGAATTCCCAGGAGCGGTTCTGCTGGGCCATCAGGCGGCGCTGCAGACGGTTGGCGAGACGGCCGACCACGCCTTGCAGATGCGCGAGCTGCTTGTCGAGATAAGCGCGAAGACGCGTCAGCTCGTCCGCATCGCAGAGATCCTCAGCCGAGATCACCTCGTCGAACTTGGCCGTATAGGCCTTGTAGTCGGGACCGCGATGCTCGTTCGTGCGCGACGGCGGACGCCATGACTCGCCGGCCTCGTCTGAGTCGGCCTCTTCCGCTTCCTCGGGCAGCTCGCCGGAGGGACCGTCGGCCTCTTCCGTCGAGCCGTCCTCGATGTCATCGCTCGAATCCTCGCTGACCTCGACCTCGGCGCGGTCGCCCTGGCTTTCCTGCTCGGATTCGCCTTCGCCCTGCTGCTCCTGCTGTTCGGCCTCGTTCTCCTCCTCGTTCTCCTCGTCGTCCTGGTCGAGGGTGGCATCGTCGGCCATGTCGAGGGAGGAGAGCATCTCGCGGATGCCGCGGGCGAAATCGCGCTGGCTCTCGATGTTCTTGAGCAGGCCGTCGAGGTTCTTGCCGGCGCGCTCCTCGATGAAGTCGCGCCAGAGATCCACGATCTTTTCCGCCGCGTGCGGCGGCTTCTCGCCCGTCAGGCGCTCGCGCACCATGAGCGCCAGCGCATCCTCGAGGGGTGCGTCGGCGCGATCGGTGATCTCTTCGTACTTGCCGCCGCGATGGTAGCGGTCTTCCAGCATCGCCGAAATGTTGGAGGAAATGCCGGCCATGCGGCGAGAGCCGATGGATTCCACGCGCGCCTGCTCGACCGCATCGAAGATGGCGCGGGCCGCCTGGCCCTCGGGGGCGAGCTTGCGGTGGAGCGAGGCATCGTGACAGGCGAGCCGCAGCGCCATGGCATCCGCATTGCCGCGCAGGATGGCCACGTCCTGCGCCGTGAGCTTGCGCGGCGGCTCCGGCAGGCGCGCCTTGTCCTGCCCCATGAGCACGGGACGGTCGGAGGCGAAGGCCACCTCCAGATCGGGCTTGCGGGCGATAGCCTTCATGGCGCCGGCAATGGAGCGCTTCAGCGGCTCCGCCGGCGCTTCCTTCTTCTCACCCGGCTTGCGGTTCGAGATGGACATCTCACCTCTCCTGTCATTCCCGCTGGTGTCATCCCCGCGGAGGCGGGGATCCATAAACACAGGCTGCATTCCAGCCCGGCTTCGTCGCGTTTATGGATTCCGGGCTCCGCTACGCGGCCCCGGAATGACAGGAAGAATGCGTTACGACAGCACCATGTTCACGGCGCTCTCCGGCAGTTCCTTGCCGAAGGAGCGCTGATAGAACTCGGCGACCAGCGCGCGCTCGAGCTCGTCGCACTTGTTGAGGAAGGTGACGCGGAAGGCGAAGCCCGTGTCTCCGAAGATCTCGGCGTTCTCGGCCCAGGTGATCACCGTGCGCGGGCTCATGACGGTGGAGAGATCGCCGTTCATGAAGGCGCTGCGGGTCAGATCCGCCACGCGCACCATCTTGTTGACGATGTCCCGCCCTTCCGAGCTGTCCTGATAGTGCTTCGCCTTGGAGAGGACGATGTCCACCTCCTTGTCGTGCGGCAGGTAGTTGAGGGTGGTGACGATGGACCAGCGGTCCATCTGGCCCTGGTTGATCTGCTGGGTGCCGTGATAGAGGCCCGACGTGTCGCCGAGACCCACCGTGTTGGCGGTGGCGAACAGGCGGAAGGCGGGATGAGGACGGATCACGCGCTTCTGGTCGAGCAGGGTGAGCTTGCCCGACTGCTCCAGCACGCGCTGGATCACGAACATCACGTCCGGACGACCGGCATCGTACTCGTCGAACACGAGGGCCACGTTGTTCTGGAGCGCCCAAGGGAGAATGCCGTCCTGGAAAGCGGTGACCTGCTTGCCCTCCTGGAGCACGATGGCGTCCTTGCCCACGAGGTCGATACGCGACACGTGGCTGTCCAGGTTCACGCGCACGCAGGGCCAGTTCAGGCGGGCAGCCACCTGCTCGATATGGGTCGATTTGCCGGTGCCGTGATAGCCCGTGATCATCACGCGGCGGTTGCGGGCGAAGCCCGCGAGGATCGCCAGGGTCGTCTCCCGGTCGAACAGGTAATCCGGATCGAGATCAGGCACATGCTCTTCGGTCTGGGAGAAGGCCGGAACTTCCAGATCCGAATCGATGCCGAAGACCTGTCGCACGGACACCTTCATATCCGGCTGGCGGGTCGTTGTATCGGTTTGTGCCGTCATTGGGGCCTCTCGATCGGATAAAGGTTTAAAGGACTTGCCATGGCTTCTTAAACCCCATGGCGATGCGGCGCAATTTCCCAAACGCCGACTGGGACTGCGTAAATCGACCCCGTTTCAGCAAAGGCCGGCGCTTTTGAGGGTGTCATGCGCCTTGATGATGTCGCGCAGCCGCTCCTCGAAGGAGCGATCGCCGCCATTGGCATCGGGGTGGAAGCGCTTCACCAGGGCCTTGTACTGAGCCTTGATGGCAGGGCCGTCGGCCGTCTCGTCCAAGCCCAGGATATCCAGCGCCCGGCGCACCGCGCCCGTGTAGCGGGGGCGCTTGGGCTCAGGCGCCGCCCGGCGGCTGCGGGCCTGGGTGAAATCCTCGCCCCTCAGGATCCCCAAGGGGTCGACATAGGCCCAGTCCCGGGTTTCCTGGGTCCTGCCCTCGCCTTCGGTCTTGCCGGAGGCGTTCACGCCCATGGCCCAGGTGGGCCGATGGCCGATGATGGCGTCCTTCTGGTAGGCTGCGACCGCCGAATCCGACATGCCGGAGAAATAGTTGTAGGACGCGTTGTACTCGCGCACGTGCTGCAGGCAGAAGCGCCAGTACTGGCCCTCCCGGTCCCGGCCCTTGGGCGCACGATATTCGCCCGCCGCCTTGCAGCCGGGATGCTCGCAGGCAGGACCCTTCGTCTCCCGCGGCTCATCGGCGGAAGGCTTAATCCGGATACGGTCGAAAAGAGGCGAGTTGAGATCCATGATTCAAGCATTATGAGGGGCGGGAGGCCCTGAGCCAAGGCTTAAGAGCTTTTCGCCGCAGACCCGTTCAAAAAGGTTTACAAATCGCATGACCCTTAACCGTTGGATCACGCAAACTCTGCAGGAGCGCCTGCACCCGTCCCAACTGACCGTCACGGACGAGTCGGAGCAGCATCGCGGTCATGGCGGATGGCGGGAGGGAGGGGAAACTCACTTCAGAGTACATATTGTATCGGAAGCCTTCATCGGCAAGAGTCGGGTCGAGCGTCACCGCCTCGTGAACGACGTTCTGAAAGAGGCCTTCGACAGGGGCCTGCACGCCCTGGCCGTTCAGGCCAAAGCACCAGGGGAGTGAGGTTGAAGGGAAAGCACGCTGCGCGTCCCTTCCCCGCAAGGGGGAGGGGTGGGGATGGTGCGACCGGGCAAGCGATAAAACAAGTCTCTCTGTCATCCCCGGGCTTGTCCCGGGGATCCATGTCTTTCATCCGCTGCGGTTCTCAAGACGTGGATGGCCGGATCGAGTCCGGCCATGACGCTGTAGAGCAGGCACACTCCGTGGATCAGGAGCAGCGCTCTGACTTTTCGATTCCCTCAATCCCTCCCCTCAATGAGGAGGGAAGAAGCGTCGCGTCTATTTGATCCGCTCGAGCACGCTCACATAATTCGCAACCGCCGCGCCGCCCATGTTGAAGATGCCGCCGAGCTTCGGGTTCTTCACCTGAATGCCGCCGGCCTCCTCGCAGAGCTGCATGGCAGAGAGAGCGTGCATGGATACGCCGGTCGCGCCGATGGGGTGGCCCTTCGCCTTGAGGCCGCCGGAGGGATTGACCGGCAGCTTGCCGTCGCGATTGGTCCAGCCTTCCTTGATTGCCGTCGCACCCTGCCCGCGCGGCGTGAGGCCCATCGCCTCGTACTCGATCAGCTCGGCGATGGTGAAGCAATCGTGGGTCTCGACGAAGGAGAGATCGGAGAGCTGGATGCCGGCCTGTGCGAGCGCCCGCTGCCATGCGACCTCGCACCCCTCGAACTGGATTATGTCGCGCTTCGACATGGGCAGGAAATCCTGCGCATGGGCGGTGGCGCGGAACGCCACGGCACGGCGCATGCGAAGCGCGGTTTCCGTATTCGTGAGCACGAGCGCGGCTGCGCCATCGGAGACGAGAGAGCAGTCGGTGCGCTTCAGGGGACCCGCGACGAAGGGGTTCTTCTCGCTCTCGGCACGGCAGAACTCGAAGCCGAGATCCTTGCGCATCTGCGCATAGGGATTGTCCACGCCGTTCCTATGGTTCTTGGCGGCAATGAGCGCCAGCGCATCCGATTGGTCGCCGTAGCGCTGGAAATACTGGCCTGCGATCTTGCCGAAGACCCCCGCGAAGCCCGCCGGGGTCTCGCCGTCCTCCGGCACGTAGGAGCATTTGAGCAGGATGTTGCCGATCTCGGGGCCCGGCGTGCGGGTCATCTGCTCGACGCCGACCACGAGAACGGTTTTCGCGCGCTTGGCCTCGATGGTCTTGATCGCCTGGTGCACCGCCGCCGAACCGGTGGCGCAGGCGTTCTCAACGCGGGTCGCCGGCTTGAAGCGGAACCTGTCGTTCGCCTGGAACACCAGGGAGGCCGTGAAATCTTGGGCCGAGAAGCCGCCGTTGAAGTGGCCGAGCACCACCTCGTCCACGTCCTCCGCGCCGATGCCGGCATGCTCCAGCGCCTCGTTGGCCACGCGAATGACGAGGCTCTCGACGGTTTCCGCGTCGAGCTTGCCGAAAGGGGTATGCGCCCAGCCGACGATGCAGGCTGTCATAGGGGTCTCCTCACGAAACTTCGTTGTTGACCCTAAGGTGGAATGCTTCCCGGTTTTCGGCAAGTCGGCCTTGGTCGAAGCACCGACAATTGCCCGGGCTCTTGAATTTGTCGCCCGCTCGCTCTCCATGGACCCGTTCACCACGAATCACCGGAAGAAATCTCATGCGCCTTTGCGTCTTCTGCGGCTCGAATGCGGGCCAGGATCCCGTCTATATGGAAACCGCCCGCCTGCTGGGAGAGACGCTCGCCCGCAACGGCATCGAGCTTGTCTACGGCGGTGCCGCGGTCGGCCTCATGGGTGCGGTGGCGGATGCGGTGCTGGCCGAGGGAGGCCGAGTGACCGGCGTGATGCCCCAGGCACTGGTGGACAAGGAAATCGCGCATACGGGATTGAGCGACCTGCGCGTGGTCGGTTCCATGCACGAGCGCAAGGCCCTGATGGCCGAGCTCTCCGACGGGTTCATCGCCCTGCCCGGCGGCCTCGGCACCTTCGAGGAGCTCTTCGAGGTCTGGACCTGGGCGCAGCTCGGCTATCACAAGAAGCCCTGCGCCCTGCTCAACGTTTCGGGCTTCTACGACAAGCTCGCGGACTTCCTCGACGACGTGGTGGAGCGCGGCTTCGTGAAGCCCGTCCACCGGGCCATGCTGATCGTGAAGGACGATCCCGCTGCCCTGATCGAGGCGATCCGCACCTATGAACCGCCCAAGGTGGACAAGTGGATCAAGGCCGGGGAGCGGTGATCCGGATCGGGTCTTGCATGCGCCGACGCCTGCGTCGGGATGCCCGGTGTTCTCCTCGCGGATTTTCGCGGCGGCTTCATCATAGAGGACGGCTGGAAGGCGTAGCGCCGGCCGTGGCTTTCGAATGCCGTAGAAGACGGGACCGGGGCGCAGGATCGCCGGCCTGGAGCGAACGATCAAGAATGTTCCAGGGCTGCGCCGCCGGACGCAGCACCCGGAAAGACATAGGGACATTTCTCAATCGGATCAAAACGATATAACGGCTTTTGCCGTCACGGGCGCAGGCGGCAAAACGGATCCGTTCATGAAACAATGGCCGCGCTTCGATGTTCTCCAAAGCGAGCGGCTCTTGCCACTCTCTTGCCATGGAATTCTGTAGAAAGGGCAGACCGGGTTGCGATGTATGCCCTTCCCTAGCCAAGGCTAAGGTTTGGGACTAAAAATATAGCCCAGCTGCCAAGCAGGGTTTGGATCCCCTCTCCGAGCGTTGTACAAGTCAAGGAGTCGTTCCGTATGAACGTTAGCCGTGCCCTCCGCATGACAGCCTTTGCTGTTGCCGCTTTCCTGGGCAGCCAGGCTTGGGCCGCCAGCGGCCCTGCCCTCGTGGTCGAGGTCGAGTCCGGCCGCGTCCTGCATGCGGAGCGGGCGACGGATCCGTGGTATCCGGCTTCCATCACCAAGCTGATGACGGCTTACGTGGCCCTCGACAAGGTCAAGCGCGGCCAGCTGAGCATGGACACCCTGCTCACGGTGAGCGAAAGCGCCGCCGCGCTGCCGCCCTCCAAGATGGGCTTCAAGCCGGGCACCCAGATCCGCCTCGACAACGCTCTCAAGATCATGATGGTGAAGTCGGCCAACGATATCGCCGCGACCATCGCGGAGAATATCGGCGGTTCCATCGACGGCTTCTCGGCGCTCATGAATGCCGAGGCCCAGCGTCTGGGCATGGTGAGCAGCCATTTCGCCAATCCGCACGGGCTGCCCGACGAGCGCAACCAGACCAGCGCCCGCGACATGGCGATCCTGGCCCGGGCGCTGCTGAACGATTTCCCGGAGCATCGGCACCTGTTCGACATCGGCGCCGTGCAGTTCGGGCGCCGCATCATGCGCAACACCAACGGCCTGATCGGCCGCTATCCGGGCGCCGACGGCATGAAGACCGGCTTCATCTGCTCTTCCGGCTTCAACGTGGTGGCCAGCGCCACCCGCAACGGCCGCCATCTCATTACGGTCGTGCTCGGAGCTCCCTCTGCCAACGAGCGCACCATGAAGGCTGCGGAGCTGTTCGACCGCGGCTTCAACAGCAAGGTGAACTTCACCAATCCGGAACTCTCCGCTCTGCCCGCTTCGAGCAGCACCACGCCACCGGACATGCGCTCAGTGATCTGCGACCGTCGGGGTCCCATGCCCCAGGAAGAGGATGCTCCCGTGGTGGCCGAGGAGGGTTCCAACATCCCCAATCTCTTCTCCTCCGAGGTCATGGCCTTTGCGGGCGACACCCAGAAACCCATGCGCACGGTTCTCGGCCCCCGCGCCGCCGTGCAGCCGGAGCGCGTCTGGATCGGCTTGAACCCGCCGTCCGAGGCTGAGCTTGCGGCGCAGGCCGCAGCCGAGGAAGCCGCGGAGCAGGCACGCCTGAACAGGAAGAAGGCCGCAGCCGCCAAGAAGAAAACCGCCAAGCAGGCCGCTGCTTCCAAGGAGCCGGACGTCACGCCCGTGATCGAGGACGGCAAGGACAAGCAGAAGGGCCGTGTCAGCATCACCGTGAAGCCGGTGGCCGGCGAAAAGGCGACGGAGGAAAAACCTGCCGCCAAGCCGAAGGCTCAGAAGGCCGACGCGGCCTCGAAGCCCAAATCGGCCGCGAACTGACCCGTCTCCGATCCGCGACAGCGCCCGGCCCTTAAGCCGGGCGTTTCACGTAAGGGCTCTTGCATTCGTCCCCGAACCGCGCGAACGGTGCGCATCCCTTCTACCTAAGAACCGCATCGGACATGACGCGCTCCTCCCACGCGACCGGCCTTCTTCTCGCCGTCGGCTCCGCCTCCTGCTACGGCTTCAACATCGTCTTCGCGCGGGTAGCGTCCTTTGCCGGCGCAAGCGGCTCGGCCCTCGTGGTCTACCGGGTTCTCCTGATGCTGGTGCTCGTGGCAGCCGTGGCGGCGATTGCGCGGCGCCCGCTCGCCATGGCGCGGGAGGAACGAGGCAAGCTCCTCCTGCTCGGCATCTCCAGCGCCCTCCAGGGCATCGGCTATCTCTCGTCGGTCGCTTTCATCCCCGTGACGGTGGCGGCGGTCGTGTTCTACACCTATCCGATCATCATCGTTCTCGCGAACCCGTTCGTGGAAAGGACGCCGCTGACGCCTGCGCTCATCGGTGTCGCCGCCATTGCGACCTTTGGCGTGTGCCTGGTCGTGGGACCGGCCTTTTCCGATCTCGACTGGCGCGGCCTCGCCCTCGCCTTCGGCGCCAGCGTCGCCACGGCGATCCAGTTCTTCACCGCAGCGCGCTGCACAAGGACAGGGGTGGTGGCCAAGGTCTTCTGGATCCAGCTGATCATCCTGCCCACCGCGATCCTCATCAGCCTTGCCGCGGGGCAATTCGTGCCGCCGTCGACCCTTGCTCTGGCATCGTTTGCCGTCGCCATGACCATCGGCGGCTACATCGCCGGGTTCGTGCTGCAGTTCCTGGCGCTGGGGCGCATCTCGGCGGTGGCCGCCGGAATCGTCTTCTGCATCGAGCCGGTGATCGCAGCCCTCTCCTCCGCCATCGTCCTCGATGAAGGGCTGTCACCCCTGCAGGTCGCGGGCGGCGCCCTTGTGCTGACCGCCATCATCGCCAACGTTCTTCTGGAGCAGCGCCGCTTGAGAAACGTTGCCCTGGTTCCAATCGCGGACTGAAAAGCCATGACGAACGCTCCCATGACCCCGCCCGCGCCGATTCCGCTGACGATCCTCACCGGCTTCCTCGGAGCCGGAAAGACCACCCTGCTCAACCGGATGCTGAAAAGCCCGGCTCTGCAGGACACGGTGGTGATCATGAACGAGTTCGGCGAGATCGGTCTCGATCACCTGCTGGTGGAGACCGTCGACGAGGGCATGGTGCTCCTCTCGGCCGGCTGCCTGTGCTGCACCGTGCGCGGCGATCTCATCGCAACGCTCGAGGATCTCCTGCGCAAGCGCGACAACAACCGCATCCTGCCCTTCAAGCGCGTGATCATCGAAACCACGGGCTTGGCGGATCCGGCTCCCATCCTGCACGCAGTGCTCTACCACCCTTATCTTTCCATGCGCTATGCCGTGGAAGGGGTGGTGACCGTGGTCGATGCGGTGAACGGCGCGCAGACCCTCGACGCCCACCGCGAAGCCGTGAAGCAGGCGGCCGTCGCGGAGCGGATCGTGCTCACCAAAACCGACCTGGTTCAGGATCAGGCCGCGCTTGAAGGTTTGCAGGAGAGGCTTCATCGCCTCAATCCGGGTGCTGCGATCCTCCCGGCCGACGCCGCGGTGGAGGACATCATCGCCGGCGGTCTCTTCGGGCTCGACGGCAAGATTGCCGACGTGGCCGAATGGCTGAAGACCGAAGCGGTGGAAGAGGCCGAGCGTGCAAGCCACGCCCACCAGCATGCCGGTCATCATCACGATCATCATGACCACCATCACCACCACGACGTGAACCGGCATGACGAGCGCATCCGCGCCTTCTGCCTCACGAACGATCAGCCGATCCGCCAGGGCACGCTGGACATGTTCCTCGACCTGTTGCGCTCGTCGCAGGGCGCGAAGCTCTTGCGGGTGAAAGGGCTCGTGGCGCTGGCCGAGGACCCGGACCACCCGGTGGTGATCCACGGCGTGCAGCACGTCGTCCATGTGCCTGCCGTGCTCCCCCGCTGGCCGAGCGAGGACCGGCGCAGCCGCATCGTCTTCATCGTCGACGATCTGGAACGCGAGACGGTCGAAAAACTCTGGAACGCCTTCCTCGGAAAGCCCGCCGTCGATCAGCCGGACGCGGCGGCTTTGTCCGACAACCCGCTCTCGCTTCGCCGCTGAGGGGAACGCCGCACGGTGGGATTCTCGGGCCCCGTCATGCGGCGAGCCTCACCGGCGCGCTCCCCTCGTTGCTCCACGACCGGGCCCGGCAATCTCAATTCATTTTCCGCTGATCGGCGGCGGGGAGGAACTCTTCGGTGAAAACGCTCTCGACATTCGGTTTCTGCCTGTATGGGAAAGCCAGGCCGATCTGATCGAGAGCTTTCGCAAAGCGCGCCTTGTCGATGCCGCCGAAGCCGTTCTCCTTCACCCATGGGGTGAGCATGTTCTGCTCAAGCACCATCTTGAGGCGCTCCAGCTCCACGTCCTTCCTGGCGACGTCATTGCGTTTGATCACAAGATCCACCGCGCTCGACGGATCCTTCACCGTATCCTGCACACCCTTCATGATCGCCCGCAGCAGGCCTTTCACGGCCTCCGGCTTCTCCTGCGCGAATTTCGGCGAGACGATGATGGCATTGCCGTAGAGATCCAGACCGTAATCGCTCATGAGCAGCACGACGATGTCTTCCACCGGAACGCCGCGCGATTTCAGATTGATGTAGGACGACATGGAAAAGCCGAACACCGCATCGACTTCACCCTGGGCCAGCATCGGTTCGCGCACCGGAAAGCCCACGTTCTCGAATTTCATGCCCGCATCGTCGATGGTGTTCACTGCCTTGAGGATCGGCCATTGCGCAAAGGCGCCGTCCGCCGCAGGAGCGCCGAACTTCTTCGCGCGAAGACTCGACAGCTCCTTGGTGATGCCGCGGCTCCTGCGTCCGATGATCGCGAAGGGCGGGCGATCGTACATCACCATCACGGCCTTTATCTCCGTGCCGGGATTTTCGTCGCGGAACCGCACGAGGGAGTTCACGTCGCCGAACCCCGCATCGTAGGTGCCCGAGGCCACGCGGGAAATCGGCTCGCGGGAGCCTGCTGCCGGATCGACCGTCACGTCGAGGCCCTCGGCCTTGAAGTAGCCCCTGTCGAGCGCCACCGCGAGGGGGGCCGCAGGTCCCTCCCAGCGCCAGTCGAGGGAAAACCGCACCGGAATCTGCGCCTGCGCGGCAGCCATGCCGAGCAACATTGCTGCGCCGGCGACTATTCCCCTGATCCACCGCATTGTTGCATGTTCTGACACCATTACGCTTACCTCTGCTGTCACACGTCCAGTTTCCGGAACGAGCTGGAATGGCTTGAGTTGCGCTGCTGCTGTTCATGCAAGCAGATCGTTGAGCAGGGTCAAGCGTGCAGCCCGAGCAAGCGGGCGCTCAAGCCGTCCCTCTGATCCAAATCGGGCAGACGCTCCTTGTCCGGTACCTCTTGACGCCTCTTCATTCCCTCACCATGTTGAACCCGTCGGTGACCGGGCCCCTCTGGCAGGCGAGTGAACGCCTGTGATGTCGGAACTGACATTGGTTCAACAATGGGTTCGGTCAAATGCCTGAAGTTCTGGCTTTCAGCTGGCTTGGCACTCCTGTGTGGATGTGGCTTGCCTTCCTTGCCGTCGTCATCGCTCTCCTCGTGCTCGATCTGGGCGTGCTTCACCGCAAGCACAAAGAGATCGGCGTGCGCGAGAGCCTTGTGATGAGCGCCTTCTACATCACCCTCGGCGTCGCTTTCGGCGGCTTCGTCTGGTGGCAGATCGGCCCCGAGGCCGGCATGAATTATCTCACCGGCTTTTCGGTCGAAAAGGCGCTGGCGATGGACAACGTGTTCGTCATCGCCATGATCTTTTCCTTCTTCGCCGTGCCGCGTCTGTACCAGCACCGGGTGCTGTTCTGGGGCATCCTCGGCGTCATCGTGCTCCGCGCGCTGATGATCGGCTTCGGCACAGCCGTGATCTCGCAGTTTTCGTGGGTTCTTTACATCTTCGCCGCGTTCCTCATCGGCACGGGCGTGAAGATGCTCGTCTTCTCCGACAAGGAATACGACATCGCCAAGAATCCGGTGATCGGTTTCATGCGCCGTCGTTTCAACGTCACGGACGAACACCACGGCGAGCATTTCTTCGTGAAGAAGGAGCATCCGAAGACCGGCAAGCTCACATGGTTCATGACGCCGCTCTTCATGGCCCTGGTGCTCGTGGAAATCGCGGACGTGATCTTTGCCGTCGACTCGGTTCCGGCGATCTTCGCCATCACCACGGATCCGTTCATCGTCTACACGTCGAACATCTTCGCCATCTTGGGATTGCGCGCGCTCTACTTCGCACTCGCCGCCATGGTGCACCGCTTCCACTACCTGAAATATGCCCTGGCTTTCGTGCTGATCTTCATCGGCTCCAAGATCTTCGTGGCCGACATGCTGGGCCTCGCCAAGATCCCGGCTCCAGTCTCCCTCGGCGTGACCTTCGCCATCCTCGCCTCGGGCGTGGGCTGGAGCCTCTGGAAGACGCGGGACGAGGAGCCGGAGGCCAGACAGGTGACGGGTTAACGCTCTCCGGATCGGAACGGGCGACCGACCAAGGCCGGTGATGATGTGGCGCGACCTGGCTCTCCTCCCCCTTGTGGGGAGGAGCTTGAGGTCGGTGCGTGAGCGCCTGACCTTCATCGGCTATCGCTCACACCCCCACCCTTGATCCCTTCCCCGCAAAGGGGAGGGAAACGCGTGCTGGACCTTGATGAGCGGAGCGCTGAGGAGCAAAGGCGCTGCGGCATCCGCTTGCTTCATCCTTCGCGTTATCCAACCCATCGCGTCATGGCCGGGCTTGCCCCGGCCATCCCCGTTCCCGCCGTCATCCCCGCGCAGGCGGGGATCCATCACCACTGAGGGTGCAGAAGGAGGCGGGCGGGAGCCACAGCGCCTTTTCTCCGACTGTTCTCAATCTGGATCCCCGCCTGCGCGGGGATGACGGTGAGAGGATCGCAGGACCAGCAGAGGGTACGACGAGCGGCGGAGGCTGGCGGGGTGATGTTCTACCTTTGTTCTTGACAGCGGCTGCAACCTTGGCTATATCATTGCGCATCCCGGCCCGACGAGGGGCGCGCGCGCGAGGCGTCGCAGTGGCGGGGCGGGGAACGGTCCTGCGGCAGGTCTCGCAAGCCTGTCTGTGGGAGGCCGCCCGCTGCAAGACGCGGTGTCCGCCTAAAAGAACCGTGCGCGAGGAGCCGTCGGGTTCTTCACATCGAC
>DASQML010000012.1:0-39181 GCA_035645515.1 Microvirga sp.
GGCGCAGACCGCCCGGTACGCGAGACACTGATCCGGGAGGCGGCGCCGGCAGCCCCGGTACGCAAGGTACCCATGGGTGATCACCGGTTACGCAACTGACACTCAGGATCATCGTCCGTTAGGGTAAAGATCAGGTTTCCAACTCAAAAAAAATGCGTCTTGTTTTGGGTCGGCAAATCTTGCCGACTCATTGAAAAGATTGATCTTTTCGGGTTAACGCCCGTTAGGCTTGGTTACAGGTCCAGTAACCCTTGTCTGAGGGGCGCGAAACTCAGGCGATGGAAGGGGCACGGGCCGTCGGTGGCGAGCACCTGGAGATGCGTTCTCGTGCTGTAGCCCGCATTGCTCGCGAATCCATAGGTCGGATAAGCCTCGGAAAGGCGTGCCATCATCCGGTCTCGCACCACTTTGGCGACGATGGAAGCGGCAGCAATGGAGGCGATGCTCGAATCGCCCTTGATCACCGCTTCCGTCGCGCAGGGCAGGCGCGGCGGATCGTTGCCGTCCACAAACGCCATGTCCGGCGTGCAGGGGAGGGCGGCCATGGCGCGGCACATGGCGAGGAGCGAGGCCTGCCGGATGTTGATGGTATCGATCTCCGCATGGGACACGGACGCGATGCCTACCTTCGAGGTCGCCAGGATTTCCGCAAACAGCGCTTCGCGTTTCTGAGCGGAGAGCGCCTTCGAATCCGCTAGACCCTGAGGCACGTTGTCGAGGTCGAGCACCACCGCGGCCGAGACCACCGGGCCCGCCAGCGGCCCGCGTCCCACCTCGTCGAGCCCGACGATGCAGGTATAGCCCGCCGCGCGGGCAGCGAGCTCGCGTTCGAGGCCGAGGCCGGTTTTCTTCGGGGAGCGAATCGGTGCGGTCATGGGGTGGGATGAAAGCGGCAGGAGGCCGCCTTGTCATCCGCGCTTAATGCCGCCGTCGTGTATATTCTCTTCGTCATCCCCGGCCTTGTGCCGGGGATCCACGCCTCTTAGGCGCGGCGGCTCCAAAAGACGTGGATGGCCGGGACAAGCCCTGCCATGACGAAAGAGGGGATCGTGTACAGTCTCTAGAAAAGACTCAGCTGCCCCGTCTCCTTGGCAGGCGCTTTGAACAGATCCTTGCGCAGGGACAGGTTGCGCTTGTTCAAGCCCAGCCGCTCGCAGGCCGTCTCGAAGCGGCGGCCGATCAACCAGGCATAGGGGCCGACACCCGACTGGCGGGTGCGCCACTCGGAATCGTAATCCTTGCCGCCGCGCGCTTCCTGCAGCAGCGAGAACACGTGCTTGAGCTTGTCGGGATAATGCTCCACCAGCCAATCGCGCATCAGGTCCTTCAGATCGTGCGGCAGGCGCAGAAGCACGTAGCCCGCTTCCTGCGCGCCCGCCTGCTGCGAGACTTTCAGGATCTCCTCGATCTCGTGGTCGTTGATGGCCGGAATGATGGGGGCGACCAGCACGCTCACCGGAATACCCGCCTCCGTCAGCCTGCGCACGGTCTCCAGGCGCTTGGCGGGGGTCGCCGCGCGAGGCTCCATCTTGCGTGCGAGTTTCGGGTCGAGCGTCGTGATCGAGATCGCGACCTTCACCAGATGCTTGTCGGCCATCTGGCTCAAGATATCGATGTCACGCGTGACGAGAGCCGATTTTGTCACGATGCCCACCGGGTGGTTGGCGCGGTTTAAGACCTCCAGGATCGAGCGCGTGATGCGGAACTTCCGCTCCACCGGCTGGTACGGGTCCGTGTTGGCGCCGATGGCAATGGTGGTGGGCTGATAGTTCGGCGCGCGCAACTCCTTCTCCAGGAGTTCGGCCGCATTGGGCTTGGCAAAGATCTTGGTCTCGAAATCGAGCCCGGACGACAGGCCCTGGTAGGCGTGCGTGGGCCGCGCGAAGCAATAGGAGCAGCCGTGCTCGCAGCCGCGATAGGGGTTGATCGACTTCTCGAACAGGATGTCGGGCGAGTCGTTTCGCGTGATGATCGTGCGCGGCTTCTCGATGATCACCTCGGTGGGGAGGGGAGGAAGCTCCTCCTCGATCTCCCAGCCGTCGTCGAAGCTCTCGCGCTGCGCGGGCTCGTAGCGCCCGCTCGGGTTCGAGACAGAGCCGCGCCCACGCCTGCGCTCCACTTCGACCCGATAGGCCGGATCGTCCATGCGCCGGCGCGCCGCCTCCGCCGCTTCGAGGGGCGAGCGCTTCACGGGTCTGGCGGGGGCAGGCTGATCCTTGAAACGGATGGACATGGCGGCCTCGGGCGAATCTCGAAAAAGAACGGAATAAGAACAGAACAAATAAGGAACAAAATCAAGATGCCTGACTGAAGATCTTGCGGGCGACGTTTCCATCCGAAGGGGCTATAAGAAGAGACATGATCACCGCTCTCGTTCGCGTCACCCATGGCCCCGAGGCCCTGGCCGCTACTTTGAGCGCCCTCGTGCCCGCCGTTGCGGCGGGGCTCGTGGGCGACGCCGTCATTCTGGCGAGGGGCCAGGATGAAGCGCTCGCGAAGGTGGCCGATGCGGCAGGCGCCAGCCTCGTGGTGGCACAGGACATGTCCTGGAAAGCAGGCGCCCGGGCGGCGCGGCGTGACTGGCTGCTCTGCCTCGACGACGGCGATATCCCGCAGGAGGGGTGGATCCGGGTTCTCGACCGGTTCGTGAGCCTAGCCAATCCCGAGCGGGGCATGGCCCGCTTCCGCCGTCACGGCACCGGCCTATCCGGACTCATGCGCCGGGTGTTCCAGCGCTCAAGGGTTCACGCGGGCGATCTCGTGCATCGCCGTGTGCTGCTCGACGAGGTGAAGGCCCGTCCGCCCGTGCGCCTGCAGGCGCGAATCGAGCGCGATCCTGTGTTCGGCTAATCAGCCCCGCAGCTTTCCGCGCTTCAGGTGCTCGTCGAGGCGCGGCATGATTTCCACGAAATTGCAGGGGCGGTAGCGGTAGTCGAGCTGGGTGACGAGGATGTCGTCCCACGCGTCCTTGCACGCGCCGGGTGAGCCCGGCAGCACGAAGATGAAGGTGGCGTTCGCCACGCCCGCTGTCGCGCGCGATTGGATCGTGGAGGTGCCGATCTTCTCGTAGGAAATGCGGTGGAAGATGGCGGAGAAGCCGTCCATGCGCTTCTCGAACAGGGGCTCGACGGCTTCGGGCGTGACATCGCGCCCGGTAAAACCCGTGCCGCCTGTGGTGATGATGACATCGATGGCGGGATTCTCGATCCAGCCTTTCACCTTCCCGCGGATCGCCTCCACATCGTCCGGCACGATGCTCCGGTCACCAAGTCTGTGGCCGGCTTTTGTGATGCGTTCGACTAGCGTTGCTCCCGACTTGTCGTCGTTGAGCTGGCGCGTGTCGGACACGGTGAGCACCGCAATGGACAAAGGAACGAAGGGGAGCGTTTCGTCGATGCCGGGCATGAGGTTTGAGTTCCCGAGAAACATAGCTCATTCGTCATACCCGGCCTTGTGCCGGGTATCCACGTCTTCTTCTGCGGTCGTCAAAGACGTGGATGGCCGGGTCGAGCCCCGCCATGACGAATGCACGACCTTAAAGCCTCGCAGCCCGGAACGTATCGCAGGCCTGAACCTGGCCGGTTTTCAGGCCGGTGGTGAGCCAGCGCATGCGCTGCTCCGAGGAGCCGTGGGTGAAGCTGTCGGGCACCACGCGGCCTTGGGCCTGCTTCTGCAGGCGGTCGTCGCCGATGGCTTCCGCGGCGCGGATCGCTTCCTCGATGTCGCCCTGCTCAAGCGATTTCCAGCGCTGGTTGGAATGATGCGCCCACACGCCTGCCAGACAATCGGCCATCAGCTCGACGCGCACGGAGAGCTGGTTCGCTTCGGATCGGCTCACCTCCTGCTGGCGCTGCTGCACGCGCGGGAGAATGCCGAGCAGGTTCTCGATATGATGGCCCACTTCATGCGCGAGTACATAGGCGTACGCGAAGTCGCCGCCTGCGCGGAAGCGCTGCTGCATCTCCTGGAAGAAGGACAGGTCGATATAAACGGTCTGATCGAGCGGGCAGTAGAACGGACCCATGGCCGATTGCGCGCCGCCGCAGCCCGAGCGCGTCGCGCCGGAAAACAGCACGAGCTTTGGCTCGCGGTAGTCGCGGTTGGCCTGTTGCGGAAGAACCGTCTTCCACACGTCCTCCGTGTTGCCGAGGATCGCGGCGGCGAAGCGTCCGGCCTCGTCCTGCGGCGCGCCCTGGCGGCCCTGCTGCTGTTGCTGGTAGCCCGAACCGCCGCCTGCAATCATCTCCGCGCCACCGATCAGGATGCGCGGGTCGATGCCGAGCGCCCAGCCGACCAGGCCGAGGATGACCATGGTGCCGATGCCGAGCCCGCCTGCGCCGCCCATGCCCATGCCGCGGCGGTCTTCAACATTTCCGGAGGTTCGAAAGTCTTCCCAGCGCATGATTCACCTGCAAGCAGCAGCACGATTTGCCGCATCAGCTTAAGGCGCAAATGTATGAACGAGTTCCGAACGCACTCGAAGCGGGGGCTATTCCCGGCCGTCGAGGGCGCGCCTCAAGGCCATGAAATCGCGCCAGCCGAGGCGCTTCTGCAGGGGCTGACGCAGAAGATAGGCCGGGTGCAGGGTCGGCAGCGCGCGGATCTCGCGTCCGTCCTCTGTCTTGTAGGTGAACCATCGCCCGCGGGTGCGCAGGATTCCATCCTTGAGACCAAGCAGGTTCTGGGCTGACGGACCGCCGAGGCAGAGCAGGAATTCCGGAGAGGCCAGCTCGATCTGCCGCGCGATGAACGGCTTGCAGATCGCGATTTCCTGCGGGGTCGGCGTGCGGTTGCCCGGCGGGCGCCAGGGCACGATGTTGGCGACGTAGACCTGGGAGCGGTCGAGGCCGATGGTGGCGAGCATCCTGTCGAGGAGCTGGCCCGAGCGGCCCATGAAGGGCTTGCCGATCCGGTCCTCGTCCGCGCCGGGGGCCTCGCCCACGAGCATCACGCGCCCTTCCGGGTTGCCGTCGGCGAAGGCCAGGTTCTTGGCCGAGAATTTCAGGGCACAGCCTTCGAAACTGGCGAGGATCGTCTCCAATTCTTCCAGAGACTGCGCATGGCGGGCCTGCTCGCGCGCCATGAGCGCGACCTCATCCGGCGCACCGGCAGCAGCTTTCGGCAACGCGCGAGGCGGAGGAGAGGCAGGGGACGCTGCAGTTTGGGAGGGCTGGGCCTGCGGATCAGGGCTACCGGTTCGGGCAGGCTCGGCCTTCGGTTCCGCAAAGCGGTTGTGCGGGGTCTCGTCGAGGGCAAGATCGACCCCCGCCTCGACATGAAAGTCGAGGAGCGCCTTCAGAGCATCGCGGTCGGCGGGGAGATCCTGCATGGATCGTATGTAAGCATTCCGGGCCTGATGAACAACTCACAGCTTATAAACCTCTGACCTCCTTACGAGAGTCTGGCTCGTCATTCGCCGCGCTTGTTCCTCCCCTCAAGGGGGGAGGAAAGCACCGCCACGCTTTGATGAGCCAGACTCTCAGAGGATGAGGGCTCGGTCGTTTCAGCGCTCACGAAATCAGGTCGAAGAGCGTCGGGCTATCGTCCCGCCGGGCATCTTCGATGGCCAGCAGGCGGCGCTTCGTCTGGCCGCCGCCATGGGCCGAAAACCCTCCCAGTTTGCCGCCTGCCGCGACGACACGGTGGCAGGGAACGATGATGGGAAAGGGGTTCTTGCCCAATGCCTGACCGATCAGGCGGGCATTGTCGATGCCGAGCCGGGATGCGATCTCGCCATAGGTCAGCACCCAGCCGGGCGGAATGCCGAGAGCAATGTCGTAGACACGCCGGTGAAGGTCCGGCACGCCCTCCATGTCCAGCGGCACGTGCGACAGATCGCGCCTCTCGCCCCGCAACAGGGCGACGACATCCGCAATGATTGCCTGGATGGCAGGTGGAGGAGGGGCTTCGCAGATCCCCGGGAAGCGCCTTGCGAGGCGGCTGCGGGTCCTGGACGCGTCGTCCTCCGGCAGCTGCACGCCGACGACGCCGCGGCCGTTCCAGGCAAGGCCGCAGACGCCGATGGGCGTCTCGAAGGGCGTGTAGAACGCCGCGCATTCGGAGGGGTGATCCTGCATCCGATCATTCTAGGCGTCCTGCAGGACAGGGACAACTCGGGATTGTCCTTGTCGGGATTTCCGTGGAAACAGGCGGCGTGATCGGTTTTCGGCATAACCTTATGCTGAAAGGGAACTTTCAGCTTGCGCCCAATGAAGCTAGGACAATTCCAAACAAGGCTGCACTTGAGAAGCCCGGCAGATTGTTCATATGTAAACGATCTGATCCCCGATGCTTCGAAGTCGCGTACAGGAGAGAACGCTCATGTCCGATCTGCCCGCCCGTGAATCCATGGAGTTCGACGTCGTCATCGTCGGCGCCGGCCCTGCGGGTCTCAGCACGGCCATCCGCCTCAAGCAGCAGGCGGCCGAAAAGGGCGCCGACATCTCTGTCGTGGTGGTGGAGAAGGGCTCCGAGGTCGGCGCTCACATCCTCTCCGGCGCTGTGATCGACCCGATCGGCCTCGATGCCCTCCTGCCGGACTGGCGCAGCGATCCCGACCGTCCGCTCAAGACGCAGGTGACGGCGGACGAGTTCATGTATCTGGGACATGCGGGTGGTATCCGGCTTCCCAACGTGTTCATGCCCAAGCTCATGAACAACCACGGCAACTTCGTCGGCTCCCTCGGCAACGTCGCCCGCTATCTCGGCCGCAAGGCGGAGGAACTGGGCGTCGAGATCTATCCCGGCTTCCCGGCCGCGGAAGTGCTCATCGAGGACGGCAAGGTGGTGGGCGTGGCCACGGGCGACATGGGAATTGGCCGCAACGGCGAGCCGAACGCCAATTTCACCCGCGGCATGGAGCTTCGCGCCAAGTACACGATCTTCGGCGAGGGGGCGCGCGGTTCCCTCACCAAGCAGATCGTGGAGCGCTACAAGCTCAACGAGGGACGCGATCACCAGAAATACGGCATCGGCATCAAGGAGCTCTGGCAGGTCAAGCCGGAGCATTTCCGCCCCGGCCTCGTGCGCCATTCCATGGGCTGGCCGCTCCCGAACAATGCCGGCGGCGGCTCCTGGCTCTATCACTTCGACGACAATCTCGTCTCTGTCGGCTTCGTGGTGCACCTCAACTACAAGAACCCGACCCTCTCCCCCTTCGACGAGTTCCAGCGCTTCAAGACACACCCGATGGTGCGGGACGTGTTCGAGGGCGCCAAGCGCATCGGCTACGGCGCGCGCGCGATCATGGAGGGCGGTTGGCAATCCGTGCCGCGCCTGTCGTTCCCGGGCGGCTGCCTCGTGGGCGACTCGGCGGGCTTCGTGAACGTGCCGCGCATCAAGGGCAGCCACAACGCCGTCCTCTCCGGCATGCTCTGCGCCGATCATGTGTTCGAGGCCCTGCAGGCGGGCCGCGCCAACGACGAGGTCTCGTCCTACGAGGAGGCGTGGCGTTCTTCGCCCATCGGCTACGATCTCAAGCGCGTGCGCAACGTGAAGCCGCTCTGGTCGAAATACGGCACGGCGGCGGGCGTGGCGCTCGGCGGCCTCGACATGTGGCTCACCGAACTCTTCGGCTGGTCGCCCTTCGGCACGATGAAGCACGGCAAGCCCGATCACGAGTGCCTGCTGCCGCTCGATCAGGTGAAGCCGATCAAGTACGACAAGCCCGACGGCGTGCTCACCTTCGACAAGCTCTCCTCGGTGTTCCTGTCCAACACCAACCATGAGGAGGATCAGCCGATCCACCTCAGGGTGAAGGACATGGGCGTGCAGAAGGCCTCGGAGCACGATGTCTATGGCGGTCCTTCGCAGCGCTACTGCCCGGCCGGGGTCTATGAATGGGTGGAAGGCGAGGGCGGCGTCCGGTTCCAGATCAACGCCCAGAACTGCGTCCACTGCAAGACCTGCGATATCAAGGACCCGAACCAGAACATCAACTGGACCACGCCGGAAGGCGGCGGCGGGCCGAATTACATCAATATGTAAGATTTTTCAGACTTGCCGTCATGGCCGGGCTTGTCCCGGCCATCCCCGACTTAGGAACCTCTGCGGGAGAAGACGTGGATCCCCGTGACGAGCCCGGGGATGACGAAGTGTTTCCCCACCCTCACGAGGCTTTTACGCCGGGAGCGTCAATCTTCCCCTTGCGAGCGCTACAGGGAAACGCCATTCTCCGGCCTGATTTGGCGCACATCTCCCTTCTAACCTCACTCCGAGATGTCGCGATGATTGGAGCCGCACTTCGTGCCCACGTTCAAATTGCCTTTGTCCCGTAAGGGTTTGCCTGCACTTGTTCTGACGGCGGTCGGTCTTTTGGCCTCGCCCGCCCTGGCCGTGAACACGGACCCGAACGAGGTCCTGAGACCGGCGCAGAGCCTGGAAGGCAACTTCCTCTCGGCCTATGTGGCCGGTTCGGCCCGTGACACAGAGGTCGCTTCGCTGTTCTTCCGCGAGGCGATCCAGGAGGATCCGGGCAACCAGGAGCTTTTGGAGCGCGGCTTCGTAGCCTTCCTCGCCAGCGGCTCCATGCAGGAGGCCTATCGGGCGGCCGAACGGCTCTCCACACGCGATTCGTCCAACAACCTGGCTCAGTTCGCCCTCGCGGTGCGTGCCTTCAAGGCCCAGAAATACGCCGATGCCCGCGCCCGCCTTGCCAAGGGGATGCGTGGCCGCCAGGCGGACCTGACCGCGACGCTTCTGACCGCCTGGGCCTATGCCGGCGCGAAGGACGGCAAACAGGCCCTCGCCATGGTCGACAAGCTCAAGAACGAGCGCGCCTTCAACCAGTTTCGCGAATATCATGCCGCTCTGATCGCCGATGTGGTCGGCAATGGCGACGAGGCCGAAAAGCGCTTCAAGGCCGCCTATGAAGGCGAGAAGAACACCCTCCAGGTGGTGGACGCCTATGGCCGCTTCCTGGCGAAGCGCGGCAAGAAGGCGGAGGCGCTCGCCGTCTACAAGGCCTTCGACGAGCTGGCTCCGCGCCACCCCATCGTCAAGGCCGCCATGAAGGCGCTGGACGAGAACAAGCCCCTCATGCCGCTCGTCACGAACGCGCAGGACGGCGCGGCCGAGCTTCTTTACGGCCTGGGCGTCGTCGGCAACACGCAGGGCGACGAGCTGACGGCGATCATCTATCTCCAGCTCGGCCTCGACCTGAAGCCTGATCACCCGCTGGCCCTGGTCACTCTCGGTGACGTCTATGAGCGCCTGAAGCAGTTCGATCAGGCCAACGCGACCTTCGACCGCGTGCCGAAGGATTCCCCCGTGCGCACCAGCGCCGATATCGCCATCGGCCAGAACTATGAGCAGATGGGCCGCGGCGAGGACGCCATGGCCTACCTCGACAAGCTCATGAAGGAGCGCCCGGACGACGTGGAGGTCGTCATGGCGCTGGGCAACGTTCAGCGTTCGCGCAAGAAGTTCGCGGAAGCCGCCGAGACCTATGCCAAGGCCATCGAGCTTGTGGGTACGCCGCAACGCGGCCACTGGATCCTCTTCTTCTATCGCGGCACGTCCTATGAGCGCGCGAAGCAGTGGGACAAGGCCGAGGCCGATCTGAAGAAGGCCCTGGAACTGGTCCCCGACGCCTTGCCCGCCGGCAAGGCGCAGGTGATGAACTATCTCGCCTATTCCTGGGTCGACCGGAACGAGAACATCGACGAAGCCTTCAAGATGCTCACGAAGGCCGTCGAGCTCGCCCCCCGCGACGGCATGATCATCGACTCCCTCGGCTGGGCCTATTACCGCCTCGGCCGCTACGAGGATGCCGTGCGCGAACTCGAGAAGGCTGTGGAGCTGAAGGCCGGCGATCCGACGATCAACGACCATCTGGGCGACGCCTACTGGAAGGTGGGCCGCAAGCTCGAGGCCAAGTTCCAGTGGGATCACGCCAAGAACTCCGACCCCGAGCACGAGGATCTCGTGAAGATCCTGCGCAAGATCGATCATGGTCTCGACGAGGTGGAGAAGAACCCGACGGCCGCCGACAGCACGCCCGCTCCGGCGCCGACACCCGCCGCCCAGAACGGCGGCTAGTTTCTGATCCAGTCGCGTTATTCTCGTCATGGCCGGGCTCGTCCCGGCCATTGTCGTTTCCAGGCCGACAGCCCTCATCCTGAGGAGGCGCGCAGCGCCGTCTCGAAGGATGGTTCAGTACGCTCTGGAGCCCTCCTTCGAGACGCAGACTGACGTCTGCTCCTCAGAATGAGGGTGGAGGGCCGGGGACCTGGGTGCTCCCTGTGTACGACAAAGCTCGATCCGTCTTCCCATCCATCCCTCTCTCGGGCATGGAAGGAGCATGCCGACGCCCCTCGCGACCCACGCTCCCGCCAAGATCAATCTCACGCTCCATGTCCTGGCGCGGCGGGCGGACGGCTATCATGAGCTGGAAAGCCTCGTCGCCTTCGCGGGCATCGGGGATGATCTGCACCTCGTGCCTGGCGAACGGCTCTCTCTCGACGTCAGCGGGCCTACGGCGGGCCTCGCCGGGAACGGACCGGACAATCTCGTTCTGAAGGCGGCGCGTCATCTCGCCGAACGTGTCGAGGGCTTGAAGGTCGGAGCCTTCCACTTGGTCAAGCACCTGCCCGTCGCGGCCGGGATCGGCGGAGGCTCGTCGGATGCGGCTGCGGCCCTGCGCTTGCTGGCAACGCTCAACGGCCTGCCTCTTTCCCACCCTGCCGTGCGGGAAGCGGCGCGCCTGACGGGTGCGGATGTTCCCGTCTGTCTCGATCCGGGCGCGCGCATGATGCGCGGAATCGGGGAGGAACTCGGGCCCAGCCTGCCGATGCCCCCGCTCTTTGCCGTTCTGGTGAACCCGCGCGTGCCGGTCGAAACGCCGGCCGTGTTCAAGGCGCTCGGATTGCAGCCGGGACAGGCGCTGGAGGGGGCCTCGCATCCTGTTCCGGACACGACATCCTTCGAGACGCTTCTCCAGGGCCTGCAAGCCGCGCGAAACGATCTCGAGCCGCCCGCCCGCCGGGTTCAGCCGGTCGTCGCCGATGCGCTCGCATCTGTGACGCGAACAGAAGGCTGCCGTCTCGCGCGCATGTCAGGCTCAGGCGCGACCGTCTTCGGGCTTTATGAAGATTCTCGAGATGCCGCGGACGCCGCTCGCTTCATCCTCGATCGCAGACCTGAGTGGTGGGTCGAGGCGACATGCCTTCAGTAAAGAGCAAACAGACAGCCGCGTCTCCGCCGTCGTCCCCGGGACTTGCCCGGGAATCCACGCCGTTCCACGCTGAGCCTCCTCAAACGTGAATGGCCGGAACGAGCCCGGCCATGACGTCGAATTGGATGTTCGGTTTCTCGACGACCTTACCACGCCGGGATGATGGCGCCCTTGAAGCGCTCTTCCAGGAACTTCGCGACTTCAGGCGACTGGTAGGACTGCACGAAAGTCTTGATCTCCGGTCGGCTCTCGTCGCCCTGGCGGGCGGCAACGAAATTCGCGTAAGGATTCCCCTCGCGCTTCTCCACTGCGATCGTGTCCTTGCGGATGTCGAGGCCGGCATTGAGCGCATGGTCCGTGTTGATCACGGCCGCATCGAGATCGGGCAGGGCGCGGGGCAGCTGCGCGGCGTCGAGCTCGGAGAACTTGATGTTCTTCGGGTTCTCGGCGATGTCGAGCAGGCTCGGCGACAGGCCCTTGCCCTCCTTCAGCTTGATCACGCCCTGCGCGGCAAGCAGGTTGAGCGCGCGGCCGCCGTTGCTCGGGTCGTTCGGGATGCCGATCTTCGCCCCCTTGGGGAGGTCGGCGACAGCCTTCACCTTGGTGGAATACAGGCCGATCGGCTGCACGAAGGTGAGGCCCACCGGCACGATCTTGTAGCCGCGCGCCGCGATCTGCGCATCGAGATAGGGCTTGTGCTGGAAGGCATTGGCGTCGAGGTCCTTGCGGTCCAGGGCCTCGTTCACGAGAGCATAGTCGGAGAAGGGAACGAGCTCGACATTGAGGCCCTTGGCGGCGGCCACCTTCTTGACGACCTGCGCCACCTCTTCCTCGGCGCCGGACATGACGCCGACCTTGATGCTCTTCTGCTGGGCGGCGGCGGGCAGGGCCGCAGCCAGAGCGGCGCCGAACGCGAAGGTCGCGGACAGGATCGTGCGACGGGTGAAAACGGACATGGGAGTACCTTTCAGGCATGAGACGTCGGGCTTCGACGCGAAGCCGGACATGTGGTTCGGGAGTGGGAAGGGACGATCAGGCCGTGAAGCGACGACACCGCCAGGCCAATGAAGGCCGATGGCTTGCCATGAATTCCAGGATGAAGATGGGTCGCGTCATAGCCCGTCGTTCCTCGTGAACCACGAGGCGGAGGCCGCTCGTGGCGCTTTAGCCTTTGATCACGCGGGGCAAGCTGCTCGTCTCAAATCACCGCGGCCTTGAGGAGGTGTGTGCCGCCTCGGGACGGGAATGCTTTTAAACCGGACGGCTTTTATGTCAACCGATTTGTTCTGTAAAAAGAACAGAACTGCTATGCTCAGTACGCACGGGCAATGCAGAAATCCACAGCTTCCAGCAGAGCCTGCTTCATGGGGCTCGCCGGGAAGAGGGCGAGGGCGTCGCGGGCCATGGAGCCGTAGTGGCGAGCCCGCTCGATGGTGTCCTCCAGCGCCCTGTGGCGGCGCATGATGGCGACAGCGTGCTCCAGATCGCCGTCCCCGATCTCACCCTGTTCGAGCACACGCTTCCAGAAGGCGCGCTCCTCCGCCGAGCCGCGGCGGAAGGAGAGCACGACGGGAAGCGTGATCTTCCCTTCGCGGAAATCGTCGCCCACGTTCTTGCCCAAGGTCGCGGCCTTGCCGCCGTAATCGAGGGCATCGTCCACCAGCTGGAAGGCGATGCCGAGATTCATGCCGTAGGAGCGGCAGGCGGCCTGCTCGGCCTTGGGGCGGTTGGCGATCACGGGGCCGACCTCGCAGGCGGCAGCGAAGAGCTCCGCCGTCTTGCCGCGGATCACGGCGAGGTATTCGTCCTCGGTGGTCTCGGTGTTCTTGGCGGCGGCGAGCTGCATCACTTCGCCTTCCGCGATCACCGTTGCGGCGGCGGAGAGGATGTCGAGGGCGCGCAGGGAGCCCACTTCCACCATCATGCGGAAGGCTTGGCCCAGCAGGAAGTCGCCCACGAGCACGCTTGCCTCGTTGCCCCATTTGATGCGGGCTGCGATCTTGCCCCGGCGCATGTCGCTCTCGTCCACCACGTCGTCGTGGAGGAGGGTGGCCGTGTGCATGAACTCGACGGCGGCCGCGAGCTTCACATGCCCGTCGCCCTGGTAATCCGAGAGGTGGGCGGTGGCCAGAGTGAGCATGGGGCGCAGGCGCTTGCCGCCCGAGGAGATGAGGTGGTTGGCCACCTCCGGGATCATGGTGACCTCGGATCCCGTGCGCGACAGGATCATCGCATTGACCCGCTCCATATCAGCGGTCACAAGGGAAACGAGCTTCTCGATGCTCGCATTCTTCTCGGGATGCTTCTCTTCGAACGGAACGACGACGCCCACGTCTCAAACCCGGGTTGCCGGCCGTCATGGCCGGTAGGAATATCAATCACCGTGGCATGGCATTTTCCATGCTGCAATGCAAACGCTTGCCGCAGGGGAAAGGACCTAAAGCCGATGGTCGAAATCGTCCGAACCAACGATCTCGTTCTGGTCGGCTTCCTACAATCCTTATTGGAGAACGCCAATATCCCTGTTCTGGTAGCCGACGCGCATATGAGCGCTCTCGAAGGCATGATCGGCGCCTTTCCCCGAAGGATTCTTGTGCCCGACGACGATGCGGACCAGGCCCGCCGCCTGATCCGGGATGCGGGCCTGGAGGCCGAGCTGCGCCATGGATGAAATCGTGGAAGAAATCACGGAAGATCATCTCCTCGGGGGAAGGGTGCGCCTGGCCCAGCCTGCCAAGGGGCATCGGGCCGGCACCGATGCCGTGCTCCTCGCCGCCGCCGCCTCGGTAAAATCGGGTGACAGGGTGCTGGACGTGGGTGCTGCTACCGGCGCCGTCGGTCTCATGGTGGCGGCACGAGAAAAGGGGGTCCGCCTCGCCTTCGTGGAACGGGCTCCCGATCTTGCCGAGCTGTGTCGCCGGAACTGCCGGGAAAACGGCGTCGAGGCCGCGGTTTTCGTGGCCGATCTCCTCGACAAGGCCTCCCGCCAAGCGGCCGGGCTGCATCGTGAGAGCGCCGACGTCCTCCTGACGAATCCTCCGTTCCTCGAAGAAGGAAAGGAGCGAATCTCGCCGGACCGGGGGAAGGCGGCAGCTCATGCCTTGCCGGCAGGCGGGCTGGAGGCCTGGCTGGAGGCCTGCCTTGGCCTGCTCGGACCCAAGGGGAAATTCGTGCTGATTCATCGGGCCGACCGGCTGGCTGGTTGCCTTCGAGTGCTGGATGGGTCTTTGGGAGGCATCGGCCTGCGCTTCGTGCATCCGAGCGCCGACAAGCCTGCCATCCGTGTCCTGATATCGGGCATCAAGGGGAGCCGCGCGCCTTTGCAGGTTCTGCCGCCGCTCATCCTCAACGGACCAGACGGACGTTTCACCCCGCAGGCTCAGGCCCTGCATGCGGGAGAGGCGGCCCTCTCATGAAAAAGGGCGCCGGAGCGCCCTTTTTTGTTACCAGCGATAGCCGGGCCTGCGGACGGTGCGGCAGACCTCGATCGGGCGGCGGACCCAGCGATAGCCGTTCCAGACCCGCTGGCGCTCGACCCAGCAGCGGCGAACCACGCGGACCGGACGGTAAGCCGGGACGGGGCGGTAGTAGCGGCGGCCATAATGCGGGCGGCCGTATTCATGGCGCACCACGATGGGGCCGGAGCGGTATTCCACGGCCGGGCGGCGATAGCCGTAATAGCCGCCGCCATAATAGCCGCCGCCGTAATAGGGCTGGGCCTCCGCCTGCGGAGCCGACAGGGCTCCGAAACCAAGGGTGGCAAAGCCAAGAAGACCGACCAAAAGCTTGCGCATGTCACTCTCTCCTGAAGCCGCTCGTGCCGGAGCCCGAGGCGGCATATGGCTGAACATTGTTCATGCTGAATCTTTAAACGACCTTAACTGAATGGATCCCGAAGCTTTCCCTAACGGTATGTTCATCTTGGGAAGCCTTGCCGCACGCACTACATGATGGCCATGGCTCAGACATCCCTCTCTTCCCTCGTCCCGACTCGCCTTCAGTTCCTCCTGCCCAGCCGCTACCGCAGGTTCCGGCACCCGATCGTGCCGGTCATTCGCCTCTCCGGCGCGATCGGGGCTGTCACGCCGTTCCGCTCCGGGCTCGCCATGTCGAACGTGGCCGCCATGCTGGAGCGGGCTTTCTCCGTGCCCGGTGCCAAGGCTGTCGCCATTGTCATCAACTCGCCCGGCGGATCGGCCGCCCAGTCGCACCTGATTTTCAAGCGGATCCGCGCCTTCGCGGAGGAGAAGCAGATCCCGGTTCTCGCCTTCGTGGAGGATGCGGCGGCCTCGGGCGGCTACATGATCGCCTGCGCGGCGGATGAGATCTATGCCGATCCGGCTTCCATCGTGGGCTCCATCGGCGTGGTCTCGGCAGGCTTCGGCTTCCAGGAGCTGATCGCCCGGATCGGCGTGGAGCGGCGCGTGCATACGGCGGGCGAGAACAAGGCCATGCTCGATCCGTTCCGGCCGGAAAACCCGGAAGACGTGGCGCGCCTGAAAGGCCTTCAGCGCAAGATCCACGAGGTGTTCGTGGATCTCGTGAAGACTCGCCGGGGCGAAAAGCTCAACGACTCTTACGAGGATCTTTTCTCCGGAGCCTTCTGGGTGGGGGCGGAGGCCGTGGATCTCGGCCTCATCGACGGCTTGGGCGATGTTCGCTCCGTCATTCGCCAGCGCTTCGGCAACGACGTGCAGTTCCGCATGATCGAGCCCGCCCGTCCGCCGCTGCTCGCCCGCCTCATCGGGCGCCGAACCGTAACCGGAAGCGGCCTCATCGACCCCGCCGAGGTGGTGGGAGCCCTGGAGGAGAGGGCGGCCTGGGCACGATTGGGGCTGTAGGTTCACCGTCATCCCCGGGCTTGTCCCGGGGATCCACGCTTTTATGTCGCGGCGGTCTCCAAGACGTGGATGGCCGCAACAAGTGCGGCCATGACGACGAGTGCTCCTCGCGCTTGACTTGAGCCGCCTCGCATCCCAAGGGTTCGGCAGAGATTTCCAAAGACCGGACGCTATCCATGACGAGCGAACCCGCGCATATGAATCCTGCGCGCTCTTTCCAGGGCCTGATTCTCACGCTCCAGCGCTATTGGGCGGAGCAGGGCTGCGTCATCCTCCAGCCCTACGACATGGAAATGGGCGCGGGAACCTTCCACCCGGCGACCACCTTGCGGGCGCTGGGCCCCAAGCCGTGGCGCGCGGCCTATGTGCAGCCCTCCCGCCGCCCGAAGGACGGGCGTTACGGCGAGAACCCGAACCGCCTGCAGCATTATTACCAGTTCCAGGTCATCCTGAAGCCGAACCCGCCGAACCTTCAGGAGCTCTATCTCGGCTCCCTCAAGGCCATCGGCATCGACACGGGCGTCCATGACATCCGCTTCGTCGAGGACGATTGGGAAAGCCCGACGCTGGGCGCGTGGGGGCTGGGCTGGGAATGCTGGTGCGACGGCATGGAGGTTTCGCAGTTCACCTACTTCCAGCAGGTGGCGGGCTTCGAATGCTCGCCGGTGGCGGGAGAACTCACCTACGGCCTCGAACGTCTCGCTATGTATCTGCAGGGCGTGGAATCGATCTACGATCTCAACTTCAACGGTCTCGAAGGCGACCAGAAGGTCACCTATGCGCAGGTATTCCAGCAGGCCGAGCAGGAATATTCGCGCCACAATTTCGAATACGCCGACACGGACATGCTCTTCCGCCACTTCCGCGACGCGGAGGCCGCCTGCCGCAAGTATCTGGAAGCGGGCGAGCCGAAGGAAGGTTCCAACGACAGCCGCCACCTGATGGCCCTGCCCGCCTATGACCAGTGCATCAAGGCGAGCCACATGTTCAACCTGCTCGATGCCCGCGGCGTGATCTCCGTTACCGAGCGCCAGAGCTACATCCTGCGCGTCCGCGAACTGGCGAAGGCCTGCGGCGCGGCATGGCTGAAGACCGAGGGCGGGGGCGTGGCTGCTTAACAGCCACGCGCTCACCCGTTCCCTCAACACCAAGATTACACATCTCCCATGCCCGATCTTCTCCTTGAACTCTTTTCCGAAGAAATCCCCGCCCGCATGCAGCGCCGCGCGGCGGAGGATTTGAAGAAGCTTGTCACCGATGCCCTGGTCGAGCGCGGATTCCTCTATGAGGGCGCTCAAGGATTCGCCACGCCACGGCGTCTCGCGCTCACCGTCATGGGCCTGCCCGTGAAGGGGCAGGACGTGCGCGAGGAGCGCAAAGGGCCGCGCGTCGGCTCGCCCGATGCGGCGATTCAGGGCTTCCTGAAAGGAGCAGGCCTCACCTCGCTCGACCAGGCGAAGATCGAGAGCGATCCGAAGAAGGGCGAGTTCTACGTCGCCGTCATCGAGAAGCCCGGTCGCGCCACCACCGATGTGCTGGCCGAGATCCTGCCGCAGATCATCAGGAATTTCCCCTGGCCGAAATCCATGCGCTGGGGCGCGGCTTCCAAGGATCCGGGCTCGTTGCGCTGGGTGCGTCCGCTGCAATCGATCCTCTGCACCTTCGGGCCTGAGACCGAGGATCCGGAGATCGTGCGTTTCGAGGTCGACGGCATCGTGTCCGGCGATGTGACTTACGGCCACCGCTTCCTCGCGCCGGAACCGATCCGCGTGAAGCGTTTCGACGATTATGTGCCTGCGCTCGAGCGCGCGAAGGTCGTGCTCGATGCGAACCGCCGCAAGGACATGATCCTGCACGACGCCAAGGACCTCGCGCTCGCGCAAGGCCTCGACCTCGTCGAGGACGAAGGCCTGCTGGAGGAGGTCGCTGGCCTCGTCGAATGGCCCGTGGTGCTCATGGGCTCGTTCGACGAAGCCTTCCTGGACATTCCGCCGGAAGTGATCCGCACCACCATCCGCGCGAACCAGAAATGCTTCGTGCTGCGCGACCCTGCGACAGGCAGGCTCGCCAACAAGTTCATCCTCGTCTCCAATCTGATCGCGAGCGATGGCGGCAAGACGATCATCGGCGGCAACGAGCGCGTGGTGCGCGCGCGTCTGTCCGATGCGAAGTTCTTCTGGGAAACGGACCAGAAGGTGAAGCTTGAAGAGCGTCTCGAAAAGCTCAAGACCATCGTGTTTCACGAAAAGCTCGGCACGCAATACGAGCGCGTGGAGCGCATCGCGGCGCTCAGCAAAGAGCTTGCTCCCATGGTAGGAGCGAATGCTGGCTTGGCGGAGACGGCTGCGCTGCTTGCAAAAGCAGATCTGGTGACAGAGATGGTCGGCGAGTTCCCCGAGCTGCAGGGCCTCATGGGCCGGTATTACACCGCCCTTCAAGGGCACAATCCAAGTGTCGCCGCCGCCATCGAAGAACACTACAAGCCGCTCGGCCCGTCCGACCGCGTGCCGACCGATCCCGTGTCGGTCACCGTGGCGCTCGCCGACAAGATCGACACGCTCGTGGGCTTCTGGGCCATCGACGAGAAGCCGACGGGATCGAAGGATCCTTACGCACTGCGTCGCGCGGCATTGGGTGTGATCAGGTTGGTGATCGACAACAATCTGCGTGTCCGTCTTCAGCCTGCATTTGCTGCTGGCCTGCAGAAGCTGAAGCAGCAGGCCGATGCTGTTGGCGTCAGCAATGACCTCCTCTCCTTCTTTGCCGACCGGCTGAAGGTTTATCTCCGCGACCAGGGCGCGCGTCACGATCTCATCGATGCGGTGTTCGCGCTCGAAGGCCAGGACGATCTGCTCATGATCGTCCGCCGCGTGGAGGCGCTCGGCCGCTTCCTCGATACGGAGGACGGAGCGAACCTGCTCGCCGGCTATCGCCGCGCAGCCAATATCCTGCGCATCGAGGAGAAGAAGGACGGGCGTGCCTACAACGAGGCGCCCGATCTCCAAATCGTGAACGATCAGGGCCAGATCGAGGAGAAGGCGCTTGCGGTCGTTCTCCATCAGGCGCGCGAGGAGGCGGCAGCCGCCATCGGATCCGAGGATTTCGAGGATGCGATGCGTGCTTTGTCGCGTCTGCGGCAGCCCGTGGACGCGTTTTTCGACAAGGTGACGGTCAATGCGGACGACCCGGCCCTGCGCGCGAACCGCCTGCGTCTCCTCAACAGCATCCGCGAAGCGACCCGGACGGTGGCCGATTTCTCGCGGATCGAGGGGTAATAGAGTTAATTCCCAGAAAGGTGTTGCATGAGGGGCACAGCCAAAGGCCTCTCATGGGCCTAGGTAGTCGGCAACACCTTTCTCCCGGACGATTCCCGATGATCCGACGCCTGATTCTCGGCGCTCTCTTCTGCGCCTCGCTCACTGCCTGCCAGACCGCCCAGCAGCCTGCGCCCGTCCAGGCCGCAGCCACCGAGGATGCGGCCTGGTATATCGGCTCCATGCCCGACAAGCCGTTCGATGTGCCCCTCGTCGACCGCAGCCGCATGGATCCGAAATACGCCCGGCAGGTGGTGAACTACGACGGCCCCGAGAAGCCCGGCACGATCGTGGTCGATATCGACGAGCGTCTGCTCTACCTCGTGCAGCCCGACAAGAAGGCGATCCGCTACGGCGTCGGCGTCGGCCGCCAGGGATTCTCCTGGAAGGGCGTCGCTTCCGTGGGCCGCAAGGCCGTGTGGCCCTCCTGGACTCCCACCAAGACCATGGTCAGCATCAAGCCTGATCTCCCGCGCTACCGGGAGGCCGGCCTCGACAACCCCCTCGGCGCCCGCGCCCTCTATCTCTATCAGAACGGACAGGACATCCTCTTCCGCATCCACGGCACCAACGAGCCCTGGAGCATCGGCGAGCAGCTCTCGTCGGGCTGCGTGCGCATGCTCAACGAGGACGTGGTGGACCTCTACGAGCGCGTTCCCGTGGGCACGACGGTCTACGTGAAGCGCAACGGGCGCTACCGGGTATAGGATCAGAAGCGGCCTTCGGGCCGCTTTTTCGCATGTGCGGCGGTCTCCGTGGGCACTCGCACCTGACTGGAACCGTCTCGAACGCCTGATTCTCCGCTGTCATTCCCGCGCAGGCGGACCCTAAGGGCCGCGCCGCAGGCGTGGAAATCCATCAGCGCCATAGGTTCAGGATTAAGCTGTTCGGGATGGAGCGCCTTTCCATGTGACGTCAGCGGTGACGGATCCCCGCCTTCGCGGGGATGACGATAAAGGCCCTTCCCAAGTGACTAACCCGTCTGCGTCTCACATGTAACGAAGGAACCTTGGCTGTTCAGCTTGCGTTTCGGTTCCATATGTTTCAAGCCAACACCTGCGCTGCAGCAGGGCGTTTATTGAGCCAAGGGATCGAGCGATGACGCAGTGGGTTTACACCTTCGGAGACGGCAAGGCCGAAGGCCAGGCGGGAATGAAGAACCTGCTCGGGGGCAAGGGGGCGAATCTCGCCGAGATGTCCAATCTGGGGCTGCCGGTTCCTCCGGGCTTCACCATCACCACGGAAGTCTGCACCTATTATTATGACCATGGCCGCTCCTATCCGCAGGAACTGAAGGGCCAAATCGAGAAGGCTCTCGAATTCGTGGGCCGGCTCACGGGCCGCACCTTCGGTGATGCCCAGAACCCGCTGCTCGTCTCCGTCCGCTCCGGCGCCCGCGCGTCGATGCCCGGCATGATGGACACGGTGCTCAATCTCGGCCTCAACGACGTCACCGTCGAGGCGCTGGCCAAGGGCGCGGGCGACGAGCGCTTCGCCTACGATTCGTACCGTCGTTTCATCACCATGTATTCCAATGTGGTGCTGGATATCGGCCACCACCATTTCGAGGAAGTGCTCGACGAGTTCAAGGATCGCAGGGGCTACACCCTCGACACGGATCTGTCCGCCGACGACTGGAAGAGCCTGATTCCGCGCTACAAGGCGCTGGTGGAGAAGGAACTCGGCAAACCCTTCCCGCAGGATCCGCAGGAGCAGCTCTGGGGCGCCATCGGCGCCGTGTTCGGCTCCTGGATGAACAGCCGCGCCATCAAGTACCGCGAGCTGCACTCGATTCCGGCGAGCTGGGGCACGGCGGTGAACGTGCAGGCTATGGTGTTCGGCAACATGGGCGAGACCTCCGCCACCGGCGTCGCCTTCACCCGCAATCCGTCGACCGGCGAGAAGCAGCTCTACGGCGAGTTCCTCATCAACGCGCAGGGCGAGGACGTGGTGGCCGGCATCCGCACGCCGCAGGACATCACGGAAGCCGCGCGCATCGCATCTGGCTCCGATAAGCCCTCCATGGAAAAGGCGATGCCGCAGGCCTATGCCGAGCTGGTGCGGATCTACGGCATTCTCGAGAAGCACTACCGTGACATGCAGGACATGGAATTCACGGTGGAGAAGGGCAAGCTCTGGATGCTCCAGACCCGCAACGGCAAGCGCACCGCGAAGGCGGCTTTGCGCATCGCGGTGGAACTGGCATCAGAAGGCCTGATCACGCAGGAAGAAGCCATCACCCGCGTCGAACCCGCAGCCCTCGACCAGCTGCTGCACCCGACCATCGATCCGAAGGCCGAGCGCAAGATCATCGCGAGCGGCCTGCCCGCCTCACCGGGCGCTGCCTCGGGCGAGATCGTATTCAACTCTGATGATGCGGAGGCCGCCAAGAAGGCGGGCCGCAAGGTCATTCTCGTGCGTGTCGAAACCTCGCCGGAGGACATTCACGGCATGCATGCGGCCGAAGGCATTCTCACCACCCGCGGCGGCATGACCTCCCACGCGGCGGTGGTTGCGCGCGGCATGGGCAAGCCCTGCGTCTCCGGCGCGGGCTCGATCCGCGTCGATTATTCTGCGCAGACCATGACGGTGGCAGGCCAGATACTCAAGAAAGGCGACGTTCTCACCATCGACGGTTCCACCGGTCAGGTGCTGCTCGGCCAAGTGAAGATGCTGGAGCCGGAGCTTTCCGGCGAGTTCGCGACACTCATGGGCTGGGCCGACAAGGTGCGCCGCATGAAGGTGCGCGCCAATGCGGAGACGCCGCTCGACGCCAAGACCGCCCGCAGCTTCGGCGCGGAGGGTATCGGGCTGTGCCGCACGGAGCACATGTTCTTCGAGGGCGACCGCATCGTGGCGGTGCGCGAGATGATCCTCGCCGACGACGAGGCCGGTCGACGCGCGGCTCTTGCCAAGCTCCTGCCGATGCAGCGCCAGGACTTCGTAGAGCTGTTCACCATCATGAGTGGCCTGCCGGTGACGATCCGTCTGCTCGATCCGCCGCTGCACGAGTTCCTGCCGCATTCGGAAGAGGAGATGGAGGAAGTGGCGAAGGCCATGAACGCGCCGGTGGACAAGCTCAAGCGCCGCGCGATCGAGCTGCACGAGTTCAACCCGATGCTCGGCTTCCGCGGTTGCCGTCTCGCAGTGGCCTATCCGGAAATCGCCGAGATGCAGGCGCGCGCCATCTTCGAGGCCGCTGTCGAGGCGGGCCGCCAGACAGGCAAGCCCGTGGTGCCGGAGGTGATGGTGCCGCTCGTCATGACGAAGGCGGAGCTCGACCTCGTGAAGGAGCGCATCGTCGCCATGGCGGAAGAGGTGGCGAAGGAAAGCGGCGTGAAGGTGGATTACCAGGTCGGCACCATGATCGAGCTGCCGCGCGCGGCTTTGCGTGCGGCCGAGATTGCTGAATCGGCGGAGTTCTTCTCCTTCGGCACCAACGATCTCACACAGACCACGCTCGGCATCTCGCGCGACGACGCGGCGTCGTTCCTCGGCCCGTACACGCAAAAAGGCCTGCTGCCCGCCGATCCGTTCGTCACCATCGATCAGGAGGGCGTGGGCGAGCTGGTGAAGCTCGCGGCCGAGCGCGGCAGGAAGGCAAGGGCGAACATCAAGCTCGGCATCTGCGGCGAGCATGGCGGCGATCCGGCATCCATCCATTTCTGCCAGTCGGTCGGGCTCGACTATGTGTCATGTTCGCCGTACCGCGTGCCGATCGCGCGTCTCGCGGCGGCGCAGGCGGCGCTCGGCAACAAGGCGGCGAGCCAGGCCTAAATGCCCCTGTCCCGTGTCCGTCTTCTCTATATCGGGGCGGTGCTGGCTTCCGGCATCGCCATCGGTTTGCTCGTGAGGCTCAATCCTGCCTGGCAGCAGATGGCCGTGCCTCCGGCTGCGTGGCCGTTCGCCGTGTCGCTGGTGTTCGATCTCGTCATCGGCCAGCTGGCGGCGCAGGGCAGGGCGGAGCCTCTCACCATGAACGACCGCTTCATCGCGGTGATCGGCGCGGGCGTGATCGTGACGCTGATGACGGCACTCTAGAAAACTGACGGGGGAACAATGACTCTGCACAAAGGCTCGTGCCATTGCGGCAAGGTGACGTTCGAAATCGAGGCCGATCTTGCCCAGGTCATCGAATGCAACTGCTCCATCTGCCGGAAGAAGGGCTACCTGCTCGCCTTCGCGCCGCGCGAGGCATTGACGGTGAGCGGCGAGGAAAACCTCTCCACCTACACCTTCAACACGCACACCATCCGGCATCGCTTCTGCGCCCATTGCGGCACGGCCACTTTCGGCGAAGGCAAGCAGCCCACGGGAGAGGCCATGGCGGCCATCAATGTGCGCTGCCTGGACGGGGTGGACTTGTCGGAGCTGAAGCCCGTGCCCTTCAACGGACGGGATCGGTAAAGCACTGACACAAACGTCATGGCCGGGCTTGTTCCGGCCATCACGTTTTGAGCGGGGTAAAGACGTGGATGCCCGCAACAAGTGCGGGCATGACGAAGAGTGATGTGCATGCGCCTCAAGCCGCCGCTGCGTTCGACCGGCGCAGCCCCATGAACTGAAGCTCCGCATACATCAGCACCACGAGCGCCTGCATGATCACGAAGGCGTAGCCTGCCGTTGTGGGCGAAACCCATCCGCCGGCGAGCAGCAGCAGGCTGTCGGCGGCCCATGCGATGTTGCCGAGGATCACGGCCCAGACGAACGCCTTGTTCACAGGGCCGCGCAGGCTGAGCCAGGCCAGGAAAGCGACATAGGGCAGCAGGACCGCGCCTGCGCCGCGCAGCAGGCCGATGGGCAATCCGAGCAGGCGGCTCAAGGGTTCGGCCGCAAGCAGCATGAGCAGGCCGAATGCGCCGCTCGTGGTGGCATCGGCGAGAAGTGCTTGGCGAAGAAGCGGGGAGGGGTGGATCGTCGTCATGGCTGGCTCCTTTCAAAGTCTCTCGGGCATCCCGAACGGCTTTGAGGATCACGCAGCCAGGGAAGGCCGTCGATTACCTCGGAGGTCATGGAGTTGAGCGCCGGGCCGCGTTATGGTCCCCTCCATGAAACCGATGAAGACTGCAGCACCCGTGCATTTCGGCGATTACCTGCGCGAATGGCGCCAGCGCCGCCGCCTGAGCCAGATGGATCTCGCGCTCGAAGCCGAGATCTCCACGCGCCACCTGAGCTTTCTTGAAACCGGCCGCTCGCAGCCGAGTCGGGAGATGGTGCAGCTCCTGGCCGAAAAGCTCGACATGCCTTTGCGCGAGCGCAACGTGATGCTAGCCTGCGCCGGCTTCGCGCCGGTCTATTCCGAACGCTCCCTCGACGACCCGGCCTTGCAGCGCATGCGCGAAGCCATTGATCTCGTGCTCAAAGGCCATGAGCCTTATCCGGCCCTCGCCGTCGACAGGCATTGGTCCCTGGTTGCTGCCAACGGGGCGCTGCATCTGCTGGTACAGGATGTCGATCCGGCGCTGCTCGAGCCGCCTGTGAACGTGCTGCGCCTGAGCGTTCACCCGGCGGGTCTTGCGCGGCGCATCGTGAACTTTTCCGAGTGGCGCGATCATCTCGTCGAGCGCCTGCATCATCAGGTGAATGTGACGGGTGATGCGGTGCTCTCGGCTCTGATCGAGGAACTGCGCGCCTATCCGATTCCCGATGCGGCCCGGCGCATGTCGCATCCCAAGCCGCACCATGCCGACATCGTCGTGCCGCTGCAGCTGATGACGGAGGAGGGAGTGCTTACCTTTTTCAGTACGACGACGGTCTTCGGCACCCCCGTCGACGTGACCCTGTCGGAACTCGCCATCGAGGCCTTTTTCCCAGCCGACGCCGAGACGGCGCATGCCTTGAGGCGCATGGCCGAGAAACGTCAGGCCGCTACAGGAACCTGAGGCTCTTCCAGCCCCGTCTTAACCAGCCATCAACCTTAACCCCGGATAACCATAAGCAACGGACGCCTTCTGTCGGAGGCTATCCTGGTTCGGTTTGAGTGGGTGTTCGCGTGCGTCATCGGAATCGTCGCTCTCGGGTGAGATGGATCTGCGCCACGACAGCGCCCTGGGCGCTGGCGACGGGCCTTCTGATCTCGTTCACCGCGTCCGCCAGCAACGACCCGCAGGCCGGCATGAGCTTTGCGGCGCCGAGCCCCGTGGCGCGTCTGACCCAGACCGATCTCGTTCCCCATATCAGCACCTCCATCGCCGGGGGCCGTCTCGATCTCGGCCGCGATGTCCTGCGCTTCCTTCCCCGCTACGACTTGCCCGACGACATGGCCGATGGCGTGCCACCCAAGGCCGACCGCAAGGCCGATGCGGGCGCCGATCCGCAGGTCGACCGCTCGGCAAAAGGCAATCCCCTCGTTCCGCCGAGGATCACGCTTTCCCTGCGCGCCAAGCAGCTGCGCCCGGATCTCGCGCGGGCCTCGGGCTCCCGGCTTCTCTTCGGGCAGGACGAGCGGCTTCTGCCTCCCACGGTTCTCATGGAGGGCCAATTGGAGGCTCCCGAGATGGAGCAGAGCTTCGAGCCGTCGGAGATGCCCGAATACACCACCACGCGGCAGGCCGTGTCGGTGCAGTCGCCTGCCGCCGCCGCAGCAGGCTCGACCGGGGCCGCGGCAAGCCCAACCACGCCGATCGTGAAGCGCGCCGTCGCGCTCTCGTCCACGACGCCGGCTCCGATGGAGGCAATGCCCATCGAGATCGCCGCCGCGCCCGTTTCGCTGCAATCCCCGCGCCTCGACAAGGGCGGCTACGGCACGAGCTTCGTGCCGAAGGCGGATGGCGATACGCCGCCCCGTTATGCCGACCTGATCGATCCCGAAAACTTAAGCAAGGAGCAGCGCTGCCTGGCGGAAGCTGTCTATTTCGAGGCGCGCAGCGAGCCTGAGGAGGGCCAAGCCGCCGTCGCGCAGGTGGTGCTCAACCGCGTGAAGAGCGGGCTCTATCCGTCCACGATCTGCGGAGTGGTCTATCAGAACCGCCACCGCCATCTCGCCTGCCAGTTCACCTTCGCCTGCGAAGGCAAGGCCCTGCGCGTGACCGACACCGTGTCCTGGGAGCGCGCCAAGCGCGTCGCTGCCGCCGTGCTCGAAGGCAAGACTTACCTCGCCGAGGTGGGCGGCGCGACCCATTATCATGCGAATTACGTCCGCCCGTACTGGGCACGCCGCCTGAAGAAGATGGACGTGATCGGCCGCCACATCTTCTACAAGCTGAAGCCGGGCCAGACTTAACAATCCAACGCCGCGTGTTCCACCGCACTCGCTGGGGAGGTATACTATATCAAAATTTGCGCTGCTAAGTGGGGGTTTATCAGCGGGCAGCTTCATCTCCTCGCAGATCGGGATGGCAACCATGCGGACAGGATCTATGGGAACGGAGCGGCCAACGTCCTGCGCGGCAACGGTGCCGGCGGCCAGATAGCGTTCGCCAACATCGGCGCCAACAAGCTCGCCGCCTATAACGATTTCGTGGTTGTCTAAGACAAGCGCAGTTTGGGCCGAGAGCCGCTGCCCCGACATTCGGCCACAGTCTGACGAGGGATTGTGATGGAGATCATTCATCACAATCCCTCATGCCTTTCCCAATAAACTTTCGATATTGCTGCTGTGCAGCTTCCGTTAGTATCAGCCCTCCGATTTGTCGTCCGAGGGCCGTGCCCATGTCAGCACCCACGTCGTCAGCACCCGCCTCTCAGTCCCGGTTTTCGCCGGAACTCATCGTCCTGTCCGGCTGCCTGATCGCGCTGATCACTTTCGGGCCCCGCGCTTCGGCGGGCTTGTTCCAGATCCCGATGACCACGGAATTCGGCTGGGGCCGCGACACGTTCAGCCTTGCCATTGCAATCCAGAACCTGCTCTGGGGCGTGGGCCAACCCTTCGCCGGAGCGGTGGCGGACCGGTTCGGGGCCTTCAAGGTGCTTTGCGCCGGTGCCTTGCTCTACGCGCTCGGCCTCGTGGTGATGGCCTATGCCGTGACGCCCGGAGTTCTGCATCTCGGCGCAGGCGTGCTGATCGGGTTCGGTCTCTCCGGCTGCTCGTTCAATCTCGTGCTTGGCGCCTTCGGCAAGCTCCTCCCGGAGAAGTGGCGCCCCATGGCTTTCGGCGCGGGCACGGCGGCGGGCTCCTTCGGGCAGTTCCTCTTCCCGCCCATCGGCAACGTCCTCATCGATTCCTTCGGCTGGCATCAGGCGCTCGTGATCTTCGCGGGCTCCGTGCTGCTCGTCATGCCGCTCGCCATGGCCCTGGCCACGCGGCCCAATGCAGGGGGAGTTGCTGCGAGTGCCGCCAATGTTCCGAACCAGTCGATCAAGCAGGCGCTGACGGAAGCCTTCCGTCACCGCTCCTACGTGCTGCTGGTGCTCGGCTTCTTCACCTGCGGCTTTCAGCTCGCCTTCATCACCGCACATCTTCCGGCCTATCTGAAGGACGCGGGCCTCTCGGCCGCCGTGGGTGGCTGGACCCTTGCTGTGATCGGCCTAGCCAATGCCTTCGGATCCCTCGGCTCCGGCTGGCTCTCCACGCGCATGTCGAAGCGCTGGCTGCTCGCCTGGATCTATCTCGGCCGCTCGGTAGCGATCGCAGCCTTCATTCTGCTGCCGGCTTCGCCCGTCACGTCGATTGCCTTTGGCATCTCTATCGGCCTGCTGTGGCTCTCCACGGTCCCCCCGACATCCTCGCTCGTGATGCTGATGTTCGGAACGCGCTATATGGCCATGCTCTACGGCTTCACCTTCTTCTCCCATCAGGTCGGCGGCTTCCTCGGCGTGTGGCTCGGCGGCGAGCTGTACGAGATCTACGGCAGCTACACGGTGGTGTGGTGGCTCTCCATCGCGCTCGGTCTCGCCTCGGCGCTCATCAACCTGCCGATCAAGGAGCGCCCCGTGGAACGCGGCCCCGCGCTGCAGCCGGCAGAGTAGGGCGTGTCTCGTCCGAAGGGATGAGGCAGGTGCGCTTGCCCTGATCCTCTCCCATGCCAACAATCGGTGTGGGGAGGATCATGCTCATGGCATCATTCAAAGCGCTCGTCATCGACAAGAACGAGACCGGCCAATCCGTGGGCTTTCGCGAATTCGACGAAGCCGATCTCATGGACGGCGACGTCACGATCCGCGTCTCGCATTCCACGCTGAACTACAAGGACGGGCTTGCTCTCACCGGCAAGGCCCCGGTGGTGCGGCGCTTTCCGATGATCCCCGGCGTCGATCTCGTCGGCATCGTCGAGACGTCCTCCCATTCCGAGTTCAAGCCGGGCGATGGGGTGATCCTCAACGGCTGGGGCCTGGGCGAGACGCATCTCGGCGCCTATGCGCAAAAGGTGCGCGTGAAGGGAGACTGGCTGATCCCGCTGCCGTCGGGCCTCACGCCCCATCAGGCCATGGCCATCGGGACAGCGGGCTATACGGCGATGCTTTGCCTGATGGCCCTTGAGAAGCACGGGCTCACGCCGGAGCGCGGCCCCGCCATCGTGACAGGCGCCGTCGGAGGCGTCGGCTCCGTCGCCGTGGCCCTGCTCGCGCGGGCCGGCTGGCATGTGATCGCATCGACCGGGCGCCCCGAAGAAGCGGATTACCTCAAGGGACTCGGCGCAGCCGAGATAATGGACCGCAGCGAACTCACGGGCCCCGTTCGCCCGCTCGGCAAGGAGCGTTGGGCCGCCGGCGTCGATACGGTCGGTTCGGCGCCCCTCGCCAACGTGATCTCCATGACGAAATATGGCGGTGCGATCGCGGCCTGCGGCCTAGCGGCGGGCATGGACCTGCCTTCGACCGTCGCGCCCTTCATCCTGCGCAACGTGGCGCTGCTCGGCGTCGATTCCGTGATAGCGCCCAAGGCTCTTCGTCTCGAAGCGTGGAGCCGTCTGGCGCACGAACTCGATCACTCCAAGCTCGCGGCCATGACCTCCACCATTCCTCTCGACGAGGTTGTGGAGGCGGGGCGCAGGATCGTGGCGGGTCAGATCAAGGGACGCGTCGTCGTCGAGATCGCCTGATCGGCAGGTTTCTTGCCGTTGCCTTCGATCCAGCGCCGCTGCTTGCTGATCTCGGTGGCCATGAAATCCATGAAGGCGCGAACGCGCGCCGACTGGCGCAGGTCCGGATGGGTCAAAAGCCAGAGACCCGCCGAAAAGTCCGGATTCACGTCCGACAACCGCACGAGATTCGGGCTCGCATCCGCGATGAAGCAGGGCAGGGGACCGACGCCGAGGCCCGCTTCCACGGCTTCCGCGAGGCCCAGCACCGTATTGACCTTGTAGACGATGTTCTCGGGCGCTACCCGGTCACGCACGAAGCGGGCGGCCTTGAGGGCGGCGAGGTTGTCGCCGAGCGCCACCCACGGGCGGTTGTAAAGGTCGGGCGCATTGAGATCCACCGGCTGGTGCTGGTCCGGGTAGTCTTCCAGGCGTCCGTAGATGGCCCAGGCGATGGTGGCCACACGCCGTCCGACGAGGGTTTCGGGCGGATCGTCGGTCGCGCGAATGGCTACGTCCGCATCGCGCTTCGAGAGGTTCAGCGCCTGGTTGGCCAGAACCACGTCGAGCCGCATTTCGGGATTGGCCTTCACGAAGCGGGAGAAGATGTGCGTGAGCAGATGGACCAGGAGCGTGTCGTTCGTCGTCACCCGCAGTTCCCCGGCGGGCGCCACCGCCTGGCCTGCGAGCTTGCGCGTGAAGGAGGTGACGTTTTCCTCCATCTGCTCGGCAAGCGCCGACATTTCCTCGCCGGCGGGCGTCAGCACATAGCCGGTGCGGTGCCGCTCGAAGAGCTTGACCCCGAGATTCTCCTCCATCTGGCCCAGGCGGCGGAACACCGTTGAGTGATTGACGCCCAATCGTTCAGCCGCGCCTGCAAGCCCGTTGGCCTCGGCGATAATCTTCACGAGCTTGAAGTCGTCCCAGTCGAGCTGCTGCTGCTTCGCCATGTATCTTGCATCTGTGCAATGGAAACCCTGCATGTCTAACACTGGTTTTGCACGCAGGAAAGCTTATCCTTAGTGCGTCACACAGTTGCAGAGCGGCCCGCCCTTCAGGCCTACCCTTACGGTAGCCTGAAATCCTGCCCGTCTGCTCTCATTCCTTCGTATTGGAGAACCACATGGCCAAGGTCCTTGTGCTGTACTATTCGTCTTGGGGTCATATCGAGCAGATGGCTTATGCCGCCGCCGAAGGCGCGCGGGAGGCCGGCGCCGATGCGGTCGTGAAGCGCGTGCCCGAACTCGTGCCTGCCGAGATCGCTCAGGCTGCTCACTACAAGACCGATCAGAAGGCGCCCATCGCAACCGTCGAGGAACTCGCGGAATACGACGCCATCATCATCGGCACCCCGACCCGCTACGGTACGATGGCAGCGCAGATGAAGAACTTCCTCGACCAGACCGGCAGCCTGTGGGCGAAAGGCGCCCTCATCGGCAAGGTGGGTTCCGTCTTCACCTCTGCCGCCAACCAGCATGGCGGTCTGGAAGCGACCATCCTCACCACGCTGCCGGTGCTCCTGCACCACGGCATGGTGGTTGTGGGCCTGCCTTATTCCTTCCAGGGCCAGATGGGTGTCGATCAGATCCGCGGCGGTTCGCCCTACGGTGCTTCGACGGCCGCTGGCGGTGACGGTTCGCGCCAGCCGAGCGAGATCGATCTCGACGGTGCACGTTTCCAGGGCAAGCACGTGGCCCAGATCGCCGCGAAGCTCGCTGCGAAGTAAGGCGCTGTTTCAGCGGAGCGGTTCACCGCTCCGCGGCAGCGCGCCGGAGGCGGTCGTTGATGGCTTCGCCCAGGCCCGTCTCTGGGATCGGCACAACCGCGATGGTCTCTGCGCCCGACGCATCGAGCTGCCTGAGATACGAGAACAGATGAGCGGCGGCCTCCTTGAGGTCGCCGTTTTTGCTGAGGTTCAGATAAGCCTTCGCGTACTCGCGGCCTGAGGGCATTGCACCGCCGAACAGCAGGGCTGCTTCACCCGGTCGGATATCCGTTGCGTTCAGGCGCACCTGCGCGCGCGGCGCGTAATGGGAGGCGAGCATGCCCGGCGCGAGCGGGTTCTTGCCGCCCGCGGCGCCGTTTTCGAGTGGCCGTCCGATCAAGGCTTCAATCGCTTCGCGCGGCACGCCGCCGGGACGCAGCAGGCGGGGCGCGCTGCCGAGGCAGGCGACGATGGTGGATTCGACCCCCACATCGGATGCGCCGCCGTCGACAACCGCATCGATGCGTCCGTCGAGATCGCCCAGCACATGGTCCGCATCGGTCGGGCTCACGCGGCCCGAGCGATTGGCGGAGGGCGCCGCCACGGGGCGGCCCGTTGCCTTCAGCAGGGCACGGGCGAGGGGATGGGCCGGCACCCTCAGGCCCACGCTGTCGAGACCGGCGCGGGCAAGGTCCGAGACGGTGCAGGTGGGAGCCACCGGCACGACGAGGGTAAGGGGACCGGGCCAGAAGGCGTCTCCCAGCATCCGGGCCGTCTCGTCGAAGATGCCCTGCTCCTTCGCGGCCTCGAGGCTCTCCAAGTGCGAGATCAGCGGGTTGAAGCTCGGCCGCTCCTTGGCGGCATAGATTCCGGCCACGGCCTTCGCATTCGTGGCGTCCGCGCCCAGGCCGTAGACGGTCTCGGTGGGAAAGGCCACGAGGCCCCCACGCTGGAGGATGGACGCGGCCTCGTCCAGGCCAGTCTCATCCGCCGCCAGACGTGCCGTCCGTCCCATTGACCCGTGATCGTTCACGTCTAAACTATCCCATGTCCGAGATGATACCTTGGGCGGGTTTAACGGCGCGGGGGAACGCGTCAATATCCAAACGCCAGTTGCCTGAAAGGAAATGCCATGAGCTATCGCGCTCCCGTGCCGGACATCGTCTTCACCATGCGCCATGTGGCGGGGTTCGACCGTGCCGTGGACGACGGGCTCTATGGCGATCTCTCCGCCGATCTGGCTCAAGCCATCCTGGAGGAGGCTGGGCGCTTCGCCGATGACGTGATCGCACCCTTGAACCGCGAAGGCGACAGGCACGGCGCGACCGTCAGGGACGGCATCGTCACGACCGCACCCGGCTGGAAGGAGGCCTACAAAGCCTGGACAGAAGCCGGATGGAACGCGCTTCCCGGCCCCGCGGAGTATGGCGGCCAGGGCCTGCCGACGCTTCTGAACTCGGCCTGCGTCGAGATGTGGAACTCGGCGTCCATGGCCTTCGGCATCGGACCCGTGCTGACGCACGGCGCCATCGAGGCGCTGGAGGCGCACGCCTCTGACGACCTGAAGAGCCGCTATCTGGAAAAGCTCGTTTCCGGCGAATGGACGGCGACGATGAACCTCACCGAGCCGCAGGCGGGCTCCGACCTCGCGGCGCTTCGCTCGCGCGCCGAGCCGGTGGGCGACGGCACCTATCGCATCACGGGCCAGAAGATCTTCATCACCTACGGCGAGCACGACCTCACCGACAATATCATCCATCTCGTGCTCGCGCGCCTGCCGGATGCGCCTCGAGGCACGCGCGGCATCTCGCTCTTCCTGGTGCCGAAGTTCCTGCCCGACGGCACGCGCAACGACGTGCGCTGCCACAGCCTGGAGCACAAGCTCGGCATCCATGGATCGCCCACCTGCACCATGATCTTCGGCGACAAGGGCGGCGCCATCGGCTGGCTCGTGGGCGAGGAGAACCGCGGCCTCAACTGCATGTTCACGATGATGAACAACGCGCGCCTCGCGGTGGGCCTGCAGGGCGTTGCAATTGCCGAGCGCGCCTATCAGCAGGCGCTGGCCTATGCGAACGAGCGCCGCCAAGGCCGCGCCATCGGTGCGGCAGAGGGCATGAGCCCCATCATCGTGCATCCCGACATTCAGCGCAATCTTCTCACGATGAAGGCGCTGACGGCTGCTGCGCGCGCCATCTGCTATATGACGGCGGAAGCCATTGACCGTGCGCACCTGGAACAGGACGCGGAGCGCCGGAAGAAGGCGCATGAGCGCGCATCGCTTCTGACACCGGTCGCCAAGGCCTTCTCCACCGATATTGGCATGGAGGTGGCGTCCCTGGGCGTGCAGGTACACGGCGGCATGGGCTTCATCGAGGAGACGGGCGCCGCCCAGCACTACCGTGATGCGCGCATCGCGCCGATCTACGAAGGCACCAACGGCATCCAGGCCATTGATCTCGTTACCCGCAAGCTGCCGCTCTCGGGCGGCGAAACGGTACATACGCAGATTGCCTCCATGCGCGCCATCGTCTTGCGCGTCCTGAAGGACGGAACGCCTGCCTTTGGGGCGACCGCCTCCCGCCTGCGCGATGCCATCGAGAGCCTCGACCGCGCCACGAGCTACATGCTCCAGGCTCTTTCGTCGAACGCGCAGAGAGAGGCTCTGGCGGGCGCGACGCCCTATCTCCGGCTCTTCGGTCTCGCCCAGGGCGGCACGGCTCTGGCCGAGATGGCGCTCGCCGCCAACGCCTTGATGGCGGGCGGCGACAAGAATCCGGTCCATGCGGGCCGCATCGCGCTCTGCCGGTTCTTCGCGGAGAACATCGCCGTCGGGGCAAAAGGTCTGGAAGACACGGTTCTGGGCGGCGCGGGCTTCCTGCAGGATGCAACTCTGGCATTGGCGAGCTGATTACATGAGCCTCAAGGGAAAGACGCTTTTCATCACCGGCGCCTCGCGCGGCATCGGTCTCGCTATCGGCCTGCGGGCTGCGCAGGACGGCGCGAACGTGGTGATCGCCGCCAAGACCGCCGAGCCGCATCCCAAGCTCCCGGGCACCATCTACACGGCTGCGGACGAGATCGAGAAGGCCGGCGGCAAGGCCCTGCCGCTGGTCGTCGACGTGCGCGACGAAGAAGCGGTCAAAGGCGCGATCCAGAACGCGGTCGAGACCTTCGGCGGGCTCGATATCGTGGTCAACAATGCCAGCGCCATCAGCCTCACGCCGACGCCGCTGACGGACATGAAGCGCTTCGATCTGATGCACCAGATCAACACCCGCGGCACCTACATGGTCTCGAAATATGCCATCCCGCATCTGGAGAAGGCGGAGAACCCACACATCCTCATGATGTCGCCGCCCCTCGATATGAAGGAGAAATGGTTCGCGCCCCATCTCGCCTATACCATGGCGAAATATGGCATGAGCCTCTGCGTCCTCGGACTTGCGGGCGAACTGCGGCCGAAGGGGATTGCCGTCAACGCGCTGTGGCCGCGCACGACCATCGCGACGAGCGCCGTGAAAAACCTTCTCGGCGGCGACGAGATCATGCAGGCAAGCCGCACGCCGGAAATCCTCTCCGACGCGGCCTATGCAATCTTCCAGAAGCCCTCGAGGAGCTTCTCGGGCCATTTCCTCATCGACGACGTGTTCCTGAGCGACGAGGGTGTAACGGATTTCGAGAAGTACCGGGTCGATCCCACCAGGCCGCTGATGCCGGATTTCTTCGTGCCCGACGATATTCCACCGCCGCCATCGAAATGAGCTGGCGAAAGCAACCGTCAACCGTCACGGCCGGACTTGATCCGGCCATCCACGTCTTTAAACCTTAGCGGCTCCCAAGACGTGGATCCCCGGGACGAGCCCGGGGACGACGTGGCGGAGCTGAGGGCGAACAGGGAGACGGGTATGATCGTGATCCACAGGCCGGCACGGGCGGCAATTCCCGCAGGGGAATCCCTCGATCGCTACCTGCTGCCTCCGGGAGAGGCGATCCCCGAGGATGCTCTGTGGATCGATCTGATCGAACCGACCCGCGAGGAGGATCGCCTCGTCGAGCGCCACCTCAGCATCGAGATCCCGACTCGGGAGGAGATGGCGGATATCGAGCCGTCGGAAATCCTCTACAACGAGAACGACGCCCGCTACATGACGGCACGCGTTCTCTGCAGCTCCGACACCGACAGCCCGAAGCTCATTGACGTGTCCTTCATCCTGACGGAGCGGGCGCTCGTGACCGTGCGCTATGGCGAACCGCGTTCCTTCAGCATGTTCACGGCCCGTGCCGGAAAGCCCGGCGGGTGCCGTCACCAGCCGGAGGCGGTTCTCGACGGATTGATCGAGACGATCATCGACCGCGCCGCCGAAATTCTCGGCACCGTCGGCCAGCATATCGACCGCCTGTCGCAATCGATCTTCGAGAACGAGAAGAAGGGCACCCGCCGCACCGCCTCCTTCCGGGCGGCGCTGAAATCCATCGGGCGCAAGGCGGATGTGATCTCCAACGTGCGCGAGAGCATGGTCTCCGTGGAGCGCCTGCTGCTGTTTCTGTCCGCCACGATGCCGCGGCCGCAGAAATCGCGCGGCTACCAGGCCGAGTGGCGCACCGCTCTGCGCGACGTGCAGTCCATCGAGGAGCACGCGACCTTCCTCTCCAGCAAGGTGCAGTTCCTGCTCGATGCCACGCTCGGCCTCGTCACCATCGAGCAGAACGACGTCACCAAGATCTTCTCGGTGATGTCGGTGATCTTCCTGCCGCCGACGCTCGTGTCCTCGCTTTACGGCATGAACTTCCGTCACATGCCGGAACTCGAATGGGATCTCGGCTATCCCTGGGCCATCATGCTCATGATCCTCGCAGCCGTGGTGCCCTATCTCATCTTCCGTTGGAAAAGATGGCTTTGACGTGATGCGGGATGGTTGCGGGGCGTCATACCCGCACTCGTTGCAGGCGTGACGTTCGAGGAGGAAAGAAAACGATGTGCGGGCGCTATGCGATCACCCTGCCTCCCGACATATACCGGGAGTTCTACGGCTATCCGGAGCAGCCGAATTTCCCTCCGCGCTTCAACGTGGCGCCCACCCAGCCGGTGCCTATCGTGTGGGAGGATCGCGGCGAGCGGCATTTCATGCTGGTGCGTTGGGGCTTCCTGCCATCCTGGGTGAAAGATCCGAAGGATTTTCCGCTCGTCATCAATGCGCGCGGCGAAACGCTGGAAACGAAGGCCACCTTCAAGGCGGCCCTGAAGCGGCGGCGCTGCATCTTCCTGGCGGACGGCTTCTACGAGTGGCGTCGTGAGGGCCGCGAGAAGACGCCCTTCCTCATCCGCCCGCGCAGCCGCAAGCCCCTGCCGCTGGCAGGCCTGTGGGAAACCTATTCAAGTCCGGACGGAAGCGAGATCGACACGGCCGCAATCGTGACGACGGACGCCAACGGCGCCATGTCCGCCGTGCACGACCGCATGCCGGTGATCCTCTCGGAAGAGAGCATTGCCGCCTGGCTCGATGTGCGCGACGAGCGTGCGAACGTCATGAACCTGGTACGTCCATGTCCGGATGACTGGCTCGACGTGGTGCCGGTCTCGAGCCGGGTGAACAAGGTCGAGAACGATGACGCGAGTCTCATGGAGCCTCTCGCACACCCGGAGCCCGCGCCGGTTCGCCAGAGCAAGCCAAAGACGAAGAAGCCGCTCTCCAGCGACGAGGACGACCAGGGGAGCCTCTTCTAAGTGTCTTCCCGGACGGCGAAGGCGATCCGGGATCGGAAGACGGGAAAACGCGGGAGGCTCTAACGGTGTCATCCCCGCTCAAAACTCAGAATAAAGCAAGCGAGGATCGTAGCGCCCCTCCGCCGGCTGCCGGTTTCAGCACATGGGGAGTTTCACTCCGCTACAACATGGGTCGGGATCATGGTAGTGGATACGAGGCCTCGCGCAGGCCCGCACACTTCAGGAGAACTCATGTTTGACCACGTCAAATTCGGAGTCAGCGACTATGCCGCGAGCAGAGCGTTCTTCCTCAAGGCCCTCGAACCGCTTGGCGTAGCTGTTGTATGGGAGGGACCGTCGGGGGTCGAGCTTAGCCCAAAGGGTAAGGCTTCATTGTGCCTGTACCAAACCGAGGAAAAACCGGCCCATCTTCACCTGGCGTTCACAGCCGAGACTCGCCAGCAGGTCGATGCTTTCTATCGCGCGGCTCTGGAGGCGGGTGGCAAGGACAATGGTGCGCCTGGTCTGCGTCCGCACTACCACGCGAACTACTATGCAGCTTTCGTCATTGGTCCCGACGGGCACAACATCGAAATGGTTTGCCACAAGCCCGAACCCTAGCCTTTTCATCGAAGGGACCGCCACAAGCGAGCTTCACCGACTTGTGCAGCTCGCCGCCTGACGCAGAGCCACGGTCGTTTCCTTCCTTCAACTTCAGCCAGAATTCGCGACAGAGCCTACTTGGGGCAATATCGTCGAAGTCCAGTTCGCCGATCAGAGCGAGCGACTTCAGATAAGTTGCCCGATCACTCACGCTGAGTACAGCCGCAACCCATTCGCCATCCTTGAGATAGATGATGTCACCGGTAAAGAGGTAACGGCGCTGCCCATCATCCCACAAGAAACAGGTCGAACCCTCGGTGTGTCCCGGCGTCGGAATCATCTCAAAATCAGGGAAGTGCAACTCCCGCCGGGCGAAGGCGCCGCCCACCCGGCAAGTCGCCGCAATGGCAGGCTCCTCCAGTTCTGTAACGAAGAGAGGCGCAGCGAAGCGCTCCGAAATCCAGTCGCAGGAGGCCATCGCCTGATGCCGATGATTGAGATACTGACGGGCGATCGCACCCTGAGCAAGAAGCGCGTCGGCTTCCTCCGTGAGCCGTCCGGAGCTGTAGATCAGGAGCTCCCATCCCGGCGACGCAGCAGAAAGGATCGTCCTAGAAAGGTTGGGGCGAAGTTGAGTGTCTCGGCCCCGATGGCATAGAGATGTTCAAACAGACGCTCCATGGACTATCTCATTTCGACGAATTTTTGCTGGAATCAGCCGTCATCGCCGCTGAGTTCCAGCGTGGCCTTGGCAGCCATCAGGATGATCCCCGCCGCAGCCGTCCACCCATCAATCCCAATGTGATCAACTGGCCGGCTTCCTTGTGTGTGGCTGCCTCTCGACGGTCGCATGCCCGCTGCGCCACCCATGCGGCGAGCTCTCCGAGCAAGGCGCAGAACCGCTCCTTCTCGATCCGGGCTCGGACTAATCAATTCATCTTTCCCTAAACGGCTCGCGAAGGAGGTTCCATGGACATCGCCAGGTTAACGAGCTGACGGTACCCTACAGCCGAACAAAGCCTGCAAGGCGCGGCGTCAGGGTTGCCCGACCGTCCTCGATCATTGGGCGCATCCGTTCCAGTACCACCGCGCTTGGCTCGCCGTGAATCTGGAATTCCGCAACCACACAATGTTCCATGACCTTGGCGATGTATGGGTCGGCAAGCCGCCAGTGCTCGAGAACAGCCTCGGAGTCCCGGTAGAGCTGATAGCTGACCGCGAGCATGCGTTTCTCGTCGATGAAGGTCTGTACCATCAACTGCGGGCCGTTTTCCTCCACGAATTCAACCGCCTCGATAATGGCTCGCTTGAAGGCGTGAAGATGGCCCTCCGTGATCCGCATCGTGTTGCGGAACAGGATCATTTCGTCGGATTTTAGCAGACTAGGATTCATCTTGGCCTCCGCCCTGGTGCCGATGGTTGGGATATTGGCGTGAGATCCCGCCCTGAGCGAGAAGCCCGTCGGCTTCCTCCTTCAGTCGTCCGGAGCTGTAGATCAGGATGTTGCCCTCCCTGCGACGCAACAGAAAGGTCAGGCCCTGGAACGTCGGAGCAAAACTTACCATCTCAGCTCCGACGGCATAAAGATGATCGAACAGACGCTCCATGGATTGTCTTCTCCTCACGCGGTCTCCGATGGCGGCCTTGCGGACCTGGATCTCGGTCACGATGCCAGCCGCCACCACCGCGCCGATAGCACCCCGGTGGGTGTGGCGCAGGGTTGGGGAGTATGCTGCAGCGTCATCATGCCGCCTCTTTCAGGCGGGCGGCAGCCAGGGCACGAGCAATCTCGGCGACATGGCGCCCCTGGAAGCGGGCGCCGGCGAGTTCATTGGCGCTGGGCTGGCGATCCCCGCCGTGGCCGTCATCGGCCAGGGTC
>DASQML010000013.1:0-43426 GCA_035645515.1 Microvirga sp.
CGGCTGACATCATTCCGGACACCGAGTACGGCTTTGCTGTGACGGCTCAGGTTGGCATCAACCTGCCGATGCTGGCTGCTGGCGACGCTCTCTGGTTCGCCGCCACCTATGCTGACGGCGCCATGGGCTACCTCGGATTCGGTTCCGACGTCTCTGACGCTGCTTACGACGTCGACGGCGAGATCGACACCTCGACCGGCTGGTCGATTGCCGGTGGTCTGCGTCACTACTGGACCCCTGAGATCCGTCAGAGCGTGTTCGCGTCGTATGCTCGCGTCGAGTACAACGACAACTTCCTCGCCACCGACTTCAACGAGTGGCGCGTTGGTACGAACGTGATCTGGTCGCCGGTCTCCGGCCTCGATATCGGCGCCGAAGTCCTCTACACTAACGTCGACCTGCGCGGCGTTGCAGATGACAATGACGGCGTCTGGGAAGGCCGCATCCGCGTTCAGCGCGACTTCTAATCGGCTCATTCCGATTGGTCAGGGAGACCCCGGTGGAGACACCGGGGTTTTCTTTTGGCCGCAGGGTGCAGCGTGCAGCGGTCACTCGGCGGCCTTCCGAATGTCCAGTCCTAAAGGAGGGGCGCCCTCAAATTGCCAAGCTGTTCGTTTGACGTATCGGGGGTGGAAGAATTCTCCGATCACCTGTTTGGTATCTGCGGGAGTCGAATGATGGTTGTTTCTCGTCGTCATCAAGCAAGGCGACGCGGGGTCCTTGCATTTCTGGGGCTCGGAATCTGCGGGAGCCTCGCGGCTTGCTCGACATCGGCCGATGTTTCGTACGGCGAGTATCGGTTCGGACCCGGCTATGAGTCGGGGCGGGTCTATGAGAACCGGGTCTATGCGGATACGAGCCGCGGCTTGGGGCGTGAGAACTGCCGAACGGTCGTACATCAGCAGGAGGATGCGTTCGGGAGGGTCTTCTCGTCCGAGGAGACCGTTTGCGACTGACCCCGTATGCCTTGCGGGTTAAGCCCAGACACACACCTGGCGAGGGAACGATCGTTCACCGTGACGGTTGGCATAGCGTCCATACTTCGTCAGGAGAACATCGTCATGAACAACATCATCTGGATTATCGGCGCCATCGTGGTCGTCCTTGCGATCTTGTCCTTCCTGGGCCTTCGCTGAAGATTTCCTCACGCTTGCGGGACAGTCAAAAAGGCTGTCCTGCAGCCATCGGCCCGGATCTGCCATCGAACGATCAATGGCAGTCTAATCGAGCATCGCCAGAACGGCGGAGGCGACATTCACGATAGCCAATGCACCCACGAGGGTCGCGACGATCGAAATGTGGAGACGCGGTCGCCTGTCTTCGTCGAGAGATGTCCCCTGCCGGGAAGGACGCGATTGCCGGATAGCCATGGACCTTCTCCTGAACAGCTCCAAAGAGCAGAGGCACCATGAACCTCCAACGTGAAACGGGAGGTGTGCTTTCGCACAAAGTGACGTGATTTTCCTTATTTTGAGCCATCAATGGCGGGTCGCGGTCTTCTGAAGCTGGAGCAGCTGACCTTCAATGGCCCGCATCCGGGTCATCAGGCGATCAAGCTCTCCCAGAAGGAATCTCTCGTCCTGCTTGGCCTTCTCGATGAGATCAGCGGAAGAGCCATGGCGGATCCTTTGAAGAGCGTCGGCCAGCTGCATGTCCAGGAGCCGCATGGCCTTCTCCAAATCCAGAAACTCCTGGTGCAGCTGGCTCTCCTTGAACACGACAGGTCCCGCAAAAGGCAAATATTGAGGGACTAAGTTACAGCTTGCGAGCCGGTTCCTCCAAGCCCAAAAACGGCAGATCCGTTTTTCTCTGCGGCCAAGCTGAAACGCAGAGCGCTCCTCACCGTTCTGTGATGAATCGTTCTTCCGCACGGGAGGCTCGCCCCCGCCTGAGGGCTTTTGATGCTGCCTATAAAAGATCCTCCGGGTCATAGGCGGCAACGGGTTGTAGCAAGAATAGCGTTGATTGGACCGGCTGCCTCCAACAGAGGCAGAGTGTGAGCAATGTGCTGACTTAAGAAGGCCGGGCTATTGCGAATGATGAGGCAAGGAGAGGAGACAGGGGCATGGGACAAAAGATCGATTCGCGTCGCATAGCACTGATCGTTGAAGATGATTTCGATGTCAGGGGGTTGGCGGCGGCCCTCCTGGAAGAAACGGATCTGCGAGTCGTCGAAACCGCCGGTGCCGAAGATGCCTTGGAATATCTGCGCCAGCACGGGAAGGAGGTTGCCTTCCTCTTCGCCGATATTCGGCTGCCCCACCTGATGAGCGGGGTCGATCTTGCCCGCACCGTACGCATGAAATGGCCCTGGGTCCGCACTGTCCTGACATCGGGCCTTCCCCCTGAAGAGGGCCTCCGCTCGATACCGCAGGATGTGCGCTTCATGCCCAAGCCCTGGCGGGCTCTGGAGGTGCTGATGGAAGCCGAGAGGGCAGCGGCCCAGGGCCGTCGCTACAATTGATGCCCGCGGCCCGGGATCGGCCTGCCGCTCCCCCGGAAGCTCACCTGGAACCTTGGCGCCAGTTGGGAATTGCTGTCAGGCAGAAAGGATTTCGCTGATGCCGCAAACGAGTGTCGCCACTGGAACGTTCCCCTCCCGCAAGGCAGCCAACCAGGCCGTTGATCGGCTTGTCTCAAGCGGCTTCGCCCGCAACAGCATCGAGCTTCATCGCCATGAAGAAGACGAAGGTTATGATCTCGAGATTCATACCAGGGCCGAGAACCTCCAACGGGCCAAACGGCTGATCCAGGGATCGTCTTCATCAACCATGTTCTCCTCCGCCAGGAGAAGCATGGGCAGCATGGGCCGGATGGCTGACGATGCGGTCAAGACTGCACGATCACATCCGCTGATCTTGCTGGGGGCTGGGGTTCTCGCCGGCTTCGTGCTCTACAACCTCATTCCACGCTCGGCCGGTCAGGAGTCGGAGCGTCGAAGCCACCAAAATCGCTCTGGCCAACGTCGGAGGGGCTCCCCTCGCGCATGAGGCCGAGCCCTAACTAAAGATCCTCATCCAGATAGTCATTTCCGCTGGAACGGCTCCTGGCTTCGAGCCGTTCCAGCAGGTCCCGGATACGCTCCGGCGCGGGCTCTTTCAGAATGTCCTGATAGTCCGCTTGGAGCTGACGGCCGATGTGCTTGAGCAGCTCGTTTTGCCCAGCCGACGTCAGGCCGTTCGAGCCGATGCTCCAGCCGCTGAGCCGACCTGTAGAATAAGGCGGTCCATCGGCCTCGTGGAACCGCTTGGGCATCGCTGCCTCCCTTGACTGACGCGTCTTGAGGCGGAAAACGGTCGAGGGCGCTTTGGGTTGCACTTAAGATTCTGGAAAAAATGATCTTTTCGGCCCATCAGGGGTAGTCGAATTGTCTCAGTCTCCAACTTCCGTGCTCCCCTTCCGGTCGATTCGAAGTTCGTTGCCGCTGTGTGAGGCGACCGCCGGTCGCATTGGTTTCGTTCGAGCCCTGGTTCACAAGCTCTGCTTTAGAAGAGGGGCGGGGGCTCGAGAAATGCGCGAAATGTTGATGGTCTATCTGGGCGGGGTGATCCTGCTCCTGGCTCTATCGACCACCATCGACAGAAAGGAGAAGATCGGGCTGGACCATATCGTGATCGCGGCGTTCGGCTGGCCCATCTTCACATCGATCCTGGCGCTGAGGGCCTTAAGCAATCGCTGAGCCGTCGAAGGGCTGCTCCAGCGTCAGCTCTCTTTGCAGCAAGAGACTTTCCCGAGAATGGAGCGATCCCTATAACGGGCAGCGGACACGGCCCCTTGCGGCCGAGTCGAGCAGGTCCGCAAGCGTGCGAGTTGAATCAGGAGTTCCATGCAGAGTACCGCGCCAGCGACCGAGAAGCACTCTCTGGCGGAAAGCGGACCAGTGGGGCAACGCAGGCGTCTGTCGCTGCGTTTCCATCTGGCTCTCATGTGCGTCGGACTTTCTTTGCCGATCCTCGTCTTCGTCGGCTACATCTTCTGGCAATTCGCCGCCACGGAACGGAAGCGGCTGGAAGAGAACGCTCTGGAGACAGCTCATGTGATCGCGTCCGACATTGACCGCGAGCTGACCGGGCTGCTCTCGGCCTTGTCGGTGCTTGCCCATTCGCAGTACCTGCAGAACGGCGATCTCGAGAATTTCCACCGTCAGGCGACCTCTGCCAATCTGATGGATGGCCTCAACATCGTGCTGCGCACGTTTGATGGGCAGCAGCTCGTGAACACGCGGCTTCCCCGCGGCGAACCTCTGCCGAAGCGTTCTCTGCCGAGCGATCAGGCGGCTATCGACCTCAAGAAGCCTGTCGTGACGAGCCTCTTCAATGGCGCTGTATCGGAGAAGCCTCTCTATGCGGTGACCATGCCCGTGATGCGCGGCGGGGAAGTCGCGTATCTGCTCTCGGTCAGCGGTCCCGTCGAGCGCATTCAAAGGCTCACGAAAAGAGAGAGTGTGCCAGGCTCCTGGACTATTGCCGTGATCGACCAGACCGGACGCATCATCGCGCGCAATGCGCGACACGATGAGTTCGTCGGCAAGCCGGCAACGCGGGATCTGCAGGAGAACACCATCGGTGCCGAGGGCACCTGGAAGGGCTTTACCATCGATGGCCAGCCGGTTCTGGGCGCCTATGCGCGGTCGCAATTGGCGGATTGGCGCGTTGCGGTCGGCGTGCGGGATGCGGAACTGACGGCTCCCCTGAAGCGCTCGCTGTGGTATCTCGCGTGGCTGGGAGCTGCTGTTGCGGCCCTCTCTGCGGCCATGGCCTGGTTTTTCGGACGGCACATCACTGTGCCGATGGAAATGCTCGCTGAGCGTGCAAGCGCGCTCGGACGCGGCGAGACGCACAGGCCGCTGAACACGTCCTTGCGCGAAGTGGCGAGGGTCAGCGATGCCCTCGCCGGTGCCTCTGCCGATCTGCGCGAACGGGAACGCGAGCGCGACGAAGCCGGAGCGGCCTTGCGCGCGAGTGAGGAGCGCTTCCGTTTCGCCTTCGAGGCGGCGGGCGGTGTCGGCAGCTGGGACTGGGACGTGGTCAACGACCGCGTCTATGCCAACGAAACTTTTGCATCCTTCTTCGGCATCGACCCCCGGGCTGCCCAGGAAGGTGCGCCTATGGCGCTGTTCGTGGCAGGCATGCACCCGGGGGACCGTGAGAAGGCCGGTACCGAGATCGAGCGAGCCATCACCGCAGGAGGGGATTTCTCTGCCGAATACCGGGTCGTCGGATCGGACGGCGTGACGCGATGGATTGCGGCGCGCGGGCGCTGCTATCATGACGAGACGGGCCGACCGTTGCGCTTTCCAGGCATCGCCATCGACATCACGGAGCGCAAGCGTATAGAGGAGGCGCTTGCCGCCAGCGAACGACGCCTTCAGGCCATCCTTGATACCATTCCTGTCGGGATCATCATCGCCGAGGCCTCGTCAGGCCGTGTGATCAGCGGCAACGCCCAGGTCGAGCAAATCTTCGGCCATCCTATTCTTCCCTCTCCGAATGTGGAGAGCTATCGCGAGTGGATCGGCTTCCATCCGGATGGGCGACAGGTCGATGCGGGAGAATATCCCATGGCGCGTGTGCTGCGCGGGGAGGAGCGCGCCGAAATGGAGTTGCTCTATCAACGGGGCGATGGCCACCGCGCCTGGCTGCGCCTCATCGCGGCGCCGATCCGCGACGAGGAGGGGCGGATCATCGCGGGCGTGGCGGCTTGTCTCGATGTCGATCGCGAGAAGCAGGCCGAGGCCGCACTGCGCTCCCTGAATGCCACTCTCGAGCAGCGCATTTCAGAGGCCATCGCGGAGCGCGAGAAGGTGGAAGCGCAACTGCGTCAGGCGCAGAAGATGGAAGCGGTGGGGCGCCTTACAGGTGGTGTGGCGCATGACTTCAACAACCTGCTCACCGTGATCACCGGCAATCTCGACATGCTCCGGCGCAAGGTGGAGACCTTGGGTGATCCGCGCCTGGTGCGCAATGTCGACAACGCGGTGGAAGGTGCCAACCGCGCAGCCCAACTGACGCACCGCCTGCTCGCTTTCTCGCGTCAGTCGCCGCTTCAGCCAGCTGTCGTCGATCTCAACAAGATCGTGTCAGGCATGTCTGAACTGCTTCGACGCACCATCAGCGAGAACATCGCCATCGAAACGGTGCTCGCCGGCGGCCTTTGGCGTACCGAGGTCGATCCGAACCAGCTCGAGAGCGCGATCCTCAACCTTGCCGTCAATGCACGCGACGCGATGCCGGAGGGCGGCAGGCTCACTCTCGAGACCGCCAATGCCTATCTCGATGAGGCTTATGCCGCGAGCACAGGCGACGAAGTGAAGGCGGGGCAGTACGTGATGGTGAGCGTGTCCGATACGGGATCGGGTATGACGCCGGACATCAAAGCGAAGGTATTCGAGCCCTTTTTCACCACCAAGCCTGTCGGCAAGGGCACAGGCTTGGGGCTCGCGCAAGTTTACGGCTTCGCACGTCAATCCGGCGGCCATGCGGCCATCTACTCCGAGGTGGGGCAGGGGACGACAGTGAAGCTCTATTTCCCACGCCTGCTTCAGAACGGTGAGCAGGCCGGGATTGCAGTGGAGACGCCTGCCCCCATCAAGGCCTCCGCCCGGAGAGGGACAATCCTTCTCATCGAAGATGAGGACATGATTCGAGACTTTTCGGTCTCAGTGCTCGAAGATGCCGGCTATCGCGTGCTGGCCGCCGAGGACGGCGAATCCGGTTTGGAAACGCTGCGGGCGCATCGGGACGAGATTGCGCTTCTCTTTACCGACGTGGTGCTCACAGGCTCAATGAACGGTCGCAAGGTGGCTGACGAGGCCCTGAAGATCAGACCCGACCTGAAAGTGCTTTTCACGACCGGATACACACGCAACGCCATCATTCATCATGGCCGTCTCGACAAAGGTGTGGAACTGATCACTAAGCCCTTTGCCGCCGCAAGCCTTGTCGAGCGCGTAGCACGCATTCTGGACGGGAAACCCTGAGCGGCAGGCGATCCCATGCCGGAAAGTCACTTTTCCAGATCAGGCTGAGCTTTTCCCCGTCGTTCAGGAGGGGTGCCGGCATGCACCGGATCCAGTGGCAGCCGTGTGACCAGTATCGGGCATGCAAGCGGCATCTCGCCAGGGCGAGGACGTAAAGAAAAGGCGCCCATAAAGAGCGCCGAAGGTGCGATCCGCAGGGGCAAATTGAAAAGGACCGTGTTCTCTAGGTAATAATTCTCGGCGGAAATAGCTACAGCAATGGATAGCATCCTAATGTGTACCTCTAAAGTTTATATCCCTTCGAGGCATCAGGCTTGTGGTTCTCGTTGCTCAGCTTGCACCAAATCAGATATTTCTGGATTTGCCGTGGGGGCAGAAGTGATTCGAGGCCGTGATCCGCAATAAAAAAGGCGGACACGGCCTTTTTTCTAGGTATTGACGCTTACGATAAAGAAAATGCCGCGATCGGAGATAACCCTGATCGCGGCAACAGCCGTGTCTCAAAATATCACGGCAGGTCTCTTCGGAAAATTACTTAATCATTCAAACGATGATTACCCCTACGAATGGAATCTGTTTAAGCTACACCTTCAGAGCCGGCAATTAGACTAATTGGTCTATACCTAGGAGAGCTCTCTGGAAAGGCAGTTGGCTCCTCACTCAGAAGCCACTCATCTGCAATCCATGACTATCGGAAGGGTTAATCCGAGCGACAAGACCTGTCAGTAATCTGAAAGGGCATCAGTTCAGGAAGCCGGGGCTCCTGATTGCATGTGACGCCCCTCTGCTTTCCTGCAGTCCGACCAGCCTTGAAAACTATCGGGCAGCCCGTCGGGCATGCCGCGCTGGCGTAGCCACGTGCTCGTCAGGCTCATAGGCGAAGCTGCTGTTGCTGGGGTGGGGATTCCACGTGTCGTCAGCAGACGACGGAACCGCTCTGAGCGTTCCTGACCAGCGCAGCTTGAAATGGTCGGCGGTCTGCCGGTCCCTGAAGCCCACAAGGCCCCATCCTCCCTGCAGATGATAGAAATCCCAAGCGCTGTTCTGCCGCCTGAGCCAGGAATAGACCGTCGCCTTGAGGTCTTTCTTGCTCTCGTTCCAGACATCCCAATCGTTGACGAACAACACGTGGGGCCAGAGCTTGGCATAGGCGTCGACGCCATAGCACGCCGAGGACGACATCTCCTCGTCGCGCCATGTGTCGACGATCCGCTGCTTGAGTTCTTCCAAGTCCGTCATGGTCGCACCCTACGTTCCCAGCCGATGCGCGCCGCAGCCGTTGATCGGCCGCTTGTCACGCTGAGGCTTTGCGCCAGCCCTGCGCTGGCGAGTTAATCCTGACGCGATAACCCAAGCATCGCCAGGTGATTTTCTGTTTCGTGATCGATGATGCGCACACGTCCGACCACGACGAGCCCTAATGCTATTGGATATAGCATATGAACCTTTATGGGTAGAGTTCGAAGTCGCGCGAGATCCGCTTTCTATGCTGATTCGGCCAATTTTTAGGCGGAAGGGCGGGGACAGCGGGGTCGAACCCGCACAGGTTCATAGCTCAGGGGCTCAAGTCTCCTGAAGCTCGGAAGGTAAGTCTTTGATTTCGTGCATACCAGCTAACGGCAAGCGGAGAATACTTGCGGCTATGGGGGAGCATGTGACGGCAAAACCTCCACACCTCGTGCGCCTCGGACCGTGCCCACCGGTAAGCGGCACAGCTCCACCATCGCCATCAGAGGTTCAGGGTTGCCAGGAGCGTTTGAGTCTCGTACTCACAAATCGCTCTGCCCGCATGACGAAACTGGTAGACGTAACGGACTTAAAATCCGTAGCCCTTTGGGCGTGCCGGTTCGAGTCCGGCTGCGGGCACCATCCTCGAAGGTTCTACCCTGCGCGCTGCCATGGGCCATTGACTGCGTTTAGATGCTCCTTTGCGGTCGGGCTCTTGAGAGCGACGATCTCACCGGGGCGAAGCACGCTGATCAGGTCGGCACAAAAGGCGCGCCCTTTGGGGGTGAGAAATACGATTTTGCGACGGCGCTCCACTGGATCATCGATGGTCTCGACGAGACCCAGGCCTTCCTTTCCACGCCGGTGCCACTCACCGAGAGCAGTCAGATTTCGGGAGACGGAGGACAAGGCCAAGCCGGTCGCCTCTGTCAGCTCCTGCATGGTGCAGCCTGGGCGATGAGCGACGTGGAGCAACACCTGCATCATCTGAGGTGTCATGTACTCGCTCAGACTGCGGCTTAGCCCGAAAAGACGGAATAGCTTTATGATTTCATCCGTGTAGGACATCAAAACCCTCGGCAGCGACCCGTTGGCAAGCAACAGCGCCGCACGGCTTGCGTAATGCCGTACGTATTCCTGCTGGGGTAGCTACGATCGTGGATGAAGACAAGCTTGGCGATAACGCTGCCCATATCCATCCACGGAATGATGGGTGAGGGGATGCAAGAGAATTCGTAGGGCAGCGTCCGGTCCGGCGTTCAAGTTCCTGCGGCCATCTGTTTCGCCATGTCCGCACGGGCTTGAGCGTCATCGGGCTCTGTACGGAGCGCAGACCCGCCCCGCAGGTTGCCCTACGAGCCGCTCATTCAGGTGTGCGATAGCCGTAGATCCAGTCGTATCGCTTCGAGAGCTTCTCGGGGCCCAAGAAGCGCATGACCCGATCACGGCAGTAAGTGATCAGGGAGCCCGAATGGTAGATCCGCCCGTTCTTGCGCCCCTCGGACTGCATCCGGCTGACCCGTTCGAGGCGATGGGCCTCGTAGTCCTTCAGCGCCTGCATCACGTTTTCGGGGCGATGCGCCAAGACTGCGCTCAAGGTTGCGGCGTCCTCGATGGCCATCGCCGCGCCCTGAGCCAGGAAGGGCAGGACGGGATGGGCGGCGTCGCCGAGAAGCGCGATGCGGCCCTGAGCGAGGCGTCTGATCGGGTGGCGGAACAGGGACCAGCGCAGCCATTCCTGCGGTTGCTTCAGCATCTCGACCAGGGCAGGGGCCGCATTGCGGTAGAGCGCCAGCAGATCCTCGGTCCGCCCGGGCGCAGCCCAGCCTTCCACAGGCTCCCTGGTCTTTTCGATGGCGACCACGTTGATGAGGTGGCCGCTGAAGATCGGGTAATGCACAACATGGCCCCTGGAGCCGAGCCAGAGCCCGGTTTCGTTGCCGCTGAGCTCCCGCGGCGCTGCCTTGCGGTCGAAGGTGGCGCGCCAGGCGATGTAGCCGTGAAAGGCTGGTGAGGAGGCATCGCCGAGTACATGCCGGACCTTCGACCAGATCCCGTCGGCGCCGATCACGAGGTCGGCCTTCATGCTCTCCTGCGAACCGTTGGACGAGCTCCAGGTCAGCTCGGCATGATGGGGTCCGTCGCGCACCTCCTCGACCGTGCGGCCCATGACGATCCGGATCGTGGGTTCCGAGCGGACGGCATCGAGCAGGATGGTCTGCAGGTCGGACCGGTGGACCACCCAATAGGGCGCACCGTAGCGCTGCTGCATGTAGGCGCCCTGCGCGATCTCGCCGATCTGCTTGCCGGAGGAGAGGCTGCGCACCACCACGCGCTCGGGGGTCGTCGCAACACGGCGGAGCGCTGGGCTCAAGCCCAGCTTCACCAGGATGCGGCTGGCATTGGGCGAGAGCTGAAGTCCTGCGCCGACCTCGCTGAATCCCGTGCGGCGCTCGATGAGGGTCACGGCATGACCCTGGCGGGCAAGGCTCAGAGCCGCCGTCAATCCGCCGATGCCGGCGCCGACAATGGCGATCGTGAGGCCGGACACCTTAGCGCGAGGAGGGGGAGGTGGCGAAATCGGGCTCCCAGACGCATTCCGCCGGGCGAGCCTCGTCGGCTTTCAGGGAAGGATCGTACTTGAACAGGGTCGAGCAGTAGGAGCAGACCGTCTCGGTGTCATAGCCCATGTCGATGAAGATATGGGGATGATCGAAGGGAGGTGTGGCTCCGATGCACATGAACTCCTTCGAGCCCACATGAATGACGGGAACGCCCGGATCGTTGTGGAAGTGGGGTGTGCCTTTGTCAGCCATTGCCGTTGCTCGTGAAGCGTGAAATTCGCGCGCACCATAATGGCCGAAGGGCCATGCGCCTAGAGCAAAAATTCGCACCTACTGCATCGGCGCGCGGCCTGCTTTCGAGGCATCAAAGGATTGCTGTGCCGAGAGCACGGCATCAATGTTCTCCTCGGCCCAATGGGCGAGGGCGGCAACAGTCCGGGTGAGAGTCTGGCCCAGCGGAGTGAGGGAGTATTCGACCGTTACGGGCACCGTTGGAAAGACCTGACGATGGATCAGCCCGTCCCGCTCGAGATTTCTCAAGGTCTGGGTCAGAACCTTCTGCGAGACTCCCTCGATGTCCCGGCGCAACTGGTTGAAGCGCACAGGCCCGTCCCGCAGGCGGTTGAGCACCAGAAGAGCCCACTTGTCCGCAAGCCGATCGAGAACCAGCCGGGTCGGGCAGTTCTTTGCGTAGACGTCGTAGGTCATGTGAACCTCCTGTTCCGGCTAGCGCCGGTATCCTCCAGGTGCCCATCGCACTTCAAGGTGCGTTCTTTACAGCAAGATTTCGGCATGCCAGTCAATATTCCAGATAGGTGCTTAGTACCTATTGGAAACTAGCATATCAGGAGATGACGATGGCAGGAAAGATTCTGGTGCTCGGCGCCACGGGCAATGTGGGCAAGCCGCTGGTGGCCGAACTGGTGGCGAAAGGTGAGGCCGTGAAGGCGGCATCCCGTACAGGACAGCCTTTCGGGGGTGCCGAAGGCGTGGCGTTCGATTTCGCGAACCCGGCGACCTATGGCCCCGCGCTGGAGGATGTTGATCGGGCTTATGTTCTGGCGCCGACCGGCACACTCGACATCCCGGGCACCCTGATGCCGTTCCTGACCCTCGCCGTCGAACGCAAGGTGAAGGTGGTGCTGCAATCCGCGTTCGGTGTGGATGCGGATGACAGCATTCCCTATCGCCGGATTGAGCTCTTCCTGGAACGCTCCGGTACACCCTTCGTGATCCTGAGGCCGAACTGGTTCACCGACAACTTCCAGATCTTCTGGCTTGAAGGCATTAAGCACGGCGTGATCGCGGTCCCGGCAGGCGAGGGCAAGTCGAGCTTCATCGACGTGCGGGATATTGCATCGTCCGCGGCTGCGGCCCTTACGTCGAACAAGTTCGATGGCCAAGCCTTCAATCTCACCGGCCCGGAAGCGCTGAGCTATGCCGAGGCAGCCGCCATCCTGTCGAAGGCATCCGGCCGACCCATCGACTACAAGGCTTCCACGGATGCCGAGTTCATTACAATGCTTTCCAATGCGGGTGTACCGAAAGCCTATGCGGAGTTTCTCGCCGCCATCTTTCATCCTGTTCGCGAAGGCTGGACGGCTGCAATCTCCAATGCGGTTCAGACTCTCACCGGCAGGGCTCCCCGTTCCGTCGCAGCCTATGCAACCGAAAAGGCGGCGGTCTTTGCCTGATGAAGGATGGACATTAACGCCAGGCAGCCCCGCGCCGCCTGGCGTTGCATTCGCGAGGCCGGGTGCTTAGGTTGCGCGGCAACCGACACCAGCCCTTCATTGCCCTATGCGCTATTTCAACTCCAACGGCGTCAGCATCGCCTATATCGATGTTCCTCCCCACGAGGGGCAGGGCGATCCTATCCTGCTCATCCACGGCTTCGCCTCGAACCATGCGGTGAACTGGGTCAACACCCTGTGGGTGAAGACGCTCACGCGCGAGGGTTATCGCGTGATCGCCCTCGACAATCGCGGGCATGGCGAAAGCGAGAAGCTCTATGATCCGGAGGCCTACAACTCCTACCGCATGGCGGAGGATGCCACGCGCCTTCTCGATCATCTCGGCATCGAGCGTGCGGACGTGATGGGCTATTCCATGGGCGCGCGCATCACGGCGCATATGGCACTGGCCGCGCCTGAGCGGATGCGCTCCGCCCTGCTCGGTGGCCTCGGCATTCACTTGATCGACGGCGTCGGTCTTCCGCTCGGCATCGCCGATGCCATGGAGGTGCGCTCGTTGGAGGAACTGACCGATCCCATGCAGCGCATGTTCCGCGCTTTCGCCGAACAGACCGGCAGCGATCTGAGGGCCCTCGCCGCTTGCATTCGCGGCTCCCGTCAGGCGCTGACGAAAGAGGAGGTCGCCTCCATCACGCTGCCGACCCTGGTGGCCGTGGGCACCAACGACGATGTGGCGGGCTCCGCATCGGAACTCGTGAAACTCCTGCCGAATGCAACCGCGCTCGACATTCCGGGCCGCGATCACAATCTGGCCGTCGGCGACAAGGTTCACAAGCAGGGCGTGCTGGAGTTTTTGAGCAGGCGTCCGTAAGCAGAGCCGTTGATTTGAGGCTTCGTTCCTCCACTTCTCCTGGCAAGGAGATCGAGGATGACGAGACTCGACAGTGCCATCCGGCGGTTGACCGCTCAGCGCGATCTGCTCGATTGGGCGGCGCGCGAGATCGGCCCTCATGGGCTGGTCCTGGAAGTCGGCCTCGGCAATGGGCGAACCTACGATCATCTGCGGACGCGCCTTCCCGGGCGCGAGATCTACGTGTTCGAGCGTTCGCCCGCCGCTCATCCCAAATCCATGCCGCCTGACGAATACCTCATCGTCGGCGACATTTTCGAGACGCTGCCGGTCTTCACCGAGCGGTTCGGAGGGGAGTGCGCGGCCCTGGTCCACATCGATATCGGGACCGGGGACGAGGAAGCGAACCGCCGCCTCGCGAAGCGTCTCTCTCCGCTCCTCGAGAACCTGCTGCAGCCGGGCGGGTTGCTGGTGGCAGATCGCGCCTTCGATCTGTCCTGCTGCGCCGACATCTCATCCCAGACGGGCGTGGCCGAGGGGCGCTATTTCGTCTATCGGCGCTGACGCTCAACGCCCTTTGAAGACGGGCTTGCGCTTTTCAAGAAACGCCGTTCGTCCCTCTACGGCATCCATGCTGTCGAAGCATTGATCGGCGAGGCTCACCGGGTCGGCCCCGGGACGACCGATGCCCATGCTGGCATCGATGGCAGCTTTTGCGGCGCGGATCGTCAGCGGTGCGTTCTGCGCAATCTCGTGGGCGAGGGCGAGGATGGTGTCTTCCAGGCTATCATCGGCAACGACGCGCTGGACCACGCCGAGGCGCTGCGCTTCCTCCGCGCCGATTCGGCGGGCTGTGTAGAACAGGTCCTTGGCGGCTGGTGCGCCGACAGCGGCGGTGACGAGCTTCATCGCGCCGGGAGGATAGCCGACGCCGAGCCGCGCGGCAGGAATGCCGAAGATGGCGGTCTCGGACGCGATGCGCAGGTCGCATGACAGGGCAAGGCCGAGCCCGCCGCCGAGACAGAAGCCCCGGATCATGGCGATCACCGGCTTCGAGCAATGGGCGATGGCCCAGAAGGCCGCCTCGTTGATCGCCTCGTAGGCCCGTCCGCCCTCGGCATTGGCCCGCACCGTCTCGAACTCGGCGATATCGGCGCCGGAGGCGAAGGATTCCTTGCCTGCGCCGCGCAGGATGATAACCCGCACGCGCTCGTCCCGGTCGAGAGCCCCGATTGCCTCCGGCAGCGCCTTCCACATGGCGAGATCCAGAGCGTTGCGCTTGGCCGGGTTGTCGATGGCAAGGGTCGCGACAGGCCCCTCGACGGATGCGGTGAGCTTGGAGCTGCTCGGTGAAAAAGAGGCGTTCATGAGGCAAGGGGATCTATGGTAAGGGGGCAGAATCTTCTTATGTATGCAGTTGGAATGGGCGCGAGCCGGCAGGAGATTACCATGACACAAACCCGCTTGAAGTCCGCCACCCCGGATTTTCTAGCCGGCACGGTCGATCCGGTCTGGGATCGTCTCCGCACCGAGGCCGAAGCCGTCGTCCAGGCCGAGCCCGCCCTCGCCGGTTTGGTGCTGAGCGCCATCCTCCATCAGCCGAGCCTTGAGGCGGCGGTGATCCACCGGGTCGCCTCTCGCCTTGGCCATGCGGCCCTGCCGGCCGATATCATCGAGCAGGTCTTCCTGGAGGCGGTGGAGAATGACAGAAGCATCGGCGAGGCCTTCCGCGCCGATATCAGCGCCGTTCTCGACCGCGACCCGGCGGTGAGCCGCGCCATCGAGCCCGTGCTCTACTTCAAGGGCTTCCATGCCATCCAGACCCACCGCCTGGCCCACTGGCTCTGGAACAGAGGGCGGGAGGATTTCGCGCTCTACCTCCAGAGCCGCTCGTCCGACGCCTTCCAGACGGACATCCATCCGGCGGCTCGAATCGGGCGCGGCATCTTCCTCGATCACGCCACCGGCCTCGTGGTCGGCGCGACCGCCGTCATCGAGGACAATGTCTCCATGCTCCAGGATGTGACCCTCGGCGGCACCGGCAAGGAGCGGGGCGACCGCCACCCGAAGATCCGCCATGGCGTGCTGATCGGGGCGGGCGCGAAGATCCTCGGCAACATCGAAGTCGGCCATTGCGCGAGGATCGCGGCAGGTTCCGTGGTTCTGAAGCCCGTGCCCCATAATGCCACCGTGGCAGGCGTCCCGGCCAAGGTCGTCGGGACCGCCGGCTGCGACGAGCCTGCCCGCGCCATGGACCACCTTCTTTCCGAGGCGGAGGGCATCTAGCGCGCCGTCCGGACCCGCAGGTCCGCATCGGTTCGCTGCCCTGGACGATTCGCTGCTCGAGAGCGGACATCGGTTTGATTCCAAGGGCGGATTTCAGCTCCAGGTCCGATTTTCCAGCGGGGAGAAGAGACCTGCACGGACCCAACCCCGCTTGCCCGCGTTGGCCCGGCATGGCAATGGCTGAGGCCGAACATGACAAGAAAGGACCTGTAGTGGACAAAACGGAGATGGCGAAAGTCGAGCGCTACCTGCGCCAGACCTTTGCGAACCACTCGATCCGAGTCGTCGGTCGCCCCAAGAAGACCGACTCGGCGGAAGTTTACATTGGTGAGGAATTCGTCGGCGTGCTCTTCGTGGACGACGAGGACGGGGATCGCTCCTTCAACTTCACCATGGCGATTCTCGACACGGATCTTGAGGACTAACCGGCACCATTCGCGGCAGAGCCTCCCGGTTCTGCCGTTTTCATTTCAGGGCGAGCGATGCCGATCTACAGTCTAGATGACGTGTCTCCCATTCTCCCCGAAGAAGGGCGCTTCTGGATCGCGCCCGATGCCCACGTGATCGGCAAGGTGCAACTCGGGCCGGATGTGGGCATCTGGTTCGGAGCTGTACTGCGCGGCGACAACGAACTGATCGACATCGGCGAAGGCACGAACATTCAGGAGGGCGCCGTCCTTCACACGGACATGGGGGCGCCGCTGACTGTTGGAGCTAGCTGCACCATCGGCCACAAAGCGATTCTTCATGGCTGTACCATCGGCGACAATTCGCTGATCGGAATGGGGGCAACCGTGCTCAATTACGCCCGCATCGGGGCGAACTGCATCGTGGGAGCCAACGCGCTGGTCACCGAGGGCAAGGAGTTTCCCGACAACAGCCTTATTGTCGGTGCGCCGGCAAGGGCGATCCGCGTGCTCGACGAAGCCGCCATCGAGAAGCTGCGCTGGTCGGCCCAGAATTATGTGGCGAACTGGAAGCGCTTCGCGAAAGGAATGAGGCGGATCGACTGACCCGCCTCATTCATGAAATCCTGATGCGAAAAACCGGCGTCCAGACACCGGTTTCGTTTTAGCGGTTCGCGGTGGTGGTCGGCGAGGTGGCGATGCCGCCCAGGGAAACCCAACCCACCTGATCCTGGCTTTCGCGCTTGATGTAGACGTAGCCGGTGCGGCTCCAGGGGAGGACCGAGTTGTGCTTGTTGTCGAGCACGTAGTCGCCGCGATTGGTGCGAATCACGAGCACCGCATGACCTTCGCCGAGCTCGTCGATCACGACGGTCATGCGCATGGCGCGGCGGGGAAGACCGCTCTCGGAGAGGATCTTGCGCTTGAGGAGCTGGAAGTCCTCGCAATCGCCCCGGCCATCATCGGGAAAGCCCCAGGTGTCTACGACGCCCCAATGGTCCGCATCCGTCACCGCCTTGATCGAGGAATTGACCCGCTGGTTGACGGAGACGATGGTCTTCCAGACCTGTGGGGTCAAATCGACGACTTCCGGCTCCGTCACGTCGACGGCGCACTCGGCGGGATTGCTGTCGCAGAATTTCGCCCAGGCCACCAGCGGCTTGGCCGGACCCATGCTGGCAATCGGATTGCTCGAAGCGGGCAGGGATGCCAGGGTCTGCGCCTGGACCGCGCCGCCTGCGAATACCACGAAGGCCGAGACGAAAGCTGCTTTGATGAAATTGCCGGAAATTGAAAACTTTCCGTTTGAGCCGTTAAAAAAGCCGTTCTTGAAATAATCCTGCCGCATGCCCCACCAGCCGGTTAATGTTCTTTTAACCAAACTGACATGGTTACATTTCAGGCTCAAGCGGAAAGTAAAAGGTGAGTTAACGCGTCGCGCTTCGATCCGGTTCCTGTATGGTTAACAAAAATCTGGAACCACTCATCGTCTTGAGGAAAACATTCCTCTGGGGCGCGCAATGGTCAAGCTAAGCGTCTGTTTTTGCTTGCGCGGCCGACCCTTTGGAAGGCTAAGGTGAAATCAGCGCCGCCTGCTGCCCGTCCTGATTCACCCATGCTGGCAGCCTCTAAAAAAGTTGTCCATGCCCCTGCGTCAATCCGCTGCTCGCGAGCCGATTTTCAATCTGCCGTCGGTCGTAACCTTCAGCATACTCGCCCTGGTGGCGATTCACGCCTGCCGGATGCTCTTCCTTGAGGAGGATGCAGATCTCCAGCTCATCATCGACTGGGCCGTGATTCCAGCCCGCTGGGCGGTGGCCTATGGCGGCGTCGAGAGCCAGGAGATCGTCAGGCTTTTGCAGCAGGGGGCACCCGAGGAGGCGCAGGGAGCCATCGCTACCTTTGCCCGGGAGCTTCTTGAGGAGGGGCGCCCCTGGACCGCGCTGACCTATGCGCTCCTTCACGGTTCCTGGATGCATGTGCTGTTGAACAGCGTCTGGCTGGCGGCCTTCGGAACGCCGATGGCCCGTCGCTGCGGGGTCTGGCGCTTCTTCCTGCTCTCCGCCCTGTCGGCGGTCGGCGGGGCCGTGCTCTACGCGGCGATGAATCCGACGCAGATCCTCCCCATGATCGGAGCCTCGGGGGCCGTCTCAGGGCTCATGGCGGCGGCCTCCTGGTTCATGTTTGCGCCTGCAAGCTGGCACTGGGAGGGGCGCCTAGCCCATCCTCACGAGCGGCCGCGGCAGGCCCTGGCAGACCTCATCCGCAACAGGCCGTTCCTCCTCTTCTTCGGCGTCTGGTTCGCGACCAACTATCTCTTCGCATTCATCCAGCCGGTGGGCATGGCCGAAGGCAACATTGCCTGGGAGGCCCATGTGGGCGGCTTCCTCGTCGGGCTGATCGCCTTCCCTTGGATCGACCCTCTTCCCGCGAGAGGCCGGCGCATCTCGGCTTGAAAGTGCCGTGGTTTCGCCCGATCATCCTCATAGCTGACGTAGGGCATTCCCTTGTTCATGGGGTGTCCTCACTCAGCCTGGCGCGGTCGTACGAAGGCCGACGGTCCTTCGGTCCCGCATAACGGGAGGAAAAGCATGAACGTCGATCAGATCCTTTCCTTGAAGGGCCGCAACGTTGTCTCCATCGATGCGAGCCAATCTCTCGGCGAAGCAGCCCGGCTTCTGTCGGAGCGGAGGATCGGCGCCGTGGTGGTGCTGGACGGCCGCCAGCCTGTGGCCGGCATTCTCTCCGAGCGGGATATCGTCAAGGCCGTAGCCGCCCAAGGCGCGCGGGCACTCGATGAGCCGGTGTCCCGATTCATGACCACTGAGGTGATCACCTGCACCGGCCGGAGCTCCGTTAACGAACTGATGGAGCTGATGACCCAGCGCAAGTTCCGTCACGTCCCCGTGGTCGAAGGGGGGCAGATCACCGGCATCATTTCCATCGGCGACGTGGTCAAGCAGCGCGTCGAGGAGGTCGAAGCCGAGAGCCAGGCGATCAAGGACTATATCGCTACGGCCTGATCAGGCTTCCTGCGTTTCCTGGATCAGCTCCCGAATATCGGGCAGGGCGCGTTCCGTGGCCTGCCGTCCCAGGGCGATGCATTCCTGCGCGCGGTGGAACTCGAAGAGGCCCATCTTCGCAAGTTTCGGCGCGATCATGACGTCGGGCGGGTCGCCCGCGAGACGCGAGCGGGCAATGCGGTCCTGCGTGATGTTGAAGGCATCGACCATGACGGTGGCCATGCCGGGCGCGTTGGGCTTGCGGTGCTTGTCACTGCGCGAGGCCGAGAACAGGTTCCACTTGCGCGGCGCCTCCTCGATGACCTCTTCGATCTCCTGTTCGTCGCTCTGTTCCGCGTCGTAGGACTGGATCACGGTTCCCCGCACGCGTACCTCGCCGTTGAGGTTCACGCAGATCACCAGGTCCGCGCCGAGAGCGCGGGCGGCGGTGATCGGAATCGGGTTCACCAACGCGCCGTCCATGAGCCAGCGCCCCTTGATCAGAACCGGATCGAACACGCCGGGCAGGGCATAGGAGGCGCGCATGGCCTTCACCAGAGGCCCGCGGGTCAGCCAGATCTCATGGCCGCTCATGAGCTCTGTGGCGATGGTGCAGAACTTGATCGGCAATGTCTCCACACGGCGATCCATGAGGTCGTGATCGAGGAGCTTCTGCAGGCGTCCCCCCGCGATCAGGCCCGCGCCGCTGAAGTGGAAGTCGAGCAGGCCCATGACGCGCCGCTTGGTGAGCGACAGGGCGAAGGCCTCAAGTTCGTCGAGCTTGCCCGCAGCATAGCATCCGCCGACGACCGCACCGATGGAGCAGCCCGCGATCACGTCCGGAACGATGCCGGCCTCTTCGAGGACGCGAAGCACCCCGATATGGGACCAGCCGCGCGCCGCGCCGCCGCCGAGGGCGAGGCCGATCTTCACCTTCGGCCGCTGCTCGCGCTCGGCCGATGGCTTGATCTCTTCCGCGGCTCCTCCGCCTCCGGATCCGGCGCTGCGCCGGGCAATCCCATCCCACAACATCGCTCAACTCCAAGGCCGCTCATGACATTCATGCGCCAAGCTCGTGAAGATCGCGTGAATGGGGCCTCAAGCTTTACTTAGGCCGGATTGTCGAAAACTGAACAGTTGGGGAGCGCAGGGCCCGTTGCGACAATATGCTGATGGTCAGCGCAAACAGGATCAGGATCCCCAGCATGGCGCGAAGCCCGAACAGGTCTCCGCCGAAGCCGATGAGGGGCGGGCCCATGAGATAGCCGCCATAGCCGAGCGTGGCCACCATCGCGACGCCGACGCTCGGTGCGATGCCGGGGATCTGCGCCGCCGCGCTGAAGAGCACCGGGACCAGATTGGCGAGACCGAAACCGACGAGGGCAAAGCCGATCGTCGCCGGGACCGGCCCCGGCAGCAGAGTGGCGAGGGACAGGCCGGCCGCGGCCAGCAATCCGCCGAGCTTCATGGTGCGCGCTCGGCCCAGTCGGCGGACGACGCCGTCTCCCAGGAAACGGCAGACGGTCATGGCGAGGGAGAAGGCGGCAAAACCCATGAAAGCCTTGTCCAGCGCGACCCCCGCGACGGTTTCCAGATAGATCGCCGTCCAATCCACCATGGCGCCTTCGACGATGAAGCAGAACATGGCGAGCACGGCGACAACGACGACCGGGCCGCGCGGCAGGGCAAAGCCGTGCCCTTCGCCTCCCGCCCGTTCGGTCTCGCCCATCATGCCAAAGGCGGCACAGAGGAAGAGCAAGCCCTGAGCGATGCAGGCGACGAGAAGGGTCGAGAAGATCGAGAGCTCGAGGCTGATCAGCAGTCCCGAGACGGCCGCGCCGACGAGGCCGCCGAGGCTGAAGAAGGCATGGAGCGAGGACATGATCGCAGCTCCCCAGGCCTTTTCCACCACCGTGGCGTTGGTATTCATGGAGATGTCGAGCGAGCCGCTGAAGGCGCCCGTCAGAAAGGCGGCGGCGACGAAGAGGGCCAAGCTCGGCGCGAGCCCGATCAGCAGAAGACCAACGGTGAAGGCCATGGCGGAGACCACGGTCGCAAGCCTGCTGCCCACATGGGTGATCACCCAGCCGGTGGTGGGCATCAGCAGCACCGCGCCGAAGGAGAAGGCCAGAAGGGCGATGCTCAGCTCACCGTCCGACAGGCCGAGGGCCGCCTTGAAGCGCGGCAACTGCCCCGCCCAGATGCCGATGCCGAAACCGTTGCCGAAAAACGTGGCGCTGACGGCCGCCCGGGCCGGGAGAAGATCGCGTCGTGTCATGCCCTGCTTTTAGCGGGATGCGCCTGATTTGAAACCCGTCGATGGTGGGAGGGAGCCCTGCAGTCGTGAGGGGGTGAAAGTCCAGCCAGTTCCCTCGTCACCGGGCTCGTCCCGGGGATCCACGTCTTCTGCCGCCGCGGTTCTTGAGACGTGGATGGCTGGCGCAAGCCCGGCCATGACGATGTCCTGATGTCGTGCCCGCCGGCGCGTGCATTCCTCCGACTTTACGATCACCGACTCCGGCGGGAAACATCCTGGATGTGGGTCGTGCAAGAAGAGTGGTCAGAATGATCAGTCCTGAACGAGGCTTGGCTTCCCGCCTTCCGTCTCGACCAGGCGATAGAAGCAGGAGCGGCGGCCCGTGTGGCAGCAGCCGCCGTCGCCCGCGACATTCACCTTGAGCCAGAGGGCATCCTGGTCGCAATCCACCCGCATCTCGACGATGGTCTGAACCTGGCCGCTGGTGGCGCCCTTGTGCCACAACTCTCCGCGGGAACGGGACCAATACCAGGCTTCGCCCGTCTCAAGGGTCTTGGCCAGAGCCTCGGCATTCATGTGCGCGACCATAAGCAACTCGCCCGTAGCCGCATCCGTCGTGACGCAGGTCACGAGCCCGTCCGCTCCGAAACGTGGGGTCAGGGTCGCCCCTTCTTCAAGTTCGGTCTTCAACCCGGGAGCGGGAAAGGGGCTTGAGCAGGACGCGCACATGGAAGCTCTCGCAGCGACGAAACGAGGGGACTGATGTCTTGGCAAACCCTCATCCTGAGGAGCTGCTGCAAGCGGCGTCTCGAAGGGGGATTCAGTGTCCCCTGAACCGTCCTTCGAGACCGCATCGCTCCGCTATCCTCCTCAGGAAGACGACTGATTCAAGCCTTGCCGTTCCTCACAAGAGTGAGGAAGCGCACCTGCTCGGCAGGGTTTTCCTTGAACACGCCGGTGAACTGGGTCGTGAGGGTCAGAGCGCCAGCCTTCTGCACGCCGCGCATGGACATGCACATGTGCTCGGCTTCGATCATGACGGCCACGCCGCGCGGCTCGAGAAACTGCTCGATGGCCGAGGCGATCTGGGCCGTCATGGTCTCCTGGGTCTGGAGACGGCGGGCATAGACCTCCACCAGACGGGCGAGCTTGGAGAGCCCCACAACGCCCTTCGTCGGGTAATAGGCGATGTGCGCCATGCCGTAGAAGGGCACCATATGGTGCTCGCAATGGGAGTAGAAGGGAATGTCGCGCACGAGCACGATGTCATCGTAGCCTTCCACTTCGGCGAAGATTTTATTCAGGACGTCCTTGGGATCGTCTTCATAACCCGAGTAGAATTCCTTGAATGCCTTGGCGACGCGCTTCGGGGTCTCCTGCAGGCCTTCGCGCTGAGGATCATCGCCCGCCCAACGGATCAAGGTGCGAACAGCCGCTTCGGCTTCCTCCCTGGTAGGGCGGTCGATAGGCTTGTCAGCGGCTGGAATCAGACGCGGGGACAAGGACTTAACCACATCGTTCACGTGGAGCCTCTTTCTTAACTAGCTACTGTACGGAAGCGGGGATACTTCCTGCTTTTCCATTTCCGTTTTCCGTCTTAAGCCAACACACAGCCCTGTCGCGGAGTTCGGTCATGATCTCTATATAGGATGGTGGAAACGTGGAGTACGTTCCCATCCGTAACTTTCATAGACCGGAATGCTGAACGATATCTATAGTCGCCGTATCCTCGAGCTTGCGGCCAATATTCCTCATCTCGGCCGGCTTCCCGAGCCGGACGCATCGGCGACGGCGCATTCCAAGCTGTGCGGGTCCACCGTTACGGTCGACCTGAAGCTCGAGGGCAACGTGGTCACCGCCTTTGCTCATGACGTGAAGGCCTGCGCCCTCGGCCAGGCTTCCTCCGCCATCATGGGGCAGCATGTGATCGGGTCGACGGTCGAGGAACTCCGCGAGGTGAGGGAGGCGGCGACCCGCGTGCTCAAGGCCAACGGGGAGGCGCCCCTGGGCAAGTGGGAGGACCTGAAGGTTCTGGAGCCGCTGCGGGACTACAAGGCCCGCCATGCCTCGATCCTACTCACCTTCAATGCGGTCGTGGACGCCCTCGATCAGATCGAGGCGCGCGGTGGGAGAGGCGGCACATAGCGCCGAACCCTCTCCGCGAGAGCTGCGCTATCGACCCTTAGGCCGGAATGGCGACCGGCTGACGCCCGCGCTGCGTAATCCGCTTCTGGTCGTCGGCGGAACCGTAGCGTCGGTCCAGCGTCCGGGTCGCGTTCGCCCAGTCTGCCATGGTCCGGATCGTCTCCATCTGCTTCGCCACGAACGGGTCGGAGCGCCAAGCCCTTACCTTCGGCACAAGAATGTCCAGCGGCTCATGAAGAACGTTCCCGACCTTCGCTTCGTAGATCGGATAGGCGCGGAGCGCGCCATCGGGCTCGATATGGAGGATGTCCAGATCGACGGCGCTCGCTCCAGGCTGGGGCAGGAAGTACCTCACGTCCGTCACGGAGACGTCGATGGTATTGCCCTGGCGGGCAGCAAGGCGCTTCCCGGTCTCGATGAGATCGACCAGTTCCTGAATGGACAGAAGCTCGTCCGCCTCGAATTGCGGCTCGGCCGCCAGGCCCGACGGAATCACCGCTCCGAACCGGATGTAGTCGAGCTTCGGGAACCGTTTGACAGCGGCATCCACGAACCGTTCCAGATCCGCCTCGTCCGCGCCCGAGCGGGTCAGGGTGTAGTCGATCCCGAGCGTGAAGCAGGTCCGCCCGTACTCCTGACGCTCCCCCTTCACCCGATGGAGGATGTCCAGCGACTTCATCGCACGCTCAAATGCGCCGGTGCGCCCACGGATGGTGTCATGGATCGCAGAGTCGGCGCCATCGATACTCACCGCCACGCTGGACACCGTGTCCGCGAGGGCAGCGGCCGTCTTCTCGGGCATCGACCAGCCGCTCGTAAAAACGGTAACGGCGATGCCGGCGTCGTGGAGGCGTTTCATGGCTTCGAGGGACCAGCGAACCGACAGGGGCTCGCCACCGCTGATCGACACCTTTTGCGCTTGCGCCGCGATGATTACGTCGATGACCCCCATGGCTGCGTCACGATCCAAGGTACGAGGGGGCCGTCGGCCTGACTCCGTATAGCAGTGCACACACTGCAGAGGGCAGGCATAGGTGATATCCCAGATGAATTTTCCGACTTTGACGGCCATTATTCCTGCTCTAACTGCGACACTCAGGACGAGGGCAGTAACGTTTCGAAATAACGTATCGCAGTAAGAATTTTGCCGTGCCACGAAGCGCTGGTTGAATGTGTCGGTAAATCAAGCAGTAAAGTTGCAACCGCTGCGTCGGGGATGTGCTGCCAAGAACGGGATTGGACGTGACAGACAGATCGAAGGAGACAGGACTCGACCGTCTTCCTCGCCGGTTCGCTCACCTGGCGATCCGGGGTTACCAGCTCACGCTGTCGGGGCTGATCGGCCGTCAGTGCCGGCACCTCCCGTCCTGCTCCGAATACACGGATGAGGCCATCCAGCGGCATGGCTTCTGGGCCGGGGGCTGGATGGGTGTGGCCCGGATCTGCCGCTGCGGACCGTTCGGCACCCACGGCATCGACCTTGTTCCTGAAACATTGCCCGAGGGCTCGGGCTGGTATAAGCCGTGGAGCTATGGTCGCTGGCGGGGCGTGAACGCACCGGAAAATCCCTCTGCGATCACGTGCGAGGCAGTCGAATCCGACGATCGCCGCGCTTCCTAAACACCCCAACCGTGGGGACCACGCTTACCTGCTTCGTTGGCAGGAGTGAGCCAAGGAGACGTTTTGACATGATTACCCTGACATTCCCCGATGGCGCCCAGCGCCAATACGCCCCTGGCACCACCGGCCGCGAGATCGTGGAAGGCATTGCCAAGTCGCTTGCCAAGCGCACGGTCGCCATGGCGCTGGACGGCGCGATCACCGATCTGGCCGATCCGATCACCAAGGATGCCAAGATCGAGTTTCTCAACCGCGAGGACCCGCGTGCTCTGGAGCTCATCCGGCACGACTGCGCGCACGTGCTCGCCGAAGCGGTGCAGGAGCTGTTCCCGGAAACGCAGGTGACGATCGGCCCCGTGATCGAGAACGGCTTCTATTACGACTTCGCCCGCAGCGAGCCCTTCACACCGGAGGACTTCCCGGCGATCGAAGCGAAGATGCGCGAGATCATCGCTCGCGATAAGCCCTTCACGAAGGAGGTCTGGAGCCGCGAGAAGGCCAGGAAGGTGTTTGCCGAGAAGGGCGAGACCTACAAGGTCGAGCTCGTGGACGCGATCCCCGAAGGCCAAGACCTCAAGATCTACTTCCAGGGCGACTGGTTCGATCTCTGCCGCGGCCCGCACATGACCTCCACGGGCAAGATCGGCAACGCCTTCAAGCTCATGAAGGTGGCGGGCGCCTATTGGCGCGGCGACTCGAACAACGCGATGCTCACCCGCATCTACGCCACCGCCTGGGCGTCTCAGGAAGACCTCGACAACTACATCAGGCAGCTCGAGGAAGCCGAGAAGCGCGATCACCGCCGCCTGGGACGTGAGATGGACCTGTTCCACTTCCAGGAGGAAGGACCGGGCGTCGTATTCTGGCACCCGAAGGGCTGGACGGTGTTCCAGGAGCTGATCTCCTACATGCGTCGCCGCCTGAAGGGCGACTACAAGGAGGTCAACGCGCCGCAGATCCTCGACAAGGCCCTGTGGGAGACCTCCGGTCACTGGGGCTGGTATCGCGAGAACATGTTCGCAACCCAGACCGAGGACGACCGTGTCTTCGCGATCAAGCCGATGAACTGCCCGGGCCATGTGCAGATCTTCAAGCATGGCCTGAAGTCCTACCGCGATCTGCCGCTGCGCCTTGCCGAGTTCGGCAGCGTGCACCGCTACGAGCCGTCCGGCGCGCTGCACGGCCTCATGCGCGTGCGCGGCTTCACGCAGGACGACGCGCATATCTTCTGCACGGAGGAGCAGCTCGCCGACGAGTGCCTGAAGATCAACGATCTCATCCTGTCGACCTATGCCGATTTCGGCTTCGACGAGATCGTCGTGAAGCTCTCGACCCGGCCTGAGAAGCGCGTCGGCACCGACGAGATGTGGGATCACGCGGAAGACGTGATGACCCGCGTGCTCAAGCAGATCGAGGAGCAGTCGGGCGGACGCATCAAGACCGCAATCAATCCGGGCGAGGGCGCGTTCTACGGCCCGAAGTTCGAATACGTGCTGCGCGACGCCATCGGCCGCGACTGGCAATGCGGCACCACGCAGGTGGACTTCAACCTGCCAGAGCGGTTCGGGGCGTTCTATGTCGATGCGGATGGTCAGAAGAAGACGCCTGTCATGGTGCACCGCGCGATCTGCGGCTCCATGGAGCGCTTCACCGGCATCCTGATCGAGCACTTCGCCGGTCACTTCCCGCTCTGGCTGGCGCCGGTGCAGGCGGTGGTCGCCACCATCACCTCCGAGGGCGACGAATACGCCATGGAAGTGGTGAAGGCGGCGGAAGCCATGGGCCTGCGCGTCGAGGCCGATCTTCGCAATGAGAAGATCAACTACAAAGTCCGCGAGCATTCGCTGGTAAAGGTGCCCGTGCTGCTCGTGGTCGGCAAGAAAGAGGCCGCCGAGCGCACCGTCTCCATCCGTCGCCTCGGCAGCCCGAACCAGCAGAGCATGTCTCTCGACGAGGCTCTGAAGGCGCTTGCCGTCGAGGCGATCACGCCGGACCGTCGGCGTGCCGCGAAGGCCGTGGCGGAGCCGGAAGGCCACGCCACGCTCGACGGCCATCACGTGGTGGAGCGCACGGTGGCCTAAGGGCTGATTGATTTAACGAAAGAAAGGCGGCGCTTTAGAAGCGCCGCCTTTTGTATAACAAAACGCAGCCTCACCCTGAGGAGCGCAGCGTCTCGAAGGGTGAGGCGTCTCCAGCGCTCTCTGGATCATCCTTCGAGACGGTCGCTTCGCGACTTCCTCAGGATGAGGACGGAAGATAGGTGAGCAGGACTTACGTCGTCTGCCGCTGCTTCCCGCTCGGGCGACCGCCGGCTTCCGCTCCAGCCGTCGTTCCTGCTGTTCCGCTTCCAGGATTGCCGCTGGCCGCAACGGCATCGCCCGCTACGGTTCCGCTCTGGTGAGTTCCCTGCATCCGGCCCACACGCAGATTGTTCTGCACATGCGAAACGCCTGACACGGAATCGGCGATGTCCTCGGCCCAGCGTTTCTCGTTTCGGTCGCGCACCGTACCGGTGAGGGTGACTTCGCGATTCTGCACGGCGACCTCGATTTCCGATGCATCGATGCGTGGATCGTCGCTCAGCCGCTCGTTCACATCCTCTCGGATGCGGTCGTCCGAGCGCTGGTAATTGCGGGGCCCGCGTCCGCGATGATCATCGCGACGCACTTCCCCGCGGCTTGCGGTGGCATCGTTGCCGAACCGCGTATTGCCAGGGCCTGCGCCGTAATTGCTGTGATCGCGCCGCTCGTTCACGAGGCTCCAGGTGCGCTCGCGATCCTGCATGCGGCGGTCGTCCTCGCTGCTGTCGTCGCCTGGACGCGCGTGCTCGCCGGTAATGGTCGAGGCACCGTAGCGTTTCGGGCGATAGCCGCGGCCTGCGGAGCCGCGACCGGCATATTCATCGCCGTAGCTCTGATACCCGTCGCCGCCGAATCCGCCCTGCATCCGCGCATCGCGCATGCCTTCCTCGCCCGGATGGCCGAAGCTGCCAAAGGCGGCGCGCACGTCGTCCTCGTCACGGAATCGGAACTCGGGGCCGCCTCGCCGGCCATCGCTGCGACCGCCGCCACGACCGCCTTGTTCACGATAATCATGCGGGCGATGGCGCCAGCCGTCATCGTCCCGGCTGAGACGCCGGTCCAGCTCACGGCGTTCGTCGCCGGTCAGGCGTGCCTCGCCGCCCCCACGCGTCTGGTCGGCGCGAGCCGATGTCGGCGTTCCCGTGCGGTCGGGTTCTGACGGTGTGGAGATACGGCGCAGCGCCCGGGAAGCGTCGCCTTCGCTGTCGGTGGCGAGATCGCCCAGCGCAACGATGCCGACAAGGTGCTTGTCGTGATCCACAACCGGCAGGCGGCGGATCTGGTGATCGCTCATCAGCTGCACGATGTGGCCCACATCGTCGTCGTCGAAGCACCACCAGACATTGTCCGACATGACGTCGCGGACACGGGTCGTATCGGGCGCGAGACCTGCGGCGGTGGCGCGAACGGTGATGTCCCTGTCCGTCAGCATGCCGCGCAGGCGGCGGCCATCGCAGACGGGCAGCACGCCGACATTCAACTCATCCATCATCCGTGCGGCTTCCTGGATGGTCCTGTCGGGCGAGACCACGCGCACGTTGCGGGTCATGATGTCTGAAATCTTCATGAGCTTCATCCCTCTCAAAGCCGCGCCTTGAAAGGTTGAGCGCATGCCCGGCGCGACCGCTGACTGATGCAGGTGACGCATTTTCGGGCGGAAGAGCGGCTCCCGCTTTTCCTGAAAATGCTTTGCCTGCGGTCAATGCCGGGCGGGCTGAAAGGTTCAGGGAGCGGCTTTGGCCAGAACTTCGATGTCGCGATCGAGGCCGCTCTCGACCTTGAAGTCCTTGGTGTAGACCTTGCCCTCATGGCGGGCGATCAGCACGTACTCGCCTTCCGCCAGCGTTACGGACGGAAAGGCGCCGATGGCTTCGCGGATCACGTCGCCGCCGGGCGTGAGCACGCTGAACGCCGTGCCCGCGAAAGCCTCGCCGCCCTCCGAGGCCACGAGCTTGAGCGTGACGGTGGCGGCGCGATGATTGAGGGTCGCCTCCGTGACCTTGCCCGATTCCACCTTCAGATCGCTGCGCATGATGGCGTTGGCATCGCCGTAGGTCGAGACCACGTGATAGCTGCCCTCAGGCAGGCGGATGATCTCGTTCGGCTTGGCATTGGCGATCACGAGGCGGCCTTCCGAATTCTGCGCCTCCGGCACATAGACGGAGAAGCTCACGCGGTTCGTGGCGATGGGGCTCTCGCCCACGGCGCCCTTGAGGCGGAGCGCGCCCGCGCTGATCACGAGCCGCTCGTTGAGATTACCTGATTGCACGCTGATGCGCTTGGAAGCGCTGGCGAAGCCATAGGCCACATGCACGATGTAGTTGCCGGGGGCGAGGGTGAAGCTGGGCGTTGGGCTGCTGGAGCGGGCCACGATATTCGGCTGGGATGTGTCGCCCCGGTCCTCGAACACGCGCCAGACGAGACCGGATCGGATCGGCTCGTTGCTCTCGGCGAAGACCGCGCCGGCATTGACCACCACCTGCCTCGAGGCCAAGGGCGGGGGAGGACTCTGAGAGAGCGAGGGCACGCCGGGGGGAGGCGGGCCGAAGGGCTGGGGGGCCGTTCCAAGAGGCTGCGTCAAAGTCTGAGCCGAGGCAGAAGATGCCGTCAGCAGGACCAGCAGGCTCAGAGCGGAAGGGCGCGGATGTGAAAACTGCATCATCAAACGAGAGAAACTATTCCGCTATTGCACAGGCGTGGCAATGGCGGTCTGGATCGGCTTGTCCTCCGTGTCCATGAGATCGGTGGCGGCTGCAACCAAATTCTCAAGAGAGAGGGGACGGAAGGCGAATTCGACCCGGTGCTTGCCGGCAGGCACTTCGACGCCCCGGAACAGCAGGTTGGCGCGCAGCACCGGACGGCGCTCGCCGTCCACGCTGGCCTCCCAGCCCGGATAATAGATGTCGTGCAGCACGAGCACGCCGTGCGCACTGCTCTCCACCTCCAGGGTCACGGAATTGCGCCTGTAGCTGACGATCCTCACCTTGCTTTGCGGCTTTTCGGCCGCCGGGCGAACCGGTGCGTAATGGGCCTTAAGAAGGGGCATGCTGTCCTGATCGATCAGCGCCTCTGTCTCCCGGTTGAAGTCGGGCAGCTCGTCCTGGCCGAGAACGACTTCCGAATCCACCGCCTGGACATGATGCGCCATGTAGGCGCGCCGTCCGGCCGTGTTGAGGCGGTAGATCCACATCTTGCCCGTGCCATAAACGATTTCGGCATCTGCGAGGCGCGGGAAGTGACGGGGCAGCTTCTGGACGGGACGGTCGAGAACGAGATAGTCGAGGCCGAGGAGACTCGCGAGGTCGCACTCATAGCCCCGGAAGGAGCTCGGGAACTGGCGCAGGTTCGGGTCCTCGGCGTTTTCGCCGGGGCCGATGGCGCGCTCGTAATCCGCGAGGCGCAGGGGGTTGTAGCCGATGATGTCCTCGATCTCGAGCACCATGGAGGCATTCTGCCAGGAGCCTTTCAGCCCCAAGATCTCCACGCGGGGGTATTCGCCCTGCTTATGACGCTCGGCCAGTTCCCGCTTGAGGATCTGCAGGCCCTGGAGCTGCTCGGGCGGGAGCTGGGTGAAGACCGTATAGCGCCCGGCCGGCTCCGCGTTCAGCGCCGAGGCTGCGTGCCGTCCGATCAGCTCCGCGCCCGTCAGGACCACGAGGGCAAGGACCAGGGCCTCCCTCCGGGAGGAGGGGCCGCTCAGCTTGGCGACAGCCAGCATCAGGAGCGCCGCCGTCAGCAGGCCGACACCGGCCTCGGTGAGTGTTGCCTGGACCTGACCGGCCTTGACGGCAAAAGTCAGGGCGCTGGCGATGGCCGCGATGACGAGGGCCAGCGCGAGAGCGGGGAGCGCGATCCGGAACTGGCCGAGGGTAGCCTTGCTCCAGCGCGGCATCCCCTCCTTCGCGTAGCGATGGACCAAATAGCCGGAAGAAAAGGCGAGTGCGATGTTGATCAGGAAGGTGGCATCCGCTGGGCGGCGATAGAGGTTCACGCCGGGCATGTGATCGAAGATCACCTCGAAGCCGGGGGTGTAGCGCCCGAGGGCATAGAGGATCGCCAGAAGGCCGAGCACCAGGAAGAAGCGGAACTCACGGGCGAAGAGCCGTCCGCCTGCGATGCCGTGCCACAGGATGAACAGGGCCGGGATCGTGCCGATGAAAAGGTAATTGGTAGCCCGGTCGGTCCAGGTGCCCTCGGCGAGGCTGTGCCAGTCCGGCCCCCAGTAATCGTAGGTCCAGCGCAGCGAGCCGAAGATGTTGCCGAACAGGATGGTCGCCAGGCTTTCCGGGGGCAGGGAGCCCATGGCCGCCACGCCGAAGCCGAAAGAGGGCCGCGTCGATGTGGCGAGGAACTGCATGGTCAGGATGACGGGAACAGCCAGCAGGGCGCCCCCGATCAACGCCATGCCGACGAGAAGCCCCAGGCGCGAGCGCAGATAGGCGAAGGGCTGTTGCGCCGTGGCGATGCGGCTCACGGCAACGCCAATCAACGTCAGTGCGCAGAGGAAGGCCACCTGATCGCGACCGATCACCATGAACGCCGCGCTCACGGCGAAGAGCACGCCGAAGCGGTACGAGCGCCGGTCCATGGCCTCTTCGAGGAGCCAGAGGGCCAGGGGGAAGAATCCGTAGCTCAGGATCATGCCTGTGTGCTGCAGGCGCGCCGTCGCGGAGCCGCCGAGCATGAACACGATGGCCGCGGCCACTGCGCCCGACCAGTGCCAGCCGCGACGGCGGAAGAGCGGGATGAAAGCGAGCGCGCCGGGGAGGAAATGGGCGAAGACCACCAGGTCGAACAGCTCCATGGACGGGTCGGGCTTGAGCCAGCCGAACAGGAGCATGGTGGGCGTGAACAGCAGGGACTGCGGATCGGCGGCGGAGGGGTGGCCGCCGAAATGGTAGGGGTTCCAGAGGGGCAGTTCCCCGTGGGCGAGGGCCGCGCCGAGATAGCGCAGAGTGGGGTAGAACTGGTTCTTGGAATCCCAGGGGACTACAGCGCCGGTCAGGGGCCAGATGGCGGCGGCGGCGGCCCACGCAGCCAGGATCAGTGCGAAAGCCAAAAGTGTCTGGCGCCTTGACCATTCAAGGCTGGGGATGGAACCCGCGGATCCGAACAAGGATGTCTGCATGTCTCTACACGCGGCGCTGCGCAAAGTGGTCCTCCTCGGGTCGGCCCATGGCCTGCCCCGGTAAGGAACCTGCTTGGCGGATCACCGCACTCCCCCTATACATCCGCTGCCATTTGTTGATTGTGCAGCGGCCTGACGTCTTGGAACGCCCATGGTTCTCAACAGCAGCAACGCGGCAAGACAAAGGCAAGCCTTGAAGTCTGCCGTCTGCGGCCTCCACGGGCATTCTCAAGCACTGTCTCACATTATCAGGGTTGGATGAAGATCCCATGAATGACAGCCTTTCCCGCCTCTTGAGCCGCCGTTCCGTGCCGCCGCGCTGGCTGGGGGAGCCAGGACCGAGCGCTGCGGACATCGAGACGCTGCTCACCGCGGCGGCCCGGGTGCCGGACCATGGCAAGCTGGTCCCCTGGCGCTTCATCGTCATCGAAGGTGAGGCCCGGCAGCGGCTGGGGGAGGTGTTGGCCAAGGCCTTTCAGGCCGATAATCCGGATGCCGATGCCGAAAAGATCGCCGCCGAGCGGGAACGCTTCACCAAGGCGCCGCTGGTGGTGGCGGTAGTGTCGCGCGTCGTGCCGCACGCGAAGATTCCCGAATGGGAGCAGGTCCTGTCCGCGGGCGCGGTCTGCATGAACCTCCTGAACGCGGCGACAGCGCTCGGCTATGGCGCCTCCTGGCTTTCCGGCTGGGCCGCTTTCGACCGCCGCGTGCTCGATGCCCTCGGCCTTGCGCCCCATGAGCGGATCGCCGGCTTCGTCCATATCGGCACGGCCACGGAGAAGCCGACGGACCGCGAGCGCCCGAACCTCTCCGAGATCGTGACGCGGTTTTGAAGATCCCGTTCGTCGCATCGTCTTGCGGCGAGCCGGTGTCCCCCCTTCGCCGGAAAAGGCCCCATGTTCTACGAGACAGCGACCAACGCCCACGGCCTGCCGCACGATCCGTTCAAGGCCATCGTGACACCCCGACCCATCGGCTGGATCACAGCGATGAGCGCGAAGGGTGAGATCAATCTCTCGCCCTATTCCTTCTTCAACGCCGTCTCCGAGCGCCCGCCCATGGTGGCGTTTTCGTCGTCCGGCAGAAAGGATGCGCTGACCTTCATCGAGGAAACGAAAGAATTCGTCTGCAACCTCGCGACTTATGAATTGCGGGACCAGATGAACGCCACTTCCGCCGTGCTACCGCGGGGGGAGAACGAGATGGAGCACGCGGGGCTTGACCCTGCTCCGTCCCGTCTGGTGAAGCCGCCGCGCGTGGCGGACGCGTTGGCGGCTCTCGAATGCAAATGGCTGCAGACCGTCCCGCTCACCCCGCTGCAGGGCGGCGAGCCGTCCTATCACCTCGTGATCGGTCAGGTGGTCGGTGTCTATATCGACGACCGGTACATCGTGAACGGGCTGGTCGATACTGCCGCCATGCGTCCCATCGCCCGCGCAGGCTACCGCGACTACTTCGTTGCGACGCCGGAAACGAAGTTCTCCATCACGAGGCCGGGCGGTTAGACATCCACCGTTTCTCGTCGCGCCTGCCTGTTTCGGAGCGTCTGTTCCCACGCGCTTTTCGTCAACCGGAAGCACAGGGCAGGCGCAGGGGATCCGGACAAGTTCAGGGTTGTCGTGTACGCATGCTCGGCGCCGAGCTTGGACGTGGCCTTCTGCGAGCGGATGTTGTCGGGGGCGATGTGGAACCACACCTCTTCGTAGGTTTGGAAGGCGTGATCGAGCATGAGGCGCTTCATCTCGAAGTTCACGCCGCCACCCCAATAGGCATGGTTCACGAAGGTGAAGCCGATGGAGATGCTGTCCGGCCGATCCGGAGCCGTGTAATAGCGCGAGCAGCCGATGATTTTTCCTGACGCTTGATCGATCACCACGAGCGTGCTTTCGGTACTCAGGAGAAAGTCGAAATATTTCTCGAAGACGTCACGCTTGTAGCGGTCCTTGGCCGGATGTCCGGCCCAGACTTCCGGATGTCCCGCGGCGGCGAACAGGCCTTCCAGATCCTCGGGCTTAAGGGGCCTCAGCGTAAGCCGTTCGGATGAAAGCTCCGGCTGAGCATTGAACCTGCTTGTCATCGGCGGCATCCGGTAGTTCCCTGTCCCTAGGCTTTGCCCACTCTCCGCAGAAGCCGCTCCGCCCGCAGCAGATGCGGGCGATCCAGCATCTCGCCGTCGACGCCGACGACACCTGCGCCCGGATTGGCCTTGAAGGCTTCGATCACCGCCTGCGCCCGCGCGATGGCCTCGGGCGAGGGCGTGAAGGCTTCGTTGATGACGGGAACCTGCGCGGGATGGATCGCCATTTTCGCCACGAAGCCGTCACGGCGGGCCGCTCGGCACTCGGCGGCAAGGCCATCCATGTCACGGAAATTGGTGAAGACCGAGTCGATTGCATCAACGCCTGCCGCCGCAGCTCCGAGGAGCGTCAGCGAGCGGGCGAGGCGATAGGGATCGGTATAGGTGCCGCTCTCGTCGCGGTTGGCTTCGGCGCCGAGATCGGCGGAGAGATCCTCTCCGCCCCAGGTGAGGCCCATCAGGCGGTGGGTTGCGCCGCTAAACGTGCCGAGCGCGAAGACGCCCGCAGCATTTTCCGTCGCGATGGCAAGGATGCGGGTGGCGCCGTCCTCCAGCCCGAATTCCGCCTCACGCACGGCGAGCTTCGCGCCCAGATGCGCCACATCCGCGCCGCCGACGCTTTTCGGCAGCACGATGCCGTCGGGCGCAGCTTTCATGACGCCGTCGAGATCCGCATCGATCATGCCGGTCGTGAGGCCGTTCACCCGCACGTAGAGACGCGGACGCTCCGTGCTGGAACGATGCTCTGCGAGAAACGCGGCTGTGACGCGACGTGCTTCTTCCTTCGCATTCAGATCGACGGAATCCTCCAGATCGATCAGAAGAACGTCGGCGCCGGACGTGAGCGCCTTCTCGAGCTTCTTTTGGCTGTCGCCGGGGACGAAGAGAAGGGAGCGCATCACCCGTTCCTCTTGCGCATGAAGGCCTGGCGGCGGCACTCTGCGACGAGGGTGCCGTCCTGCTTATAGGCACGGTGAATGAATTCGACGATGCCGGCGTTCGGGCGCGATTTCGACTCACGCTTGTCGGCGATCTCCGTCGTCACGTTGATGGTATCGCCCTCGAACAGAGGCGCGGGAAACTTCACGTCCGTCATGCCGAGATTGGCGATGGTGGTGCCGACTGTCGTGTCGTTGACGGAAATGCCGATCATGAGACCCAGCGTGAACAGGGAGTTCATGAGCGGCTTGCCCCATTCCGTCTCCGTGGCGCAGAAATGCGCGTCGATGTGCAGAGGCTGCGGGTTCAGCGTCATGTTGGAGAACAGCATGTTGTCCATCTGCGTCACCGTACGCGTGAGACGGTGCCTGATGGTGGTGCCCACGGTGAAATCCTCGAAGTAGAGACCGCCGCGCGGATGCCTGCTCTCGTCGTTCATGACGCATATCCTCCTTGTATCGGAATGGGCATGTTGCTCATGCCTCAGCAAAACCAGTAACCAAAATCAATAACCGAACTGCTCCCGCAAGATGCGCTCGTCCAGGCTGTGCCCGGGATCGTGCAGCATCACCAGGTCGACGCTTCTGTCCATCGACACGTGCACGCGGGACACGTTGCGGAATTCAGTGTGATCCGCCACTGCGCTCACAGGCCGGTTCTCTGCCTCCAGCACCTCGAATTCGATCTTCGCGTAGTCCGGCAGAAGCGCGCCGCGCCAGCGGCGGGGACGGAAGGCGGAGATCGGCGTGAGCGCGAGAAGCGGCGAGTTCAGCGGCAGGATCGGCCCGCCGACGGAGAGGTTGTAGGCCGTCGATCCGGCGGGCGTGGCGACGAGCGTCCCGTCCGCGATGAGTTCAGGAATGCGCACCTTGCCGTCGATACTCACGCGCAGCTTCGCGGCCTGGTAGGTCTGCCGGAACATGGCGACCTCGTTGATCGCGCGGGCCGTATGCGCCACTCCGTGGACATCCCACGCCACCATGAGGAGCGGGTGCACCACGCTGCGTTCCGCATTTTCCAGGCGCTCGAAAAGATCGTCCCCCCTGAACTCGTTCATCAGGAAGCCGACGGTGCCCTTGTTCATGCCGTAGATGGGTTTCGAGCTGCCCATCGTCTTGTGCAGGGTCTGCAGCATCAGGCCGTCGCCGCCGAGGGCCACGATGACATCAGCCTCCTCGGGAGCGACGTTCTCATAGTGGCCCTTCAGGGACTCGAGCGCCCCCTGCGCATCGGGCGCGGAACTGGCGACGAATGCAATCTTGTTGAAACGACGGGCCATGCCCAGATACCCTCGCTGCGCCCGATGGGACTACGGAACACAGGCATAGCATGGAACGCCCACTTCTCGTCTATACGACCTTTCCCGATGTGGATACGGCCCTGGCGATTGGGGAAAGCCTCGTGCGAGACGGCTTGGCCGCCTGCATCAATGTGCTGCCAGGGATGCGCTCGGTCTATGCCTGGAAGGGAGCTGTCGAGCGCGGGGAGGAAGCCGTCGGCATCCTCAAAACCCGTAAGGGCCTCCAGGACCGCATACATGAGGCTCTGAAGGACCGGCATCCCTATGAGACGCCGGTCATCCTTTTCATCGAACCCTCGGGGGCGGATGCCGCCACTCTCGACTGGCTCGTTGGGGAGACGTCAGGCGGCTTCAGCCGACCGGACCGGCTTTAGACCGCCGAGCTCCACTGCACAGGCACGAAGCGGAAGCCGTTGCCGTCCTTCGCGATATGGCCCGTGGCCGGGAAGGGGGCGTGATAGAACGCGACCTGCGCCTTTTCGGCGGCCGCCATGTCGAGCATGCGCCGGCGGGTAGCGCGGGCCTGGTCCGCGTCCATGTCGAACACGGCCGACCAATCGGGGTTGCGGACGAAGAGGGCCGGATGGTTCGTCACGTCCGACATGATCAGCAGCTTGCCCGATCCCGAGGAGAGCATGTAGGCGGTATGGCCCGGCGTATGGCCGGGAGCCGCGACGCTGGTGAGGCCGGGCACGATTTCCTTATCCATCTCGTAGCGCTTCACGGTCTGCGCAATGGGGCCGAAGACCCGGCGCGCGCCCTGGAAAGCGCCTTTCATCGCTTCGGGCGCCTGGTTCATGCGGGAATCGTCCATCCAGAACGCCCATTCGGGGGCGGGCACCAACACCTCGGCATTGGGGAACACTGCCGTCCCGTCCTTCAGGCGCAGACCGTTGATGTGATCGCCGTGGAAATGGCTGATGACGACCGTGTTGACCTGAGCGGGGTCGAAGCCTGCTGCGCGGAAATTCGCCATCCAGCGTCCTGATGTCGGCGCGCCCATGTCGCCATTGCCCGTATCGATCAGGGTGACCTTTCCGCCCTGGTTCAGGACCAGCGTGTTGAACGTGATCGGGAAGGCATCCGTGGGCAGGAACGCGTCCTGCAAGGCAGCCTGAACGTCCTTGGTATCGGCATTCTTGACGAAGCCCTCGACCGGACGGCGGGCGAAACCATCGTTGATGGCGGTGACTTCGACATCCCCGACCTTGTAGCGGTAGAAGCCAGGAGCCTGGCCCGTCGCCGATCCGGGCGAGGCAGGGCTGGACGTTGCGGTGGCGGTCTGGGCCAAGGCGGCCGTTCCTCCGAACGGAGTGGCGGCAAGGGCAGTGCCTGCAAGAATGGTACGGCGTGTGATTGTCATCGGGATCCTCTCGACATCGACGCCAGGAGCCTAGAACGGCTCAGTTTCGAGGCAAGAGAAGGGTTCTTCACAACTCGGCGAGCAAAGGGCGGTTCCCTCATCCGGTCCATCAGCTTGGCCCCACATCTTGAGGAGCCGCGAAGCGGCGTCACGAAGGATGGTTCAGTGCACTCTGGAGACGCCTCGCCCTTCGAGACGCGAGCAAGCTCGCACCTCAGGGTGAGGCTGTGACTTTCTCAGGGGCGTTGCGAAGTCAGATGATACAGGGCGATACCGCTGGTGGTGGCGACGTTCAGGGAATCGAAGCCGCCGCTCATGGGGATCGACACCGTGCGGGTGCGGGCGAGCAGATCCGGCGGCAAGCCTGGTCCTTCCGCGCCGAGCAGCAGCGCGGTCCGGCGGGACGGCTTCACCTGCGAGAGGTTCTCCCGGCCCATAGGGGACAGCGCGAGCACGTCGAAGGAGGCGCCTTGGAGAGCCTGCACCATCGCATCGACGGAGGCCATTCGGGTGAAGGGCACCACCAGGGCTCCTCCGACCGAGACCCGCACGGCCTTGCGGTAGAGCGGATCGCAGCTTTCCTGATCGAGCAGAACGCCCTGGGCGCCGAAGGCTGCCGCATTGCGGAAGATGCCGCCCACGTTGTCATGGTTCGCCAAGCCCACCAGGCCGACGACCAGCGCTTGCGGCGGAAGTCCTGCCAGGAATGCCTCGGCCGCAGGAAGCGGAGCACGGCGCGCGACGGCCAGGATGCCGCGATGAATCGGGAAGCCCACGATGGCATCCATGACTTGGCGGCCGGCGGTATAGACCGGCACCTCCGCAGGCAGGGCTGCGAGCGCGTCGCTTAAGGGATGCACGCGGTTCTCGGCCAGCAGGAGGGATTCGATCTCGAAGCGCCGCTGCTTCAGCAGCACGCGCAGCACGACCTCGCCCTCGGCGATGAAGCGATGCTGGCGGCCCACCAGATCCCGCTCGCGCACCGCGCGATAGGGCTCGATCCGCGGATCGTCCGGGTCGGTTATGGCAATGGGCATCGGCATTCCTCAGACAGCTCCGTGCGTCATGCGCCGCCGCCCTTCCTATGGCAGGGATACCTGAGGAACAACGACTTTCGCTTCCGGTTAGCCTTTCAGGAACAGCCGGCCCGCCCTGTGCGGCCTGCCTCAAGGAGAATGACGATGGATTGGGATGTCGCAGACGGATGGGTATGGGCTCTGGTGATCATCGGCGGGCCGCTGCTGATGGGAATCTTCATGTATGTCTTCAGCAGCCGCCGCAGCCGGCTCAACCGGGTGGAGCGCGAAGTGTCGGAGAAGGGTGCTCACGAGAATTGGGGCAAGGAGCGGATCCGCTGATTCTGCGGATGGAAGCTCTGCTTTGGAGGGATGGTGCCGGCGGAGAGGATCGAACTCCCGACCTTCGGTTTACAAAACCGCTGCACTACCGCTGTGCTACGCCGGCCTCCGTATCGGTGCTGAGGTAGCAGCACCCAAGAAGGGAAGCAAGTTCCATTGAGACAGAAAAATTAAGTGCTCCAGCGCACCGAAACCATCCTCCCGTTGTGGAATTGTCAGGGGAACATTGGTTATGGAGACGGTGCCATGAAGGCCTTAGGGGCTCATAGGACAAAAGACGATTCGCCATTCGGGGGCAGAATCCGGTTCGTTGTCTCGGTTGGACTCGCCGCTGGACTCATGTTCGCGGCGATGCCTTGCGAGGCTGCTCACGCTGTCTCATCCGCCCGCCCGACCCCCAAGGCGGTGCAGGAGAAAGTCGCCACAGCCGCATCGAAGGACGTGGAAGAGACGGGTGCGATCCAGTCGGGTTCCGATATGACCTCCTGCAGCAAGTCCCGCCAGCGGCTCTTCGTCGAAGGCGAGGGATGGATCGTCCGCAAGGTGACGACCTGCTACTGATCGCGGCTCTTTATCTAAGCCTGAAACGAAAAGCCCCGCTGTGAAGCGGGGCTTTCCTTATGTCCGTCGCGAGAGGCGCCTAGCGCGCGCCCTCGTAGGTCATGATATCCCGATCCTTCGTCTCCGGCACGAACAGGAGGCCGACCACGAAGGTCACGAGAGCGATCACGATCGGGTACCACAGGCCGTAGTAGATATCGCCGGTGGCCGCCACCATCGCGAAGGCGGTGGGAGGCAGAAGGCCGCCGAACCAGCCGTTGGCGATGTGGTAGGGCAGGGACATCGCGGTGTAGCGGATGCGGGTCGGGAAGAACTCGACGAGCGCTGCAGCGATCGGGCCGTAGACCATCGTGACGTAGATCACGAGGACCCACAGAATGCCGATGACCTTCAGAGCCTGAGGGTTGCTGAGAGCATCGAAGAAGCCGTTCACCTTCAGGATGCTCGGGTCGCCAGCTTTCGGGTAGCCCACTTCAGTCGCCGCCGCCGTGAAGGCCGTGATGTTGGCCGGAATAGCCGCAGCAACCGGAACTTCCTTGCCGTTGAAGGTCACCTTTGCGGGCGTGCCGGCAGCAGCCGGGACCAGCTCGTACTTAACAGCCGAGCGAGCCAGGGCCACGCGGGCGATGTCGCACGGGGCTGTGAAGGTGCGGATGCCGACCGGATCGAACACCGAGCCGCAGGTGGCGGGATCAGCCACCACCTGGACCTTCGCCGTTTCCAGAGCCTGATTCAGGTTCGGGCTGGCGATGTTCGTGAGTGCGCTGAAGAGCGGGAAGTAGGTGATCGCCGCAATCAGGCAGCCGCCGAGGATGACCGGCTTGCGGCCGATTTTGTCGGAGAGCATGCCGAACACGATGAAGCCGCCGGTGCCGAGGATCAGCGACCAGGCGATCAGCACGTTGGAGGTGAGCAGGTCGACCTTCAGAATGCTCTGGAGGAAGAACAGGGCATAGAACTGGCCCGTGTACCACACCACAGCCTGGCCGATAGCGAGGCCAATGAGGGCGATGAGCACCATCTTGGCATTGCCCCACTGGCCGAACGCCTCCCTTAGGGGAGCCTTCGACTGGGTGCCTTCTTCCTTCATCTTCTGGAAGGCAGGTGATTCGTGCATCTGGAGGCGAATCCAGACCGAGATGCCGAGGAGCACCACCGACAGAAGGAACGGAATGCGCCAGCCGGCAATCGGCCAGCCTTCGCCGGTCTGGAAGCCTTGCTCGCCCATCCATGTGCGGAGAACAAGGATGACCGCCAAGGACAGCAGCAAGCCTACAGTGGCCGTGGTTTGAATGAAGCTGGTGTAGAAGCCGCGGCGTCCAACGGGAGCGTGCTCGGCCACGTACACGGCGGCACCGCCGTATTCGCCGCCAAGCGCAAGGCCCTGGAGCATACGCAGTGCGATCAGGATAACCGGAGCAATCCAGCCGATCTGGGCGTAACTGGGCAGCAGGCCGACCAGGAAGGTCGAGATGCCCATGATCAGGATCGTAACAAGGAAGGTGTATTTGCGGCCGACCAGATCGCCGATGCGGCCGAAGAAGATAGCGCCGAACGGGCGCACCAGGAAGCCTGCCGCGAAGGCGAGAAGCGCGAATACGTTTCGCGTCGTCACGTCGAAGGCGGAGAAGAACTGCGCGCCGATGATGGTGGCCAGAGATCCGTAGAGATAGAAGTCGTACCATTCGAAGACGGTACCGAGAGAGGAGGCCAGGATGACCTTCTTCTCCTCGCGCGTCATCGGCCGCGGTGCGGCGGCCGAACGCGCTGTAGTGGCTGCTGTTGCCATAGCGTTCCCTTCCATATTGGTAAGCCCGGTGGTCCGGGTCTTCAGGCGTCAAGCTGAGCTTTGCCGCTTGAGCCGAGGCATCATGACCACGGAGGCGGCCAAGAATCCCATGGGAGCTGAGGCTAGCGTCGCCGGTACTCTCCACAATTCTCAATTCGTATTTGCGACTTCCGTCTAAGAAGCGGGTGCGTGGGCTGAAATTCCTTATCGTACAATAGTTTACGGAGGAGCGCCGCGACAGGTCAGGATTTGGCCGTAGCTTTGCTCACAGCGAAAAGCGTGATGGCGGCCGCATTCGACACGTTGAGGCTTTTGATGGCGCCGGGCATATCGAGGCGGCCGATCGCATCGCAGCATTCCCGCGTTCTCTGGCGCAGGCCTTTGCCTTCCGAGCCCAGCACGAGCACCAGGGGCAGCCTCAACTCGAGCTCGTCGATCCTGGCCTCGCCCTCCGAATCAAGGCCGATGCGCTGAAAGCCGCGCTCGCCGAGGGCGTTGAGCGTATCGCCCAGGTTCTTCACGATCAGGAAGGGGACATGCTCGAGGCCGCCGGAGGCGGATTTCGCCAGGACTCCTGTGGCCGCCGGGCTGTGCCGGGCCGTGGTGATGATGGCCTCTACATCGAAGGCAGCCGCCGTGCGCACGATGGCTCCCACATTATGCGGATCGGTGATCTGGTCGAGGGCGAGCACGAGACGCTTGCCGCTCAAGGTGTCCACGGACGGCGAGGGCAGGGGATCGGCCTCCGCGTACAGGCCCTGGTGAACGGCGTCGGGCTCAAGAAGGCGGTTGATCTCGTCCGGACGCACCATCTCGGGCTCGAAGGGCAGGGGAACGTTCTCTTCCTGGAGGCGGCGCAGGGAGTTCTCGGTGGCGAGCAGCCGGCGAATCGTGCGCCTGCCGTTGCGCAGCGCCTCCACCACCGGATGCCAGCCATAGAGAATCGTCGTGTCGATCTCGTGAGGAGGGCGCCACCCTTGCGGATCGCGGCGGCCCGGCCTCTTGCCCTGCGGGCGCTGGAAACGGGGCTTGCGGGAATGGGAGGGGCGCTCGCTCATGATGCTTTCGATCTCAGATGACAAGGTGCATGCCCATAGCACGGCGCGGGCTCGTTCACGATCCATCTCATAAACATTGCGCTTTGCTGTTGACACCGGCCATGAGGCTCACCATAAGAGCGCCACCGAGCGGCCGCACCACGGTGGGACGCTTCGGGTGAAGACCTCGACGCGCTGCGTCATGGTTGGCAAGGGGGAATGTCCCGAGCGGCAAAGGGGGCGGACTGTAAATCCGCTGGCTATGCCTTCGTAGGTTCGAGTCCTACTTCCCCCACCATCCAACCGGCAGGGTATGCGGGTGTAGCTCAATGGTAGAGCAGCAGCCTTCCAAGCTGAATACGAGGGTTCGATTCCCTTCACCCGCTCCAACCCTCCTGTCTCTGGTTTTCTGCGAGCTGGCGGCTCATGGCTGGCTGGATCGTGTCTCTAAGGGTTTGAAGCAGCGAACGGAACCGTTTCAGGGAACCCGCGCGGGGCTTTTGGGCAGTCTCTTCGATAATTAGCTTCTGTAAGACTGAAATTGGCACTTGCGCATTTGGCGTAACCGCAATATCGGACGCCTCGGGTTTTTTGTTCCTGGCCTATGCAAGGTAGAGATCAATGGCGAAGGAAAAGTTTGAGCGGACGAAGCCGCACTGCAACATCGGAACGATTGGTCACGTTGACCACGGCAAGACGTCGCTGACGGCTGCGATCACGAAGGTTCTGGCGGAGTCGGGCGGAGCGACGTTCACGGCGTAC
>DASQML010000014.1:0-115095 GCA_035645515.1 Microvirga sp.
GCGAGACCTGCCGCAGGACCGTTCCCCGCCCCGCCACTGCGACGCCTCGCGAGCGCGCCCCTCGTCGGGCCGGGATGCGCAATGATATAGCCAAGGTTGAGGCAGAAGTCAAGAACAAAGACAGAACATCACCCCGCCAGCCGCCGCCGCCCGTCGTACCCTCTGCCGTCATCCCCGCGCAGGCGGGGATCCATCACCACTGAGGGTGTAGAAGGAAGCAAGCGGATGCCGCAGCGCCTTCTCTCCGACTGTTCTCGATCTGGATCCCCGCCTGCGCGGGGATGACAAGCACCTTTGCTCCTCCGATGTCAGCTCATCAAGGTCCAGCGCGCGTTCCCTCCCCCTTGTGGGGAGGGTTAGGGTGGGGGTGTGAGCGATAGCCGATGACGGTCAGGCGCCGGCACCCCCACCTCCATCTCCTCCCCACAAGGGGGAGGAGAGCCAGGTCGCGCCTGGACGAGCCCCACTCTCCCACCGTCGTGGTTCTGGATCCCCGCCTGCGCTGGGATGACAGGGAGAGCGCAAGGAGGACGGGGAGCAGGAATGAGAGGGTTTCTGCCGCCGGATGAGACTTCTCCGCATGGGGCGCAGGCCCAGCCTCTCCCGTATCGGAAAGCTCGGTGCGGCAGCGCGGCGGGTAGCGATTGCCTTCTTCGGCAATGAAAGGCCCTCACCCCTGCCCCTCTCCCCAATGGGAGAGGGAGTACCCCTGGAAACAGCCTAACCCCTATGCGTTGGGCGCCGCCTCGGTGCCCGCTGCATGTCTGCTGCGCAGAGCCGATAGGGGACAAGCGGAGCGTCTTTCCCTAAAAATGGCGCGAGAAAGCGAAGGACATCGATGGATCAGCCAGCCCGCCACGCCGCAGGAGACCATGCCGCCCCCGCCCTCAGCCATGCCGAAATCCGCACGATCATCATCGGCATCATGCTGGCCATGCTCCTGGCGGCCCTCGATCAGACCATCATCGCCACGGCCCTGCCCACCATCGGCCGGGAGCTCGGAGACCTGGAGCATCTGCCCTGGGTGGTGACGGTGTACCTGCTCACCTCGACGGCGGTGACGCCGCTCTACGGGAAATTCAGCGACAGCCATGGCCGGCGCGTCACCATGCTCATCGGCATCGTGATCTTCATCGTGGGCTCCATCGCCTGCGCGGTTGCGCCCACCATGCTGATGCTCATCCTGGCTCGGGGCCTGCAAGGCATCGGCGGCGGCGGCCTGATCGCGCTGGCCCAGACCATCGTGGCCGATCTCGTCCCGCCGAAGGAGCGCGGCAAGTACCAGGTCTATTTCGCGAGCGTCTTCATGACCGCGAGCCTTGTCGGCCCCGTGCTCGGCGGCTTCTTCGCAGAGCATCTCCATTGGTCCGTGATCTTCTGGATCAACCTGCCGCTCGGGCTCGTCGCGCTCGCCATCACGTTCCACACGCTCAAGAAACTCCCGCGACACGACAGGCGGCACAAGCTCGACCTCATCGGCGCCCTGCTGATGGTCGCAGCAACCGTCTCTCTGCTCCTTGCCCTGAGCTGGGGTGGCCTGCGCCATCCCTGGGCTTCGCTGCCCATCGTCGGCCTTGTGGCAGGCTCGGCGGTTCTCTGGGGCCTGTTCGCCCTCCGGATGCGTCTTGCGCCGGAACCGCTCATCCCGCCGGGCGTGCTCCACAACCAGGTGGTGCGCATGGGCGTGCTCTCCGCCTGCTTCGGCATGGGCACCTATATCGGCCTCACCATCTACCTGCCGGTCTATTTCGAAGCGGTGCGCGGACTGTCCGCTTCGCTCTCCGGCCTCGCACTCATTCCCCTCATGGCGGGCACCGTCTGCGGCGCGACGCTCTCCGGGCGCAGCATGGCCAAGGTGAGGCATTACAAGCGCCTGCCGGTGGGCGGCCTTCTCGTCGCGATGGTGGCGACGGGCGTTCTCGCGGCCTTCGCGCGGGATCTCTCCATCACATTGGTCGAGGTGCTGCTCGCCATCATCAGCGTGGGCCTCGGCACGCTGCTGCCGGTCTCGACCGTGGCGATCCAGAATGCGGTTGCGCCGCACCAGCTCGGCACCGCGACGGGCACTGCCAATTTCTTCCGCTCTCTCGGCGGCGCGCTCATCGTGGCGGCCTTCGGCGCCATCGTGCTCAGCGGTTCGGGGCTCTCGGGCGCGGCGAGCTTCGAGACGCTCGCCCATGCAGCGGCGCAGAGCGGCGTGAACCTCGCCGACGTCTTCGCCTATGTGTTCGTGGCCGCCATCGTCGGCTTCGGGCTGGCGCTCGCCTTCCTCATCGCCATGAAGGAGCTGCCCCTGCGCGGCAGCGCCGTGAAGGCGGCGGAAGCGGCGATCGCCGATTGAGGCACATCCCGCCCTAAAGCCGCCTCCGAATCAGAAGCCAGACGCCGCCCAGGATGATCACGAGAATCAGGATGATGCCCGTCGTCTCGAAGACTGCCTGGGCGCGGTCCTGGGCGGCGGGGGGAGGGCCCAGCTCCGTCCCCTCGTCGAGCACAGGGCGTTGCCCGAGGGCCTTGGGATTCGACGGCAACATTGGTTCCAAAAGCCTCCGGGAGGCAAAAGACTTCTGAGAAAGAGTCGAGCGTGGCTTTGTTAATGGCCGGAAACATGGCCTGTTTCCGTCAATCCTGCGGCGTCGTGCCTGGGGATAGCTGTGGAGGAGGCGGTCAATCCAGGCACTTTCCCAGGCTTTGCCGTGTTAGGAACCCGGCAGTTCTGAAACCTTGTGAGGGAGGCTGATGAAGGTCGGCATCGACATGGGAGTGGTCTCCTCCGCACCCGGAGGACAGAGGGCTCAACTGGATCTGGAAGAGCTTCTGGCGACGCGCCTGCTCGTCCAGGGCAATTCCGGCTCCGGCAAGTCGCATCTCCTGCGCCGCCTTCTCGAGCAGAGCGCCTCCCTCGTGCAGCAGGCGGTGATCGATCCGGAGGGCGACTTCGTCACGCTGGCCGACAAGTTCGGCCATGTGGTGGTGGACGCCTCCCGCTCCGAGGGCGACATCCAGCGCATCGCCGCCCGGGTGCGCCAGCACCGGGTCTCCGTGGTGCTCTCCCTCGAAGGCCTGGACGCCGAGGCGCAGATGCGCTGCGCGGCGGCCTTCCTCGGCGGCCTCTTCGATGCGGACCGGGATTTCTGGTATCCCATGCTCGTGGTGGTGGACGAGGCGCAGCTCTTCGCCCCCGCTGCTGCGGGCGAGGTCTCCGACGAAGCGCGAAAGGTTTCCCTCGGCGCGATGACGAACCTCATGTGCCGCGGCCGCAAGCGCGGCCTGGCGGGCATCATCGCCACCCAGCGCCTCGCGAAGCTCGCCAAGAACGTGGCGGCGGAAGCCTCCAACTTCCTCATGGGCCGCACCTTCCTCGACATCGACATGGCCCGCGCCGCCGATCTTCTGGGCATGGAGCGCCGCCAGGCCGAAATGTTCCGCGACCTCGAGCGCGGCCACTTCGTGGCCCTGGGCCCCGCGCTCTCGCGCCGCCCGCTCCCCATCCGCATCGGCGAGGTGGAAACCTCCACCCGTTCGGGCACCTTCAAGCTCATGCCGCTGCCCGAGCAGCCCAAGGAAGACGCGCGGGACCTCATCTTCAAGGCGGGCGAGGACGAAATGGTGGCCCGTCCCGCCCTGCCGCGCCGCGCACCGCCTCCGCCGCCCGCGCCCTCGACCAACGATCTTCTCGCGCAGCTCGCCCGCACCCGCGCAGCCGCAACGCCCGAGCCTCAGGCCCCCGAGGTGACGGAGGAGACGAAGGCCGAACGCGAGGCTGCCCTCGACGCGATCCTGCGTGAAATTCTCGACGATCCCGAAGCGGCCTTCCGCTCGGTGGCGGTGCTCTATCAGGATTTTCTCGTGCGCTGCCGCATCCGCCGCGTCTCCGGCGAGCCGCTGAACCTCAACGCCTTTCGCCGCCGCCTCGCGGTGGCCCGCGCAGGCGTCGACATGGCCACCGCCGAGGGCACCGAATGGGACCGGGCGGTGGCGTTCGCCAACGATCTCGAAGAGGACATCCAGGGCGTCTATCTCCTGCTCGCCCGCGCGGCGATGGAAGGTTCGCCCTGTCCGCCCGACGGCGAGATCGCCCGCGCCTGCGGCAGCCGCTCACCGGGCCGCGCACGCCGCCTCATCGCCTACATGGAAAGCCGCAACATCGTCGTGACCCGCAACGACCCGCGGGGCCTGCGCATCATCGCGCTGCCGGATCTAGGCTGGGAGACGGGGCCGGGCGACCCGAACGCGTTCGAGGAGCCGGCGGCGCCGATTGTCACGCGGGATCTGTTCGCGGCGGGGTAGGGCGTAGTCTCCCTCTCCCGGGCGGGAGAGGTGATTGGCGCCAAACGTCTTCCGTGCAGCCTGTCTCGACGCTAAAAGGCGGCAGACCATGTCCAGCAAAGAGCACCCCATGCAAAACGACCCCCTCAGCCTCGATGCGATCGCCCGCCGCGTCGATGCGAAGGCTGCCGATTACTGCGCCTTGAGCGACCGCATCTGGGCGATGCCGGAACTGGCTTTCGAGGAGCATCGGTCGGTCGCGGAGCAGATCGCCATGCTGGAGCGCGAGGGTTTTCGCATCACGAGGAATGCGGGCGGCATGGCCACCGCCTTCGTGGCGGAATACGGCTCGGGCGGTCCCATCGTAGGCATCCTCGGCGAGTTCGATGCGCTGCCGGACCTCGCTCAGGTTTCGGGCGTGACCGAGCACAGGCCGACAGCGAAGGGCACGCCGGGTCACGGCTGCGGGCACAATCTTCTCGGCGCAGGCTCGGCGCTTGCGGCCGTGGCGTTGAAGGATGCGCTGGAAGCGGAAGGGATCGCAGGCACGGTGCGCTATTACGGCTGCCCGGCGGAAGAGAGCGGCTCAGGAAAAACCTTCATGGCGCGCGAGGGTCTGTTCGACGATCTCGACGCGGCCTTCTGCTGGCATCCGAGCGTCGTGAATGAAGTGCAGTCCATGTCGTCGCTCGCCTGCATCCAGGCCTTCTTCCGCTTCACGGGCCGCCCGTCCCATGCCGCCGCCTCGCCGGAGCTCGGGCGCAGCGCGCTCGATGCGGTGGAGCTGATGAATGTGGGCGTCAATTACCTGCGCGAGCATATGCCCTCCGATGCGCGCGTGCATTACGCCATCACCAATTCCGGGGGCGACGCGCCGAACGTGGTGCAGGCCTATGCGGAATCGCTCTATCTCGTGCGCTCGCCGCACCTGCCGGATGCGGAGCGTCTCTTCGAGCGCGTGAAGAAGATCGCGCAAGGCGCGGCGCTGATGACGGAGACCACCGTGACGGTGCAGGTCACGGACGCCACCTCGAACGTGGTTCTCAACCGGGCGCTGCAGGAAGCGATGTTCGAGAACATGAAGCGTCTCGGCGGTCCGGGTTTCGATGCGCAGGACCGTGCCTTCGCGGAAAAGCTGCAGAAGGCCGCGATCACGCCGGAGGACATTCTGGCGAGCGTGAAGCCCTACGATCTTTCGCTGAAAACCGAAGTGCTGCACGACGATGTTCTGTCGCTTCCCAATCGCGAAGAGGTTATGATGGGCTCGACGGACGTGGGCGATGTGAGCTGGATCGTGCCGACCGTGCAGTGCCACGCGGCCTGCTTTGCCATCGGCACCCCGTTCCACACCTGGCAGCTCGTCACGCAGGGCAACCTGCCGGCTGCGCACAAGGGCATGGTGCTGGCCGCCAAAGCCATGGCCGCGACAGCCGCCGATTGCCTGCGCAACCCGGATCTCGTCGCCCGCGCCAAGGCGGAGCTGAAGGAACGCACCGGCGGGCGGGCTTATGTCTGCCCGATCCCGCCCGAGGTCACCCCCGACGATCTGCGCGCGAAAGCGGCATAGAACGCTGCCTCTCCGTCATCCCCGGGCTTGTTCTGGGGATCCACGTCTTTTGTCGCCGAGGTTTCAAAGACATGGATGGCCGGGACAAGCCCGGCCATGACAGGAGGATCGTTGCAGAACCACCCATCCTTGCACCCAAGCAAGAAACTCTTGGCGTTTGGCGGGCTCGCCCTTGCGCATCCGCAAGCCTATCTTCGGTCAACATCCATGGAGCATCCCCATGAAGCTGACCGGAATTCATCATCTCACCGCCGTCACCGCCGACGCGCCCCGCAACCATGCTTTCTACACGCAGACTCTCGGCATGCGGCTCGTGAAGAAGACGGTGAACCAGGACGACGTCTCCGCCTATCATCTGTTCTATGCGGACGGACAAGCCACGCCCGGCACGGACATCACCTTCTTCGACTGGCCCGTCGGTCGCGAGCGTCGCGGCACGCACAGCATCTCGCAGACGGCCTTGCGGGTGAACGGCGAGCAGGCTCTGGCCTGGTGGAAGGACCGCTTCGCCTCTCTCGACGTCGCGCATCAGCCGATTATGGAGCGCAACGGCCGTCTCGTTCTCGATTTCGAGGACTTCGAAGGCCAGCGCCTGAGCCTCGTCGATGACGGGGGCCAGGGCGAGGCCCATCCGTGGGAGCGCAGCCCCGTGCCGGCCGAGTACCAGATCCGCGGCTTGGGCCCCATCACCATCAGTGTGCCGAAGCTCGAGCGCACCGCCCGCGTGCTGACCGAAGCGATGGATATGCGCACGGCGGGGGAATACCGCATCGGCGACACGCCCGTGCAGGTGTTCGCCATGGGCGAAGGCGGGCCCGCGGCGGAACTGCACGTGGCCGTGGAGCCCGATCTGCCCTTCGCGCAGCCGGGCGCCGGCGGCGTGCACCATGTCGCCTTCCGCACCCCGAACGAGGAGACCTATCAGGAATGCTGGGAGCGGCTGCAGTCCCTGCGCGCGCCCTCCAGCGGCCCGGTGGATCGCTACTACTTCCGCAGTCTCTATTTCCGCGAGCCCAACGGCATCCTGTTCGAGATCGCCACCGATGGCCCGGGCTTTGCCACCGACGAGCCCATGGAGACCCTCGGCGAGCGCCTGGCGCTGCCGCCGTTCCTGGAGCCGCGCCGGGCCGAGATCGAAGCGGGCCTGAAGCCGCTGTGAACCCACACTCCGAGCCGCCTTGCACGGGAATGCGAGGCGGCTCAGGGGGTGGGGAACGAACGTCTATTCGCCGAACACACCCCAGGCACAGTAGCTTTGAAGCGGATGCCTCTTCAACCTGATGTTGTTCAATCCCAACACTTCTTGAACAGCCAACGTCTCGCCAGGGAGCTGCGGACAGTTCAACTCGTCGAAAACGAGAATGGAGCCCTTCACAAGTCTCGGAATGATCTTTTCGAGAACATCTTTGGTGGGCTTGTAGACATCCATATCGAATATGGCCATCGATACGATCGCATGCGGGTTCTTTTCGAGCCAGGCATCGATGGTCTGAGAGGCGTCGCCTTTTATGAGCTCGAATTTCTTGATGTGGCTGATCGCATGCAGGCCTTCATGGATGCTCAATATTTCTTCGAGCGTGTTTTCATAGTTCGGCAGCGACCTGTAATCGCCGATTTCGGCAAAGCTGCCATCTTTGCTGTCGATCGTCGAGAAGCCCTCGAAAGTGTCAAAACCGTAGATTGTTCTTGAGACATTATTGGGTTCGTACATGCCGCGGAAGTTCTGCAAGAGGGCCAAGGTGGCGCCCCATTGAACTCCGAACTCGCAAATCACCCCCGGAACGTCCAAGATCTTTTGATAAAGCTCGTGATAATAGATGATGCGGCTTAATGCCTTTTGCTTGATGGTGACGAGATTGTGCAGGTTCCAGTTCCCGCCGAACTGAGGAAGCAACTCTTTCGAAATCGACAAGAGACGGTTGTCCAGCAGGATCTCATGCTCGGTGCGGCTCGATAGCTCCCCGTTTTGAATCTTATACGTCTGCTGGTTTATGTCTTTTCGTGTAGTAATATCTTTCATCTCTTCTCTCACTGAGCTTTGCGCGGGTATTGTCCTGGCGTCACAGGTTTGCGGGTCCGGAACAAGAAAAGCGAAAGCTTGCGAGTGTAAATAACGAGCAATCCATCTATCCCGCAAGGCGAGTTTACCGTTCGATCTGACACAATATTGCACGAACGGATCGAAGCTTTTAAGCCGCCCCTTCGGCTAATGACATGATCTCTCACATAGAAACTCGTCTGGTCCTCCCTGCCGTTGCAATGCTAAAGAGCAACATTCTATTATCGTTCAATAAAATAACAGCTTACAGTAACGTAATATAATTACGCAAAGAAATTAATTATTCATGTGTGTAAATATAAATTTACCTCTCTCGTGCTTTGAGAGTAACTACTAACGTCTAAGAAGGGCAGGATTGCTTGAATGACTATTCGAAACATTATTCGGGCTGCAATCATTGCGCTGATCGGTATAGCTGGAATCGGCGCCGTGGAAGCGGAGCCGCTGCCCGCACCGAAACAAAGGCCGATTCTGACGGTATCGGGAAATATCTCAGCCACCAACGAGGGTGACACGGCCATCTTCGACCGTGCCATGCTCGAGGCCCTGGGTACCATTTCCTTCGAAACGGAAACGCCCTGGTATTCCGAGCCGGTGACGTTCGAGGGCGTGCCCTTGGCCAAGCTCATGCAGTATGTCGGCGCCAAGGGTGAGCACATCGTCGTCACGGCGCTGAACGACTACAGCAGCGATATCCCCTTTGCCGACATCATGAAGTACAATGTCATTCTTGCGATGAAGCAGAACGGCCAGTACATGTCGGTCCGCGACAAGGGGCCTCTCTTCATTGTCTATCCCTTCGACAGCGACCCCCAACTGAAACACCAGACCTATTACGGCCGCTCGGTGTGGCAGGTCTCCAAGATCACTGTGAAATGACGTAGACCTGAGCGCTCGGAGGATATTGGTTGTCGCTGCGCACGCTCAAACTGGTGCTTGCCGTCGTCATTGCCGGCTTCATCGTATCTGCTGCCTATATTTCGATCCTCATCGTCGAGCGTCAGGAAGTCCTCAAGCACGTCGCACGGTACAACATGCCGTGGCACGCAAGCGCGGCAATGCATGAGTTCGTGCGTCTGGAGCAACGCCTCAGCGCCTATGCGGCGCGGGACCCCACCGTAGACAAGGACGAGGTTTCCCTGCGCTATGACATCATGGTCAGCAGGTCCGATCTTCTGAAGTCCGGGGACTTCAGAGCCTTTCTCCGCGTTGCGCCCGAATGGCAGGAGGTTGTCGAAGAACTGTCCAAAGCCCTTGCCGAGCTCCAGCCCTCCATCGACAGTTTGGACAGCCCCGAAACCGCCCTGGCCATTGCGAAAGCGTTGGAGAAATTCGATGCCAAGCTCGCCGGCCTAGCAGCGGCCGCGCTTCACTATGGAGGGCAGCGTGCCGAGCAGGATCAGCACGATCTCATCCGCCTGCACTGGATGTTCTCGAGCCTGGCTGCGGGCCTTATCGTGTTCGGCCTGGTCCTTCTGGCGCTCCTGGGCTGGCACAACCGGCTGCTCGAGAAGGCGCATACGGAGCTTCGGCTCTATGCGGATAATTTCGAGAACATCTCGCTCAAGCTCGAGAAGACCAACAAGGCGCTCAGCAGCGCCTACGAGGAGCTGCAGCTGCGCAACGAAGCCCTGCAGATGCAGGAGCACGAACTCAGAACCCAGAACGAGCGTTTCGATGCCGCCCTCAACAACATGTCCCACGGCCTGTGCATGGTGGATGGCTCGGAGAGGATCATCGTCTACAACGCACGCTTCGCGGAGCTCTTCCGCATCGACAAAGCGGTGCAGTTCGGATTGACCCTGAGCTGTCTCGTCACGCAGGCCGAGGAGAACGGCTCCAAGGGCGCCGAGCCGCTGCGGGCGATCCTGTCGGAGCAGCAGGAGCTCATGCGCAAGCGGCAGCAATTCGACTTCATTCATGAGCAGCCCGGTGGGCAAACCTTCGCGATCTCGCATCAGCCCATGTCGGATGGCGGCTGGGTGGCGACCTATGAGGACATCACGGAGCGCCGGCAGGCCGAGTCCCGGATCGCCTACATGGCCCATCACGACGCGCTCACCGATCTCGCCAACCGTGTGCTCTTCCGCCAGCAGATGGAGACCGCCCTCCAAGAGACCGCGCGCGAACGATTGAAGATGGCCGTGCTGTGTCTCGACCTCGACCGCTTCAAGGACGTGAACGACTCCCTCGGTCACGAGACCGGCGATTCACTTCTCAAGCTCGTGGCAGACCGGCTGCGCAACTGCATCCGCCAGCAGGACGTAGTGGCCCGCCTCGGCGGCGACGAGTTCGCCATCCTCCAGCTCGCCATCGACGATCAGCAGGATTGCGCGGCGCTTGCAGCACGCATCGTCGAGGCGATCAGCATGCCCTACGATCTCGACGGCCAGGAGATCGTCATCGGCACCAGCATTGGCATCGCGATCGCAGGGGAGGATAACCTGTCCCCCGACCAGCTCCTCAAGCAGGCCGATCTCGCGCTCTACCGCGCCAAGGCCGACGGGCGCGCGACCTTCCGCTTCTTCGAGCCGGAAATGGACGCGGAACTGCAGGCTCGCCGCTCCCTCGAAACGGACCTGCGCAAGGCCCTCGGGAACCAGGAGTTCGAGCTGCATTTCCAGGCGCAGGTCAATGTCAGCGCCAACGAAATCAGCGGCTTCGAGGCCCTGCTGCGCTGGCGGCACCCCGAGCGTGGCCTGATCTCCCCCGCCGACTTCATTCCGATCGCCGAGGATATCGGCCACATTGCGGCCATGGGCGACTGGGTGCTCGAGCAGGCCTGCATGGCCGCCACCGCCTGGCCGAAGAACATCAAGGTCGCCGTCAATCTGTCCCCCGTGCAGTTCCGCAACAAGACCCTCGTCCAGAGCGTGAGCCGCGCGCTGTCCCGCTCGGGCCTCGCCCCCGAACGCCTCGAGCTGGAAATCACGGAGTCCGTGCTGCTGCAGGACAACGAACTGACCATCGCCACGCTGCATCAGCTGCGCCGGATGGGCGTGCGCATCGCCATGGACGATTTCGGCACCGGCTACTCGTCGCTCAGCTACCTGCGCAGCTTCCCGTTCGACAAGATCAAGATCGACCAGAGCTTCGTGCGCGAGATGTCGTCCCGAGCGGATTGTCTTGCCATCGTGCGGTCCATTGCAGGTCTCGGCGCGAGCCTCGGCATGTCCACGGTCGCCGAAGGAGTCGAGACGGAAGACCAGCTGCAGCAGATTACCGCGGCCGGATGCACCGAAGTCCAAGGCTTCTATTTCGGCCAGCCGAAGCCCGCGTCGCAGCTCCTGTACAGCTTAAGTGCCATCAAGCGACCTGCGGAAGTGGCCTGACGGGATCAACCCTCCTTCAACACCACGTGGAGCAGAATGAATGAAGACGTATTGCGAGTTCACGTTCGAAGCGGCCCATTCCGTGCATCCCTATTCGGGATTGCACGGTCACACCTTCATTGCGCGGCTCACCTTCGGAGGGCCGGTGGACGAGGTCTATAACTGGCCGGTGAATCTCTACGATGTCGAAAATTACATCAAGGAATTGAAGGGCGACCACGGCACGGGTCTCGACCACACCAATCTCGATCTCAAGCAGAACGAGATCGGTCCCGCTTCGCTCGAGAACATCACGATCTATATCTGGAAGAAGGTGAAGGAGCGCTTCCCCAATCTCGAGGAAGTGGAGCTCAAGCGCGGCCTCACGGGCTCGTCCGAAGGCTGCATCTATCGCGGCGAGACCCTGAAGACCGCCAGCCTCGCGGCCTGAATGAAAGGCGCCTGGAGCTTGGACAGTTCCAGGCGCTTTCCTTCGAATGGGCTTTTATCGGCCAAGACCGAAGGAATAGGATACGGTCAGGCCCAAACCGAACTGATGTTCGGAGCCGAATTCCCGCACGATCGGGCTGTCAGCCGCATCGCCCACCAGGTGCCTGTAGGACACGAACGCCGTAGTCGACCATTGCTCCGACCAATTGTAGGAGGCGCTGGCGAGCGCGCCGACGGAGGTGATGCCGCCGGACGGACGATACGCTTCGACCTGCCCGTTGAGTGCGGCCTCCACCGGCGTCACGCCGAAATAGGTGCGGGTGAATTCATCGTCGCCGAGCGAGATGCGCGGACCGGCCGAGACGGTGAACGCGCCGAAGCTCTGCACGAGATCCAAGCCGAGATCGGCCACGAAGCCGTCATGTCCGTTGATGCCGTGACGGATCTCGCCACGGGCCCGCAGGAACTCCAGGGGCCAGTATTCCACGAACACGCCAGGCTCCAGGGCCCAGTCGATCTTGTTCAGGCCGAACAGGCGCCGGTCGTCCTGCAGGTAGCGTCCGCCCTGGAAGCGGCCGACGATTCCGAAGCGCAGGGCGGAATCGTCGAGAAACGAGAAGCTCAGGCCGTCATCGGGAGCGCTGAAACGCTCCACGGTGCCCGCGCGGCGGAAGCTCAGGGACGGATAGCCGATGAAGCTCAGGTCATCCGCGCCGGGATAGGTGGGCTGCGCCCGCAGGTTGGCTTTGAGCGTCACGATCCAGCCCGAAGGAATCGCGGGCACCTGGCTGAAGGTGGGATCCGCCGCCCGCGCCGAAACCGACGCCGAGCCTGCGAGAAACAGCGTGGCAAGAGCGAGAGATTTCGGAAAGTGCATCGTTCGTCCTCTCGTGAATGGTTCGCAGGACCCGTCGTGACGGCAAATGCCGGAGAGGTCAACCCGCAGGGCGGACGGCGCTACGATTTCGGTCAAGGGGAGGTGAATGCAGCGCGCTTCGAGCACCCGGGTGCGTGCGCTTCGTCGATCGCGCGGGGGAGAACCTTTTGCCAGGCCGGGTGGTTGACGATGAAACGACGAGGAGACGGTTTCCTTGACCCTGATCGCCAGCAGCCGCCCGCAACCTGACGAATTCTACCCCAAGCCGCCTCCCACGGAGCCGGTGCCCAGCATGCCGGCCCCGTCGGAATCGCCGCTGCCTCCCGTCTCGCCCCGGGTTCCCTCCTCCTTGCCCGAGCAGCCGCCGGAGCCGGACACGCCGGTGATCCATCCGACGCCCCCGCCCGAGGTTCCTTAGAGCATTTTTCGGCGAAGGGGATCCGGTTTGCCGTGAAAAATGCGGCCGCCCAAGAAGAGAGCTGATTTCATGCCAACGGAATCAGCTCTAGCTCAGCAGGCTCGCGGCAAAGCGCGCACAGACGAGAAGCAGGAAGATGCCGAAGGCTACTTCCAGCCGGCGCTTCGAGAGCCGGTGCGCGAGGCGTGCGCCGATCGGCGCCATCCAGGTGCTGGTGGGGATGAACAGCAGGAAGCCGAGGATCGAGACGTAGCCGAGCGCCAGGGGCGGCTGGAAGGCCGTGACGGCCGGATAATCCGCCATGTGCGGCCAGCCTGCATAGACATAGCCGAGCGCGCCGGGAATCGAGATCAGGATGCCCAGCCCCGAGGAGGTCGCCACCGCCTGATGGATGGGACGGCTGTAGAAGGTCATGAACAGGTTCGACAGCTGGCCGCCGCCGATGCCCATGAGCGCCGAGAGAATGCCGATCAGCCAGCCGTAGGCCACCATGACGGGCTTCGACGGCATGTCGAGCCCGAGTCGCCAGGTATCCTTGCCGAAGAGCAGGCGGATGGCGGAAAAGCCCGCCACCACCACGAACACGCCTTTGAAGAGATCGGCCGGGGCGAAGCGCGCGATCACGCTGCCGACGACGACGCCGAGCACCACCGGCACGGCCCAGACCTTCAGGATCGACATGTCGACGGCGCCCTTGGCCCGGTGCGCGTTGAAGGAGCGGATGGAGGTGGGCACGATGATGGCGAGGGACGTGCCCACGCAGAGCGGCATGCGCACCTCGTCCGGCACGCCGAGAAACCGGAAGAGCTCGTAGAGGATCGGCACCGCCACAGCGCCGCCGCCGACGCCGAAGACGCCGGCGAGCAGGCCCGTGACCGCACCGGCGGCGAGGAGGGCGGCGATCAGCCAGGCCAGATCGAAAAGGGGAATGCCGAACATGGGACGATCACCGGAGGACGGGAGTGCTGATCCCAGCGTCATGGAATCTTTGCGGCGCCAAGGCAAGGAGGCCGCCGTCGGAATAGCCGTCAGACGGATCCGCTTCCGCGTCGCCTCATCCTGTCCAGGATCTCTTGTCCAGGATCTCTTGCGCTCTCCGGTCGATCCAGGCGCTGTCGCTGATCCCGGCCGGATTGTCCCGGGTGGGAACCGCCTCCGTGAAGGCGAGGGAGCGCTCGTGCGCGACCCTGTAAAGGCGCCGCAGTTCCTCTCATCGAAACAAGCCCGGTGCGAGATGGTGGATCAGGCTCGTGAGATCAGGCCCATTGATCAGGCTCATGCCATCCAAGCGCACATGCAGATCGTAGGGGCCCTCCTGGAGGAGAGCTAGCCGAGAAACCGGGCGACGGCGCGGTCCGCCATTTCGGGCGGAACCAGATGCCCGCCGTCGAACTCCTGATATTCCACGTCATAGCCCGCCTTTTCCAAAGCCGGCACGATCCGGCGGCTGCAGGGACCGATGGGAAGAACCTCGTCGTGAACGCCGTGGGAGATGAAGACCTTCGGCGTGCCCTCCGCCTGGGTCGGCGCCAGGAACCCTGGAGAGAAGGCGAGGATGTGGTTGAACAGCTCGCCGTTGATGACGCCGATGGAAAGCGCATAGGAGGCGCCGTCCGAAAAACCCGACACCGCGATCCGCCGGGCGTCGATCGAATGCATGTGAAAAACCCTCTTCAGCGCTTCGTCGATGAAGGCGACATCCGGTCCGTAGCCGCCCCTGATCACATCCCAGGTGGATCCGCGGGATTCCGGCGCGAGGACGATCATGCCCCGCGCCTCGGCGGAGCGCGCGAGCAGCTCCAGCATTTGCGAGGCGATGCCACCGGCTCCATGCAGCCCGACGATGAGGGGAGCAGGCTGGGCCGGATCAAGCCCGGGAGGAATGAGCACTGCGCCGTCCCGACCATTGCCGAGCCCTAAGGCGTGACGGCCCGGCGTTGCACGAGCGGGATCCGCGATCGACTCGGGACGCGCCGTGAGCCGGCCTGATGCATGGGCTGAGGATGGACCCGCCATGGTTCACATTTCCCTTCGAGCCTTCGAGGTGCGCGCCAACGCAGGCCGGTATCGGATGTTCCATCACGCGCCGGGACGGAACATCCTGAAGTCCTGAACGTTCAGGGCTCTCACCCAAGGAATGCCTGTTCGATGTCGCTCATGGACTATACCGGCTATGCAGCCGCGATCTGCACGACCTCGGCCTATGTGCCGCAGGTCATCAGGGTCTGGCGCACGCGCTCGACCAAGGACATCTCCCTCAAGATGTTTCTCGTGCTCGTGACAGGCCTCTCCCTGTGGCTCACCTACGGCATCTGGAAGGGAGAGATCCCACTGATCGCCGCCAACTCGGTGACGCTCGCGCTCGCGAGCACCATCCTCTATTTCAAGCTCAAGCATGGGTGACGCATGACCAAGGCAGTGATCTTCGACGTGGACGGAACGCTCGTCGATACGGTCGACCTTCATGCTTCGGCTTGGGTGGAGACCTTGAAGCATTTCGGCGTCGAAGTCGCTTTCGAGGACATGCGCGCGCAGATCGGCAAGGGAGGCGATCAGATCCTTCACGGCCTGCTCCCTCCCGACATGCTCGAGCAGCGCAGGGGAGACATCGAGGCCTTCCGGGCGGATCTCTTCAAACGCGATTATCTGCCCAGAGCCCGGGCCTTTCCAGCGGTACGCGCGCTGTTCGAGCACATTCGTTCTTCAGGACAGCGCGCGGTCCTCGCCTCGTCCGGCAAGGAGGACGAGGTCGAGGGATACAAGAAGCTTGCGAATATCGGCGACCTCATCGATTCCGCCACCTCCTCTGACGATGCCGAGCGTTCGAAACCTTTCCCGGACATCTTCAAGGCCGCCCTGGATAAGCTTGCGCCGCTCACGGCCGACGAGGCGGTGGTGGTGGGCGATACTCCCTATGACGCGGAGGCCGCGCGCAATGCGGGCCTCAAGACGGTCGGCGTTCTCAGCGGCGGCTTTTCCGGGCAGGCTCTGCGCGAAGCGGGATGCATCGCGATCTACCGCGATCCCGAAGATCTCCTGCGGAACTACGGCAGTTCTCCGCTCGCGCCTGCCTAGATCGCTTCGAAGGATATGGACAACCTCATCCTTCGGGACGCAGCCTGACGGCTGCCCCTAGGGATGAGGAACGGCCAGTCGGCGGGGCGATCAGACGCTGCTCTCGACGCGCAGGTTGTTCTGCACGTGCCGCACGCCGGAGGCGAGCTCGGCCAGATCTTCGGCACGGAATCTGAGCCCACGGCTCGCAACCGTTCCGGACAGCGTCACCTCGCCCTCCGTCACGGTCACCTCCACATTGGAGGCGTCGATGAAAGGGTCTTCCATCAGGCGCTCGCACACGTCTTCGTGGATGCGTTCGTCGGAGCGCCTGTAGCCCTTCGGGCCGCGGCCGCGATGGGGGCCCGACATGTCGCGACCAGCACGGAGATCCGGATCGCCGGGATCGCGGTCGCCGAGGGCTCCAAGGCCGGAGCGATGGCGAGCGTAATCGGGCGCAAATCCCTCATCGTCCGGTGGGCCGCCGCGGCCGTCGTCGATCACGCCGCCGGAGAACTCGCCGGCGCCGCTGCCGTAGCCGCCGGGATACTCGCGGCCTTCGCCACGAATGCCCACGGCCCCGTTCGGCTCATCCCCGTAGCCGGTGTCGTCGTTGGAGGGGGTTTGATTCCTGCGACGGGTGTTGACCATGGCTGCAAGCTCCTGCTCTGTGCCATGAGCAACATCCCGACCTGCCCTCGGTTCCGGTCCCATGAAAGCAGCCCAGCGCATCAAACTGTTCGAAACGATCTTTGCCCGTGACGGGGGCTGCTGCGTCTATTGCGGTGTGGCCACGCACCGGCTCGCCAAGGGCCTGAGTCGCTCGCCCGCTCTCGCCACCCTGGATCATGTGCTGCCGCGCTCTCAGGGCGGCCCGCTCACGCCCGGCAACCTCGTGCTCGCCTGTCAGGCCTGCAACAACCAGCGCGGCGTCATGGATGCGGAAGAATTCCGCTCCCTCAAGCGGCAGCACCTCTCACCCTGATCGTGGAACGCACGCTCCGCACTGGGCGTTCGGCAGACAGCGAACGATCTCAAGACGTGGAGCGAAGCATGAATCTCGAGGACAAGGTGCGCGAAGCCATCATTGCCGAGCTTCAGCGGCAGGCGGAAGCGGGACAGCAGGGCCTGCGGATCGATGCCAAGGCATCCGAGATGATGACCATCGAGGGCCGCGTGAATCTCGACGAGCTGACCATGGCCATCGTGGGCTCGCTCGCCGGTGGGCCTTAAGCCTGCGCGCGAGCGCCCCTTTGCGCCGACATTGCAGCCTCGGCAGGGTCGAGCCTGACGATGGTCAGCCGCGTCGTCTGAGGCGGCGTCGCCTCAAGCTGTGCAAGGGCATGCTCCATGTCGTGCAGGCCCGCCGCCCAGCGGTCCTCAAGCGAAGCGGGCGAATAATCGAAGATCTTTCCTGCGCGCTCGTCGCGGCCGGATTGGTAGGCGAGATGCAGCAGCGTGACCTTGGCCCCGTCGGGCGCGATGCGCTCGTGCAGGGCGTATTCCCGCTGCAGCGCCTCGAGGGTGCGCCGCGTGGAGCTGGCCAGGATCAGGTCGTTGGCCCGTTCGGCGCTGGCATCGAGAGATGCCGGACGTGACGCCTTCAGGCTGAAAAGCTCGACGGCGATGCAGAGCGTGTCCTCCTCCGGCGGCGTCACGAGGGTTACGTCCATCGGCAGGTTGTTGGTGAAGCCCGGATCGCACAGAAACCGTCCACCGATCTCCACAGGCGGAAAGACCGGCGCGATGGCCGATGTCGCCAGAAGATGCTCGGCCGTGATCTCCTCGCAGGCCGTGTCGAAGAAGACGTCTTCGCCGGTTTCGATATCGACGCAAGCGGCGGTGAGGCGAACGCCGCCCGTGTTCAGCCGCTTGAAGTCGATCAGGCGCTCAAGCGTCCGGCGCAGGGGCCCGTGATCGTAGAGCGCCACATCGCTGGGCATCCAGGGCAGCATGGACAGAAGACCCGGGAAGCGATGCCCGAACAGACCCGGGCGGCCGATGAGGAGGGTGAGCGCGGTATGCGCCTCGTTGTAGGCATGGCGGAAGGATGAGCCGCGATGGAGCGTGAAGCCGGAATGGATCTTCGCCTGCTCCCAGAACTCCCTGAGGCGCGGTACCCGGTCCTCCGGCGCGTTCCCGGCAATGATCGCGCCCGTGATTGCGCCGATGGACGCGCCAGCGATCCAGCGCGGCTCGATGCTGCGCCGCTGCAGATGCTCATAGGCACCGGCGAGATAGGAGCCGAGCGCATTGCCGCCGCCGAGCACCAGCACGATGCGCCGGTTGGGATCCTGGAGGGAGGAAGGGGACATCGCCGCCGCCATGATGGATGATGGCGGGGAACGCGGGTTTTCCTGTGATGGTTCCTGGAGGGCCTCGGACCTATCGGGACGCTTTCGACGGCAGCGGGAACAGGTTGATGAAGCGGTGTGCCAGAGCTCTGTCTCCTTCCACCGTGATGAGGCCGGCCCCTTCCAGAGCCTCCAGCGGCTGGCCGCCATAGATGGCGCCCGCGAGCATCGGCGGCGCTCCGGTGAGGATCAGGTCCGCGCCCTCGACGGCTCCGCGCGCGATCTCGATCCGGCCCTCGTGAAGATGCGCGACGAAGGTTTCCTCGTTCAGGCGAAGGCCGATCCGCGCATCGAGGCCCTTCGCCCGTTCCCTGTCCAGCATCGTCCGCAGGGACAGGATGAAGGAGGCGGCGCTGAACGGCAGGGTCGGGTCGTGCAGGGGCGAGCGGGCGGCCCAGCGGCCTAAAGCCTGGAAGATCGGCTCGCTCTCGTAGCCCCATTCGGTCAGCTCATAGACCTGTACGGAGACCGGCGGCGGCAGCTTGCGGCGGGTCAGGACGCCGACGCTCTCCAGCCCTTCCAGGCGCTGGGTGAGGACGTTCGCGCTGATGCCGGGCAGGCTTTCACGCAGGTCGCTGAAGCGCTTCGGCCCCAGCATCAGCTCGCGCATCACCAGGAGTGCCCAGCGCTCTCCCACCAGGTCAAGGGCATGAGCGGCGGCGCAGGCATCCTCGTAATGCCTCCGGGACCGGGTTTCCTTTTTCTCGGTTATTTTTTCTAACTTCATAGTTGCTATTTATAACTTTATCTGGAATCAATGTCAAAACCAAACCGGGAGGAAGCCATGCCGAAGCTCGTTTTCATCAATCTGCCCGTCGCCGATCTCGACCGCGCCAATGCGTTCTACGAGGCCGTCGGGGCCGTCAGGAACCCGCAATTCAGCGATCACACCGCCACCTGCATGGTCTTCTCGGACACCATTCATGCGATGCTGCTGACCCACGACAAATTCCGCCAGTTCACGCCGAAGAAGATCGCCGATGCCCGTGAGGCCACGGAGGTGCTGATCTGCCTCTCCGCCGACAGCCGCGACGAGGTCGATGCGGTGGTTGCGAAGGCCGCAGGCGCAGGCGGGCGCGCCGACCCGGGTCCCAAGCAGGATTACGGGTTCATGTATGGCCGCAGCTTCGAGGATCCGGATGGGCATATCTGGGAAGTGATGTGGATGGATGTCGAGGCGGCGAAGGCTGCCATGGCCGACATGGCGAACGCCTGAGGGAGGGACGACGATGCGCGTGATGGTTCTGGTGAAGGCGACGAAGGACAGCGAAGCGGGCCTCATGCCCTCGACCGAGCTCTTTGAGGCCATGGGCAAGTTCAACGAGGAGCTGATCAAGGCCGGCATCATGCTGGCGGGCGATGGCCTGAAGCCGTCGTCGCAGGGCAAGCGCGTAGCCTTCGACGGAGCGAATCGCACCGTCATCGACGGGCCGTTCGCCGCGACAAGTGAACTCGTTGCCGGCTTCTGGCTCTGGGAGGTCAAGGACATAGCCGAGGCGGTGGAATGGGTGAAGCGGTGCCCGAACCCGATGCCGGGGCCCAGCGAGATCGAGATCCGCCCGCTCTACGAGATGGCGGATTTCGCTGAGGTCCTGACGCCGGAGGTCGCCGAGCGGCACGATCGCAATCGCGACCAATTGGCCGATCACTGAACGCGATCAGCAAAGGAGACAACGATGGCCTATGTCGATGGATTTGTGATTCCCGTTCCTGCAGACAACCGCGAGGCCTATCGCAAGGTGGCGGCTGCCGCGGCTCCCATCTTTAAGAAGCACGGAGCGCTTCGGGTCGTTGAATGCTGGGGCGATGATATTCCGGATGGAAAAGTCACTGACTTCAAGAAGGCAGTGAAGGCGGAAGCGGCGGAGAATGTCGTTTTCTCCTGGATCATCTGGCCCTCCAGGCAAGCGCGCGACGAGGGCAACAGGAAGGCGATGGCGGATCTCGAGAGCACCATCAACGACATGCCCTTCGACGGCAAGCGCATGTTCTGGGGCGGTTTCGAGGTACTTCTCGATACGGGTGAAGAGGGGGAACAGAAGTGAGCCGGACCATGGACATCGCCTCGCCCAATACTAGGGCTTCTTCCGCCATCAATCCTGCTGGGCTCTGGGCCGGCAGGGTGCTCGGTGGGCTTGTCGTGCTCTTCCTCCTCATGGACAGCATGATCAAGCTAGTGCCTCTTGATGTCGTAGCCGAGACAACCGCGCAGCTCGGCTGGCCGACTGATGATGTCACCCTGCGGCTGTTGGGGGGAATCCTTCTCGCCTGCACGCTGCTCTATGCCTATCCACGCGCTTCCGTTCTCGGCGCCCTGCTGCTCACCGCCTATCTCGGCGGTGCGGTTGCCACTCATGCGCGGATCGGAAGTCCTCTGCTCACCCACACCTTGTTCGGTGTCTATGTCGGTTTTGCACTCTGGTGCAGCTTGTGGCTGCGCAATCCTCATGTGCGCCGTCTGCTGATCCCTACCCTTTGATCGTTTCATTGAGGAGAGTCTCATGTCCAAGATCGCACCCTGCCTCTGGTTCGACGGCAAAGCGGAGGAGGCTGCGAGATTCTATGTCTCCCTGCTGCCCAATTCCCGCATCGATGCCGTTTTGCCCTACACGGTCGAGACGCCTGGCGGAAAGCCGGGCGACGTGATGCTGGTTGAGTTCACGCTTGCGGGCTCACCTTATTTGGCGCTGAACGGCGGGCCGAACTTCCAGTTCACGCCGGCGATGTCGCTTTTCGTGAACTCCGCCGATCAGGCGGAAGTCGACCGGTTGTGGAACACATTGCTGGAGGGCGGGACACCGATGGCATGCGGCTGGATCACGGATCGCTACGGAATCTCCTGGCAGATCGTGCCGGAAGCGATGACCCGCATGATCAAGGACAAGGATCCCGCAAAGGTCCGCCGCGTGATGGAAGCCATGATGACGATGGTGAAGCTCGATCTCGCAACGCTCGAGAAAGCCTATGAAGGGAAATTACAAGCCTGAAGCGATCATGGCCACTTCTACGTCATGGCCGGATCAGGTCCGGCTTCCATGTCTAGAAACCACAGCATCGGAAGGCACGGATGGCCGTGACGAGCACTGCCATGACGACGAGACGATGAAGCGGAGTTTCTGTTCTGCACGCTATGTCTGCGCGTTGATCTTCTGATGCTCTTCGAGATAGCGGCGCAGCGATTCTCCGGCGCCTTTGATATGCGCCTTCAGCAGCGTGCAGGCCGCCGCGATCTTGCCTTCCGCGCACAGCTTGAGCAACTCCGCATGCTCCGCCGCCGCGCGCTCCATGCCTTGGGTCAGGGAGAGCTGGAGGCGCGTGTGCCGGTCGCTCTCCTGCAGCAGGTTCGCGACGATGGCAAGCGAGCGCGGCTGTCCGGCATGCTGATAGAGCACCATGTGGAATTCGTTGTTCAGCTCGCCCCAGCGGCCGATGTGCATGGCCTGCAGCTCTGAAGCATATTCCCGCAGGATCTCGTTCAGCCGCTTGTAATCGGCTTCGGTGAGGCGAGGGGCAGAGGCTTCGAGCAGGCGCGGCTCGAGCAGGGCGCGCAGCTCGAACAGCTCGCCGATCTCTTCGGTCGACAATTCCGAGACGATGGCGCCCCGGTGCGGGTGGATCTTGACGAGGCCCTCCGCCTCCAGCTGCATCAGGGCTTCGCGAACGGGGATGCGGCTGACGCCGAACTCGGCGGCCAGCGCATCCTGGCGCAGCTGGAAGCCCGACTTGAACTCCCCGTCCACGATCCGGCGGCGCAGCTCCTCCGCAACCGCCGAGGAGATCGTCCGATGCTGCAGGGTTTTGCGGGCAGGGCTGGCGGGGGGCATGGCTTTCAAGATCATCGAAGCTGGAGCGGTTCTTTGGGACGCTATAGCAGGATTGAAGGAGAATGGCTTGACTCCGCAGATTTTATACAATCTACAATGAGCGCATTCAACAGCGATTCCGGGAGCAGGATCCAATGGCGACGAAAATCGGCTGGGAAGGCGTCTTTCCCGCAGTGACCACCCAGTTCAAGCCGAATTACGAGCTTGATCTCGATGCTACCGCCAAGGTGCTGGACGGGTTGATCCGGGACGGGGTCTCCGGCCTCATCGTCTGCGGCACCGTCGGCGAGAACACCTCGCTCTCGCGTTCCGAGAAGGTGGCTGTCATGGAGACGGCGAAGGCCGTCTCGCGAGGTCGCGTGCCCGTGATCGCCGGCATTGCCGAGTTCACCACCCAGTTCGCCTCCGAGGTGGCCAAGGAGGCCGCTCGCGTCGGCCTCGACGGCGTCATGGTGATGCCCGCTCTCGTCTACTCCTCGAAGCCCCATGAGACGGCCGCCCATTTCCGCGGCGTCGCCAAGGCTACCGACCTGCCGGTGATGGTCTACAACAACCCGCCGATCTACAAGAACGACGTGACCCCTGACATTCTTGCCTCCCTCGCCGATTGCGAGACCATCGTCTGCTTCAAGGATTCATCGGGCGACACGCGCCGCTTCACGGACACGCGCAACATGGTGGGCGACCGCTTCGTGCTCTTCGCGGGCCTCGACGACGTGGTGGTGGAGAGCGTCATGCTCGGCGCTGCCGGCTGGATCTCCGGCATGTCGAACGCCTTCCCGCAGGAGGGCGAGACCCTGTTCCGCCTCGCCAAGGCCGGACGCTATCAGGAGGCTCAGGCCCTCTACGACTGGTTCATGCCGCTGCTCCACCTCGATGCCCGTCCCGATCTCGTGCAATGCATCAAGCTCTGCGAGGAGATCATGGGCCGCGGTTCCGCGCTGACGCGTCCGCCGCGTCTGCCCCTCGAAGGCAAGGATCGCGCCCATGTGGAGGAGATCATGGCCAAGGCCCTGAAGAACCGGCCGACGCTTCCCGATGTGGGATTGAAGCCCGCAGCCTGATGGTGAGACGGCGGAGAGGCGCTCGCTTCTCCGCCCCATCCGTTCTATTCCTGACAAGACACTTCATCTTGAGAGCGAAGCCATGGCGCGCCACACCTTCTTCTGCATCGACGGCCACACCTGCGGCAATCCGGTTCGCGTGGTCGGCGGCGGCAGCATCCCCCAGCTCAAGGGGGAGACGATGTTCGAGCGGCGCCAGCACTTCCTGGCGGAATACGACTGGATCCGCACCGGCCTGATGTTCGAGCCGCGCGGCCACGACATGATGTCCGGCTCGATCCTCTATCCGCCGACGCGTCCCGATTGTGACGTGGGCATCCTGTTCATCGAGACCTCCGGCTGCCTGCCCATGTGCGGCCACGGCACCATCGGCACGGTGACGATCGCGCTCGAGAACGGGCTCATTCACCCGAAGACGCCCGGTCTTCTGCGCCTCGACACGCCGGCGGGCGTGGTGGAGGCGCGCTACGAGCAGAACGGGCCGTTCATCGAGCGCGTGCGCATCACCAACATTCCCTCGTTCCTTTATGGCACGGGCTACGAGGTCGAGGTGGAAGGCCTCGGGCATCTGATCGTCGACGTGGCCTATGGCGGCAATTTCTATGCCATCGTCGAGCCGCAGGCGCTCTATTCGGATCTCGCCGACGTCAACCCGTCCGACATCCTGCGCTGGAGCCCGAAGCTGCGCGAGGCCTTCAACGCCCGCTACCAGATCGCGCATCCCGAAAACCCGGATATCAACAAGCTGACGCACGTGCTCTGGACGGGCAAGGCCCAGACCCCTCAGGGCACGGCGCGCAACGCGGTGTTTTACGGCGACAAGGCCATCGACCGCTCGCCCTGCGGCACGGGCACCTCGGCGCGCATGGCGCATCTCGCCGCGCGCGGCGCGTTGAAGGAGGGCGATGCGTTCGTGCACGAGAGCATCATCGGCTCCACCTTCACCGGCCGCATCGAAGGTCGCGCAAAGGTGGGTGAGCGCGACGCGATCATCCCTTCCATCGAAGGATGGGCACGGGTGACGGGTTTCAACACGATCTTCATCGACGACCGCGATCCCTTCGCCACCGGTTTCCAGGTCGTGGACCAGTCCCGTTCTTAAAGCCTGAGGTTCGATGATGCGGATCGCGATCGTTGGCGCAGGGATTGTCGGCCTCACGGCTGCCCATGCGCTCCTCGACAGGGGCCATGAGGTCACCCTCGTCGATCCCGGCGACAACCTCCAGCGGCCCACCGACGGCAATGCGGGCTGGATCGCCCATACCGACATCATGCCGCTCGCCTCACCCAAGGCGTGGCGGAACCTGCCGCGCTGGATGATGGATCCGCTTGGCCCCCTCACCATCCGGCCCAGCTATCTTCCGACTCTTGCCCCGTGGCTTCTGCGCTTCGTGCTGGCTTCATCCCCCGCACGCATCAAAGCCAGCATCGCGGCCATCCGCGACATCAACGCGCAGGCCCTGCCGGCCTGGCAATCGCTGCTCTCGTCGCTTCATCTGGATCACCTGCGCGAGAAGGGCATTCTCTCGGTCTGGCGCGACCGCAGCCACTTTCAGGGTGCGAAGGACGTGATCGCCCGGCAGAAGGAGTTCGGCATCGCGGTCGAGGTACTTGCCCCTGAGGATCTGAAGGCCATCGAGCCCGCGCTCCACAACGTTCAGGCAGCAGTGCTCTATCCCGATGCCTGCCACGTCTCCGATCCCGCTCTGCTCGCGGCCGATCTGCTGCGTCTCGCCCTGGAGCGTGGTGCCGTTTATGTCTCGGCCAAGGCTCTTGGCGTCGAGCCGAACGATGACGCCGTTCGCATCCGCACTGACGGCGCGGCGCAGGACGTGATGGCGGATCGCGTATTGATCTCCGCGGGCGTGTGGTCGCGGAAGCTAGCCAAGCAGCTCGGCGATTCCATTCCGCTCGATACGGAGCGCGGCTACAACGCCACCTATGCCAAGGGCACGTTCGGACTCAATCGTCCCATCATGTTCGAGGGCGAAGGCTTCGTCGTCTCGACCCTCGACACGGGAGACCGCGTCGGCGGCGCGGTGGAATTCGCAGGCACGCAGGCGCCGCCCAACCACGAGCGCACCTCCGCCATGATCACGCGCTTGAAACGTTTTCTGCCGCATCTCGACGAAACGCAGCCCGCGACGCGCTGGATGGGTTTTCGTCCCTCGATCCCTGATTCGCTGCCGGTGATCGGGAAAGCCCGGCGCGACGCGCGCGTCGTCTATGCCTTCGGTCATGGCCATTACGGCCTGACGCAGGCGGCAATCACATCGCGCTTGGTCGCCGAGCTGATGGAGGCAAGGCCCGCCTCTCTTGATCTGGCGCCGTTCTCGGCGCAGCGGTTCTGACGGACGAAACAGAGCGCCCCGATCTATCCTGGAGAGCATCATGCGCACGTCGAAGGTTGTTCATGTGGTCAGCTGCCACGCGGAGGGGGAAGTCGGCGACGTGATCGTGGGCGGCGTGGCGCCGCCTCCCGGCAACACGCTCTGGGAGCAGTCCCGCTTCATCGCTGCGGATGAAGCCTTGCGCAAATTCGTGCTGAACGAGCCGCGCGGCGGTGTCTTCCGCCACGTGAACCTCCTCGTGCCGCCGAAGGATCCACGGGCGCAGATGGGCTTCATCATCATGGAGCCCGCCGACACGCCGCCCATGTCCGGGTCCAATTCCATCTGCGTGGCAACCGTCCTGCTCGATACGGGCATCATCCCGATGCAGGAGCCGGAAACGCGCCTCACCCTCGAAGCGCCGGGCGGATTGGTCGAGGTCACGGCGGCGTGCAGGGCCGGAAAGGCGCAGCGCATCACGGTGCGCAACGTGCCATCCTTCACCGACAGGCTCGATGTGAAACTGGAGGTCGAAGGCATCGGCACGCTCAATGTCGATACGGCCTATGGCGGCGACAGCTTCGTGATCGTGGATGCGAAAGGGCTCGGCTTCGCGATCCGCCCCGACGAGGCGAAGGATCTGGCGGAAATCGGCGTGAAGATCACCCGCGCCGCCAACGAGCAGATCGGCTTCCAGCATCCCGAACTGCCGGGTTGGGATCACATCTCGTTCTGCCAGATTGCGGCCCCTCTCGTGGAGCGGGATGGCGTTCACCACGGCGCCAATGCCGTCGTGGTGCAGCCCGGCAAGATCGACCGTTCGCCCACGGGCACCGGCTGCTCGGCGCGCATGGCCGTGCTGCACGCGCGGGGCCTGCTGAAGGTGGGCGACAGCTTCGTGGGCCGCTCGATCATCGATTCCGAGTTCCTCTGCCGGATCGAGGATGAGGTGATGGTAGGCGGCAAGAAGGGCATCGTTCCCTCCATTTCCGGCCGCGCCTGGATCACGGGCACCCACCAGCACATGCTCGATCCGGACGATCCATGGCCGGATGGTTATCAACTGTCGGATACATGGCCGCAGATGTAAGCTGGATGCGTGAGGTTCTTGATGGCCGATACCGGACGAAACGGGACAGCAGAAGCATGAGCGACGAAGTCATCCTCTCGCTGGACGAGGTCCGGCGCCTCAGCATCGACGTTCTGGAGGCGGGTGGCCTCTCTCCCGATCATGCGCATGCCATTGCCGCCGTCGTCTATGCGGGTCAGCGCGACGAGTGCCATTCCCATGGCGTGTATCGGCTCATCGGCTGCGTGCGCTCGGTGAAGGAAGGCAAGGTCGATCCGAATGCCGTGCCGGAGGTGGTGGACCATGCGCCCGCGTTGGTGCGCGTGAATGCCCGTTACGGCTTCTCTCCGCTGGCCTTCGAGCGCGGCAAGCCGCTGCTCGTGGAAAAGGCCCGCGGGATGGGTTTGGCCGCCATGGCCATCAACAACTGCTTCCATTTTTCCGCGCTCTGGCCGGAAGTGGAGGCCATCAGCGAGGATGGTCTCGTGGCGCTCGCCATGACGCCGAGCCACAGCTGGGTTGCGCCCGCAGGTGGCACCAAGCCGGTCTTCGGCACGAATCCCTTCGCCTTTGCCTGGCCGCGTCCCAATGGTCTTCCCTTCGTGTTCGATTTTGCCACCAGCGCCGTCGCGCGCGGCGAGATCGAGCTGCATCGGCGCGCGGGCAAGCCCATTCCCACCGGCTGGGCCATCGACAGGGACGGCAATCCCACCACCGATCCGGCGGCGGCCATGGCCGGAGCCATGCTCACCTTCGGCGGTCACAAGGGCTCGGCTCTCTCCGCAATGATCGAGCTGATGGCGGGACCTCTGATCGGCGACATGACGAGCGCGGAATCCATGGCCTTCGATGAAGGCGTGGGAGCAGCCCCCTGCCACGGCGAGCTGATCCTCGCCTTCGATCCGAAGGTGTTTCTCGGGGAAGACGCTGCGCAGCATGTTGCTCGTGCCGAAAAGATGTTCGAGGCGATCGTAGGCCAGGGCGCGCGCCTGCCATCGCAGCGCCGCTACGAGGCCCGCGAGCGCAGCCACGCGAACGGCGTGCGCATCCCGAAAGCGCTCTACGACGATTTGAAGGCGCTTCTGCCATCGTGATGAAAGGATCCGCCATGAGCGAAGCAGCTTTCTCTGGCACCGCCTTCGTTCATGGTGAGGCTTCAGGCGAGATCATCGCTAGCGATGTGGAGCTGAGCTTCTGGGGCGGCGTCGATCCCGCCACCGGCGAGGTGATCGACCGGCATCATCCCCTGAGCGGACAAATCCTGACGGGGAAGATCCTCGTCATTCCCGGCGGGCGCGGCTCGTGCTCCGGCAGCGGCGTGATGCTGGAGCTGCTCCTCAACGGCAAGGGCCCGGCGGCCATGGTGTTCGCGCGCGAGGACGATATCCTGACCCTCGGCGTCGTGATCGCCGAAGAGATGTTCGGGCAATCCATTCCCGTCGTCACGCTCGAGCCCGAGGATTTCCGGCAGGTGGCGGCTGCGCGCCATGCGCTTGTCGACGGCCATCGCATCCTGTGCGGCGACCATGCTGACCGATGGCGCGTCGCTTCTGCGGAGGGGCAGAGCCATGTTCCGCAGCATGTTGAACTGACGGAGGCGGATCGCGCCATCCTGGAGGGAACGCACGGCAAGGCGGCACAGGTGGCGATGAAGATCGTTCTGCGCATGGCCGCTTTGCAGGGAGCGGAGTGCCTCATTAACGTGACGCAGGCCCATATCGACGGCTGCGTCTATACGGGGCCGGGCTCACTGAAATTCGCCGAGCAGATGCGGGACTGGGGCGGAAAGGTTGCCGTGCCGACCACGCTCAACGCCATTTCCGTCGATCACCGCCGCTGGCGTGCGCAAGGAGTCGATCCGGCCTTCGGAGAGCCTGCGAGCCGGCTCGGCGATGCTTACGCGGACATGGGCGCAAGCCCAACCTTCACCTGCGCGCCCTATCTTCTCGAAACCGCACCGCAAAAGGACGAGCAGATCGTCTGGGCGGAATCGAACGCCGTTGTCTTTGCCAACAGCGTGCTCGGCGCCCGCACGATGAAATATCCCGATTTTCTCGATCTCTGCATCGCGCTCACCGGGCGCGCGCCGCTCGCGGGATGCCATGTCGCAAGCCACCGCCGTGCCGGCTTACGAATCGATCTGCCCAAGCTCAATGGCCTCGACGATGCGTTCTATCCGCTGCTCGGCTATCACGTCGGCCTTGTGGCTGGAAACCGGATCCCCGTCATTGTCGGGCTGGAGCAGGCTGCTCCTTCCCAGGACGATCTGAAAGCCTTCGGGGCCGCCTTTGCGACCACGTCGAGCGCCCCGATGTTCCACATCGCCGGCGTGACTCCTGAAGCTGCCACGGTGGATGATGCGACAGGCGGGGTGAGCGTTCCGGCCATCGACATCTCGATTGAAGATCTCCAGCGCAGCTGGGATGAGCTCGACAGCGCGCCGGATGCGGCGGTCGATCTCGTGTCGCTGGGCAATCCGCATTTTTCATATCGCGAATGCGAGACACTCGCTGCCCTCTGCCGTGGCCGCGCGAAGCATCAGGCTGTGACGGTGATCGTCACCTGCGGACGCGCCACCCATGACAGGGCGCGGGAGACCGGCGTTCTTGCGGAACTCGAGCGCTTCGGCGTTCAGTTCGTCACCGATACCTGCTGGTGCATGATCGGTGCTCCCGTCATTCCACCTTCGACCCGAACGATCATGACCAATTCCGGCAAGTATGCCCATTACGGCCCAGGGCTCACGGGACGGCGCTTTCGTTTCGGCAGTCTCGCCGCTTGCGTGGAGGCCGCCTGCACGGGCGTCGCCAGCCGCAAGCGCCCTGCCTGGCTGGTTTAGCCGAAAGGCCGGGTGGGCGACGCCGAGGGCTGCGTGAACCAGCGCGGTCCGCTCTCCGTCATCACGATGTGGTCCTCCAGCCGCACGCCGAAGGCATCGGGGATGAGGATCATCGGCTCGTTGGAAAAGCACATGCCGGGCTCCAGCAGGGTGCCGTTGCCGCGCACGATGTAGGGCTCCTCGTGGATCGCGAGACCCAGCCCGTGACCGGCGCGATGCGGCAGGCCGGGAACGCGGTAATCCGGTCCGAGGCCATGGGCTTCGATCACGCGGCGCGCGGCGTCGTCGAGGCTCTCGCAGGGCGCTCCGATGCGCGCGGCCTCGAAGACGGCCTGCTGCGCCTCGCGCTCGATGGCCCAGATGCGGGCGATCTCGGGCGAGGGCTCGTCCAGCGTATAGGTGCGCGTGATGTCCGAGCAGTAACCGTCGATATGGCAGCCGGTGTCGACGAGGATGAGATCGCCTTCGTTCAGAACCTGGTCGCCCTCCGCTCCATGGGGCAGGGCGGTCGCGACGCCGAACGATACGATGCAGAAGGACGAGCCATGATCCGCGCCCCGGCGACGGTGCTCGGCATCGATGAGGGACGCGATTTCGGACGCCCGCACGCCCGGCTTCAGGGCGGCATGGGCCGCGCGATGCACGTCGAGGGTCAGGTCCATGGCATATTGGATGAGCGCGATCTCGGCGGCGGATTTGCGCCTTCTCAAACCGGCGATCAGCGGCCCGCCGTCGACGAGACGCTCAGGGCCGAAGGCCTTGACGAGGCGGTGGTAGAGAAAGAGCGGCAGCTCTCCGTCGAGGGCCAGCGTGCCGTCAGGCCCCTGAAGATCGGCGATGAGAGCCGCCAGGTCCTCGTCCTCCTCCCAGGTGGCGATATCCGCATCGAGGCGCGGCAGCGTCTCGACCCGGGAGCGCTCGAAGCCCGGCACCACATAGATCAGGCGGTCCGCCGTCACGAGCGCGCCGCAGAGCCGCTCGCTGGGATGCCACACGAGGCCGGTGAAGTAGCGAAGGCTCAGGGTCGAGCCCAGCAGCAGGCCCGCGACGCCGGCAGCCTCCATGGCTTCGCGGAGCCGTTCGAGGCGCTGAAGCCTCTCGGAACCGGAGATCGGCGGGACGGGATGACGCCAGGAGGAGGGGACTGACATGGGAGAGCCTTCGATGATCTGAGGGCGATGAACGGGTCTCCTGGCAGGCTCATATCTGCCGCTCCCCGTCAAGCGATCCGAGCCGCCTTTTACCGCCGTTGCTGGCCTGGGGCCGGTGAGGGCCGTAGAGCCCAAGATCAGCCTCGCGCAAGCAAGCCCTGCGACAAGAAGCATCGGGGAGCTCTCGGATCCAAGACGCCGCTCCTTCACCGCAACAGTTTTTCGATGACCGCAAAGATCATTCCCACTCAGCGCGAGATCTTCTTCGATCCGGATTCCTTCATCGTCTCGAAGACGGACCTGAAGGGGCGCCTGACCTATGCGAACAAAACCTTCTGCGAGGTCGCCGGCTATTCGGAGAAGCAGATCCTCGGTCAGCCGCACAGCCTGATCCGTCATCCGGACATGCCGCGCGCGGTCTTCAAGCTCCTGTGGGACTCGATCCAGGATGGCCGGGAAGTCTTCGCCTATGTGAAGAACATGGCGCGCAGCGGCGACCACTACTGGGTCATCGCTCATGTCACCCCGTCCTATGACCGGAACCTGAAGGTCTGCGGCTTCCATTCCAACCGCCGCGTGCCCAAGCGGGACGTGCTGGACAGGGTCATCATCCCCTTCTACGCCGAACTGGCTCGCATCGAATCCTCCTACCATAATGCGAAGGAAGGATTGGCCGCGTCCTATCAGCACCTCATGAACACCGCCACTGCGAGCAAGACCAGCTATGATGAATTTGTCTTCTCTCTCTAAGGCGAGCCTTGGCTTTGCCGTCGCGGCCCTGGCCGTCATGGGACATGCGGTCGCTTCCCTCGTCGCCGGAGCGATGCCCTCGATCGCCGTTCTCGTCGCGGATGCGGGTTTCATCTTCGGCGGCGTGATGCTTCTGAGGACGTACCGTTCCATCGCGACGGCAACCGATATCCTCAATCGGATCGGGCATGGGGATTTCGAAGCGCGCATCATCGGCAGCCGGGAGGGGGGAGCTCTCGGGAACCTGCATGGCACGATCAACGATGCGACCGATCGCATCGACGCCTATGTCCGTGAATCGGCGGCCGCGATGAACGCCGTTCGCAACAACCAGTATTTCCGGCGCATCCTGCGAGACGGTCTCCATGGATCCCTGCTCCATGGCGCGAACATCATCAACGATGCAGCCCAGGTCATTGAGAAACGCCTGATGGCCTTCAATCATTCGACGGGCGAGTTCGAACAGGCGATCAATGCGATTGTCCAGGCCCTGTCCGAATCCTCCGCCAACATGAGCACCATGGCCTCTGTGCTGCAGGAGGGCGCCACCCTGACCGACGAGCGCACGAATCGCGTCGCCTCGACGGCAGCCGAGATGGCGGTGAACGTTCAGACCGTCGCGGCGGCGGTCACGCAGCTTGCCGCATCCGCTCACGAGATCGGCAACGAGGCGAACCACTCCGCGTCCCGGGCGCGCCAGGCGGCGCAGGAGGCCCAGTCCACGGGCGCCATCGTCAACGGGCTGAACAATGTGGTCGAGCGGATCAGCACCGTCGTGGGCCTGATCACCACGATCGCCGAGCAGACCAACCTTCTGGCCCTCAACGCCACCATAGAAGCAGCCCGCGCCGGCGAAGCGGGACGCGGGTTCGCCGTGGTGGCGCAGGAGGTCAAGGCGCTCGCCACCCAGACGGCGAAGGCAACGGAGGAGATCACCGGCCAGATCGCGGAACTGCGCTCCGCCTCGACGGCCGCCGTTTCTGCCGTGGCCGAGATCTCCACCATCGTCGCCGACATCGATCACGCAACGTCTCGGATCGCGCAGACGATTGCCGATCAGACCGCCGCGACCTCCGAGATCGCGCGCAGCGTCGAGCAGACGTCGACGGGAACGCAGGGCGTGACCGACAACATCCAGAGCGTGAGCCAGAATACGGCGGAGACCAGGCACCTGGCCGGCTCCGTGCTCGAAACCTCGAAAGAGGTTGCCATCCAGGGCGAGTACCTGACGGCCGAGGTGCGCAAGTTCCTCGTTGCCCTGCGCCGTGGTCCCATGGATCGCCAGCAGGACGAAGTCCGCGTGCCCAAGGATGGCGTATTGCGCCCGGTGCACGAACTGCCGCTTGCCGCCTGAAGCATCGTCACGCCTGAAACGGAAAACCCCGCTCTCGCGAGCAGGGGTTCCTGGTTCGAGGATGTTCTCGGCTGCCGTCGTGCAGTTCGGAAATCCAACCCCAGATGGACCACAATCAAGGGCTTGCGGCAGAAGACAGCAGAGCACGGATGCTTGGTTCAGGCGGCAGCCGGCACCTCGTCGAGAAAGCCGACCACACTGGCGAGACGGCCGTTCTCGAGCGTGGCGAAGTCGGTGCCCTTGATGGGACCGTCAATGCCTTCCGGACCGAACTGCCAGGAGAAGCGCACCTGGCTGCCGTAGCCGTCGGGCGTTCCGAGGAGGCTGAACCGGAAACCGGGGAACTGCCCGTGCACGCCTGCGATCAGGGCATCGATCTGGTCGTGACCCTGTCCCTGCATGAGCGGATCGAGGTAGGTGCCGGCCTCAGTCCAGAGATTTGCCATCAGGGCCCTGCGTCGCTGCGGATCGGTTTCGTTCCAGAGGTCGATGTAGCAGGTGGCGATGGTTGCAGCGTCAGTCATGGAAGATCTCCTTGTGGCTGTGTCAGGTGGTGAACATGCGCTCAGGCGGCTTTTGGGTACCGCATGCCTGCGCTCTCACGGGGTGCAGGCCTGGGCGATCGACAGGCTGTTTTCGTACAGGCGATGCCGGGTGATCCGGCCGTTTTCGACGGTGAGATGCAGCGCGAACGGCCCCTCGAAATCCTTTCCCGTCGAACGCACGGTCCCGGACACGTGCCCCATCAGGACGGCGTCGGTCCCGTCGACCAGGAAGGTGTCGATGGAGGCGCGTGCGGCCTCGGGCACGGTGTACTCCATCAGATCCGAGAACTGGGCGGCGCATTCGGCGGCGGTGACCCGCGGGCGAATCCACGGGGCGGCAGGGTTCTCGGCGAGCACCCAATCGACCTCGTCAGCGAAGAGGGCGACGAGCCGCTCGGAGTCCCCGGCAAGCCGGGCGGCCAGGAATTCCTGCACGACGGCACGGGTGGCGTCGGCGACGGATCGCGCGCTGTTGGCAGTGGACGTGGCGGTCATGGTGCTCTCCCGATCTGGCGGCCGGTTTCTGGCTGCGGCCCGTTGATGGGATTGATCCTGCCTGAAGAGAGGGAGGGCGGTCGATTACCCGCCAGGTAATGGGGCGCGAACAGTGACTGACGGCGCTGCCCTACATCAAGGCTGCCGCAGTCAGGGTCAGCTGGACGAAAAAAAAGGCCCGCCCTCCGCAACGGAGGCGGGCCTGTTTGAATCCTTGGCCGGTCGTCTCGGACCTCTCGGCCGGCACACAATCCGGGGCCTTGCGGCCCGGAGAGTCGGGCTTTTCGCCGCTTCGGATCAGGAGACCCCGGTTAGGGTCAGATTCCACACCGGGGGCGACACCTGTTTTACACGTCGAGATTGGCCACGGAGAGCGCGTTCTCCTGGATGAACTCGCGGCGGGGCTCCACCACGTCGCCCATGAGCTTCACGAACAGGTCGTCCGCGTCGGTGGTGTCCTTCACCTTCACCTGCAGGAGCGAGCGGACTTCGCGGTCGAGAGTGGTTTCCCAGAGCTGCTGTGCGGTCATCTCGCCGAGACCTTTGTAGCGCTGCAGCTGCAAGCCCTTGCGGCCGGAAGCAATCACGGCGTCGAACAGCGACAGCGGGCCGTCGATCTGCATCTCGTCGTTCTTGCGCAGGAGCGTTGCGGGCTTGGCGTAGACGTCCTGCAGGGACGAGGCGCGCTCGTCGAGCTTCTTGGCTTCCTGGCTGGCGATCAGCGCCTGGTCGAGGACAGCGGTCTGCGTCACGCCGCGTACGGTGCGTGAGAACACGTAGCCACCGTCGCGGATTTCGCCGGTCCAGCCGCGTTCGAGCTCCTCCGAGATCGCATCGAGGCGCTGCGCGATGTAAGCGGCAGCGGCAGGGCCGCGCTCCGCATCTTCTGCAACGTCGGGGCGCAGCGCGCCTGCGATGGCGGCCTGCTCCACCGCCTTTCGGTTATAGCGCGTGTGCAGGTTGTTGAGCACCTGGCGCACGAGGCGTGCCTCGTCGATCAGGCCCTTCAGCTGGTCGCCCTGGAACTCGACGCCGGTTTCGAGGCGAAGCGAGGCGCTCTCGATGCCCGCATCAATGAGGAAGTCCTCCAGCGCGCGCTCGTCTTTCAGATAGATCGAAGACTTGCCGCGGGTCGCCTTGTAGAGCGGCGGCTGCGCGATGTAGAGGTGCCCGCGCTCGATCAGTTCCGGCATCTGGCGGAAGAAGAAGGTGAGCAAGAGGGTGCGGATGTGCGAGCCGTCCACGTCCGCGTCCGTCATGATGATGATGCGGTGATAGCGCAGCTTCTCGATGTTGAACTCTTCGCGGCCGATGCCGGTGCCCAGCGCCGTGATCAGCGTGCCGATCTCCTGGCTCGAGAGCATCTTGTCGAAGCGCGCGCGCTCCACGTTGAGGATCTTGCCGCGCAGCGGAAGGACGGCCTGGAAAGCGCGATCGCGGCCCTGCTTGGCGGAGCCGCCAGCCGAGTCGCCCTCCACCAGGATGAGTTCGCATTTCGACGGATCCCGCTCCTGGCAGTCCGCGAGCTTGCCCGGCAGGGATGCGATGTCGAGCGCGCCCTTGCGCCGCGTGAGCTCGCGCGCCTTGCGGGCGGCTTCACGGGCGGCAGCGGCTTCCACCACCTTGCCGATGAGCGTGCGTGCCTCTTGCGGATGCTCCTCGAGCCAGTTGTTGAGCGCCTCGTTGACCACATTCTCGACGGCCGGGCGCACTTCGGACGAGACGAGCTTGTCCTTGGTCTGGGATGAGAATTTCGGATCCGGCACCTTCACGGAGACGACGGCGGTCAGGCCCTCGCGGCAATCGTCGCCGGTCAGCGAAACCTTTTCCTTCTTCGTCATGCCCGACGACTCGGCATAGCCGTTCACCTGGCGCGTGAGCGCCGCGCGGAAACCTGCGAGGTGAGTGCCGCCGTCGCGCTGCGGGATGTTGTTGGTGAAGCACAGCACGTTCTCGTGGTACGAGTCGTTCCACCACAACGCCACTTCCACGCCGATGCCGTCCTTCTCGGAGCGGATCATGATCGGCTGCTGGATCAGTGGGGTCTTGGCGCGGTCGAGATAGCGCACGAAGGCTTCGACGCCGCCCTCGTACATCAGTTCCTCGCGCTTGTGCTCCGCATGGCGCTTGTCGGTGAGGATGATGCGCACGCCCGAGTTCAGGAACGCCAGTTCGCGCAGGCGATGCTCGAGGGTGGAGTAGTCGAACTCCACCATGGTGAAGGTTTCAGGGGAGGGCAGGAAGGTCACTTCCGTGCCGCGCTTGCCTGGCGCGTCGCCCACGACCGCGAGCGGGGCCACGGCATCACCGTGGCGGAACTCCATGAAGTGTTCCTTGCCGTTGCGGTAGATGCGAAGCTTGAGCCAGGTGGACAGCGCGTTCACCACGGACACGCCCACCCCGTGCAGGCCGCCCGAGACCTTGTAGGAGTTCTGATCGAACTTACCGCCCGCGTGCAGCTGGGTCATGATGACCTCGGCCGCCGAGACGCCCTCGCCCGGGTGGATGTCGGTGGGGATGCCGCGGCCGTTGTCGGTGACAGTCACCGAGCCGTCGGCATTGAGCGTGACCGTGACTTCCGTGGCGTGACCGGCGAGCGCCTCGTCGATGGCGTTGTCCACCACCTCGTAGACCATGTGGTGGAGGCCCGAGCCGTCATCGGTATCGCCGATATACATGCCCGGCCGCTTGCGCACCGCATCAAGGCCCTTGAGCACCTTGATCGATTCCGCGCCATAGGCGTCGGCATTCACGTTGATAGCAGGTTCGGCCATGTGGGATCCTTCAAGGCGCAGCAGACAAGAATGGAAGGCGCGCCAGGGTTTTGATTCGTCAGATCAGAGATTTAGTGACGATTGGTTGAAATTTCACCCCCGCGCGCCTACGCGCGCGCGGAAAAGGTGGCCAAAATCCACGAAAAAGTGCCGATTCAGCCCCCTGAGGGGTGGTTCTTTGCCCTAGGGCCCGCATCATCGGGCAGCAGCTGCCCGCAATCCTCCTTTGGTCTTTCACGCCAGCAGGAACTTTTGCTCAATCTCCACAGTTGCGGATACGGCACAGCGAACCTGGAGATCAGCGATGCGCGTCATCAACATCATCACCCTCATCCTGGTGATCATCGGCGGAATCAATTGGGGCCTGATGGGCCTTGCCCAGTTCGATCTCGTCGCCACCCTGTTCGGCGGCCCGGACTCGGCCCTCTCGCGCATCGTTTACATCCTTGTCGGAGTCTCGGCGCTCTGGCAGCTGATCCCGCTGTTCCAAGGCATCTCCGGCAACGATGCCCGTCTCGACCGGTACTGACCGACAGGGGTTTCAGCGGGCCGCCACGGCTGCTGCCGCGCCCGCCATGACGGTGCCTGCGGCGCGATTGAGGATCCGGATCGCACGCGGGTTCGTAAAGAGCCTGCGGGCCCTGGCTGCGAGCACGATATAGCCGCCGAACACCACAGCGAGAACCGCTAGGGTCGCCAGGGCCAGTTCCAGATAGCCCAGCACCGTGATCCTGGTGAGGTCCAGGAACGTGGGCAGCAGCGCCAGGTAGAACACGATGGTCTTGGGGTTCCCCAGCGTCAGGGCCAACCCGCCCAGGAGCAGCCTCAGCGGATGCTCCGCCTTTCCCTCCACGCCGACCTCCCGTGCTGTGGCGGGAGCCGTCCAGAGCTTGTAGGCCAGATACAGCAGATAGGCCGCGCCCGCATATTTCACCGCCAGGAAAACCTCGTGGAAGGTCTGCGCCAGGGCGGCAAGGCCCAGCACCGCGAAGGTGAGCCACACCACATCGCCCAGGGCGATGCCGACGCTGAACGGAACGGCGCCTTTCGGTCCCCGTCCCAGCACCCGCGCCACGATGGCGGCGATCCCCGGTCCGGGCGAGGCGGCGGCGATGAAAAGGGCGGAGGAGAACAGGATCAGGCCTGCGGGTTCCATGATAATCACCGGCACGAGAAAGAGTGTCGCGGACGCTTCATACGCCCGAACACTCTTCCAGACCATCAAGGATTCGTGATGTGTTCGATCACACCGGGCGAAACCTGCAGCACGTCCGCCCGGCCTTCGAGTTCGGCGAAAAGGCCCGGGTCCGCACCGGTCATCCAGACCTGGCCTCCGAGGGATTCCAGCGCCGCAAAGAGCCCCGCGCGCCGGCGCGGGTCGAGATGGGCGGCAACCTCGTCGAGGAGCACGAAGGGGGTGATGCCGCTCATGCTGGCGACGAGCCGCGCATGGGCGAGGACGAGGCCGATGAGCAGCGCCTTCTGCTCGCCGGTGGAGGCGGTGTTGGCGGGAATGTCCTTCGGCCCGTGGCGCACGAGAAGATCGGAGGCCTGCGGGCCGACCAGCGTGCGTCCGGCAGCGCGGTCGCGGGCGCGGTAATCGCGCAGGATCGCGCGGTAGCGATCCTCCGCATCGACGGCGGGAAGGGTAGCGACGAGGGTGTCGAGCTCGCCCTCGAGCCCCATCGTGGCGAAGGGGAAGGGCGAATCGTCCTCGCGTGTTTCGAGGATCAGCGCCGCCAGCCGCTCCACGGTTTCACGGCGCGCTGCGACGACGGCGATGGCCAGCTCCGCCACCTCGCGCTCCAGCGCGTCGAGCCAGAGGCGGTCGTCCGGGTTTTCCTCCAGCACGCGGTTGCGCGAGCGCAGCGCCCGCTCGAGCGCATTCACCCGTGCGCCGTGTTCCGCATCGACCGCGAGGACGAGACGGTCGAGAAAGCGGCGCCGGTCGCCGGCAGGGCCGCGGAACAGCGCATCCAAGTCGGGCGTCAGCCAGACGACGCGCAGGAATTCCGCGAAAGCCGTAGGTGAGGAGGCGGTGGCGCCGTCGATGCGGCAGACCCGCGCTGCGCGGCCGTTCTCGCCTTGAGGCTCAAGGCCGGTGCCGAGGCGATGCTCGCCATAGGGCGCATCGAGGGTCAGGGAAATCGCGAAAGAGCCAGGGCCATCCTGGCGCGCCATTTCGGCCAGTTCCGCGCGGCGCAGGCCCCGCCCCGGCATGAAGAGGGAGATCGCCTCCAGAACGTTGGTCTTGCCCGCGCCGTTCTCGCCCACGAGCGCCACGAGCGGGCGCGACACCGCAAGGTCCAGGCTCGCATAGGTGCGGAAGTCCTGGAGGATCAGGCGGGCGATTCGGGGGATCGAGAAGGAGGCGGAGGACATACGCCTCCTTCATTCAGGAGCGGGCGCGAAAGATCAAGCGTCGCGGTTGCACAAGCGTCCTCCCGGGGGCTGCGCAGCCCCTGGGATGACGTTCGGCACGAGCGCTTACACGCGCATCGGCATCAGCACGTAGAGGGCGGCGGCGCCTTCGCGGTCCTGGATGACCGTGGGAGAGCCGGGATCGGCGAGCTTGAACAGGGCGGTGTCGCCGTCGAGCTGGGCCGTGATGTCGAGGAGATAGCGGGCATTGAAGCCGATATCGATCGGAGTCGCATCGTAATCGACCTCGATCTCTTCCGTCGCGCTGCCCGAATCCGGATTGTTGACGGTGAGCGTCAGGCGGCCGTCGGCCAGCGCCAGCTTCACGGCACGGCCGCGCTCCGAGGAGATGGTGGAGACACGGTCCACGGCCTTGGCGAAATCGCCGCGCTCGACCACGAGCACCTTGTCGTTGCCGGCGGGGATGACGCGCTGGTAATCGGGGAAGGTGCCGTCGATGAGCTTCGAGGTGAGCACCACGCCGTCGAAGGTCAGGCGCACCTTGGCGGAGGACAGCTCGACGGTGATGGTCTCGGAGCCGTCCTCGACGAGCTTCACGATCTCGGCCACGGCCTTGCGCGGAATGATCACGCCCGGCATGCCTTCCGAACCGGTGGGGGCGGGAAGCTCCACGCGGGCGAGGCGATGGCCGTCGGTGGCCACCGCGCGCATCATGAGCTGGCCGCCCACGTCAAGCGTATGGAGGTAGATGCCGTTGAGATAGTAGCGCGTCTCCTCCGTCGAGATCGCGAACTGCGTCTTTTCGATCAGGCGCTTGAGATCGGCGGCGGCCAGGGTGAAGCGGTGCGGCAGGTCGCCCGCGGCGAGATCCGGGAAGTCGCTCTCCGGCAGGGCCTGGAGCATGAAGCGCGAGCGGCCCGAGCGGATCTGCATCTGGCCCATGTCCGCCGTCATCTCCAGCGACACCTGCGCGCCGTCGGGCAGCTTTCGCACGATGTCGTAGATCATGTAGGCGGGCACGGTGGTGGAGCCGGCCTCCGTGATGTCGGCGGGGATCGTCTCCGTCACCTCGATGTCGAGGTCGGTCGCGCGCAGGCGCAAGGAGCCCTCCTCGGCGCGCAGAAGCACGTTCGACAGGATCGGGATGGTGTTGCGGCGCTCGACGACGCGGTGCACGTGCCCCAGCGCCTTCAGAAGAGCGGCGCGCTCAACAGTAACTCTCATAACGCGACACCTATTGTCGGTGAAATTCTTGTTCTCACGGAAACCCTTGGCCCGTCACCCATGTGACTAGCGAGGCGGAAAGATTGGCGTTTGTTGCCCGAGAAAGCAAGCCATGCGCTGGCTTGCCTCGAACAGGCCCCTCGAACCGCCCCGGGGAGGGGTTATTCCTGCAACATCCGCTTGAGGAGTTCGACCTCGTCGGAGAGCGCATGATCCTCGCCCAGGGCCTTCTCGATCTTGCGCACCGCATGCAGCACGGTGGTGTGATCGCGTCCGCCGAAGCGGCGGCCGATCTCCGGCAGGGAGCGCAGGGTGAGCACCTTGGACAGGTACATGGCGATCTGGCGCGGGCGCACCACGGCGGCGGTGCGGCGCTCGGACAGGATGTCCGAACGGGAGACGTTGTAGCGCGAAGCCACCAGCTTCTGGATGTCCTCGATCTTCACGCGCTTGGGCTCGCGGTTGCGCACGAGATCGCGGATTGCCGTTTCGGCGGTCTCGAGCGTGATGGCCGAGCCCGTGAGCGTGGCATGGGCCAGGAGGCGGTTCACCGCGCCTTCGAGATCGCGGCCGTTCGCCGTGATCGAGCGGGCCACGTAGGAGATCACGTTCGGGCCCACCTCGAAGGTGGGGTGAATGGCCTTCAACGCCTCGATGCGGGTGGAGAGGATCGAGGTGCGCAGCGCCTCGTCGAGGGAAGTGATCTCGACCACGAGGCCGCCGGCCAGCCGCGAGCGCACGCGCTCGTCGAGATTCTCGAGATCCGCCGGCGGACGGTCCGCGGCGATCACGATCTGGCGGCCCGCGTCGATGAGGGCGTTGAGCGTGTGGCCGAATTCCTGCTGGATCTGCTTGCCCTGAATGAACTGCACGTCGTCGATGATGAGGAGGTCGATGCCGCGCAGGCGCTCCTTGAAGGCGAGCGAGGTCTGCGCCTTCAGCGAGGCCACGAAGCCGTACATGAAGCGATCCGCCGTGAGATAGATGACGCGGCGCCCTTGAGAGCGCATCTCGTGGCCGATGGCGTGAAGAAGATGGGTTTTGCCGAGACCCACGCCCGCATGCAGATAAAGCGGGTTGTAGATGACCTGGCCGTTCGGCGCATGGGCCACGCGATCGGCGGCGGCATGCGCGAGGGCATTGGAGCGGCCGACGATAAAGCTCTCGAAGGTCAGACGCGGGTCGAGCGGCGCGCCGCCGAGATCCGCGTTCTCGCCGCGCTCCTCCTGCGGAAGCGCAAGGGAGGGGGCCTTGGGCTCGCTGATCGGGCTGGCGGCCTGCATCGGGGCGGTCGTGCTCGGGCGCGGCGCCTCGTTGGGACGGCGCGGGGGAGCGGACTCGCGGCCGAGCGAGTTGCGCACGCCGATCACCACGCGCTCCACGCTCTGGGTTTCGGAGCGGTACACGGACAGAACGCGATCCGCATAATGGGATTCGATCCAGCTCTTCAGGAAACGCGTGGGCACCGTCAGATAGGCGCAGCCTTCCACCACCGAATCCAGCTCCAGGCGGCCGAACCAGCTGGCGAAGATGTCCTCGCCCAGTTCGGCCCGCAGGCGGCGCTTCACCCGCGCCCAGACATCTGCTGCCGTTTGCTCGCCGGAAGAGTCTATGCCGCTTTCATTGGCAGCGGCAAAGGTTCGGTGGTCCTCGCTGCGATACATCAAATTCCCTCCACGAGGTTCCACCGAAATGGCAGGAACCTCCACGCATGACCCGTCATGAACAAGAAAAGCGAACCCGCTTCACAGGTTGTTCAAGACGTGGCGCCCCCAATTGTACAGAAGATTATCAAACCGATTTTAAGGTGAAGCGATCCTTAAATGTCGCCTCTTGCGCATCTCATTAAGCTCTATCAAGTCTACCCCTAGGTAAGGGACGTTCTTTCGCTTGCTTCTTGTTAGAATGAAACAAAGCCCTGACCTCGTGATTGTGTTATATAGCTTGTGGCTTGAATGGATGACTTAACGGCAAACCGTTGAAGTAAGTTGACCATATACAGGCGGGATGAGGGTGCGCAACATGGTCGAGTCAACAGGGATGCCGGCGCGATCCCCAAAACGGCTCCACAGACCCGTCCACAGCTTTTGGGCTGCGACGATAAAGCCCTGACTCTTCAACCGATTCGCAGTCTCATCCCGACTCGATTGGAGCCGTCTAAAAAAGCTTTTCCTGCAACCTTGATTCAGGATCGATTCGGGTCGAGTCGGGATGTGATTCCGATGCTTTACGAACCTTTGCCTGCTAAGCTGTTGAGCAGGCTTGCTCTTTTATGTGCAATTTGAATCTCTGTTGCGCGCTCTCTCACCCCGTTTTTCGGTTCTAAAGTCAAGCTCTCGTGTGGATAAAAAGACACCTAAAAATGCTCTGGAAAGGAGCCTGTTTCTTTCCCTGGAAAACCTGTCCTCTGAAGCGGGAAAAGATCCCTAGGACAGGGCTCACCGCTCCGGCCCTGCTCTCCTGCACAGCTGAGTGGAGCGGCAGCGGGAGGAGCTTCAACAGGCTGGCGGATCGGGGGACGGAGCACGCTCCGCCGAAAGGATCCTGTCGGGCCACACCTTCCTGGACTGCTGCGGATCCCTGCCACTCAAGGAGAGAGGCGTTCTTGCGCAACAAAAAACCCGGCCTTGAGGGGCCGGGTTCGATGTCGGGCTTGAGCCTTGACGCCGATCAGGCGCTCAGAGCCTTGATGCGGTGCGTCAGGCGCGACACCTTGCGCGAGGCGGTGTTCTTGTGAACGATGCCCTTCTGGGCAGCGCGCATCATTTCCGGCTCGGCGGCGCGCAGAGCGGCAAGAGCCTCGGCCTGATTGCCGGAGGCGATCGCCTCCTCGACCTTGCGCACGAAGGTCCGCATGCGGCTGCGGCGCGACTTGTTGATCGCGGTGCGCTTCGCAATTTTGCGGGTCATCTTCTTGGCGGACACGGTGTTGGCCATGGCCAATCCTCGTTTGTTAAAAGTCCGACGCGACAAGCCCGGCTTGGAGCCCCGTCAGCGACCGGTTGATTGAATGGAAACCGAAGAGCCCGCGGGACGCGCGGGCTCGTGTGGGGCGGCTTATAGACGTGATCCTTCAGAACGTCAATGTCCGCGCGCCTTTGGGCGTCAAAAAAGCACCGCCAGGGTTTTCGAGGCGCCCTCCGACAGGATCTGGCGCCAGGGATTGGCCGGGTCGAGAAGCAGCCGCAGGGCCATCGCCGCCGAGACCAGGACCAGGAGGGGACGGATCAGCCGCGATCCCAGCCGCATGGCAAGGCGCGCGCCCACCTGCGCCCCGAGGAAGGAGGCGCCCGCCATCACGAGGCCCAGCGGCCAGACCACGGCCCCGGTCGCGGCGTAGAGCAGGAGGGAGCCGAGATTGCTCGCCAGGTTCAGGAGCTTCGTATGCGCTGTCGCCCGCACCACCCCGTAGCCGAGGAGCGTCACGAAGGCGAGCATATAGAAGGAGCCGGCGCCCGGTCCGAAGATGCCGTCGTAAAAACCGACCGCCACGGGCGCCGTTACGCCGAAGGCCAGGCCCGTCATGCGGGCATGGGCATCCTCGTCCTTCACCTTGCGCGAGAAGGCGAAGTACAAGGCGATGGCGATCAGCAGAACCGGGATCAGCATCTCCAGCACGGACCGGGGGAGGAACCGCACGCAGAGCGCTCCCGCGACCCCGCTGCCGAAGGCGACCCCAGTGAAAGCCCAGGCTTTGCTCCACTCGATCATCCCCCGGCGTCCGAAGGTGTAGGTGGCGGAGGCTGCCGCAAAGGCGCCCTGCACCTTGTTGGTGGCAATGGCGCTGGCCGGGCTCAGGCCCGCGAGCAGGAGGGCGGGCACGGTCAGAAGTCCCCCGCCGCCGGCGATGGAATCCACGAACCCTGCGAAAAAAGAGATCGCGGCCAGGGCCGCGATCATGTCGAGACCGATGTCGAACACGAGTTAACGGTCTTTGAACTCGGCCGCGCGCTTTTCCACGAAGGCGGCCATGCCTTCCTTCTGGTCGGCGGTGGCGAACATGGCGTGGAAGACGCGCCGCTCGAAGCGGATCCCTTCGGACAGGGTGAGCTCGTCGGCGCGGTTGATGGTTTCCTTCGTCATCATGGCGATGGGCAGCGACATCGACGCGATGGTTTCCGCCGTCTTCATGGCCTCCGTCATCAGGTCGGCGAGAGGCACCACGCGGGCCACGAGGCCGGAGCGCTCGGCTTCCTCCGCCCCCATCATGCGGCCCGTGAGGCACATCTCCATGGCCTTGGCCTTGCCGATGAGCCGGGTCAGGCGCTGGGTGCCGCCCATGCCCGGCATCACCCCGAGCTTGATCTCGGGCTGGCCGAACTTGGCGTTGTCGGCGGCGATGATGAAATCGCACATCATGGCGAACTCGCAGCCGCCGCCGAGGGCGAAGCCGGCCACGGCGGCGATCATGGGCTTGCGCCGCCCCGCCACCTTCTCCCAGCCGGAAAACTGGTTGTCGAGATAGATCTGCGGATAGGTGAGCGACGCCATTTCCTTGATGTCGGCGCCGGCGGCGAAGGCCTTCTCGGAGCCGGTGATCACGATACAGCCGATCTTCGCATCGGCCTCGAAGGCGTCGAGGGCCAGATTCACTTCGTTCAGCAGTTGCGTATTGAGGGCATTGAGGGCTTGGGGCCGGTTGAGGGTGATGAGCCCCACCTTGCCGCGCGTTTCGACGAGGATCGTTTCATAGGTCATGGCGTCACCTCCGCTGTTTTCACTCCTGGGTTACGGGAGGCGGCAGGGCTCGGCAAGACCAAAGTATTTTTCTCACCCGTCATCCCGGACGGCGAAAGCTAATCCGGGGTCGGGCACAGGATGAGGTGCCCGAACTCACCGCTGTCATTCCCGCGCAGGCGGGAATCCATATCCACGACGGTTGGAGGAAAGACGATACGGTTCTCACCTGCTTCATTCTGCATCGGTGGCGAGTCTGGATCCCCGCCTGCGCGGGGATGACAAGCGACGAGACGGGTCACGCGATCCCGGGTTCTGCCTTCGCAGCCCTGGGATAACGGGGAGCGAGACTTACTCCACCACCTTGCGGTAGAGGTGCCAGGTGGCGTGCCCGAGGATCGGCAGCACCACGGCGAGCCCGATGAACAGCGGGATGAAGCCGATGGCGAGCATGCCGGCGACGATGAGCGCCCAGACGAGCATGGGGCCGGGATTGGCGGCGACCGCGCGGAACGAGGTGAGGATCGCCGGCATTGCGCCCACGTCACGGTCGAGCAGGAGCGGGAAGGAGATCACGCTCAGGCAGAACACCGCGGCGCTGAAGACGAATCCCAGCGCGTTGCCCACGATGATGAGGGTCCAGCCGTTGCCGGTGGTGAACACCTCGCGGAGGAAGGCGCCCATGGATTCGGGGGCGCGCCAGCCGAAGAGGGACTGATAGAGCGCCTGCGCAGTCATGAGCCAGGCGACGAAGATCACCATCAGCAGAACGCCGAGCGTCGCGATGGAGCCGATGGAATGGGAGCGGAAGACGTTGGAGACGCTGCTCACGGAGACGTCCTGCCCGCGTTCGCGCTCGCGGCTGATCTCGTAGAGACCCACGGCGGCGAGGGGGCCTACGAGGGCAAAGCCCGACATCAGCGGGAAGAGGAGCGGCAGCATGTTGTTGCCGAAGGCCAGGCCTGCGAAGAACACGCCCAGGACCGGATACATCAGGCAGATGAAGAAGAGATGGGTCGGAGCGGCCCAGAAATCCGCAGCGCCCCGTCTCAAGGCATCCATCAGATCGTGGACGCCGATCCGGCGGATGGCGATGTGCTCCGAAACCGGGTCCCTCTGGACGTGGGAAAAGACATCGAGCCTGGCCATGGCGGTCCCTCCTGAACCTTCCGTTCAAGCGGTCGCGAGCCTGTCATGCGAGAGGATGCCGACGGGAAGGTCGCAACCTGCAGAACGGCCAGACTCCATGATCATTCAGGCTTTTTCGGGGAGGGCGCAGGCTGCGCCCGCGCCCGCGCCCTCACCGGGCGCGGGACCGTTTCTGGCAGACCGGGCAATAGAAGGTCGAGCGGCCGGACTGCACCAGCCTCTCCACGATTCCGGTGCAGGCGGGCGTGACGCAGGGCTCCCCCTCCCGGTCATAGACCCGGAAGGAATGCTGAAAATATCCCAGGGAGCCGTCGACCTGGGCGTGGTCCCGCAAGGTGGAGCCGCCCGCCGTCACGGCCTCCGAAAGCACGTCGCGGATCACGGCCGCGAGCTCGTGCGCCTTGTCGGTCGGCTTGCCCGCCTTGGTGACGAGGGACCCCGCCGGAGCCTCCGGGTGGAGGCCGGTCCGGAACAGGGCCTCGCACACGTAGATGTTGCCGAGGCCTGCGATGAGGCGCTGGTCCAGGAGGGCGGCCTTCAGAGGCGTGCGCTTGCCGGCAAAAAGGGCGGCGACGGTCTCGCCCGAGAGCTCGTTGCCGAGGGGCTCGATGCCCATTCCCGCAAAGTGCCTGCAGGTTTCGATTTCGGAGCGGGGCACCAGGTCCATGAAGCCGAAGCGCCGGGCGTCGTTATAGGTGATGCTCGCCCCGTTGGAGAGCTGGAACACCACATGGTCGTGGGCTCCCGAGCCTCCATGCTCGTGGTGGAACTCCCCCGGCATCGTCGTCGACCCGCCTCGGGTCACCAGGAAACGGCCGGACATGCCCAGATGCATGATCAGCACTTCGCCGGAGGACAGATCCGCGAGCAGATACTTGGCCCGGCGGCCCAGAGCCCTAACCTCCTGGCCTTCCAGGCGCTCCGTGAACCGTTCGGGAAACGGGAAGCGCAGGTCCGGGCGGCGCTGCATCACCTTGGTGAAGCGCGCGCCCACCATGGCGGGCTCCAGGCCCCGGCGCACGGTCTCGACTTCAGGCAGTTCGGGCATCAACCATCTCTTCGGTTCTCGGAAGCCCTTACATAGCCATCCGGCCCTGCTTCGGCTATGGATCGCCATCAAGATGCCACATGAGGGTTGCCGAGCATGACCGACGAGAACACCCATTTCGGGTTTCAGTCCGTGCCCTTAGGGGAAAAGCAGGACCGCGTGAACGAGGTCTTCCGTTCCGTGGCGAGCCGCTACGACCTCATGAACGATCTCATGTCCGCAGGCCTCCACCGGCTCTGGAAGGGGGATCTCGTCGCTGCGCTGCGCCCGCCCAAGGACCGGCCTTTCCGCCACCTCGACGTAGCCGGCGGCACGGGGGACATCTCCTTCCGCATTCTCGATGCAGGCGGCCCGCAAACCCGAGTGACGGTTCTCGACATCAATGGCGAGATGCTCAAAGTCGGCGCCGAGCGTGCAGGCGGCCGCTATGGCGACCGCATCGATTTCGTGGAGGCCAATGCGGAGGAGCTGCCGCTCGAATCCAGCACCTATGACGCCTACACCATCGCCTTCGGCATCCGGAACGTGCCGCGCATCGACAAGGCGCTGCGCGAGGCGCACCGGGTGCTCAAACCCGGCGGACGTTTCCTCTGCCTCGAATTCTCGAAGGTGGACGTGCCGCTCCTCGACAAGATCTACGATGCGTATTCCTTCAACGTCATTCCGCGGATGGGGCAGATGGTGACGGGCGATGCCGAGTCCTACCAGTACCTCGTGGAATCGATCCGCAAGTTCCCGCCGCCCGCCGCCTTCGCGCGCATGATCGAGGAGGCGGGCTTCAAGCGCGTCACCTACCGCCAGCTCACTGCCGGCGTCGTCGCCATTCACTCGGGCTGGAAGATCTAAGCGTGATCGGCAGTATCGTCCATCTTGCGCGGAATCTTCGCGCCGGCTTCATCCTCGCCCGCGAAGGCGCGCTCGGCCTGTTCGATCCGAGCGCCCTGCCGCCATCGGCACGGTTGGCGTTGCGCATGGCGCGCCTCATCGAGCGGCGGCAGAGCGAGGAGGGCGCGGCGCGTCTCTCCAAGGCGCTGACGCGGCTGGGACCCTCTTATGTGAAGTTCGGCCAGTTTCTCGCCACGCGTCCCGATATCGTGGGTGTCGCGGCCGCGCGCGATCTGGAACGGCTGCAGGACCGCATGGCCCCGTTCCCCCGCGCTCAGGCCGTTGCCGTGGTCGAGGCAGCCCTCGGCCGTCCCATCGATGATCTCTTCATCGAGTTCAGCGAGCCTCTGGCGGCGGCGTCCATCGCGCAGGTGCACAAGGCGCGCATCCGCACGCCGGACGGCGAAGAGGTCGTTGCCGTGAAAGTGGTGCGCCCGGGCGTGCGCGAGGGCTTCGCCCGCGACCTGCAGGCGATGCGCGCGGCGGCTCGTCTTTTCGAGCGCATGGTGCCTGATCTGCGCCGCCTGAAGCCCTTGGAAGTGGTGGAGACGCTCGCGCGGTCCGTCGCCGTCGAGATGGACCTGCGCCTGGAGGCGGCGGCCGTCTCCGAGCTTGCCGAGAACACGAAGGGCGATCTCGACTTTCGCGTGCCTAAGCCGGAATGGGACCTCACGGCCCGCGACGTGCTCACCACCACCTGGATCGATGGCATTCGCCTCAGCGACATCGAAGGCATCGAGCGGGCCGGCTTCGACCGCGAGGCGCTGGCGCGCACCGTGATCCAATCCTTCCTGCGCCATGCGATCCGCGACGGCTATTTCCATGCGGACATGCATCCCGGCAACCTGTTCATCGATGCGGAAGGCCGTCTCGTCGCGGTGGATTTCGGCATCATGGGCAGGCTCGGCATGAAGGAGCGCCGCTTCCTCGCCGAAATCCTCCTCGGCTTCATCCGCCGCGATTACCTGCGGGTGGCGCAGGTGCATTTCGAGGCGGGCTACGTGCCGCCGCACCACTCGGTGGAGGACTTCGCGCAGGCCATCCGCGCCATCGGCGAGCCCATCCACGACCGGCGCGCCGACGAGATCTCGATGGCGAAGCTGCTCACGCTGCTCTTCGAGATTACGTCCCTCTTCGACATGGCCACGCGCACGGAACTCGTGATGCTGCAGAAGACCATGGTCGTGGTGGAAGGCGTGGCCCGCAATCTCGATCCGAAGCTCGACATGTGGACCATCTCGGAACCGGTGGTGCGCGAATGGATCGAGCGCAATCTCGGGCCCCTCGGCCGCGTCGAGCAGGCAGGCCGTGGCCTGTGGACGCTGGCCGGGGTGATCGGCGACTTGCCGGAGCTGGCGCTGCGGGCCGAACGCGTGCTCAACCAGATGGAGGAGGTGACCGCCCGCGGGGTCTCCCTCAACCAGGAGAGCGTCGCCGCCATCGGGCGCGCGGAGGCGCGGGGCAACCGATGGGGCGTGGCGGCCTTGTGGATCATCGCCGTCTCGCTGATGATCATGCTGCTGAGAGGTTTTGCATGACGCTTTCGGGAAAACGCATCCTCCTCGTCATCGGCGGCGGGATTGCGGCCTACAAGTCCCTCGACCTGATCCGGCGCCTGCGCGAGCGCGGCGCCTCGGTCCGCTGCATTCTCACCAACGGGGCGCAGCAGTTCATCACGCCGCTTGCAGCCTCGGCCCTCACGGGGCAGCGAACGCATACCGATCTCTTCGACCGCGAAGATGAAGCGGATATCGGGCATATCAAGCTCGCGCGCGATGCGGATCTCGTGGTGGTCGCGCCGGCAACCGCCAATCTCATGGCGAAGATGGCCGGCGGCCATGCGGACGATCTCGCCTCCACAGTGCTGCTCGCCACCACGCTTCCCGTCCTGATTGCGCCTGCCATGAATGTGCGCATGTGGCTGCACCCGGCAACCCAGCGCAACCTGATGGCCTTGCGGGCCGACGGCGTTCACACGATCGGACCCAACGAAGGCGCGATGGCGGAGGCCGAATTCGGCCCCGGCCGCATGGCCGAGCCGTTGGAGATTGCAGCCGCCGTCGAGCGCCTGCTCGCGCCGTCAGGCCCTTTGGCGGGCAAGCATGTGATCGTCACCTCGGGGCCGACGCACGAGCCCATCGATCCGGTGCGCTACATCGCCAACCGCTCCTCGGGCAAACAGGGCCATGCCATCGCAAAAGCGGCTGCTGCTGCGGGGGCGCGCGTGACGCTGATCTCGGGTCCGGTCAATCTGCCCGACCCTCTAGGCGTCACGACGGTGCGCGTGGAAAGCGCGCGCGAGATGCTGGAGGCGGTCGAGAAGGCCTTGCCTGCGGATATCGGAATCTTTGCCGCCGCCGTCGCCGACTGGCGCGTGGCTAATGCTGGCCAGCAGAAGATCAAGAAGAAGGACGGTGCGCTGCCGAACCTGTCGCTTGCCGAGAACCCCGACATTCTTGCCACGATATCAAAGTCGACGCAGAACCGCCCTGCGCTGATGGTGGGCTTTGCCGCCGAGACGGAGAACGTGATCGAGCATGCCAAGCAGAAGCTCGCGAAGAAGGGCTGCGATCTCATCGTCGCCAACGACGTCTCGCCCGCCACCGGGACCATGGGCGGCGAGAGCAACACCGTGCATCTCGTAACGAAGGCAGGTGTCGAGACCTGGCCCACCTTGTCGAAGGGGGAAGTCGCCGAGAGGCTGATCGCGCATGTGGGCGCGTTGATCGGAGGCGCAAAGCCATGACGCATGTGTTGCGCGTTCAGCGCTTGCCGCATGGCGCCGATCTCCCTCTGCCGCGCTACGAGACGGCGGGCGCCGCGGGCCTGGATCTTCTCGCGGCCAACCCGGCCGACACGCCTGTGGTGCTCGCGCCCATGGAGCGCAGGCTCGTGCCGACGGGCCTCGTCCTCCAGCTGGAGCAGGGTTATGAAGCGCAGATCCGGCCCCGTTCGGGCCTCGCCTTCAAGCATGGCATCACGGTCCTCAACGCGCCGGGCACCATCGATGCGGATTATCGCGGTGAGGTGCAGGTGCTCCTCGTCAACCTGAGCACGGAGCCTTTCACGATCACGCGCGGCATGCGCATCGCGCAGATGATTGTCGCGCCCGTGACCACGGTCGACCTGGTGGAAGTGAGTGCCGTCGATGAGACTGCTCGCGCCGGCGGCGGCTTCGGATCGACAGGTTTGGGATAAAGAAGACCGATGAACTTTCTCTCGCGCCGCTCGCTGCTCGCCATCGCCGCCGTCACCGACATCGCGCTTTATGCCCGGCCCATGCCTGTTTCGGCGAAGGCGCTCGCCGCCCGCCACAACCTGCCGCCGCGCTATCTGGAGCCGGTGCTGCAGGCACTGGTGCGCCAGGGAATCCTGAAGGGGGTGCGCGGTCCGCGGGGCGGCTACGAGCTTGCCCGCGAGCGCCGTCGGATCACGGCGGGCGACATCGTGCGCATCGCGATGTCCGCCCAGGAGGACGAAAGCGCGTCACCCTTGCCCGAGTCGCGCCTTGCGGAGGCCGTGGTGGCTCCGCTCGTCCTGAGGGGAACCGAGGCTTTTCTCGCCGAACTCGATCAGGTGACGGTGGAGGATCTGTGCAACAAGGCCCAGGCCGAAGCCGTGGTGGAATCGATCAATCCCGTCGATTTCACAATATGATGCTGTAAATTAAAGCAATTATCGACAGTCTGCGCGAAAAGGATTAAGCTCCTCCCATCTTCACGGAGGATCTCATGGCTGACACTCTCAACGCCTCGGGCGCCAGCACCAAGCCCGGTCGCGGCCGCATCTACGGCTCCATCACGGAAACCATCGGCAACACCCCGCTCGTGCGTCTCAACCGGCTGCCGAAGGAGCATGGGGTCGATGCGGAAATCCTCCTCAAGCTCGAATTCTTCAACCCGATCTCCAGCGTGAAGGACCGCATCGGCGTCAACATGGTCGATGCCATGGAAGCCGCCGGCCACATCAAGCCCGGTGCCACGCTGATCGAGCCGACCTCCGGCAATACCGGCATTGCGCTCGCCTTCGTGGCGGCGGCGCGGGGCTACCGCCTGATCCTCGTCATGCCCGAGACCATGTCCATCGAACGCCGCAAGATGCTGGCCTTCCTCGGTGCGGAGCTCGAACTCACCCCCGGTCCTCAGGGCATGAAGGGCGCGATCGCCCGCGCCGAGGAGCTGCTGAAGGAGATCCCGAACTCGGTCATCCCGCAGCAGTTCAAGAACCCGGCGAACCCCGAGATCCATCGCAAGACGACGGCGGAGGAAATCTGGAACGACACCAACGGCCAGTTCGATGCCTTCGTCGCGGGCGTCGGCACCGGCGGCACGATCACCGGCGTGGCCCAGGTCATCAAGCCGCGCCTGCCGAACATGAAGGTCTTTGCCGTGGAGCCGGAGGATTCTCCGGTTCTCTCCGGCGGTCAGCCCGGCCCTCACAAGATCCAGGGGATCGGCGCCGGCTTCGTGCCGGACGTGCTCGACCGCTCCATCATCGACGGCGTGGTGACCATCGGCAACCAGACAGCCTTCGATACGTCGCGCAGGCTCGCAAGGCTCGAAGGCATTCCGGGCGGCATTTCCACCGGCGCGAATGTCGCAGCGGCGCTGGAGATCGCTGCACGCCCCGAGTTCAAGGGCAAGCGCATCATCACCGTCGCGCCCTCCTTCGCCGAGCGCTATCTCTCCACGGCCCTGTTCGAGGGCCTCTGAGGTCATCATGGACCGATTGCTGAAAGGGCGGCTTTCGAGCCGCCCTTTTTGTTTCTCGGCGGAGCAAGCTTGGCCAGAACTTCCCTCAACCGGTCGGGTTCTCTTGAAGCACATGAATTCAAATGATGTTTCCAAGAGAATTTGACGGAGTTCGTCATGGCTGAGCGCAAAGCGCCTCACTCATTGAAAGACCAGGACGCTGATCAGATCCGCAACGAGCAGCGCGGCGGCATCGACAGCCCCATCGATCCCAATCGTGACGGCGGCCCTGAAGGCAACGCCACCCTGCGCCGTGTGTGGAGCGAGCCCGGCGGCGAGGCCTACAATTACCGCCAGGGCCAGACGGGCCAGACCAGCAAGGCCGGTGCGGACGGCCACGACGAGCTCACCGCCGCCGAGACGCCCGAGGCCACGAAGCATTTGAGCGATGCCACGCTCTCGCCGGACGACAAGGATGCGACGGCGCAAGCCATCGAGCGCGCCACGGCGGTCAACGGCAAGAACCGAGGCTGACAGGAGAGCGCCATGGGCAATGCAGGTTACGGCAATCACACCGAAGACACGAAGAACTCTGTCGATCAGAATAGTCCCGAAGGCGGAAAGCCGGGGGCGGACAAGAGTTCGCAATCCGGCATGCATCCTGCCGGGCCGCATGCGAAGCCTGAGCTGAGCAATCCCGATTCCACGCCCGGCACCGGCGCGTTGCCCGAGAACAGGCAGGGCGGAGAAGCAGATTCGTCCAGCGGCTGAGCGGCCTCGACCATTCTCGCGGAAGGAACCGTCATGAACTCTTCAGACAAGAAGTCCGACCAGGCAACCGAAGCCGACATCAGCGCTCCGCGCCTGACGCCGCAGGGCCGTGAGAACCCGGAGGCCTCAGGCGAGGATTCCACTAATCCCATGGGCGAAGGTGCGAAGAAGGGGCAGAGCGACAAGGCGGAAGGATAGCCTTCTCACACGCCGCCATCCCGTCCGTAGATGCGAAAGCCTTCCCGCTCGCAGAGACGATCGTAATAGCGGTCGATCTCCGCGAGATCGGGGCGCTTGAGCGGAATGCTCTTCCAGCGATGGATCGACAGGCCGATCACGATATCGGCACAGGTGAAAGTCTGTCCGGTCATGTAAGCGCCCGTGCGCGACAATTCGCGGTCGATCACGCGAACCGCGGCGCAGAACTTCTCCCATGACGTTGCGATCTGTATCTCGTCCTGGAAGCTCGGGTTCCCACGCACCGTCGCCTGGAATACATAGCGCCACGTGTTGTTGAAGTCGGAGACCTGCCAGTCCATCCACTTCTCGACATGGGCGCGCGCGGCGGGCGTGCTCGGCAGCAGATCATCGCGGCCTTCCCGCGCAGCGAGATAGCGAACGATGCTGTTGGATTCCCAGAAGACCTGCTCTCCGTCCACCAGCACCGGGATCATGCCCACAGGATTGAGCGTCTGGAACTCGGGGTCGCTGACGGGCCGCGTTCCACCGCCCCAGTCGATCCGCTCGAAAGGAAGCCCGAGTTCGATGCAGGTCCAGAGCACCTTCCGGACATTGATGGATCCTGCATACCCATGGATTGTCAGCACGGCGCACCTGCATTGTCGTTGCGGTCACGCTTATAGCGGCCCTTGAACGAAAGCGCCACGTCGGTTCTGCAACATGCCGTTTCCGCAACGAAAAAGGCCGCCCTTCGAGGCGGCCTTTTTCGTTTTCCAAAAGCGGATTTAAGCGCTCAGCGCTTCCTTCTGCTTCTCGGCGCGCTTGCGCTCGTTGGGATCGAGGATCGCCTTGCGGATGCGGATCGACTTGGGCGTCACTTCCACGAGTTCGTCGTCCTGGATCCAGGCGAGCGACTTCTCCAGCGTCATGCGGATCGGCGGCGTGAGGCGCACCGCCTCGTCCTTGGAGGTGGTGCGGATGTTGGTGAGCTTCTTGCCCTTCAGCACGTTCACCTCGAGGTCGTTCTCGCGGTTGTGCTCGCCCACGATCATGCCCTGGTAGACCTTCCAGCCGGGCTCGATCATCATCGGGCCGCGATCTTCCAGGTTCCACAGGGCATAGGCCACCGCTTCCCCTGAGTCGTTCGAGATCAGCACGCCGTTGCGGCGGCCAGCGATCTCGCCCTTGTAGGGCTCATAGGCATGGAACAGGCGGTTCATGATCGCCGTTCCGCGGGTGTCCGTCAGCAATTCGCTCTGGTAGCCGATGAGGCCACGGGTCGGAGCGTAGAATACGAGACGCTGGCGGTTGCCGCCGGAGGGGCGCATCTCGACCATCTCGGCGCGGCGCTCGGACATCTTCTGCACCACCACGCCGGAGAATTCCTCGTCCACGTCGATGACCACCTCCTCGATGGGCTCGAGGAGCTGGCCGGTGGCCTCGTCCTTCTCGAACACCACACGGGGACGCGACACGGCAAGCTCGAAGCCCTCCCGGCGCATGGTCTCGATGAGGATCGCGAGCTGCAATTCGCCACGGCCCGAAACGTAGAAGCTGTCCTTGTCGGCGGCTTCCTCGATCTTGAGGGTCACATTGCCTTCCGCTTCCTTGAACAGGCGGTCGCGGATCATGCGGCTCGTCACCTTGTCGCCTTCGGTGCCTGCAAGCGGCGAGTCGTTGACGATGAAGGACATGGTCACGGTCGGCGGATCGATGGGCTGCGCCTGGATCGGAATGTCGTTCTCGGGCGCGCAGAAGGTATCGGCCACCGAGCCCTTTTCCAGGCCCGCGATCGAGACGATGTCGCCGGCCTCGCCCACCTCGATGGGCTGGCGCTCCAGGCCGCGGAAGGCCAGGATCTTGGACACGCGGCCGGTTTCGACCAGCTTGCCCTCGCGGTCGATCACCTTGATCGCCTGGTTCGGCCTCACCGTGCCGGAGCTGATGCGGCCCGTGACGATGCGGCCCAGGAAGGGGTTGGACTCGAGCAGCGTGCCGAGCATACGGAACGGGCCTTCCTCGGTCTTGGCCGGGGGCACATGCTCGAGCACCAGGTCGAAGAGGGGGGCAAGGCCCTGATCGGTCGGGCCTTCCGGGGACTTCGCCATCCAGCCGTTGCGGCCGGATCCGTAGAGGATCGGGAAGTCGAGCTGCTCGTCGGTGGCGTCGAGCGCCGCGAACAGATCGAACACCTCGTTGATGACTTCCTGGTGACGGGCATCGGGACGGTCGATCTTGTTGATGGCCACGATGGGCTTGAGACCGATCTTGAGGGCCTTGGACACCACGAACTTGGTCTGGGGCATCGGGCCTTCGGCGGCGTCCACGAGAACGATGGCGCCGTCCACCATGCTCAGGATGCGCTCCACCTCGCCGCCGAAATCGGCGTGGCCGGGGGTATCGACGATGTTGATGCGGGTATCCTTCCAGACGACCGAGGTCGCCTTGGCGAGAATCGTGATGCCACGCTCTTTTTCGAGATCGTTGGAGTCCATGGCGCGCTCTTCGACGCGCTGGTTCTCGCGGAAGCTGCCGGATTGCTGGAGCAGCTTGTCGACGAGGGTGGTCTTGCCATGGTCGACGTGTGCGATGATGGCGATATTGCGCAGCTTCATAAGGCTAGTCTTTCAATGCAAAGCGGCCCGGCTCGCGGCAAGCGTTGCCGCGCCCCTGGCTCGAACCGGGCGGAAATCTGATGCGCTGCAATATAATGATTACTCTGCGGCGGCAATAGGGCGGCCTTGCCCATCCGCCCCGGGCCGCAAAAAAGGCGCCTGCTGCGGCGCCTTGAGGGGGAGGGCCCACCCGGGAGCCGTGCGGAGAGAACAGGGCGGTTGAAATCTCCAGGATCGACACGGCCACCGGGAGGAAGCAGCCCGACCTTTCAGGGCATCCGTGCTGGATGGCGGTGCGATGACGCCGGAACCCCCCGAAAGCCCGAGAACTCAGCGCCCTTGCGAGTGAAGCTCATGGCAGATCGCATAAAGTCATGGACAGGGATCACGGCGTGATTTCTACTGAACCGGAAGAACATTGAAGTCGTTCGGAGGAGACCTAATTCGAGAGGCTCCTCCTTATTCCGAAATTCGGCATGCGCATCAGACCCATCGTCAACGCCTCCACAACGGTCGAGTCTGCAATCCGCTCAATGGTCAAGGTCGAAGGTTGCTCCAACATGGGCGCTGATGAAGCTCGGCTTTCCGCTCTACCGCTAGCCGACGCGGTGGCGAGCCCGCACAGGCACCCGTATCCGAAGCCTTGGGCCGGCGGTCACGATGCAGGATAAGGTTGGCTCAAGTTCGAACTTTCTGAGCGGCGGAGGCGAGATGGGTGCGCTCATGCGTGCCCATGACTGGTCTTCCTCGCCGCTCGGCCCGCCTGAGCGTTGGCCTCAGAGCCTCCGGAGCGTCGTGAGTCTGATGCTCACGTCGAAATTCCCCATGTTCATTGCGTGGGGGCCGAAACTCGCGTTCCTGTACAATGACGGCTACCGGCCGATCTTCGGGACGAAGCATCCGCATGCCCTCGGGTTGCCCTTCCAGGAGGTCTGGGCCGAGATCTGGCCCGACATCGAGCCGCTGGTCACCAAGGCGCTTTCCGGGGAGGCGACCTATCACGAGGATCTGCACCTCGTCATGGAGCGCAACGGCTATCCGGAAGATACGTGGTACACCTTCTCCTACTCGCCCGTGCGCGATGAGACGGGTGAAGTCGCCGGGATGTTCTGCGCATGCACGGAAACCACCCGAGAGGTCAAATCCCGTGCGGCCCTGCGTGCGGAGCAGGATCGGCTTCGCGAACTCTTCCAGCAGGCTCCAGGCTTCATGGCGATGCTGCGAGGGCGGGAGCACGTCTTCGAGCTGGTCAACGATGCCTACCTTCAGCTTGTCGGCCACCGCAGCGACATCGTCGGAAAGTCCGTGCGGGAAGCCCTGCCTGAAATCGAAGGGCAAGGATTTCTCGAGCTCCTCGACAGGGTCTACACGAGCGGGGAGCCCTTCGTCGGGCGCAACCTCCGGGTCGGCCTCCAACGAAAACCGGAAAGTCCGGTCGAGGAACGCTTCGTCGATCTTGTCTACCAGCCCGTCACCAATCGGGAAGGCCAAGTCACCGGCATCTTCGCGGAAGGATATGACGTCACCGAGCGGGTTCAGGCGGAAGAGAGTTTGCGCGAGAGCGAGGCGCGGTTCCGCAATCTTGCCGATAACGCTCCCGTCATGGTCTGGGTCACAGAGCCCGACGGGGCCTGCTCCTATCTCTCCCGGTCCTGGTACGAGTTCACCGGCCAGACGCCGGAGACCGGATTGGGCTTCGGCTGGCTCGAAGCCGTCCATCCGGATGACAGGGGCTGGTCGGGCGAGACGTTTCGAGCCGCCAATGCCAAGCGGGAGCCGTTCCAGCTGGAGTACCGGATCCGTCGGTCTGACGGTGCCTACCGCTGGGCGATCGATGCCGCGGCGCCACGGTTCGGCGAAGACGGCACGTTCCTCGGCTATGTAGGCTCGGTGCTCGACATCACCGATCGCAAGGAGATCGAGGATCGGCTGAGCAAGAGCGAAGTGGAATTCCGAACGGTTACCAATGCCGCGCCGGCGCTCGTTTGGACCTGTCTGGCTGATGGCCGGGTCATCTACATGAATGACCGCTGGCGCGAATTTACCGGTGAGACCGCCGAGGCGGCTCTGGGTCTTGGCTGGATCCAAGCGATCCATCCCGAGGATGCGGACCGCATCCGGGCCTATTGGCAGCATTGTCGTGAGACCGGCGATGTCTACGAGGGTGAGGTGCGCTACCGTCGAAAGGACGGGGAGTATCGCTGGCATGCCTTCCGCGCGTTGCCCTACATCGATCCGAACGGCGCCATCGAAAAGTGGTTCGGCGTCAGCGTAGACATTCATGAACGCAAGCAATGGGAAGAGCACCGGGAGCTTCTCATCAACGAACTGAATCACCGGGTGAAGAACACGCTTGCCGTCGTCCAAGCGATGGCAGCCCAGAGCCTGCGGCAGATGGATGAAGAGAACCGTCCGAAGCTCGAATCGTTCGAGAGTCGCCTGTTCGCCTTGGCGCGCGCGCATGACGTCCTCACCCGCGAGAACTGGGAAGGGGCGGAACTTCGGGAGATCATCCACGAGGTCGTTGAGCCTTATCTCCGGCAGGGAACAAGGCGCTTCGAGATCAAGGGACCGCGTCTTCGTCTCATTCCGAGAACGGCTTTGGCGATCGCCATGGCGATTCATGAACTGACGACGAATGCTGCGAAATACGGCGCCCTTTCAGTGCCGTCGGGCTGCGTCGTGATCACATGGACCGTCACGCAGGAAGAGGCGCCCTTCCTCGTCCTGCGCTGGGAGGAGCGCAATGGTCCGTCTGTTGTCGCTCCGACCCGCAAGGGCTTCGGCACGCGGTTGATCCAGCGAAGCCTGGCTCAGGACATCGAGGGAGATGTTCAGCTGACCTATGCGCCAACCGGGGTCGTGTGCGCCATGAGCATCCCGCTGAGCGAAGCGACCCCTTTACTGGAACTTCACCGGCCGCATTGAAGCGCCCGTAGCAGCGGAACGGCGTGCCCCCCGACGCGGACTCCCTGGAATGATATCCGGCCTGTGATGCGGTCCGTTCGTTTGTCGTGCGTTTCTGTCGAGCGCCATCATACCCGTTCGAGCCGACGATGGGGCTCGGCAGGAAGGCTGACGGTAATGGCGTCGCCCGGGCGAACCTCTCCGCCCGTCAGAACGATTCCCATCACGCCCGCCTTGCGGACGAGATGCCCTTCTCCGTCGCGGTCGAGCACGGCGGCCATGAGGCCTTTCTGAAAGCGGTCGATCTGAATGCAGGGATTGCGCAGGCCCGTGAGTTCCACGATCGCCGAGGTCCCGATATGCAGCCTGGTGCCGGTGGGAAGGTTGAGCAGGTCGATGCCGCGCGTGGTGATGTTCTCGCCCATCTCTCCCGGCGCGACGGAGAAGCCCTTGGCGGCCAGCTCGTCGAAGAGTTCCGCATGGATGAGATGGACCTGGCGCAGATTTGCTTGCGTGGGATCGGCCTTCACGCGGGAGCGGTGCTTCACCGTCTCTCCCGCATGAGCATCGCCTTCGACGCCGAGCCCGGCCACGAGCCGAATGCTCGCCGCATTCGGCTTCGAAAAGGAATGCGTCGGACTGCGGCTGACGGCAATGACCGACGCATTCATGGTCCTACAGCCCCAGCTTCTTCTTGCGCTGGGCCAGAGTGCGCAGGCGCAGGGCGTTGAGCTTGATGAAGCCGGCGGCGTCACGGTGGTCGTAGGCTACGGCGCCTTCCTCGAAGGTCACGAGGTCCTGGTCGTAGAGCGTGTAGGGGCTCTGGCGACCGATGAGGTGGACGCCACCCTTGTAGAGCTTGAGCGTGACTTCGCCGGTGACGAATTCCTGGGACTTGTCGATGAGCGCCTGGAGCATCTCGCGCTCGGGCGAGAACCAGAAGCCGTTATAGATGAGCTCGGCGTATTTCGGCATCAGCTCGTCCTTCAGGTGCGCCGCGCCGCGGTCGAGGGTGATCGACTCGATGCCGCGATGGGCCAGGTGAAGGATCGTGCCGCCGGGGGTCTCGTACATGCCGCGGCTCTTCATGCCCACGAAGCGGTTCTCGACGAGATCGAGGCGGCCGATGCCGTTGATCCTGCCGAGTTCGTTGAGCTTCGCGAGGAGATCGGCAGGGCCCATCTTCTGGCCGTCGATGGCGACCGGATCGCCCTTGAGGAACTCGATCCTGATCACGGTCGGCTTGTCGGGCGCGGTCTCAGGGTCGTTGGTGCGCGAATAGACGTAGTCCGGCACTTCGAGGGACGGGTCTTCCAGCACCTTGCCCTCGGAGGAGGCATGCAGGAGGTTGGCGTCGACGGAGAAGGGCGCCTCGCCGCGCTTGTCCTTGGCGATCGGGATCTGGTGCTGTTCGGCGAAGGCGATCAGCGCCTCGCGGGAGCGCAGGTCCCATTCGCGCCAGGGGGCGATGACGGTCACGTCCGGCTTCAGGGCGTAGTAGCCGAGTTCGAAGCGCACTTGGTCGTTGCCCTTGCCGGTCGCGCCGTGGGCGACCGCATCGGCGCCGACCTTTTCAGCGATCTCGATCTGCTTCTTGGCGATCAGCGGGCGGGCGATGGAAGTGCCCAGCAGATAGAGGCCCTCGTACTGCGCGTTGGCGCGGAACATCGGGAACACGTAGTCGCGCACGAACTCGTCGCGCAGGTCCTCGATGAAGATGTTCTCGGGCTTGATGCCCAGGAGTTCCGCCTTCTTGCGGGCGGGCTCCAGCTCCTCGCCCTGGCCCAGATCGGCGGTGAAGGTCACCACCTCGCAGCCATAGGTCGTCTGCAGCCACTTGAGGATGATGGAGGTGTCGAGGCCGCCGGAATAGGCGAGCACGACCTTGTTCACGCGCTTCTCAGCCATAGCAAAGGTTCCAGAGTGAAAGGATCACCGCGACTTAGCGGGGAAGGCTTTTGAGCGCAACGGCAAAAGCTTGGGAACGCGGTATGCTCGGGCGGCATTCCTGCTCGTCCGAAGGCATGCTTGTCCAAACGGCATGGGATGCCTTAGCTCCATGCCGGATTTTACAGGAAGAGACGCAATGCTCCGCCGCCCGCTTTTGGAGTTCTGGTACGAGTTCGCCTCCACCTATTCCTATCTCGCTGCCATGCGCATCGAGCGGCTTGCTCAAGAAGCGGGTGTGGAGATCGTGTGGCGGCCGTTCCTGCTGGGTCCCGTCTTCAAGGCGCAAGGGTGGGACACCTCTCCCTTCAACCTCTACCCCGACAAGGGCCGCTACATGTGGCGGGACATGGAGCGGGAGGCCGTGCGCTACGGGCTTCCCATCTACAAGCCCAATCCGTTTCCGCAGAACGGCCTGCTCGCGGCCCGCATCGCGCTCGCGGGCCTCGACCGGGGCTGGACGCCTGTCTTCAGCAAAGCCGTCTATGCGGCCGAATTCGGTGAGGGACGCAACATTTCGGATCGGGAGGTGCTCTCAGGCCTTCTGGTCAGCCTCGGGCTCGATGCGAAGGAGGTCATCGCCGAGACCAAGTCCGATCCCAACAAGATCCGCCTGCGGCGCCTGAACGAGGAGGCCCAACGCCGCGGGATCTTCGGGGCGCCCACCTTCTTCGCCGAGGACGGCGAGATGTTCTGGGGCAACGACCGGCTGGAACAGGCCCTCGACTGGGCTGCCACACATGCGAGGCGCTCGGAGATCCCTCTCTAATTGGCTTCGTTGATGCGCTCCACGTCGGCTTTCGACAGGCCGAGATCGGCGAGCCCCGCCTCGTCCAGGCGATAGAGCGCCCGGCGGCTGGCACGGTCGTCGAGCCAAGCCTCCATCTTCATCAGAAGCTGCAGCCAAGCGATCGGTTTCGGGACCCGCTTCGTAGCTGGCAGAAGATTTTCTACGGAAAGAGCGGTGGCCATGACAATCTCCTCGAAAGCAGGTTTTTCTAGGTAAAAAGATGCTCCTGTTCTAAGCTGCCTTCAAACGAGAAGTCCTTGCGCCCCGCCCAAGCAAATCTTGGCCAGCAACGGTTGAGGAGCCATGCCCCGCCGCCGTCTTCCGCCGCTCAACGCCCTGCGCGCCTTCGAGGCCGCCGCCCGCCACCTGAGTTTCGAAAGGGCCGGCGACGAGATCGCCGTGACCGCAAGCGCGGTCGGCCAGCAGGTGAAGCAGCTCGAAGCCTGGCTCGGAAAACCTTTGTTCACGCGCCTGCCCAGCAAGGGCGTGGCGCTGAACGCCTTGGGCGAGCGCTACGCGGCGTCGATCACCGAGGCGCTCGACATCCTGCATGAGGCGACCGCCCGGGCGTTGAAGCCGGAGACGTCCCGCTCGCTGACGGTGAGCATCATCCCGAGCTTTGCGACCGCTTGGCTGATCCCCCGCCTCGGCTCCCTGAAGGAACGCCATCCCGAGCTGGAGATCCGGGTTTCCATCTCCCTGCAGCGCACCGATTTCGCGCGGGAGGACGTGGACATCGCGATCCGTCTCGGCAAGGGGAATTACCCGGGCCTGCGCACGGATCTCCTGATGGAGGAGACCTTCTTCCCGGTCTGCAGCGCGAGCCTCGTGAACGATCCGGAGCATCCCTTGCGGGAACCGGCTGATCTTCTGCATCACACCCTGCTGCACGAAAGCGCCGAGCTTCCCGATTACACGAACTGGGAGCGGTGGCTTGCCGCCGTCGGGGTCAAGGGCGTGGACACCAGTCATGGCCCGCGCTTCTCGCACACCTTCCTCGCGCTCCAGGCGGCAGCATCCGGCCAAGGCGTGGCGCTCGCCACGAATGTCCTGATCGGCGACTACCTGCAGGCCGGGCGGCTCGTGCGGCCTTTCCGCCAGGAGGTGAAGGGCAGCAATCATTATTATGTCGTCTGCCCCGAGGCGACGGCCGACCGGCCCGAGCTCGCGGCCTTCCGGGCGTGGCTCCTCGATGAGGCCAGACGGCAGGGCGCGAAAGCAAATCCTTGAAAGCCTTGTGATCCAAGGCCATTTGGGATAAAGGAACGCCCATCCGACAGACATTGACGGTGTACCGTATTCGAGGGTGCGTCACGCGCACCCCTCAGGCGTTCCTGTAAGGTCTTGAAGATAAAGCGTTTTCTTCCGCCGGTGATACGCCGGCCCGCTCCCTGGAGCGGTATGCCCGGGACATGGCCCTGAAGGGGCGTTCCTGGCAGCGGCGGAGGGAAGCGTCCCGTTAACACCAGCCGCCGGCGTTGCCCCTTGAACGAGGGCCATTCAGGAGAACCTATGTCTGCAGCTTTCCAGCAGCCGAGCCGTGAAGATTTCGCCGCTCTGCTCGAAGAATCCTTCCGTACGTCCGAGATCAGCGAAGGCTCGGTGGTGAAGGGTAAGGTGGTCGCCATCGAGAAGGATGTCGCGGTCATCGATATCGGCGCGAAGACCGAAGGTCGCGTCGCTCTGAAGGAATTCACCGGCCCCAACCGCGACCGTGAGATCAAGGTCGGCGACGAGGTCGAAGTCTATGTCGAGCGCATCGAGAATGCCCTGGGCGAGGCCGTCATCTCCCGTGACAAGGCCCGCCGCGAAGAATCGTGGGTGAAGCTCGAGAAGGCCTTCGAGGCCGGCGAGCGCGTCAACGGCACCATCTTCAACCAGGTGAAGGGCGGCTACACGGTCGACCTCGACGGCGCCGTGGCGTTCCTGCCCCGCTCCCAGGTCGACATCCGCCCGGTCCGCGACGTCACCCCGCTCATGGGCGTGGCCCAGCCGTTCCAGATCCTCAAGATGGATCGCCGCCGCGGCAACATCGTCGTGTCGCGCCGCACGGTTCTCGAAGAGAGCCGCGCCGAGCAGCGTTCCGAGCTCGTGGCCAACCTCGAAGAGGGCCAGGTCATCGACGGCGTGGTCAAGAACATCACCGAGTACGGTGCGTTCGTTGATCTCGGCGGCATCGACGGCCTCCTGCACGTCACCGACATGGCGTGGCGCCGCGTCAACCATCCGTCCGAGGTCGTGACCATCGGCCAGACGGTGAAGGTGAAGATCATCAAGATCAACCACGAGACGCACCGCATCTCGCTGGGCATCAAGCAGCTGCTCGCCGATCCGTGGGAGGGCATCGCCGCCCGTTACCCGGTTGGCGCCAAGCTGAAGGGCCGCGTCACGAACATCACCGATTACGGCGCGTTCGTCGAGCTCGAGCCCGGCATCGAAGGCCTGATCCACGTCTCCGAGATGTCCTGGACCAAGAAGAACGTCCACCCCGGCAAGATCATCTCCACCTCTCAGGAGGTCGAGGTCGTGATCCTCGAGGTCGATCAGGTGAAGCGCCGCATCTCGCTGGGTCTGAAGCAGACCCTGCAGAACCCGTGGGAAGCCTTCGCCGAGAAGCACCCTGTCGGCTCCGTCGTCGAGGGCGAGGTGAAGAACAAGACCGAGTTCGGTCTCTTCATCGGTCTCGAGAACGACGTCGACGGCATGGTCCACCTCTCGGATCTCGACTGGAACCGTCCGGGCGAGCAGGTCATCGACGAGTTCAAGAAGGGCGACATGGTTCGCGCTCAGGTTCTCGACGTGGACGTGGAGAAGGAGCGCATCTCGCTCGGCATCAAGCAGCTGGCCGGCGATCCCTTCGCCGAGGCCGGCGAGTTCAAGAAGAACCAGGTCGTCACCTGCGAGGTTCTCGAGGTGAAGGACGGCGGCATCGAGGTGAAGATCGTCGATACCGACCTCACCACCTTCATCAAGCGTTCGGAGCTCGCTCGCGACCGCGCCGATCAGCGTCCGGAGCGTTTCGCCGCCGGTGAGAAGATCGACGCCCGCGTGACCCAGTTCGACCGCAAGGCTCGCCGCGTCACCCTCTCCATCAAGGCCCTCGAGGTCGCTGAGGAGAAGGAGGCCATGGCTCAGTACGGCTCGACCGACTCAGGGGCGTCGCTCGGCGACATCCTCGGCGCCGCCCTGAACAAGGCCGGCAAGAAGTAATCCGGCTCTTTGCGAAGCCTCATGAATCCCCGGGCTCCCAAGCCCGGGGATTTTTGTTTCAGGACCCGCGCGAACCATCGTGCGGGTTTTTTGTTGGATGGGTCACTTGCCGCCCTATCTGCCTTCGCAATAGGGTGCTGCCTCCACACTTCAGTAAACCGAGTTAGAGACGAACCGATGTCCATCGATGCCGAAGCCATTGCCGATCGTCGCCGACTGCGCCGCAAGCTTTCCTTCTGGCGCATCGCCGGGTTTTCAGGGCTGATCGCCGCCGTCGCCGCCATAGGCTACGCCGCAGCCGACCGCATGGGCTATGGCGCCGTTCAGCAGCAGATCGCCCGCATCTCCATCGACGGCGTGATCACCGGCAACCAGCGCCTGGCGGATCTCATGCAGCGGGTCGGGGATTCGAATCTCGTCTCGGGCGTCGTGATCTCCATCAACAGCCCGGGCGGCACCACGACGGGGTCGGAAGAACTCTACCGCAACATCCGCAGGCTCGCCGAGAAGAAGCCGGTGGTCACCTTCGTCGACGGCACGGCGGCCTCCGGCGGCTACATCACGGCCATCGCCTCCGATTATATCGTCGCCCGCGAAACCTCCCTCGTCGGCTCCATCGGCGTGCTGTTCCAGTATCCCGACCTCTCCGGCCTCCTCGGCAATGTCGGCGTGAAGGTGGAGACGATCAAATCCGCTCCCCTCAAGGCGGAGCCGAACCCCTTCACGCCCACGTCGCCTGAGGCCCGCGCGGCCATCCAGTCCGTGGTCGGCGATACCTATGACTGGTTCAGGAATCTCGTGCGCGAGCGCCGCCGCATGAACGAGGGCGAACTCGCGGCAGCCTCCACGGGCCAGGTGTTCAGCGGGCGTCAGGGCGTGCCGATGAAGCTCGTGGACAGGATCGGCAGCGAGCGCGATGCGATCGCCTGGCTCGAGCAGGAGAGAAAGATCCCCAAGGATCTGCCGATTCGCGACTGGAAACCCCGCTCAGACAGGGATCTCTCGGTCTTCGCCATGGCGGCGACGGCGGTGGACCTCATGGGGTTCGAGAGAGCGGCGGACGCTCTGCGCCGGACCGATGCTCACGCAGAGGCAGCCCGTCTTGACGGTCTGCTGGCTGTCTGGCAACCTTCCGAAAAATAAAGCACCATCAAAGATATAGCTCATCCATGATCAAGTCAGAACTCGTGCTCAAGATCGCTGAGCAGAACCCGCATTTGTATCAGCGCGACGTGGAGAAGATCGTGAATGCGATCCTCGACACCATCGCGGATGCGCTGGCCCGAGGTGACCGGGTGGAGCTGCGTGGCTTCGGGGCTTTCTCCGTGAAGAAGCGCGATGCCCGCACGGGCCGCAACCCGCGCACGGGCGAATCCGTTTCCATCTCCGAAAAGGTTGTTCCCGTGTTCAAGACGGGCAAGGAAATGCGCCAGCGCCTCAATGCTCCGGCCTCCAAGGTGCTGAAGGCGGCCGCTGCCCAATAACCATTGCCGAGGTGCTCGTGATTCGCTTCCTGAAGGCGCTCATTCTCCTGCCGATCGCGATCGTGGTGGTTCTGCTGGCGGTCGCCAATCGTGCTCCGGTAACCCTGTCGCTGGATCCGTTCTCGAAGGACGCGCCGGAATTCTCCGCGCAAGTTCCGCTTTTCGGCGTGATCTTCGCCGCCGTTGCGGTGGGCGTCGTCATCGGCGGCACGGCGAGCTGGCTCGCCCAGGGCAAGAACCGCCGGGCCCGCCGCCGCTATCGCCGCGAAGCGGATCGGCTGCGCCACGAGACCGAGCGCCTGCGCAGCCAGAACACGGCCGCGGGCCTGCCCGCAACGCTGCCATCCCCGCAATCATCGGGTTTCTGATCCCTCCAGCTTTTCTTTTGTCCATGCGCATCATTTCCTCTGCCGAGATCGATCGGGCTCTTGCCTTTCCTGCTCTGGTCGATGCCCTCGCTGAGGCCTTCCGGAGCGACATGGTGATGCCCGTCCGGCACCACCACGAGATCGAGCGTGCGGGAGCGCAGGGCACACTGCTGCTGATGCCCTCATGGACAGGGCCCGCCGCGCAGGACGGCTTCGTCGGCGTGAAGGTGGTGTCCGTGTTTCCGGAGAACGGCAAGAAGAACCTCCCCAGCGTCATGGGCTCTTACTTGCTCATGAACGGCGAGACGGGCGAACCCGTGGCCGTTCTCGACGGCACGCGCCTCACGGTCTGGCGCACCGCCGCGGCTTCCGCTCTCGCGGCCAGGCATCTGGCCCGCGCCGATGCCAGCCGCATGGTGATGGTGGGGTCGGGCGCCCTCTCGCCCTTCCTCATCCGCGCCCATATGAGCCAGCGGCCCATCCGTGAAGTCAGCCTGTGGAACCATCGGCCTGAAAAGGCCGAGGAGCTGGCCGGGCAACTGCGTGCCGAGGGCCTTCCCGTTACGGCTGTGACGGATCTGGAGGCGGCGGTGCGCGAGGCCGACCTCGTGTCCTGCGCCACGCTTTCCACGGCTCCGATCGTCAAGGGCGTTTGGCTGAAGGAAGGAGCCCATCTCGATCTCGTGGGCGCCTTCAATCTGAAGATGCGCGAGGCCGACGACGAGGCTCTTCGCCGAGGGCAGGTCTACGTCGATACCGAGGCCGCGAAGACCGAGGGCGGAGACGTGGCCGTTTCCATCCAGAAGGGCGCGATCTCGGAAGGCCACGTGCGGGGCACCCTGTTCGACCTCTGCCGCAACCCGCCCCAGCGGAGCGACAGGGTGATTACCGTGTTCAAATCGGTGGGGGCTGCCTTGGAGGATCTGGCTGCGGCAATGCTGGTGTGGCGTTCGCAGGCCAATCCGTCGTAAAAGGCAACGATGAACAACCTGATCAAGATCTGCGGACTCTCGACCCCCGAAACCTTGGCCGCTGCGCTGGATGCCGGCGCGGACATGGTGGGCTTCGTGCGGTTTCCGAAGAGCCCCCGCCATGTGACCCTCGACCTCGGGCACCGCCTTTCGCTTCAGGCCAAGGGCCGCGCGCGCCGCGTCGTGCTGCTGGTCGATCCGGGCAACGAGGAGATTGCTCAGGCCGTCGAGGCGATCAACCCTGACCTGATCCAGCTGCACGGACGGGAAACTCCGCAGCGCGTGGCCGAAATCCGCTCCATGGTCAACCGTCCGGTCATGAAGGCCCTCGGCATCGCCGAGAAAAGCGATCTCGATACCCTCGCACCCTATGCCAAAACCTCCGAGCACATCCTGCTCGACGCCAAGCCGCCTCTTACGGCGGAGGCGCTGCCCGGCGGCAACGGCCTGCCGTTCGACTGGAAGCTCCTGAACGGGCTTGACCCGGCTCTGCCCATCATGCTGTCAGGAGGGCTCAATCCCGACAACGTGGCGGAAGCCATCAGGCTGACCAGGCCGAGGGCGGTCGACGTGTCGTCGGGGGTCGAAAGCGGACCGGGCCTGAAGGACTCGAGGAAGATCAAAGCCTTCGTCGAGGCAGCCCGGGCAGCCTTCGCCGCTCAGCATTAGAAGAGGACGCCTTTGCCGGAAAAGCGGCTGCCGCCGGTCCGGGAAGGCTCACAAAGGCAGGACAGGCCGTGTCAGCTCAAGCTCAACCCAATTCCTTCCGCACCGGCCCCGACGAGCGCGGGCATTTCGGCCAGTTCGGCGGACGCTTCGTGGCCGAAACCCTGATGCCGAACATTCTCGAGCTGGAAAAGGCTTACGAGGAGGCGAAGAAGGATCCGGCCTTCCATGCCGACATGGAGCATTTCTCCAAGCATTATATCGGCCGCCCGAGCCCACTCTATTTCGCGGAGCGCATGACCGAGCATCTCGGCGGAGCGAAAATCTACTTCAAGCGCGAAGAGCTGAACCACACCGGCGCGCACAAGGTGAACAACGTGCTGGGTCAGATCCTTCTCGCCCGCCGCATGGGCAAGAAGCGCATCATCGCCGAGACCGGCGCGGGCCAGCACGGTGTGGCGACCGCGACGCTGTGCGCGCGCTTCGGCCTGGAATGCATCGTCTACATGGGCGCGGTCGACGTGGAGCGGCAGAAGCCGAACGTGTTCCGCATGAACATGCTGGGCGCCAAGGTGGTGCCCGTGCAGTCCGGCACGAAGACCCTGAAGGACGCCATGAACGAGGCCCTGCGCGACTGGGTCACCAACGTCGCCGACACCTTCTACTGCATCGGCACGGTGGCGGGGCCGCACCCGTACCCCGCCATGGTCCGCGACTTCCAGTGCGTGATCGGCGAGGAGACCCGCAAGCAGATGATGGAGGCGGAAGGCCGCCTGCCGGATTCGCTCGTGGCCTGCATCGGCGGCGGCTCGAACGCCATCGGCCTGTTCCATCCCTTCCTCGACGACAAGAGCGTGGAGATCTACGGCGTCGAGGCGGCGGGCCACGGCCTCGACAAGCTCCATGCGGCCTCCCTCACCGGCGGCCGTCCCGGCGTGCTCCATGGCAATCGCACCTATCTGCTCATGAACGAGGACGGGCAGATCACAGATGCCCATTCCATCTCGGCCGGCCTCGACTATCCGGGCATCGGCCCGGAGCATGCCTGGCTCCACGAGATGGGCCGCGTGACCTACATCTCCGCCACCGACGACGAGGCGCTGGAGGCCTTCCAGCTCTGCTCGCGCCTCGAAGGCATTCTGCCCGCCCTGGAGCCCAGCCATGCGCTGGCCAAGGTGATCGAGCTCGCGCCCAAGAAGCCGAAGGATCACCTGATGGTGGTCAACATCAGCGGACGCGGCGACAAGGACCTGTTCCAGATTGCCGAGCATCTGGGCGACAGGATCGCCTGAAGTTTCCTTCGTCATGACCGTCCCCGGACTTAATCCGGGATCAGTCTCGGCCATCCCCGTCTTGGGAAATGCAGCGCCAGAAGACGTGGATACCCGCGACGAGCGCGGGCATGACGGCGGTTTTGAATCAGTTTCACCGGCCTTCCTCTCGTGCTAAAGACCCCGGCCATGACCAAGCGCATCGAAGCCCGTTTTGAACAATGCCGTGCGGAAGGCCGCGCCGCCCTCGTCACCTACGTGATGGCGGGCGACCCGGACCCTGAGACCTCTCTCGCCATCCTGAAAAGCCTTCCGAAGGCTGGGGCGGATATCGTGGAGTTCGGCCTGCCCTTCACCGATCCCATGGCGGACGGCCCAGCGATCCAGGCGGCGGGCCTGCGCGCCCTTAAAGTTGGCCAGGACACGGTGAAGACTCTCGACCTGATCCGCCGCTTCCGGGCCGAGGATCAGGACACGCCCGTAATCCTCATGGGCTATTTCAACCCCATTTTCGTCTATGGCGTCGACCGCTTCCTCCAGGACGCGAAAGAAGCTGGCGTCGACGGCCTGATTGTCGTCGACCTGCCGCCGGAGGAGGACGACGAGCTCTGCCTGCCGGCCCTGAAGGCGGGCCTCGCCTTCATCCGCCTGGCCACTCCGACGACGGACGATGCCCGCCTCCCGGCGGTGCTCGCCAACACGGCCGGGTTCGTTTATTACGTTTCCATCACCGGCATCACCGGCGCGGCGACCCCCGATTTCGGCAAGGTCGCCTCGGCGGTGGATCGCATCAAGCGCCACACGCCCCTGCCGGTCGTTGTGGGCTTCGGGGTGAAGAGCGGGGCCCATGCGGCGGCTTTGGCTAAAGGCGCCGATGGAGTAGTGGTGGGCTCGGCCCTGATCGACGTGCTGAGAGGCACGCTCGACGATCAGGACCGCGCCACCTCCCGCACGGTCGATGCGGTCACCACATTGGTGAAGGAATTGAGCGAAGGCGTGCGTTCGGTCGTCAAACGCGCGGCTGCTTGAAAGTTGGCAAGGACCTCATCCTGAGGAGCCGCGAAGCGGCGTCTTGAAGGATGATCCAGCGGGCGCTGGAAACGCCTCGTCCTTCGAGACGGACCTGACGGTCCTCCTCAGGATGAGGCTGCGAAAGTGCCTCGGAAAAGGAAGTAAGCGATGAACTGGATTTCCGAAGTCGTCCGTCCGAAGATCAAGACGCTCTTCAAGCGCGAGACGCCGGACAATCTCTGGATCAAGTGCCCGGATACGGGACAGGTGGTGTTCCACAAGGACGTGGAAGCCAACCAGTGGGTGATCCCCGGCTCCAACCACCACATGCGCATCTCGGCGACGCAGCGCCTGCAGCTCATGTTCGACGGCGGCACCTGGCTCGACGTGGCGCTGCCGGAAGTACCCGTCGACCCACTGAAGTTCCGTGACGAGAAGCGCTATATCGACCGCCTGAAGGATGCCCGCGCCAAGACTGGCCAGCAGGATGCCTTCAAGGTCGGCTTCGGCCGCGTCGAGGAGCTGCCGATGACCATCGCCGTGCAGGATTTCGGCTTCATGGGCGGCTCGCTGGGCATGGCGGCGGGCGAGGCCTTCGTCAAGGGCGCGGAGACGGCGCTCGACAAGAAGACTCCTTACGTACTCTTTGCCGGCTCAGGCGGCGCGCGCATGCAGGAGGGCATTCTCTCGCTCATGCAGATGCCGCGCACCACGGTGGCGATCCGCCGCCTGCGCGATGCGCGCCTGCCCTACATCGTCGTGCTCACGAACCCCACCACCGGCGGCGTCACCGCGTCTTATGCGATGCTGGGCGATGTGCATCTCGCCGAGCCGGGCGCGCTCATCGGCTTTGCCGGCCCGCGCGTGATCGAGCAGACCATCCGCGAGAAGCTGCCCGACGGCTTCCAGCGCTCCGAATATCTCAAGGAGCACGGCATGGTCGACATGGTGGTGCATCGCCATGACCTGAAGTCGACGATCGCCCGCCTCTCGCGCCTGTTCATGAAGGCTCCGCCTGCGACCACAGCCACAACCGCTGTTGCGGTCGCTGCCGAATAAGTGAGAGTAGGGCGATGGACTCCTCAGATGCGCTGATCGCGCGGTTTCTCGCCCTGCACCCGAAGACCATCGACCTGTCGCTCGGGCGCATTCAGCGGCTGCTCGCGCAGCTGGGGCATCCCGAGCGCCGCCTGCCGCCCGTGATCCATGTGGCGGGCACCAACGGCAAGGGCTCCACCATCGCCTTCATGCGCGCGATCCTGGAAAGCGCGGGCCTTGCCGTCCACGTCTATACCTCGCCGCATCTGGTGCGCTTCCACGAGCGCATTCGGCTGGGCCGTTTCGGCGGCGGCCACTATGTGACCGAGGATCGTCTCGTTGAAGCCTTCCGCCGCTGCGAAGCCGTCAATGCGGGTGAGCCGATCACCGTGTTCGAGATCACCACCGCCGCGGCGATCCTCATCTTCGCGGAGGAGCCGGCCGATGTGCTGCTCCTGGAAGTGGGGCTCGGCGGACGCTTCGATGCGACGAACGTCATCGACAGGCCCGCCGCCGCCGTCGTCACCCCCATCGGCCACGATCACGCGGAATATCTCGGCACGACCCTGCAGGCGATTGCCAAGGAAAAGGCCGGCATCTTCAAGCGCGGATGTCCGGCCATCATCGCGCCGCAGGATTACGCGGAGGCCGATCAGACCCTTGTCAGCGAGGCGGAGCGTATCGGCGCATCGCCCATTCTCGTCGGGCAGCAGGATTTTTCCGTGCATGAGGAGGGCGGGCGCCTCGTCTATCAGGACGAGAAGGGCCTTCTCGATCTGCCGCGCCCGCGGCTCATCGGCCGCCATCAGTTCACCAATGCCGGCACGGCGATTGCCGCTTTGCGCGCAGCCGGATTCGAGAAATTCGAGACCTCCGCCTTCGAGGCGGGCCTCACCCGCGCCGAGTGGCCGGGACGCCTGCAGCGTCTGTCGAAAGGCCGCCTGCCGGAGGTTGCGCCGGAGGGTTGCGAGCTGTGGCTCGATGGCGGTCACAATCCCGACGGCGGACGCGTGCTCGCCGCGGCCATGGCCGATCAGAGCGAGCGTTCCGATGCGCCGCTGGTGCTGATCACCGGCATGCTCGGCACGAAGGACAGCCAGGCTTTCTTCAAGAATTTCGCAGGGCTGGCACGCGAGGTGATCGCGGTGCCGATCTCAGGGCAGATCGCGGCACGTCCGGCGGAGGAGGTTGCCGCCATCGCCGCGAGCATCGGGCTCACCACCTCCATCGCGCCGAGCGTGGAATCCGCCCTCGCCTCGCTCCACAACTACGTTTGGGATCGCCCGCCCCGTGTCCTGATCTGCGGCTCGCTCTATCTGGCAGGAGAGGTGCTGGCAGCCAATGGAACGTTGCCCGAGTAAGGAAAGCGGCCATGGCCACCAAAATCTACGTCAACCTGCCGGTGAAGGATCTTCAGCGGTCGGTGCGCTTCTTCACGGCGATGGGCTTTGGCCTCAATCCGCAGCTCAGTGACGAGGCCGCCGCATGCGTGGCGATTTCAAAGGACATCTTCGCCATGCTGCTCACGGAAGCGAAGTTCCGCGAGATCGCCCGAAGGTCCGTTGCGGACACGACGCGCATGACCGAGGTGCTTACCTGCCTCTCCGTCGAAAGCCGGGCGAAGGTGAACCAGCTGGTGGATATAGCGCTCTCGCAAGGTGGCAAGGAGGTGCGGGAGCCCGAGGAACACGGCTTCATGTTCGGCCGAAGCTTCAGCGACCTCGACGGGCACATCTGGGAGATCGTCACCATGGACCAGAGGGCGATGGAGCAGGGCTAAAGAAAAAGGGGCCGAAAGGCCCCTTTTGAATTCCGCTGCTCTCGGGAAAGTTAGGCCGAGGCCTGGATCCAGCGGGCGAGATCGCCCTTGGGAGCAGCGCCGATCTTCTGCGACACGACCTGGCCGCCCTTGAACAGCATCAGCGCCGGGATCGAGCGGATACCGAACTGGGATGCGATCTGCGGATTCTCGTCCACGTTGATCTTCGCGATCTTCACCTTGCCCGCCATCTCGTTGGAGATCTCTTCCAGGGCCGGGCCGATCATGCGGCAGGGGCCGCACCATTCCGCCCAGAAATCGACCACGACGGGCTCGGAGGATTGCAGGACGTCCTGCGCGAAGCTTGCGTCGGTCACCTTAACGGTCGCCATCACATCACCTTTGAACTTTGATACAGCGACTCAAGACGAGCCGCTCGACGATAGGGCCAAGGTAAGAACGGCGCTGGCGGGAATCAAGCAAGGGCTTCTTCCCTCACGCCGCTTTGATGAGGGTAAGGGCCTGCTCCAGCTCCGGTTCCATCAGCTCATGGATCACCGGCCCCGCGGTCCAGACCAGGAAGGTGCGGATGCGCTTGTCCGGATAGATCTCGGAGAGCAGCATCCGGTAGAGCGCAAGCTGAGCCACATAGGAAGAAGGCGGCGGCTGGCCTGCCTTGGGGGCGCGGGCGGTCGTCTTGAAGTCGGCCACCAGCACCTCGTCGTCCAGCACAGCCAGGCGGTCGATCTGGCCGGAGACCATCAGTTCTCCCTGATCTGTCCGCACCTTACCCGCGATCGGAGCCTCGGCCCGGGAGCCGGGGCCGAACAGGGCTTGCAAGCCTTCATGTGCCAGAACGTCGAGCGCATTGGCGATGACCGACTCCCGAACCTCTGCAGGAAGGCGCGGCGCGCGAGCCCGCACATAGGCGCGCGCCATGGTTTCGCGGTGCTCAGGGCCCAGGGAGGGCAGGCGCTCAAGCAGGGCATGGACCAGGGTCCCGCGAAGCCTCGCCTCGGGCGCATAGGGGCCGTCGCCCGGCCGTGTCATGCGCTCGGCCGCGCCCAGGGCGCTCGACGGGCGGATCGGAGGCAGGGGCTCGGGTTCTGGTTGAACCTGCTGGATGAGCCAAGCGGGCACCTCGAAGGGCTCCAGCGGGGCGACATCCGATTCCGCAGCAAGCGTGCGCGCGAGCGGCGAACCTTCACGCCAGAGATCGATCGGGCCATAGGGCGCTTCGCTGCGCTCCAAGCCGCCAGCCTTCTCCACGAGGCCGTGGCGGATCATCTCGCACCAGGCTTCCTGCGGAGAATCCTTGCGGCCCGTGAGATAAGGCGCGATCACGAGCCGGTCCTTCGCGCGGGTCATCGCCACATAGAGCAGGCGGTTGTGCTCCTCGTAGCCTTTCGCATGCAGCTGTTCGCGCGCCTCTTCCATGACGCTGCAATCGGCGCTCTTGCTCGGCGACCAGACGGGGATCGTACCGCCCGTTTTGGTCCTGAGCTGCAGGAGCGGCGGATCGCGGCCCAGTACATCGCAGCCGTCGATGAGAACGACGATCGGCGCCTCAAGGCCTTTTGCCCCGTGCACGGTCATCACGCGTACTTCGTTGTTCACCGCGTCGAGATCGCGCTTGATGGTGTGCGACGCGGATTCGAAGCGGTTGAGGAAGACGGCGAGCGAGGGCGTTTCCGTCATTTCCGATTGATGCGCGAAGCATAAGAAGGCGTCGATGGCATCGCCCGCTTCGCTTCCCAAGCGCGCGACGAGCTGCGAGCGTCCGCCGCGCGGGCCGAGCAAAGTGGCGAAGAAGCCGAAGGGGCCATGCTGTGCGGCGAGCTCGCGCCACGCCTGCAATGCCTCGCAGCCACGTCGGGCTTTCACATCGCCGATTTCTGCATGACGCATCAGTGCCGCATGGAGCGACTCGTCGTCGGCACGGCTGGCGGCGATGCGGATAAGATCGTCGTCGGTGAAGCCCACCAGCGGCGATTTCAGAGCGGTGGCAAGCGTCAGATCATCATCCGGCAGAAGCGCTGCGCGGCCCGCGGCCACGAGGTCGAGCACGGCGATGTGCTCGCCGATATTGAGCCGGTCCGCGCCTGCGACGGGCACGCCTGCCTCTTTCAGCGCGCGGATCACCGCTTCGAAAGCAGCGCCGCGCTTGCGCACCAGCACGAGCACGTCGCCTGCCGTCCACACGCGTCCATGCTCGTCGCCCTTGGTGGTCCAGCACTTTACGGCCTGTGCGACCCGCCGCGCCACGACGACGGGCGGTGATTGCTGCTCGGGCTCGTCGACCGGCAGCGTCCAGGCTTCCGGCTCCTCCTCGTCGGCAGGCGTTTCGGTAGGCCACAATTCCACGAGGCCCGGCGCGTGCGGCCGCGCGCTCTCATGCACGGTGCCCACCACCTTGTCCTCGAAGGACAGGCCCTTGAAATTCCTTTCCACCGCGAAGGTGGCGTCGACCGCCGAGAGCACGGCTTTGGCCGAGCGGAACGACATGGTCAGCGAGACGTCCTCGAACAGAAGGTTCGCCTCGCGTACCTTCTTGGACCAGTCGCGGCGGGTGGATTCGAATTCCTGCGGGGCGGCGCCCTGGAAGCCATAGATCGATTGCTTGGGATCGCCGACCGCAAAGAGCGTGCGGATGCGCGTGCCCGCAGCTCCCTGGCCCGAGGTGAAATCCTCGGTGATCTTGCGCAGGATTTCCCATTGCTGCGGATTCGTGTCCTGCGCCTCGTCGATGAGAACATGATCGATGCCGCGATCGAGCTTGTAGAGCACCCAGGCCGTGTCGCCGCGGGAGAGCAAGGCGAGCGTCCTGTCGATGAGATCCTGGAAGTCGAGCGCGCCGAGGCGCATCTTCTGATTCTCGACCCGGTCGTGAATTTCAGCGGCCAGCAGGAAGAGCGCCTGCGTGCGCTCCACGGCGCGCGCAGCCTTGCGCTTGTCCACGAGGCGCCAGATGCGGCTCTGTTCGTCGAGGAGGCGCTCCTTCAGGGCAGGATCGACCGACTTGGTGACGAGACGCGATTCCGCACGGGGCAGGCCGTCCGACTCTTTCAGGAAAACCGAAAGATAGTGCTTCAGCCTGTCATGAGGTTCGATCGCATTCGCAGCAGCAATGAACGCCTCGGCGCGCTCCTGATCAGTGGCCTTGCCCGTCATCAGATCCTGCGCGATCGCGGGCCAGCTCTCCTGCTCAAGTCCGCCTTCCAGCATCAGCTGCTCGATGCGTTCCAACGTCTCGTCGGGCGTCAGGTCAAGCTCCTGGCGCAGGCGCGTGATGAAGCCTGCATCGTGCAGGAAATCCTTGCAGCGCAAAGCCGCATTCAAGGCGGACGTGAGCGCGTCGCCCACCGCATCGACGCTGATGATGTCGAGCGCGTCCTTCAGGTGCGGGAAGTTGCCGTTCGAGGCATCGGCCAGCACGTTCTTCACGGCCTGCGCCAGCATCTCGTCGGTCTGGCTCTCGTCGAGCACTGCAAAGCGCGCGGGCACATTGGCCTCGAAGGGCACGAGATGCAGCAGGCGCTCGCAGAAGGCGTGAATGGTGTCGATCTTCAGGCCGCCCGGCGTTTCCACCGCGCGGGCGAACAGCGTGCGGGCGAGCTTGACCTGGGCTCGGGTGGGCTTCTGGCCTTCGAGTTCGGTGAGCTCCGCGACGAGGCTCTCCTCGTCCATCGTTACCCAGCGTCCAAGCCGCTCGAACACGCGGATCGCCATGTTGGCGGCAGCCGCCTTGGTGAAGGTGAGGCAGAGGATCCGCCCCGGCAGCGAGCCTGCGAGCAGCAGGCGAACCACACGGTCGGTGAGCACCTTCGTCTTGCCCGCCCCCGCATTGGCGGACACCCAGGCCGAGGCGCGGGGGTTGGCGGCGCGGCGCTGCGCCTCCTTGGTGTAATCGGGAATGACGAGATCGTTGCTCATTCGCCGCCCTCGCCGCCGCCGGCGCTCGCCAGCGACCATTCCTTCACCCGCGCCAGATGATCGTATTCGGAGAAGCGCCGCGCGTATTTGGGGAAGGGCCGCGAGACATACGCGGCCTCGCCTTTCGCGAAGCGTGCGATCAGGCCTTCGAAGCGGCGGCGGTGCTCTTCCACGATCTCGGGTACAGAGCGCTCCTCGTTGCGTCCCGGCTCGATGAGGCGCGGCTTGATCGGCTCGCGTCCCCCGGTGGTGTGGACATAGACCAGATCCGGCGTTTCCTTCGCCATGGGCAGGCCTTTGAAGGCGCCTTTCATCAGCATCACCGCCTCGAGCGTCAGCTGCGGCGAGAAGCCCGCATAGACCTCGCGTACGCCTGGCGGCTGGCCGGTCTTGAAGTCGATGATGGTAAATCCCCCGTCGCGGCGATGCTCGATGCGGTCCGCGCGCGCCCGTAGGTTGAAGATCGAGCCGTCGGGAAGCGGGATCGAAAGGCGCCCAGAGCGCTCCGCATAGACTTCAGCGATGCCGGGACGGCGCTCCCTCTCCCAATCCACAAACGCGATGGCGAGCCGCTCGAAACGCGGCCACCATTCCGCATAGAGTTCGGGGTAGGCCTCCCTGATCTCGGCGAAGGCTTCCTCGCCCAGCCCTAACAGGATTTCGGGAGCATGGGCGGGGAGATCCTTCGGATAGCGCTCGGCGAATTGGCCGACCACGTCGTGGATGATCGTGCCGCGGCTGGCGGCGCTCGGCGCAACCGCAATCGCCTCCAGCGCGTCCAGCTTCAGCACGTGACGCGCGAAGATGGAATAAGGATCGCGCACCAGCGTCTCGACCTCGGTCACGCTCAAGGAGCGCGGGAAGAGAGCGGGGTCCGGCTTCGGGCGCGGCCGCGGAAGGGCGGGCGCAGGTTCCGGCGTGTCGAGGGTGCGCGCGAGACGGCGGTAATATTCGCCCGCCTTCACCATGCGCTCCCACACCTCCTTGCCGGTAAAGGCCTTGAGGCGCTGCAGGAAGCGCGAGGGCACCATGGGCGAGCCGTCGCGTTTCTGGGCGCGGGTGATCACCACGTCGCGCGTGCCGAGCGCCTGGACGAAATCGTGTGCCGTCTGGCCGATGCGCCGCTCCGGCGGCATCAGGCCGACGCGGGCGCGCATGGGCCGGTTGAGGAACGCATCCGTCACCGTGCGCGGCGGCCAGGTGCCCTCGTCCAATCCGCCGAGAACGACGCGATCGACCGAGAGAAGACGCGCCTCGAGCAGACCGAGGATCTTCAGGCGGCGATGGGTGGAGCGCGGTGAGGGGCTTAAACTGCGCTGCTTGGCGAGCGCGGTGAAGAAGGCAGGATAATCCACGAAGCGGCCGAGGAGTGGATGGCCCTCCTCTTCGCGGATATCCGAGTTCTCAAGATCATCGAAGAGAGCGGCGAGCGGCTCGAGAGTGGGTTCTGTTTCTCCCTCCTCATCCTCGGGCGCAGCGCAGAGGTGATCGAAGGCGCGCCGGTGGTGCTCGACGAGCGCCATGAGATCGACGCGCTCCTCGCCATGCACGGCAGGGGTGAAGGTCTGGAAGGCGAGATCGAGCCGCTGCAGAAGGGTGTCGGCGAGGTCCCAGTCCGCTTCTGTCAGACGCGCGCGTGGGCGCGGCGTGCGGTGATCTTTCTCCGCGCGGCGCACGGCGAGGGTTGCGCGAATACCCTCGATGCCTGGAGCCGGTGCCGGACCTCGCAATACACCGATTTCGAGCACGCTCGCGGCATGCTCGACGACTGCCCGCGGGAAACCGACGCGCACGAGCGGATGAGCGAGCAGGGAGAGCAGGCGCACGGGGCTCAAGTCGTCGGCAGCCGCTTCCGCGGTGAGGCGTGCGAGACGTCCGGCCGGCGTGTCGGCGAGCGGAATGCCTGCTGAATCCTCGACGGTCAATCCCCAGCGCGCAAGCTCCGCCGCCACGCGTGCCGCAAGGGCGCGATCGGGCGTGACGAGAGCGGCCGTCTTGTCGGGATGCTGCAGCGTCTCGCGCAAGGCGATGGCGATGGCGAAGGCTTCCTCGCGCTCGTCCGCTGCCTCGATGATCGTCAGACCGTCGCAGCCCCTGCGGCTCATCGCCAAGCGCGCGTCCGGCGCGATCGATGCCCAGCGGTCGGTGGTGTCGGCCGGGCGCAGGGCTTCCGAAAGCAGGTGATTGCGCGCACGCGCGGCTTCCGACAGCTCGCCGAGAATGGTCACTTCCGATCGCGGGATGCGCAGGTGCTTGTCCATCAGGCGGCGCAGCGAAGCCTGCGGGTGACCGTGCACGGGATCCGTCTCGTCATCGACGCTGCCGCCGATGGCGGACCAGCTCTCGTCGTCCAGATCCGTGTCGAGACCGGGAAGCACGATGGCTCCGCGCGGGAGGCGCGCGATGGTAGCCATGAGATGCGCGGTTGCGGGCACGGAGCCGGTGGAGCCCGCGACGATGATGGGAAAGTCCGGGCGCTCGCGTGCGAGGCGGCGCGCCTCCGCCTCGATCAGAGCCGTGCGCCGCTGCGCCGGATCGCTCGCCTGACGTTCTGCGAGGATTTTGGGCCAGTTTTCGCTGGCGATCTGAACGAAGTGGCGCGTGATCTCGAAATATTTGGAGTAGTCGGAATCCACCGCGAGTTCGAGGGCATGCCAGTCGATGCCTTCGGTGGTGAAGGCATCCATCAGCGTTTCGAGATCGCCCGCGAGGTTCACCGCATCGGCGGGCGAAGCGGGCACCATGAACGGCACATCGGGACCGAGCTGGAGCAGCGCACGGTCCACCTCAGCCGACCAGCGCTGGACGAGACGCGTGAGGATGAGGCGGCGCTCCAGCGGCGGAATCGGCGGCTTCAGGCTCGCAGCTTCGGCCAGGGGCGTGCCTTCCAGACCCGTGAGCTCGAACTCGGCTTCGTCGGTCTCGCCCAGGGGCACGATGCGCGGCAGAAGCTGTGCGCGGCCTGCGCCGCGCTCGGCCAGAAGCGCGATCAGCGCGCGGGTGGCGCGGCGGGTGGGGACGTAGATGGTGACGTCGGCGAGAGCGGCGGGATCATCGGAAAGCGGCCCGACGAGGCGGCCTTCAAGCAGAGCGTCTACCAGGGTCGGCAGGAAGGCGCAGCCCGGAGGAATCGAAAAGACGCGCGGCTGCTCTTTAAGATCATGCACGATCCTGTCGGAAAACCGGTCTCCACTTTTCGCTGGCGCGGACCGCTGGTTCCGGAACATGCTCGGCACGTGGGGCACTCATCGCTTGCTGGCGGCAAGGCACTTTTCCGCCTCACCAATCGTGTGAGGCTCTCCAACATGCAGCCATTGGCCTTCCAGAGGCAACCCGTAGAGGCGGCCGCTGGCGATGGCGCGATCATAGAAAGCATTGGCCGAGAAGGCGCCCTCGGGCGTGCCGGCCACCATCTCCGGTTTCACGATGGCCACGCCCGCGTAGACGAAATCCGCACTCGGATCCTCGCCGCGACGGCGTAAGAGGCCATCCGCATCGCGGTGAAAATCGCCTTTTCCTTCGTATCCAACACTTGTGGATAACGGGGCGACGAGCATCAGGATGTCCATGCGCTCGGGCTCCCAGGCCGCCACGAGGCGCTTGAGATTGGGGCTTTCGCCTTCAATCCACATGGAATCGGAATTGAACGTGATGAAGGGATCCGTTCCTAACAAGGGCAGCGCCTTCTTCACGCCGCCGCCGGTTTCGAGAAGCTCGGCCCGTTCGTCGGAGATCACGATCTGTGGCACGGTGCGGGTGTGCAGATGGCTTTCCAGCATGTCCGCGAAGTGATGCACGTTCACCACCACCTTGCCGATGCCGGCCTCGTACAGCTTGTCGAGGGCGAAGTCGATCAGGCTCTGCCCCGCCACCTTCACGAGGGGCTTCGGCATGGTTGCCGTGATCGGCAGCATGCGCTTGCCGAGTCCCGCAGCGAGAACGATGGCGGTGTGGGGCTTGCGCTGAAGGGACTGGGACACGGACACCAACTCAGGAAGAAGAGGGCGTTTCATCCTCGATCGGGATGAGACGCGGCAGATAGGTCTCATACCAGACCTTGAGCTTCGCCAAGGCTGGATGCGCGAGATTGCGGGCGAGATAGGTTTCGATCCGCGGCAGGTGCTTCAGGTAATGCGGCTTGCCGTCGCGACGGTCGAGACGCGCGAAGATGCCGAGGATCTTGGTGGCCCGCTGCGCCGCCATGATCGCATAGGCGCGCGCAAAGCCCGACACGTCGAAATCCGGATCGACGTTTTTCCGCTCGCGGGCATAGAGGCCGATGAGCTTGAGCTCCAGATCGGCCGGCACGGTGACGCGCGCATCCTGCAGCAGGGAGGCGACATCGTAGGCCGGCGAGCCGAGAACCGCATCCTGGAAGTCGATGAGACCCACGCGCTGCAGGCCTTCGCGGTCAGGCATCCAGATCAGGTTGGGCGAGTGATAGTCGCGCAGGGTCCAGGTGGTGGGACCTGCAAGGATCTCAGCAAGCGCATCCGTCCAGGTGTTGACGAATTCCGCGCGGGCGGAGCCGGACAATTGGGAGCCGATGATGTGGGGCACATACCAATCGGCGAGAAGCTCCACCTCGATGAGCATCGCTTCGAGATCGTAAGGGGGGATCTCGTGCTCGATGCCCTCCGCTACCGGCAGCACCTGCGGCAGCTCGGTGCTGTGGAGCTTCACGAGAAGACGCGTGGCTTCCGCATAGCGCTCCGGGATCGGACCGTCCTCGTTGACCACGGGTTCGGCGCCGAGATCCTCGATGAGCAGGAGGCCCGCATCGAGGTCTTCGCCATAGATATATGGAGCACTGAAGCCCAATGCGCGCAGCCCCTTGTCCATGGCCACGAAGGCATGAACGGTTTCCGCGAGCTTGGCGATGGTCGTATAGGGCTTGCCGCGCCGCACGGGCGGACCGACGGGCCGCGGCGGCGAAATCATCAGCAGGGCGGTTTCGCCGTTCATCTTGATCAACCGCTCGTAGGAGCGGATGACGGAGGCGTCGCTTGGCATCGGCAGGCGCACCGCCTCCGACCAGCCGCAGCGATCCACCAGGTTGCGGAAGGCCTTGATGCGCTGGAGGCGCGAGGCGAAGGCGCCGGTGCCGGTGAGCATGGCGATGCGGCCGCGGCTGCCGGGTGCCATGTCGAGGCGGATGTCGAGATGCTCGGGGTTGAGCGCATCTCCGGCGCGCTCCGGCCACTCGACGAGGGCAATGGCGTTGTCCGTGATTTCCTCCCAGCCCAACTCCACCAGCTCGTAGCCGCCGGAGAGACGGTAGAAATCCGCATGAACGATGGAGCAGAGCGGACCGTCATAGACCTGCATCAGGGTGAAGGTCGGGCTTGGAACCTCGAGTTCGGGATCGTTCGCGAGGGTTCGCACGAGGGCGCGGGCGAAGGTGGTCTTGCCGGCGCCTAAGCCGCCCGAGAGGGTCACGAGGTCGCCGGGCTTCAGCTCTTCCGCGAGCTTGCGCGCGAAGTCCTCCGTGGCTTCGTGGTCGGGAAGCGTCACGATCCATGCGGCTTGGGAAACATCCTGCTCGGACATGGGGGCCAATCCATTCACCATCACGGGGATCCTACTCGGCAGCCATAGGAGTTAGCGCGGAGGGACCGGATCGGCCATCGGAGGGGGATTCCTGCCGCTCGCTGGGGAAGATGCAGGTCACGGTCGTGCCCTTGCCCGGCGCTGAATTGAGCTCGATGCGCCCGCCGTGAAGCTCCACGAAGGAGCGGACGATGGACAGCCCCAGACCCACGCCCCGGTGGCGGGTGCCGAGGGTATGGCTCTCGAACCGCTCGAAGATGCGCGCCTTGATCTCCGGCGGGATGCCCCGGCCCTGGTCCCTCACGTCGAAGATCACTTCCCCGTCACGCTTGCGCGCCGAGACCGTGATGGTCTGACCGGGCGAGGAGAAGCCGACCGCATTGGAAAGAAGATTGAACAGGATCTGCCGGACGCGCTTGCCGTCGGCAACGAAGGTGCCGATGTCCTCCGGCGCGTCGATGACGAGATGCAGGGAGGATTCCGCGAGCCGGTCTTCCAGCCCGCGCATGGCAGCCTCGATGGTGGAGCGGATGTCCACGATCTCCGGCGTGAGCTCCAGCGAGCCGGTGTCGATGGAAGCGAGATCGAGAATGTCGTTGAGGATGGCGAGCAGCGATGCCGACGAGCGCATGATGTGATCGGCATAATCGCGCTGGCGCGGATTGAGCGCGCCCACAGTCTCGTCGCCGAGAAGCTGCGTGAAGCCGATGATGTTGGTGAGCGGCGAACGCAGCTCATAAGAAACGTGGTGCACGAATTCGTCGCGCAGCCGCGAGGCTCGCTCCAGCGCATCGTTGCGTTCGGTAAGCGCGCGCTCCACGTTCACGCTGGCCGTTACGTCGGTGAAGCTCAGGAGCGTCGCGCCGTCGGGGAGGGGCTGCGCCGTGCAATCGAGCGCCGAGCCGTCGGGCCGTTCGATGCGGCAGGAGAGCCCCATGCGCATGTCGGCAAGGCCCACCACCGCGCCGCGGATGTCGATCCAGGGTTCTTCCTGCGGCGCGAGCAGGCGGCAGGCCTTGATGATCGTTTCCACATGCGGATTCTGCCCCAGCATCTCGGACGACAGGTTCCACATGTCGGAGAAGGCGCGGTTGTGCAGCTTGAGCCGCCCGTCGGAGCCGAACACCGCCACTCCCTCCTTCAGGGTGTTCAGCGTTTCGCCCTGTACCTGCGTGAGTGAGTTGACCTGCGAAGCGAGTTCGAAGCGTTCGCTCACGTCGTCGAAGAGATAGGTCACACCGCCCTGCGGGTTGGGATTGATGACCACGCGCAGCGTCCGCCGGTCCGGCAGGTGCCACCAGGTTTCCTGCTGCTCGACCGAATGATAGCCGTTGAGGAAATCCGCCTTCCATGCGCGGAAATCAGCCTGCTCGGGAAGCTTGCGCGCGGCGCGAAGGCGGTCGAGCACCTCGCTGTCCGTGGGACGCGAGGAGAGGAAGGCGCTGTCCAGGCCCCAGAGGCGCTGATAGGCGGCGTTGCTGAAGATCAGAGCCTGCGATCCGTCGAAGATCGCCACGGCGGTGGGCAGCTGATCCAGGGTTCGCACATGGGCATCCATCTGCCGCTGCAGATCGGCGCGCACGGCTTCCAGTTCGGATACGTCGACCGCAATGCCGGCACTGCCGCCCGCGGTGGGGCGCTCGATCACATCGAGCACGGCACGCTGGCCTGCAACAACAGCCGTCACGCGCGCGGCATAAGCCGCGCCGCTCTTGCGCTGGCGCCGCGCGTCCTCCCGCGCCCGCTCGCTCAGAAGCTCGACGGAGCGGGCGATCGCGTCATCGAGGCTTGGGGCTTCAACGGCGCGGAGATAGGCCTGGTTCGCCCAGAGCAGCTTGTCGTCCGCATCGCGGATCCAGAGCGGATAGGCAACGTCGTCGAGCAGCATGGTCATCGAGCGAAGATCGCTGCGGGCAGCCGCGAGCTCTGCGCGGGTCTTCAGGAGATCGGAGCGATCGCCTGTCACGTCGCGCAGGCGCAGGATCGCACGGCCGCCGATGGTGCGGCCCTCCACGTCGATGAAACGGTCGGACAGCGTGCGCGCCACCTGACGGAAGGCTTCGCCGCGCTGCTTGAGCCGGTCGAGGGAAGCCTCGGCGGCGGCGGCATCGCCCGGCTGCATCCAGGTGCCGAAGGCGAGCGCGCGCTGCGCGGGAGCCCCCTCCGCGATGATCGAGGGATCGCCCTGGAAACGGGGCTCGCTGTCCCGCCCCTGCCAGCTCACGAGCATTTGGCGCTCGGAGCCCATGAGCAGAGTCGCCAGATCGTCGGAGCCGCGAAGGGCGGCCAGCTCCCTGCGAAGAGCGCGCTCCGTTCTGCCGGAGCGGCGGCGCTCGATCATCAGCAGCAGGGAGGTAATGGTGGTGAGGGAGACGAGCCCCATGAAGAGGCCGAAGGCCGCCGCGCTGTGAAGGTTGAAGCCGGAGAGATAGGCAAGGATGTCGGAGGCCTGCTCCATCAGATGGGCGGGGGTGTCGGCGGCAAGCGCGGCTTGCGAGGTTCCGCAGAGCAGCGCCAGGTCCAAGGAGGCGCGAACCAGGCGAGGGGCCATCCATGCCCCGCCCCGGCTGCCGATCTGTCGCTCCCCATGCCCGGCCATGCCGCGCGGTCCTCCCCGATGCCAACAGCCCTTGAAACAGGCCAAGTGAGTTCATGCCTCAGGAGCATTCCTGGTGCCCCAGAGGAGATACCGCCTACGCATGAACGGAACTGCCGGCATGGTTTGTTCAAAAACCGCGGTATAGCCGGTCGAATCGCGTTCACTCTAGACTAGCCACGACTCCGCCAGGAAGAGGGTTAACGTTGGCTTAATCTTCCTTTGGAGAAGCTGTGCGCAATTGGTGGAAAGCTATTGCATTTGCGTCACACGCATGACGTTGCGGCGCCTGCGCGATTCGACCGCACTCATCATAAAAAAGCCCGGCGCGGGGCCGGACTTTCTTGGACTCTGCCGTAGGGGAAGAATCGATCAGTAGCGGTAGTGATCCGGCTTGAACGGGCCGGTCTCGGACACGCCGATATAGGCCGCCTGATCGGGGCGGAGCTTGGTGAGCTTCACGCCGATCTTTTCCAGATGCAGGGCGGCCACCTTCTCATCCAGGTGCTTGGGCAGGGTGTAGACCTTGCGCTCGTACTTGCCCTGGTTGGCGAAAAGCTCGATCTGGGCGAGGGTCTGGTTCGTGAAGGACGCCGACATCACGAAGGACGGATGGCCCATGGCGTTGCCGAGGTTCACGAGGCGGCCTTCCGAGAGCAGGATGATGCGGTGGCCGTCGGGGAACTCGATCTCGTCCACCTGCGGCTTGATGTTGGTCCACTTGAGGTTCTTGAGAGCCGCAACCTGGATCTCGTTGTCGAAGTGGCCGATGTTGCACACGATCGCTCGGTCCTTCATCGCGCGCATGTGCTCGATGGTGATCACGTCCTTGTTGCCGGTGGCAGTGACGAAGATGTCGGCGCGGGGAGCCGCGTCCTCCATGGTCGTGACCTCATAGCCTTCCATGGCGGCCTGGAGCGCGCAGATCGGGTCGACTTCCGACACGAGCACGCGGCAGCCGGCCTGACGCAGGCTGGCGGCGGAGCCCTTGCCCACGTCGCCGAAGCCGGCGACCATGGCGACCTTGCCGGCCATCATCACGTCGGTGCCGCGGCGGATGCCGTCGACCAGCGACTCTCGGCAGCCATAGAGATTGTCGAACTTCGACTTCGTGACCGAATCGTTCACGTTGATCGCCGGGAAGAGGAGCTTGCCCTCCTTCTCCATGATGTAGAGGCGGTGAACGCCGGTGGTGGTCTCTTCCGACACGCCCTTGATCGAAGCGGCGAGCTGGGCGAACCAGCCCTTCGGCTTCTCGGAGAGCAGGCGCCTGATGAGGGCGAAGAACACTTCCTCTTCCTCTGAGCCCGGCTTGTCGAGGAAGGCGGTGTCGCCCTGCTCGGCGCGCAGGCCCATATGGACCAGCATGGTGGCGTCGCCGCCGTCGTCGAGGATCATGTTCGGCATGCCGCCGTCATGCCAGTCGAAGAGCCTGGCGGTGAAGTCCCAGTATTCCTTCAGGGTCTCGCCCTTGTAGGCGAAGACCGGAATGCCGGCGGCGGCGATGGCCGCGGCGGCGTGATCCTGGGTGGAATAGATGTTGCAGGACACCCAGCGGATATCGGCGCCGAGAGCCTTGAGCGTCTCGATCAGCACCGCCGTCTGAATGGTCATGTGGAGCGAGCCGGCGATGCGGGCTCCTTTCAGGGGCTGCTTCGGGCCGTATTCCGCGCGCACGGCCATGAGGCCCGGCATCTCGGTCTCGGCGATCGAGATTTCCTTGCGGCCGAAATCGGCCAGGCCGATGTCCTTAACGATGTAGTCCTGAGCCATGATGGCCTCCTGCACCCGTGGGTTTCGATTGGCGCTGTCTCTAGCAGAGACCTGACCGGGAGGCAATCAAGATATAAAGATGTCTTTATATGCTTTGAAAGCAGGCTGGATGACGGCTTTGGGCCGGGGGGAGGCTGGAATTCAGCCATCCCGACGGCAGAGTCTCGGCTGAGGAGCCAGATCGCCGGTTCGAGCGCCGTCGTGGTTATGAGCTGCCTTCGCAGGGACGCCGGGAATGGCTGAGGCTCTGCCGGGCCTTACTCCTCCTCGCCGAACCTGTTGGCGAGGAGATCGTCGATGGCCTGGAGGCAGGCTTTGGCGTCCTGGCCCTTGGCCGTGACGGTGATGGTGGTGCCCTGGGCGGCGGCCAGGGTCAGGAGGCCCATGATCGAGCGGCCGCCTACGGTCTCGCCGCAGCGGGTCACGGTGACCTCGGCGTCGAAACGCTCGACGGTCTGCACGAACTTGGCCGAGGCGCGGGCATGCAGGCCCCGGCGGTTGATGATGGGAAGTTCCCGCGCTTCAGCTCCCTCGGGCACAGGAGCCGGAGGACAATCCTGGTCGAGGGGCTGGTCCATGGTTCCTATTTTCCCGACAGAACGCGCGAGGCGATGTTGATGTATTTCCGTCCCGCCTCCTGCGCATGGGAGACCGCGTCGCCCAGGGGCTCCTCGTCCCGGACGGAGGCGAGCTTGATGAGCATGGGCAGATTGATGCCGGCGACCACCTCGACGGAGCCGCCATTCATGCAGGACAGGGCAAGATTCGAGGGCGTGCCTCCGAACATGTCGGTCAGAACCACGACGCCCTGGCCCGAGTTGACCCGGCACACGGCGGCCATGATGTCCTTGCGCCGCGTTTCCATGTCGTCGTCAGGGCCGATCGTGATCGTCTCAAGCTGCTCTTGGGGGCCCACGACATGCTCAAGCGCGGCTTTGAATTCCGTCGCGAGCTGCCCGTGGGTGACGAGCACCATTCCAATCATTGTGTTCCAGGTCCAAACGCTCCGAGAGCGGAGCCGCTATTTTGTGCACCGCGAAGCTAAGCGCAAGAGCATTGAGAGGAAAAGTTCATCACAGTGTCATGACCGTGTCGCAAACACCACTCAGACGGCCCAGCGCGATACTCGCAAAACTTGCCCCGGCCCGCATCCGGATGCGAGGGACCATGACGCCGCACAGAACAATGTTGCATTCCTCGGGTTCCGGAAAGCGCGGCGGATCCTCAGCGAGATCGATCGCGAGGCGGATCACGGCCGAGGGCTCATAGGGCTGGCGGATGATCCCGAGCCCATGGATTTCCAGGTGACCCGCGAGCGGCTCCACCGGGCTTCCCAGAAGCCGGCCATGCTCGGCACGGATCCGGGTTCTGTCGTCGCTGACGAGGCAGCCGAAGCGGCCGGCCTGGAGCGTGTGCAGCACCATCTCCCGCGCCAGGGTCGACTTGCCGGATCCGGAGGGCCCCCGGATCAGAACGCCGGCCTCGCCGATGACGACGCAGGAGCCATGGATGGTTTCCTCAAGGCCGCTCAAGCGTCTTTTCTCCCAGGGCATTTCGCCCTTGTCCTTTCTGTCCCTGCTCCTTCTTGGGCTGCTCCCGCTTGCCGTTGTCTTTCCGGGCCTGATCCTTCCTGCCCTTCGGACTTTCGGCCGTGGGCAGGCGGATGACGAAGCGGGCGCCGAGACGCTTGGGATCACCTGTTTCCTCGTCCAGCGGGCCGGGGATGTTCTCGGCGCGGATCGTGCCGCGATGAGCCTCGATGATCTGGCGGGAAATGGAGAGCCCGAGGCCTGAATTCTGGCCGAAGCCCTGCTCGGGCCGGTCCGTGTAGAAGCGCTCGAAGATCCTGTCGAGGGCGTCGGGCTCGATGCCGGGGCCGCTGTCCTCCACGAGAATCTCGACCTCGGTTCTGCGCCGCCGCAGCGTCACGCGTACCGATGCGTCGGGCGGCGAGAAGGAGCGGGCATTGTCGATGAGATTGTTGAACACCTGACCGAGGCGGCTGTCGTGGCCGATCACCAGGAAGGCGTCGCGGCCGCGCGGATGGTTCTCGATGGTGAGCGCGATCAGCGGATCGTGCTCCTGCCGGCGCTCGTTGGCCACCGACACCACGGCTTCGAGCAGGCGCGCCATGTCCACCGGCTGCGCATCGGCACGGGCCAGTTCCGCGTCGAGACGGGAGGCATCCGAAATGTCGCTGATGAGACGGTCGAGGCGCTTCACGTCATGCTGGATGATCGACATGAGCCGGCCCCGCGACTCGTCGCTGCGGGCGAGCGGCAGGGTTTCCACGGCGCTGCGCAGGGATGTGAGCGGGTTCTTCAATTCATGCGCCACGTCGGCTGCGAAGCTCTCGATCGCGTCGATCCGGTTGTAGAGCGCCTGCGTCATGTCGCGCAGCGCACCGGACAGGTGACCGATCTCGTCGGAGCGGTTGGTGAAGTCCGGGATCTCCTGGCGCGACTTGGTGCCCCAGCGCACGCGCTCCGCCGCTTCGGCAAGGCGGCGCACGGGACCGGCGATGGCGCCAGCGAGAAAGAGCGACAGCACGATCATCACGATCGCCGCTACGAGAAAGACCTGGAGCAGGGCGAAACGCTCGGAGGCGATGATGGCGTCGATGTCGCCTTCCTGGGTCGAGAGCAGCAGCACACCCTGCACCGTGCGGAAGCGCTGGATCGGCACGGCCACGGACACGATGGTCTCGCCGCGCGTGTTCACGCGCACCACGCTCGATTGCTGGCCGGAGAAGGCCTGCTGTACCTCCGAAAGGGATTTGCCGTTGGCGGGGCCTGGATCCTCGAGCACCGGGCGCCGGGTGCGCCGGAACATCTTTCGGATGGTGTTCCAGGTGCGCTCGATGAAGCTCGCCGTGTCCTCCACGTTCGCTACGGGCGGCAGATCCATGCGCAGAATGTCGCCGCGGGAATAGAAATTCCGGGAATCGAGCAGGAGCAGGCCGTCCCTGTCAAAGATGCGGGCGCGGGTCTTGGTCGGCGTCACGAGACGCCGCAGCAAGGGAGCCACGCGCTCCGGATTGATGGAGAACTCGAGAGAGGAGAGGCTCTCGTCGTTGAGGCGCTCCGTTTCGCCCGCCTGCATCTGGAGCAGCTGATCCGGATCGAGGGTGATGGTGTTGGTTTCCACCGTCGCAGAGCTCGCGATGGCGCCGGCGATGATCTCGCCCTGCGTGAGAAGGCTCTGCACCCGCGCTTCGATCAGTCCTTCGCGGAACTGGTTGAGATAGAGAAAGCCGACGAGCAGCGCCACGAGGCCCGCGAGATTGAGCACGACGATGCGGCGCGTCAGGCTCGACGAGGCGCGCTGCGAGAGCATGCGGCCGAAATGCTTCAGCCGAGCCAGGAGGCCACGAGGCTCGGGCGGGTCGTCGGTCGCCGCCTCGGCGTGGATGGGATCAGCCTTCATGCCACTCATTCAGCGACGGCCCGCCTGCGGGCCGCGCCATCTTTCCCGGTTGTCCTTTGCCTTCGACAGGCCGGTCTCAGGCTTCCTTGAAGCGGTAGCCGACACCGTAAAGGGTCTCGATCATTTCGAAACTCGGGTCAACCGCCTTGAACTTCTTGCGCAGTCGCTTGATGTGGCTGTCGATGGTGCGGTCGTCCACATAGACCTGATCGTCGTAGGCCGCATCCATGAGCGCGTTGCGGCTCTTGACCACGCCGGGCCGGGTGGCGAGCGCCTGCAAAATCAGGAATTCGGTGACGGTCAGCGTCACCGGCTCGCCTTTCCAGGTGCAGGCATGGCGTTCCGGGTCCATCTTGAGCTGGCCGCGCTCCAGGGCCTTCGCGTCCGCCTCCTTGGTCGTTGCCGTCTGGTCCTTGGGGGCGAAGCGGCGCAGCACCGCCTTCACGCGCTCGACCAGCAGACGCTGGGAGAACGGTTTGCGGATGAAGTCGTCCGCGCCCATCTTCAGGCCGAACAGCTCGTCGATCTCTTCGTCCTTGGACGTCAGGAAGATCACCGGCAGGTCGGATTTCTGGCGCAGGCGTCGCAGAAGCTCCATGCCGTCCATGCGCGGCATCTTGATGTCGAAGATGGCAAGATCCGGTGGCGCATGCTTCAGGCCGTCGAGGGCCGAGGCCCCGTCGGTATAGGTCTGAATGCGATAGCCCTCCGCCTCGAGAGCGATCGAGACGGAAGTCAGGATATTGCGATCGTCGTCGACAAGGGCGATCGTGGGCATGAAATCTTCCCTAAGCTTACACGGACGATGGTCGGTGACGTATCGTTCGATAACGCAGATGGCCTTAAATCGTGCCCGACTGCGCCTTACTCATGGCATAAATATGGTTTCCCACAGCCTCACGCCAGGGTGGGACATCCCATAGTGGTGCTTGGGGAGCAGAGGTTCAACCGGCAAAATAGGCTCTGGCTTGGCCCATCCCGAGCCTGAAAGCATTGCACGATGAGGGGCGTGCCCGTCAATTCCTCTAAAGAACCCTGCGGGAAGCATTGGAAATTCCAGGCGAAGCCCTTCGGGTGGCCTAGCCTCGGCAAAAATAGAATGTCATGGAATTGCGCCGGTTGACGGCGAAGCCTGTTGACCTAAACATCCTTAGTTCAGGCGGACTTACGGGCAGATGACCGACCCCGCCTGGAGGCAACACCATGACGGCCATCGGAACGCGGCGCATCTGGCCGCCCGAGCGGCCGGCGACCAGGAGAAGTCTTCCGTGGATAACATCGGCGTCTTCAACAGCGCTCAAGGCGCGGAAGCCATCGGCTTCCGCAATCTCAAGAAAGTCTACTGGAACTTTGAGGCCCCCGCACTCTACGAGCAGTCCCTGAAGAGAAACGAGACCCAGCTCGTGAAGGGTGGCGCGCTCCTGGCCGAGACCGGCATTCATACGGGCCGCTCGCCCAAAGACAAGTTCGTCGTCCGGGACGAGAATACCGAAAGCACCGTGTGGTGGGACAACAACGGCTCCATCACCCCCGGCCAATTCGACACCCTGCTGCAGGATTTCCTCGCCCATGCCGAGGGCAAGGAGCTGTTCGCGCAGGATCTTTATGGCGGTGCGGACCCGGCCTACCGGGTCAAGGCGCGGGTTTTCACGGAATTCGCCTGGCATTCGCTCTTCATTCGCAATCTGCTGATCCGTCCCGAGACGGGAGAGCTGCGCGACTATGTGCCCGGCCTCACCATCATCGATCTTCCGTCCTTTAAGGCGGATCCGGCCCGTCACGGCTGCCGCTCCGAGACGGTGATCGCCTGCGACTTCACCCGCAGGATCGTGCTCATCGGCGGCACGTCCTACGCCGGCGAGATGAAGAAGTCGGTCTTCACCTATCTCAACTACGTTCTGCCCGCCTCGAGCGTCATGCCCATGCATTGCTCCGCCAATGTGGGCCACGACGGGGATGTGGCCGTGTTCTTCGGCCTCTCCGGCACCGGCAAGACTACCCTCTCGGCGGATCCGAACCGCATCCTGCTCGGTGATGACGAGCATGGCTGGGGACCCAACGGCGTATTCAACTTCGAGGGCGGCTGCTACGCCAAGACCATTCGCCTCTCGCGCGAGGCCGAGCCTGAGATCTTCGCCACCACCGAGCGCTTCGGCACGGTTCTGGAGAACGTGGTGATCGATCCGATCACCCGGGTGCCTAACTTCGACGATGCCTCGCGAACGGAGAACACGCGCTGCGCCTATCCGCTCGACTTCATCCCCAATGCGAGCGCCACGGGCCGAGCGGGGATTCCGAAGAATATCGTGATGCTCACCTGCGATGCCTTCGGCGTTCTGCCCCCCATTGCCAAGCTCACGCCGGCGGAAGCGATGTATCACTTCCTCTCCGGCTACACTGCAAAGGTGGCAGGCACGGAAAAGGGCGTGAAGGATCCGGAGGCCACCTTCTCCACCTGCTTCGGCGCTCCCTTCATGCCGCGCCATCCGTCGGAATACGGCAACCTGCTGCGCGATCTCATCGCGAAGCACCATGTGGATTGCTGGCTCGTCAATACCGGCTGGACGGGCGGCAAGTACGGCGTCGGCCGCCGCATGCCGATCCGCGTCACGCGCCGCCTGCTCACCGCCGCTCTCGACGGATCGCTGAACCGGGCCGATTTCCGCCGCGATCCCTATTTCGGCTTCGCGGTGCCGACCTCGGTGCCGGGCGTCGAGCCGCACATCCTGTATCCGGTGAAGACATGGCAGAACAAGGCGGAGTTCGCCGAGACCGCCAAGCGCCTCATCGACATGTTCAACCAGAACTTCAAGCGCTTCGAGAACCACGTCGATTCCGACGTGCGCTCGGCCGCGCCGCAGATGTCGATCGCGGCTTAAGGGCTACAACCGTCCAGGTTATAAAAACGGCGGCTTTCGAGCCGCCGTTTTTGCTTCAAGAGGTTCGGATGGACGTTCTTGTCATCGGCGCCGGAGTTGTCGGCTTGGCCGTTGCTCGTGCCCTGGCTTTGCGGGGCCAGAGTGTGATCGTAACCGAGAAGACGGGCGGCGTCGGCAACGGTGTCTCTTCGCGCAACAGCGAGGTGATCCATGCGGGCCTGTATTATCCGACCGACTCTCTTCGCGCCCGCCACTGCGTGAACGGACGCCGCATGCTCTATGCCTTTTGCGAAAGCCACGGCGTACCGCACAAGAAGTGCGGCAAGCTCATTGTGGCGACAAATGATCTCGAACAGGCGAAGATCGAGGGCATCTACGAGCAGGGCATTGCCAATGGCGTCGAAGGGTTGTCTTTCCTCACGGGCGAGGAAGCACAGGCGCTGGAGCCGAACCTCTTCTGCACCGGCGCGGTGCTTTCGTCCGAAACCGGCATCATCGATTCTCATGCGCTGATGCTGGCGCTCCAGGGCGACCTCGAAGATGCGGGCGGCATGATCGCGTTCCATGCGCCTGTCGAGCGGCTCGCGCACGATGGGACAGGATGGACCGTATCCGTGGGCGGTGCGGAGCCCACGGAGATTGCCGTCCGTGCGGTGGTCAATGCGGCAGGCCTTGGTGCGCAGCGCATCGCCCTTGCAACGGAAGCATACCCGCCGGAACGCGTGCCGCCGCTCGTGCTCGCCAAGGGCCATTACTTCGGCTGCCTCGGCAAACCCGCCTTCTCGCGGCTCATCTATCCCGCCCCGGTCGACGGCGGTTTGGGCACGCATGTGACGCTCGATCTGGCGGGGCGCATGCGCTTCGGTCCCGATGTGGAATGGGTGGAGCGCGAGACTTATGAGGTCGATCCCGCCCGGGCGGAGAGCTTCTATGCCTCGATTCGCCGCTACTGGCCCGGTCTGCCCGACAATGCGCTGGTGCCGGACTACGCCGGCATCCGTCCGAAGCTCACGGGACCAGGCGAGAAGGCGGCGGATTTCATGATCGACGGACCGGCCGAGCATGGCTTGGCCGGCCTCGTGCATCTCTTCGGCATCGAGAGCCCCGGGCTGACCTCGTGCCTCTCGATCGCGGAGGATGTGGCTGAGAGGTTGGGCGCCTGACGAGAGACGTCATCCCGGACGGAGCGTAGCGAAGATCCGGGATCGTTGAACGAGAATGTGCCAGAGCCTCGACTGTCATTCCTGCGGAGGCGGGAAGCCATAACCGCTGTCGGTGCAGAATGGAGAACCGTCGTGGTTCTGGATCCCGGCCTTCGCCGGGATGACAGTGCCGAGCTGGTCTGAACGATCCCGGGTTCTGCTTTCGCAGCCCCGGGATGACGTTTGCGGTTTAGGCTCTAAAAAAAAGCAGCGTCGTGATGAGGAAGGTCGGCACCAGGATGCCACCGGACCACAGAAGATAACCGAAGAAGCTCGGCATCTTCACGCCGCCTTCGCGGGCGATGGCATAGACCATGAAGTTGGGCGCATTGCCGATATAGGAGTTCGCGCCCATGAAGACGGACCCGGCCGAGACGGCAGCAAGGGTCAGGGCTCCCGTGGTCATGAGGGCCTGCGGATTGCCGCCGGCGAGCTCGAAGAACACGAGATAGGTGGGCGCATTGTCGAGGAACGAGGACAAACCGCCCGTGAGCCAGAAATAAGCGGCGTTGTTGGCGCTGCCATCCGGGTTCGTCACGAGGGCGACGAGAGGCGCAAAGGCGCCGTTCGCTCCGGCTTTCAGCATCGCGAGCACCGGAATGATGGCGATGAAGATGCCGGCAAAGAGCTTCGCCACCTCCTTGATCGGCCCCCAGGAGAAGCCGTTCTCCACCCGGTTCGCCTTCGGCGTGAGCTTCAGGGAGATGACCGTTACGGCGATCATCACGGCATCGCGCAGCGCATTGGCGAGTTCGATTTCCGAGCCCAGCACGGTGACGCGGCCGAGATCCGCGGTGGCGCTCATGAGGATCGCGCAGATGATGATGAAGATGAGCAGGAAGTTGATGCCACCCGTCACGCGTACCGGATTGTCCGGCGTCGGGTCAGGCTTGATGTGACCTTCTCGTCTGTAGATCACCGTATCAACAGCGAAGAACAACGCGAGCAGGATGCCGCTGACGAACAGCGTCTCGGGGAAGAGATGTGTCGTGGTCCAGAAGAAGTCGACGCCGCGCAGGAACCCGAGAAAGAGCGGAGGATCGCCCAGCGGCGTAAGCGAGCCGCCGATGTTCGACACCAGGAAGATGAAGAATACGACCACATGGACATTGTGCCTGCGGTCGTCGTTGGCGCGCAGGACCGGGCGGATCATCACCATGGAGGCGCCGGTGGTGCCGATGAAGCTCGCGAGCACTGTGCCGATGGCCAGCAGCATCGTGTTGGTGCCGGGGGAACCATGCAGGTTGCCGCGCACGAGAATGCCGCCGGCCACTGTGAACAGGGCAAGCAGCAGCAGGATGAAGGGGATGTACTCGAGGAGCGCCGTATGGACGAGGGCCTGAAGCGCCGTCGATGGGCCAAGGATCGCCGCCATCGGCACGAGCACCAGCAGACCCCAGGCGGCGGCGATCTTGCCCTGGTGATGCTCCCAGGTGTGGGGAGCGAGCAGGGGGAAGAGGGCAATGGAGAGCAGGATGCCGGCGAAGGGAAGCGCCCAAAGAGGGCTCAGGGCCGCGCCATTGAGTTCGGCCGCGAGGGCGCCTTGCGGCAGCAGGGTCAGGGCTGCGGCGAGCGCCGCACTCAAGATGCGAACCATGGTCTTCGTTCCCCCTTGCCGGTTCTCCGGCGCGTCTGTGATGTTGTGGAGCCGGTTTAAGGGAACCCGTTCATCCCCGCAACGGCGCTGCTGTTAACCGGCTGTTCACCATAGGTGAAACAAGCTACAACATCATTACACAAGCATTGCCGCGCCTGGGGTTGTGGAGCCGATGTGCCGCTTTCTTGCCTACCGGGGGGAGCCGATCTTCCTCGATGAACTCGTCTGCGCTCCGGCGCATTCGTTGGTCCACCAGTCGCTCCACGCCACCGAGGCGAAGACCGAAACCAATGGCGACGGTTTCGGCATCGGCTGGTACGGCGAGCGCAGGGAGCCCGGCATCTACCGTGAGGTACGCCCGGCCTGGTCAGACGAGAACCTCAGAAGCCTCTGCGAGCAGGTGCGCTCCGGCCTCTTCTTCGCCCATGTGCGCGCGTCCACCGGTACCTCCACCACCCGGGCTAATTGCCATCCGTTCTCCCATGGCCGCTATCTCTTCATGCATAACGGCCAGATCGGCGGCTATCAGCGGATCAAGCGCAAGCTCGAGGCGATGATCCCGGACGAGCTCTACGACCGCCGCCAGGGCACTACGGATTCGGAAGCAATCTTCCTCGTGGCCCTCGCCAACGGGTTGGCCGACGAGCCCATGCGTGCGATGGCGCGCACCCTCAAGCAGATCCGCGGCCTCATGGAAGAGGCCGGTATCGAGGAGGCCCTGCGCTTTACCGCGGCCTTCACCGATGGCGAGAGCCTGTGGGCCTATCGCTGGGCCTGCGATGCCAAGCCCCCGACGCTCTATTTCCGCGAGGAGCAGGGCAATCTGCTCGTGGTCTCCGAGCCCATCGACGACAAGACCAGGGGCTGGCGCGAGGTGCCGAAAGGCTGCTGCCTGGTGGCCCGTGCGGGCCACCCTGTCGCGGTGCAATGCCTCAACGAAGCCATGGCGAAGCTCGCGGCCTGACGCGCGGCACTCTTCAGTTCAGCGACCCGCTGGCCCCAGACAGAAGCGGCAGAAGCGCGTCCTTCAGCGCTTTCATCTGCATCTGCGTCTCAGCCTGCGACTGGGGGCTGTCCGCATCCGGATTGAGGAGCGCGCGCAGGCGGGCGTTCTCCGCAATGAGGCGGTCGTTCTCGGCCAGGAGGATCGCCACCTTCTCCTCCGCGATGCGCAGGCGGGCCTGTGCTTCGTTGCGCTCCTGCTCCCGCAATTGCACCCGGTCGCGCCAGAGACGGCTTGCGACGGTTTCCGTTGCTTCCCTCATTGTCGGCTCCTCACATGGCTCTGATGGGCGGGCATGGCTCGGCCCGCCGCGGCACCCGGCTTCACGGGCATCCCGTCTGACGCGCCACATTGCCTCGGGTGCCTTAATGGAATCTTGCTGCTGAGGCTAACTAACCATCGAGCTCCGCATAGCGCCGGAAGATGTCGTCCTCGTTGAAGGGGATGCGGCGGGGGCTGTCGAGATAGGCCCTGATCCGGGGGCGCCCGGCGACGGTTTCGCGGAGTGCGGCAACCTTCGGTGTCTGCCTGAGAGAGCGCTTCGTTGCCTTGGGGAAGGCATAAAGCAGCCCCTCGACCACCTGGAACAGGGAGAGGTCGACATAGGTGAGCGAGCGCCCGACGAGATACCCGCTCCCCGATGGGTTGCGGGCAAGGAGCGTCTCGAACCAGCGCAGGAATTTCGGGATGCGGCTCTTACGGAAGGCGGCGGAGCGCCTGAGCGCTTCCTCCTTCTGGTCCTCGTAGTAGAGATCGACGCTCAACGGATGATGCGTGTCGTGAGCTTCGGCCACGAAATCCCCGATTGTGAGTTGGATCTGATGCGTCCAGAGGCCGCCTTCCGGATCCTTCGGAGCGAGATCGTGCCGTGCTCCGAGATAGAGAAGGATCGCTGCCGTCTGGCCGATGATGGTTTCGCCATGCTTCAGGAAAGGTGGCGCGAAAGGCGGGTGCTCGGCGTGCTCCATCATCCGGAACATCACGGCGAGGCCTTCCGATTCCCGCGCCACGTCGATGTAATCGGCTCCCGCCTCCTCCAGCGCGAGCCGCACGAACTCGCCTCGCCCCTGAATCGTCGGCCAATAGTAGAGCTCGTAAGCCATGGCGTTATCCATCACGGAAGGTGTCCATGAATGATGGAGCTCGGGATCCCGATGTCAAAGGTGCGAACGTGCCGATGTCAACGCTCAAGGAGAAGAGCCATCGCAGAGGTCTTGCCGACAGGATCAAGAAAAAAAGCGCCCCTGAGGGGGGCGCTTTCTCGCAGTCTGAATGAATGTTCGATCAGATGATAACGAAGTCGTTGTATGCGATGGCTTTGTTGGCGCCGATATTGGCGAAGAAAATCTGTCCGCCAGCTTTGTTGCCGTTATAGTCATACCACAAATTGCCGGTCGCCTTGTTGTAGCCCACATAGTCATTGGCGTCAGTGGCTGCGGCGGCGATCTTGAACATGCTCGCGCTCAACGGGCCTTTCAATACCTTGAACACCGCATTCTCCAGATGGATCGTGTCGTAGGTCTTGTTCCAATCCTTGATGAAGTCCTTGTTCGAGGAGCTGTTCAGGGCCGTGTTGAACACGAAGATGTCGCGGCCCGTGTCGGTGCCGCCGTAGAGATAATCGACGCCTGCCCCGCCGTAGAGCTTGTCGGCGCCGTTGCCGCCGGACAGGGTGTCATTGCCGGTGCCGCCGTTGAGGGTGTTGCTGGCGGTGTTGCCATACAGCCTGTTGCTCAGGGTGTTGCCGGTGAGCGTGACAGCGCTCGTCCCGGTGGCGTAGAGATACTCGACGTAAGAAGTCAGCGCATGACTGATGGAGGTGTAGACCGTATCGATGCCGGTGGAGGTGTCGATCACCAAGTCTCCGGGATTGTCCACGTAGTAGATGTCGTTGCCGAGACCGCCTTCCATCCGGTCTGCGCCTTCAAGTCCGTTCAGGACGTCGTTGCCGGAGCCGCCCTGAAGGGTGTTCGACACCGCATTGCCGGTCAGGCCATCATTGTACGACGAGCCGATGATGTTCTCGAAGTTCTTGTACGTATCGCCCGCGGCGTCGCCGGCGCTGCCGCTCTCCGTCGCAAGGTTCACGGTGACGCCTGCCCCCGCGCCCTTGAAGGTGAGGGTATCTATGCCATCACCGCCATTGAAATCGTCGCCCGAGTGGGCCGAGGGAGCATAGATGTCGTTATGGATCGTGCCGGTGACGGAGACAGCGGCTGCACGGGCGTCGACGATCTTCGTTTCGATTCCCGCCCCATGGGTCGGATGGGACGGGTTGTGCCATGAGACGGCCAAACGTCCGTCAGCCATCTCGAAGATCGATGGCATCGTCTGCAGGCCCGCCTCGGCGCTGACATTGATCGCCGGGCCAAGCTGCCCGTTTGCGTCGACGACCTTGACCCAAATGTCGGGATTGCCGCTTGCGGTCGAGACGTACGCGATCGCGTAGCCGCCGTCGCGCAGAGCCGTCACGCTCACCTTGTCGCCTGCGCTCGGAAGGGCCGGATTCTGGGCCGGGGAGATCGTGACAGGCGTGCCGACAGCAGTGATCACTCCAGTGGCAGGGTCCGCACTGTATTTCTGTACCAGAATAGGTTCCAGCTGACCGGCATTGGTAACGACCACGAACTCGCCGGAGGGCTGACCATTCGCCGTCTTGAGAGCGACGACTTTGCCCTCGATGGATCCAAAAAGTGTAGCGGCAGAGCTGACGGTGCTGTTGCTTGTGTCCACGATTCGAATGGAGGTTCCATCAGAGTTCAGATAGGAGACGGCATACTTTGTGCCGCCGACCCAGGTCACGTCGGGTCGACCGACGCTATTGCCGGAGGAAACAGAAACAGTGCCTTCGTCAATGCCATCTGCGCTGAACTGCGTGAGGAGAACCGTATTTCCGTTGCCGGAGTTCTCGATGTAAGCAGTCGCCCATCCACCGCTGCCGTTGGCACTCATCTGAGCGCCGTCAAATTGAGTGGTGGTGTTGATGGTCGTCGCAGCACCATTGACGCTGCCGTCGAAATTGAACTTCTGCACGCGGAGAATTCGTCCGGTCGTGCCGGTCCCCTCCGTCCAGGTGATGGCGAAGCCGCCGTCGGCAGTATAGGTGACGACATCCGAAAATTGCTGTGAGGTAATCGGCGTGTCGACGAAGCCTTTCGCTCCGGCCTTGACGCCGTTCCCATCGTAAAGCTGAAATGCGATCTTCTCGTTCTCGCGCCATGTCACCACATATCCGCCATTCGGCAGCTTGGTGAGCGCGTCTCGGTCTACACCGGTGCCGAGAGCCATCGTGTCCATGAAATTCCAGATTTTGGGCGTGACGACTGCCATATTCGATTCTCCTGAAAGGAAAGCTTTGGGTGAGGCTGATCTTCTTGTTCACCGCAGGGCTGATGGCTCGGAAGCCGAGGCAGCTCCTCGTGAATTCAAAGGCGCGGTTAAGTATTGTTAAGAATTTTTCTCAACGAGTCGGCGGAATACATGGTATTCCTGCCAGCAAGCCGCGTATCTAACTTAAGGGCAGGCTATATGGGCGCCCGTGTAAGCTCACAACTCTCCGTTTAGAGAGGTGGTTACGCAGGGGAGCAACGATCGAGGTCCTGCCCGCCTGATCGGTGATATCTAGCAAGTTATTGTTTTAACAACGGAAAGGGGCCTTCGTAAGCAACGGGAGCTGCGGAGTTTTCGCTTGGGCACGGCTGTGCGCTGGAGCACGTGGCTACCATTTTCGGGGCGCCGCCGATCCTAAATAAACCCTAAGCAAAGTCTAAATATAACTTAATTCGAGGTCGTCAGAGACGAAGGCCGAATCGATAGCCTGTCGTTGTCAGGCCCGTTTCTGTGCATTTCAAAGGGCGAGTTGGGCCAGCCGTTCCAGGGCCTCTCCCTCAAGGCGCATGTGCCGATGATGGAGGTCACGCAGGCCGATGGCTTCATAGAAGCGGATAGCGGGGCGCTCCTCTTCCACGAAAAGCTCGATACGGATCCAGCCCCGCTCGCACGCAATCCTGGCGACGCCGGCCATGAGCAGCCGCGCAGCGCCCGAGCGGCGTTCCCCAGGCAGCACGTAGAGCGCGTGAACGATGCCCATGGCCTTGCCGCGCCATCCGGCATAGCCGCGGAAGAAGGACACGAAGCCGACGGGCTTGCCCTCGCGCTCGGCGATCAAGGTTTCGAACAGCGGATCGGGGCCGAAGCCGTCACTGTGGATCTGCTCCGCGGAGGTCCAGGGTGTCTGGCCTGGAAGGTGGTCTTCAATCAGGCCGGCAATGAAACCGAAAATCGCTTCGGAATCCGAAGCGCGAGCAGGGCGGATGGCCAAAGGAGGCATGTGGCTGCGCCGGGCAGGTGCGAGGGACAGTGAAAGCTCCAATCCTTGTCTCGGTGAGTGTCAGTGCCTCAAACCGGCGGTCCAGTTCTTCTGAAGCAGTACCGGAATCTCTCCTGAAGCGGACGAAACCGTCAGATGCTCGCGATCGATCAATAGTGCGATTCCGGCCGGGGATCCGCTCGTCCAGGAGAAGGTCCGTGCCACGATAGCCCTGCGCCGTACGAAACAGGCGTGCCCAATTTCCTTCCGGGCCACAAGCCCGTTCGAAGGCGGCGCGATGGGCCTTTGCAACCGTGAATTCCCACGCGATCATATGCGTCGCCTAATGCGCCTCGTCCCAGTTCTGCGCGGCGCGTGCCTCCACGGCGAGCGGCACCTTCAGCGTCACGGCCGGGAAAGGAGCTTCCGTCATCACGCGGGAGATCACCGGGAGCGTGGCTTCCACTTCGTCGTCCGGGGCCTCGAACACCAGTTCGTCGTGCACCTGCAGCAGCATGCGCGCGGAGAGGCGTTCAGCCTTGAGGGCGTCCTCCATGCGGATCATGGCGCGGCGGATGATGTCGGCGGCGGTACCCTGGATCGGCGCGTTGATCGCCTGGCGTTCCACGCCCGCGCGTTCCGACGGGTTGCTCGACCGGATCTGCGGGTAATGGCACACGCGCCCGAAGAGCGTGGTGACATAGCCCTTCTCTTTGCAGATACGCTTGGTCTCGTCGATATAGGTGCGGATCCCTGGGAAGCGCTCGAAATACTGCTTGATGAAGGCGGAGGCCTCCGCATTCGGAATGCCGAGGCGCGTGGCGAGGCCGAAGGCGGAGATGCCGTAGATGATGCCGAAATTGATCGTCTTCGCCTGGCGGCGCAGGTCCGGCGTCATCTGGTCGAGCGGCACGCCGAACATGGCCGATGCCGTCGCCGCGTGAATGTCGACGCCCTTCGCGAAGGCTTCCTGGAGCTGCGGAATGTCGGCGATGTGCGCGAGCAGGCGCAGCTCGATCTGGCTGTAGTCGGCCGAAATGATCTTGAAACCTTCGGGTGCGACGAAGGCTTTGCGGATCTTGCGGCCCGCTTCCGTGCGAATCGGAATGTTCTGCAGGTTCGGATCCGACGAGGAGAGGCGCCCCGTCGTGGTCGCAGCGAGGGAGAACGAGGTGTGCACCCGCTTGGTCTCGGGATGCATGTGCTCCTGCAGCGTATCCGTATAGGTGGATTTCAGCTTCGAGAGCTGACGCCATTCGAGGATCTTGGCTGGCAGCTCGTGTCCGGCCTGCGCCAGTTCGTCGAGCAGCGTTGCTGGTGTCGCCCATTGGCCCGACGGCGTCTTCTTCGCTCCGGGCAGACCCATCTTGCCGAAGAGGATGTCGCCGATCTGCTTCGGCGAGCCGAGAGCGAACTTCTCGCCGGCCATCTCGTGGATCTCGTCTTCAAGGCGCGCGAGGGTCTGCGAGAAATCGCCGGAGAGGCGGCTCAGGATCTGCCTGTCCACCAGGATGCCTTGCATCTCCATACGCGCGATCACATCGACGAGAGGACGCTCCAGCGTCTCGTAGACGGTCGCGCGATGTTCTGCCGTCAGGCGGGGCTTGAGAACCTGCCAGAGGCGCAGCGTGACATCCGCATCCTCCGCCGCATAGGCCGTTGCCTTGGAGATTTCCACCTTGTCAAAGGTCACCTTGTTCCGGCCCGTGCCGGCCACGTCCGAGAAGCTGATCGGCACGTGGCCCAGATGACGGCGGGACAGTTCGTCCATGCCATGCGAGCCCTTGCCCGCATCGAGCACGTAGGAGATCAGCATCGTGTCGTCGATCGGGCGCACATCGATGTTGTGGCGCTTGAACACGATCCAATCGTATTTCAGGTTCTGCCCGATCTTGAGCACGGAGGCATCCTCCAGCATCGGCCGGATCGCATCGAGCGCATCGGTGACCGGGATCTGACCCTTGACCAACCCGCCTCCGAAGAGATCGGATTCGTCGCGGTGCTGGAGCGGCACATAACAGGCCTTGCCGGGCTCCAGCGCCAAGGAGAAGCCGACGAGATCGGCGCGGTTGGCGTCCAGATCGCTCGTCTCTGTGTCGACGGCGACATAGCCCTGAGCCTGGGCCTGGGCGATCCATTCCTTGAGCCGGTCGAGGCTCGTGACGGTCTCATACGAAGTCACGTCGAAGGGAACCGACGAGGCTTCCGTCGCGCGCCTGCCCGCCAACTGCGACGGCGTGCCGACGCCGTCTAAAGGTTTGTGCGCGGCGCCCGTCTCCGGCAGGTCGAGGCCTGCAAAGGGATCGACGTCGCCTGCGACGGCCTCGCTCTTCTCGAAGAGCGGCGGTTCTGCAGCCAATCCGGCAAATCCGCCGCTGCGCTCCCATTTGACGGCCTCCCCGCCGGGCATCAGGCGCGGATCGGGATCGATCGCGGCGGGATCGGCATCGTAGAGTTCCGCCACGCGGCGCGTGAGCGTGCTGAATTCCATAGCCTTCAGGAAGCCGATAAGCGTTTTCGGATCGGGCTCGGGCACGCGCAGGTCGTCGAGCGGCACCGGAACCGGCGCCTCGCAATCAAGCGTCACGAGCTTCTTGGACAGGCGCGCGGAATCCGCATTGGCGATCAGCGTCTCGCGGCGCTTGGGCTGCTTGATCTCGTGCGCGCGCTCCAGCAGCGTTTCGAGATCGCCGTATTCCTTGATGAGCTGCGCTGCGGTTTTCAGGCCGATGCCCGGCACGCCAGGCACGTTGTCGGAGGTGTCGCCCATCAGCGCCAGCACGTCGCCGATCTTTTCCGGCGGAATGCCCTCCCATTTCTCGGTGACGGCGGCCTCGTCGAGGTTACGCTCGGGCCGGTAGCCGGGTTTGCCCTTGGAGCCGGATTCGAAATCGTAGAAGCACACCTTGGGACCGACGAGCTGCATCAGGTCCTTGTCGGAGGAGATGATCAGCACGTCCGCACCGCGCGTCTTTGCCTGTTGCGTATAGGTGGCGATGAGATCGTCCGCCTCGTAGCGCTCGAGTTCCACGGGCTCCAGGCCAAAGGCGCGGATCGCTTCGCGCATCAGCGGCATCTGCACCTTCAAGTCGTCCGGCGCGTCAGGGCGATGGCCCTTATAGTCCTCATAGAGCTCCTTGCGGAACGAGCCCTCGGACTTGTCGAGCACGATGGCGAGATGCGTGGGCTTCAGGCCCGCCGCGCCGTCACGCATGAACTGCAGGAGCTTGGACACGAACAGGCGCACGGCCCCCGTCGGCATGCCGTCCGAGCTGCGGGAGTTGTACTTCTGGTCCTGATTCATGGACTGGAAGTAGGCCCGGAAGATGAAGGAGGAGCCGTCGACCAGGAAAACGTGGTCGCCGGCTTGGACGGGACGGGAAGAAGCCATGGGTCTCGGAGCTTGAGAAAATCGACCCGCAAGAGATAGTGTTTTTAGTGGCTGATGGCTACGTCTGCCGCTTCGTTATGCAGCCTTGAGGCGCGCGAGGTCGAGATCCAGTTCCCTGAGAGCCTGCATCACCACGCCCTCGGTGAGCAGATCGAGGGAGGATTCCACCACGTGGATGGCGGCGAGCGCCCTCAGTTCCGGAATCGTCTGCGATTCGAGGGCAGCCTCGAAGGAGGGGCGCAGGAGATCCATGGCCCGCGTGCCGGGGCCGCAGATCACGATATGGTCCGGCTCCAGCGTCTGGATCAGGATGGCCACCGAATCGCCCAGGACTTCCCCAGCTTCCTGGAAAAGATGAAGGAGGGCGGGATCCCCCGCCCGGGCCTGTTCCACGATGCCGTTCATGGCCTCCTCGCCCGGCAGCAGCAGGGTGGGGGCGGGGCGGTGGTCGATGAGCTGTGCGTCCCGGTGCAGAGCGTAATCGGCGAGATAAGCCTCGATGCAACCGCGCCCGCCGCAGCGGCATTGCGGGCCGCTCCGCCGAAGCCGCACATGGCCGAACTCGCTGCCGCCGAAACGGGCGCCGCGGTAAAGCTCGCCCTGGATCAGGAACCCCATGCCCACGCCGTCGCCCACCATGAGACAGGCGGTCCTCCCTGAGCGGAAATCGGGGTTGCGCTGGGCAATCGCGAAGGCCATGGCGCTGGCGTCGTTCTCGATCAGGACCGGCTTGTCGAGCCGCTCGCTCAGGCCCGCTGCGAGGGGCAGGTCGCGGGTGCCGAGCACCGGGCTCCAGGCCACGACCCCGTCGCGGGTATCCACATAGCCCTGGCAGGCCAGGCCGATGGCTTTCACATCCGTCGCGCCGGTTTCGCCCGCGAAGGCGGTGATGGTCTCGGCCAGCACGTCCATCAGCTCATTGGCCTCAAGACTGCGCAGGGGGCGTTCGATGTGGCGGCTCGCCCGGTTCCGGCCGGCGCTGTCTACCAGGCGCAGCTCGATGCGGTTGAAGCCGGTCCAGATGCCGATCACGGAACCCAGCGAATCGGCGAAGAACAGGCGCACCTTGGGACGGCCCCGAATGAGCCCGGGACCCTGATCGGCTGCGTCCTCCACCACGAGGATGCCCTCGTCCACAAGGCTCGCCGTGAGCTCGGAAACGCTGGCCGGGCTCATGCCGATATGTTGGCCGATCTCCACCCGCGCCATGGGACCTTCCCGGCGCAAAGCGTCCAGAAGACGCCGCCGGGCGGTTTCGCGAGGGGAAAGGGAGATCGTGCTCATGATGCTTATTTATTCAGATAATGAATTAATGAACCTGGGATAAAAAGGATATCCGACGAAATAATGAGAGCTTTTCCGCTTGAAGGCAGAAATGAGTAGGATAATTATTTCCCCGCTCGAAAAATAACGCATGGCAGCGTGAGCCGACGTCCGTCAATCCGCCAAGGGGAGACAGCCTGCCATGAGCACAGGGCCTTGCAGGGAAACCGTGGCCCAGGAGGAAATCTATGTCGTTCAAAAAGCACGCTCTCATCAGCCTTGCCGCTCTGGCCCTGTCTGCTGGCGCGGCCCTTGCTCAAGGTAAAGGCCCGGTCGTCGGCGTCAGCTGGTCGAACTTCCAGGAAGAGCGTTGGAAGACCGACGAAGCTGCCATCAAGGCTGCCATCGAGAAGGCCGGCGGCACCTATGTGTCGGCAGACGCCCAGTCTTCCCCCGCCAAGCAGCTCACCGATATCGAGAGCCTGATCTCCCGCGGCGCCAAGGCCCTGATCATCCTGGCGCAGGACGCGGATGCCGTTCGTCCGGCGGTCGAAAAGGCCGTGGCCGAAGGCATCGCGGTCGTGGGCTATGACCGCCTCATCGAAATCCCGCAGGCCTTCTATCTCACCTTCGACAATGTCGAGGTCGGTCGTCTCCAGGCCCGCGAAGTGTTCAAGCTGAAGCCGGAAGGCAACTACGTGTTCATCAAGGGCTCGGGCTCGGATCCGAACGCCAACTTCCTGTTCCAGGGCTCGATGGAAGTGCTCAAGGCCGCCATCGATTCCGGCAAGATCAAGAATGTGGGCGAGGCCTATACCGACGGCTGGCTCCCCGCCAATGCGCAGCGGAACATGGAGCAGTTCCTCACCAAGAACAACAACAAGGTCGACGCGGTGATTGCCGCCAATGACGGCACCGCAGGCGGCGCCATCGCAGCGCTGAGCGCGCAGGGTCTGGCCGGTTCCGTGCCGGTTTCCGGTCAGGATGCCGACAAGGCCGCGTTGAACCGAGTCGCCCTCGGCACGCAGACCGTGACGGTGTTCAAGGATGCCCGCGAACTCGGTCGCAACGCTGCCGAGATCGCACTGCAGCTCGCCAGCGGCAAGAAGCTCACCGAGATCCAGGGCGCCAAGTCCTGGAACCTGGGCCCGAAGAAGCAGAACATGACCGCTCTCTTCCTCACTCCGGTTGCGATCACGAAGGACAATCTCGACGTGGTCATCAAGGCAGGCTGGGCGTCCAAGGAAGTGGTCTGCCAGGGCGTGAAGCCCGGCACGGTGAAGGCCTGCAACTAAAACGCCTCGCATCTCCGATCGACCCTTCCCGGCGCACCTGCCGGGAAGGGTATTTGACATTAAACCTTTCTCTTTGCGTGACGCCATGAACGCACCTGTTGCCACAACCGCGCCGCCTCCCAGCAGCACGTCCGGATCGCTTCTGTCGAAGCTTGAGATCGATGTGCGCATGCTCGGCATGCTCGCAGCGCTCGCCGTGATCTGGATCGGCTTCGATCTCCTGTCGGGCGGTGTCTTCCTCACGCCGCGCAATCTCTGGAACCTGTCGGTCCAGACCGCCTCCGTCGCCATCATGGCCACCGGCATGGTGCTCGTGATCGTCACCCGCAACATCGACCTCTCGGTCGGCGCGATCCTCGGCGTCACCGGCATGATCATCGGTGTCGCGCAGGTGCAGTGGCTTCCCGCCTATCTCGGCCTCGAGCATTGGCTCACGGCCCCTGTCGCGGTGCTGCTCGCCGTCACGATCGGCGGCCTCATCGGTCTCTTTCAGGGTTGGCTGATCGCCTATCTCGGCATTCCCTCCTTCATCGTCACCCTTGGCGGCCTGCTCGTCTGGCGCGGTGCGGCCTGGTGGGTCACGACCGGCCAGACGGTTGCGCCGATGGATACGCGCTTCAAGGCTTTCGGCGGCGGCGTCGAAGGCGCGCTTGGCGCTACGGCGACATGGGTGATCGCGGCTGTCGCCTGCGGCCTTATCATCATCGGCCTCGGGCTTTCCCGACGCCGTCGCCTCCGCTTCGGATTCCCCGTGCGTCCCGGCTGGGCCGATGCGGTGATCGCATTCGTTGCCTGCGGCGCTGTGCTCGCGGCGGCCACCATCGCCAATTCCTATCCGATGCCGATGGGCACGGCGCGCGCCTGGGCAGAGGCCCGTGGCATCGCGTGGCCCGAAGGCGGCCTATTCATCCCGCAAGGCGTCGCGCTGCCGGTGCTGATTGCCGTGATCGTCGGACTCGTGATGACCTTCATCGCCACGCGCCGTCGTTTCGGCCGCTATGTCTTCGCCATCGGCGGCAATCCGGAAGCGGCGGAACTGTCCGGCATAAACACCCGCTGGACGCTGATGAAGGTCTTCGGCCTCATGGGTCTGCTCTGCGGTATCTCGGCCTGCATCTCCACGGCGCGCCTGAATGCGGCAACGAATGCCGCGGGCACCCTCGACGAACTCTATGTGATCGCCTCCGCCGTGATCGGCGGCACGTCGTTGGCTGGCGGCATCGGCACCATCGCGGGTGCGATGCTGGGCGCTCTCGTCATGCAGTCGCTGCAATCGGGCATGGTGCTGCTCGGGGTCGATACGCCCCTGCAGAACATCGTCGTCGGCGCGGTGCTCGTCTTGGCGGTGTGGGTGGACGGCCTCTATCGCCGGCGCATCAGGTAAGAGGGGAGCGTATCATGCAAAACACTGGAACGACGCCTCTCGTCGAGATGCGCAACATCTCCATCGCGTTTGGCGGAATCAAGGCCGTGGACGACGTGTCCATCGACCTGCGCCCCGGCGAGGTGGTGGGCCTGCTCGGCCACAACGGCGCGGGCAAGTCGACACTGATCAAGATCCTCTCCGGCGCCTACAAGCCGGATGCGGGCGAGATCTACGTGAACGGCCAGCATGCGGATATCTCAAGCCCGCGCGACGCCAAGCGCTTCGGCATCGAGACGATCTATCAGACGCTGGCGCTCGCCGACAACATCGACGCGGCGGGCAACATCTTCCTCGGCCGTGAGGTGCTCACCCCCTATGGCACCCTGGACGATGCCACCATGGAAGCCGAGACGCGCAAGGTGATGGCGCGGCTCAACCCGCATTTCCGGCGCTTCAAGGAACCCGTGAAGGCGCTCTCCGGCGGTCAGCGCCAGTCGGTGGCCATCGCGCGTGCGATCTATTTCAACGCGCGCGTGCTGATCATGGACGAGCCCACCGCGGCCCTCGGCCCCGCCGAGACGCAGCAGGTGGCGGATCTCGTGCTGCAGCTGAAGAAGGAAGGCATCGGCATCTTCCTCATCAGCCACGACATCCACGACGTGTTCGGCCTCGCCGACCGCGTGAGCGTGATGAAGAACGGCAAGCTCGTAGGCTCCGCCAACGTGCAGGATGTCACGCAGGACGAAGTGCTCGGCATGATCATCCTGGGCAAGTGCCCGCCTGGTGCAACGCCGGGACCGGGCGCAAGCTAGATGCAGTCATTCCGGCTCGGCCACGCCGTCCGGGATGACGCTGACAGTTTTAGGCTCTAGACCCCAGGGCGACTTGAGCGGAGGCTTGCGCTTCCGCTTCTTCTTTCTTGCGCACCGTTTCCAGGGTATCCTGCCGCACGAGCAGGCAGAGGATCACGAGCGGGATGCCGAGCGCTGCCGTGCCGGTGAAGAGCAGGGGATAGCCGTAAGCGTCCACGACCGCGCCGGAGGCGCCGCCGATGAGCTTGCCCGGCAATGCGTACAAAGAGCTCAGAAGGGCATATTGCGTCGCCGCGAACCCCGGTGAGGTGAGGCCCGACATGTAGGCGACCAGCGCGGCGCCCGCGAAGCCCTGTGCGAAATTGTCGATGCTGATGGTGAGCGTGAGGCCTGGAAGAGTAGCGTGGCCTGCGGCAAGCCAGGAGAACATCACATTCGATCCGGCAGCAAGGCTGGCGCCGATCAGCAGCGTCCACCAGAGGCCGAGACGGGTGAGCGCGAGGCCGCCGGAGAACGCGCCGATGATGCCGATCCACACACCATAAAGCTTCGAAATGCTGGCGATGTCCGCCTTCGAGAAGCCGAGATCGATGTAGAGCGGGTTGGCCATGATGCCCGCCATGAAATCGGGCAGACGATAGCAAGCGATGAGCGCCAGGATGGGGATCAGCATCATCCGCTTGCGCTGGAAGAGGTCGGCCAGGGGCTCGATGATCGCTTGGGCAAAGGGCGGGTTCTTACGGACCCGAACCTCATCAATGCGCGGAGCGAGCAGGGTCCCCACGAGGCCGACGCCCATGAGAGCTGCCATGGAGACATAGGCAGCGGGCCAGTTCACGAGTTCGGCGATGTAGAGCGCCCCCGCGCCGGCGCAGAGGAGAGCAAGGCGATAGCCGAGCTGCAGGCTCGCGGCCATCATGCCCTGCCGCTCGGTCGGCGCCGCATCGATGCGCCATCCGTCGATCACCACATCCTGTGTCGCCGAGAAGAAGGCGATCATCACCGCCGAGACGATGGTGAGAGGCATGCTGACCGTGGGGCCTGTCACGGCCATGCCGATGAGGCCTGCCATCACGCCAAGCTGGGCGAGGGCCATCCAGCCCCGGCGACGCCCGAGCAGGCGGGCCAGAACCGGCACGTCATAGCGATCGACAATGGGAGCCCACAGGAACTTCAGGGAGTAGGCAAGGCCCACCCAGCTCATGAGCCCGATGATCGTCAGCGAAATACCCGCCTCCCTGAGCCACGTGGAGAGCGTGCTGAACACGAGAAGGAAGGGCAGTCCGGAGGAAAAGCCCAGGGGCAGCATGAGCGCGATGCGCCCGTCGGTCAGGACGTCTTTCAGGGAGAGGCGGCGTTTGGTCGTTGTGGCCATGAAGAGTTTGGACATCCGGTGAGCGTAGGAGGGGCCACATTGGCACAAGGGGCCAGGGATGCAAGATCAGGCCCTCTTCTCCTCCTGCTCAACCGCCTTGCAGAGCTTGGCCAGGAAGGTCTGGAGCGCTTCCTCGGGCGGGCAGTCCGGCTCCGTCAGAACGCGCAGTCCCCATTGCTCGAGAACGGCCTCTTCCACTGGATTGGAGCGCAGCATGAAGACATAGGATTGCGGCCGGTCGCGCTCATAGCCCGAGCCGGCCCAGGTCCTCCAGAGCCGGTGCAGCAGGAAGCGGATGTTGAGATCCGTCATGCTGTAACCGATGAACAGGATGGTTTTGCCCAGCGAATCCGAGCGGAACTTGATGTCGAGCGGGGACTCGAAGGACAGACGGTCGAGATAATCGGTTTCTGCGATCACGATCGACCCATCGTCATCGAAATCCCCGTGGTACTTCACGATCTGGGGCACGCCCTCGCGAACGCGGGCGATGTCCTTGGCGTTGACGATCTTCACATACTCCTTGTCCTGGAGGTCGAAGGCGGTTTCCAGATTCCGGTCGAAATTGGTCGTGTAGATGATGGGAAAATCGAGCTTGCAGATCAGCTCGTGGACCTTGGATTTCTTCAGTTTTTCTTCCGGCAAGGTCCAGTGCCGGTCCATCCAGCTGCGCAGGGGGCCGATGCTGCCCTGCTTGATCCTGTAGAATTCGGCGAGCGTCAGATAGTTGAGGTCGCCTCCCTGGAATTTCGAGAGATCGATCCCGAGTTCCTTGGCGATATGCTCGATCAGGGTGCTCCAGGAGGGCAGCCCCACGGTCATCGAGACGCCGGCCCCGGCGAACAGAATGGCCTGCTTCTTCCGGATGGCCGCGACCAGATCTTCCAGCACGTCCAGCAACTCCTTACAGCGAACTCTCCTCCATAACGCACGAAGCCGGCTATCGGGCCCAAGCAAGATGGATAACTTGAGCGTTTCATGTGTTGTCTGCAGGATGAAGCTTGTGAAACAGGAGAGGACAGGACGTGACAGCCTACCGGATCAAGCAGATCGACACCGCCTATGAGGGGTGGCGAAAGCTCCTCAAGATGACCATTCAGATGCCGGATGGACGGACGATGGTCCGGGAGGTGCTCAACAGCGGCGACGCCGCCGCGGTGCTGCCCTACGATCTGGAGCGGCGCAAGGTCATCCTGGTTCGGCAGTTCCGCGCTCCGGTCATGCATCTCCAGGGGCAGCCGGACTTCCTGGAGGCAATCGCAGGATTGCTCGACGAGGACGAGCCCGAGGCCTGCGCCCGGCGCGAGAGCATGGAAGAAGCGGGCATCCGCGTCGAGCGCCTGGAGCCTCTGGGCCATTTCTGGTCTGCGCCCGGCATTACGACCGAGCGGCTGCACCTGTTTCTTGCGCCCTATACGCAAGCGCAGCGCGTGGGGGAGGGCGGCGGGCTCGCTCACGAACACGAGGACATCGAGGTGCTGGAGGTGAGCTTCGAGGAGCTCGCCGATTTCGCGGCATCCAACACCATCGCCGACATGAAGACCATGATCCTCGTGCAGGCGCTGCAGATGAAGCACCCGCAGGCCTTCCGCCGCTGAGGCATGTCAGATCTTCGAATCGCATCGATCAGTAGATCACGACCGATCGGATCGACTTGCCCTGATGCATCAGATCGAACGCGGTGTTGATCTCGTCCAGCGGCATGGTGTGGGTGATCAGATCATCGATGTTGATCTTGCCCTCCATGTACCAGTCCACAATTTTCGGCACGTCCGTGCGCCCGCGCGCTCCACCGAAAGCCGTGCCCTTCCACACGCGGCCGGTGACGAGCTGGAACGGACGCGTCGCAATTTCCTTGCCCGCTTCCGCCACGCCGATGATGATGCTCTCGCCCCATCCGCGATGGCAGCATTCGAGCGCCTGGCGCATCACATCCGTGTTGCCGGTGGCATCGAACGAGAAATCGGCGCCGCCGCCGGTAAGATCGACGATGGCCTGGACCACCTTGTCGTTGCCGATCTCCTTCGGGTTGATGAAATCGGTCATGCCGAACTTCTCTGCTATCGCGCGCTTGGCCGGATTGATGTCGACGCCGATGATCCTGTCCGCGCCCACCATGCGCGCGCCCTGGATCACGTTGAGGCCGATACCCCCTAGGCCGAACACCACCACGTTTGCACCAGGCCACACTTTCGCGGTGTAGATCACCGCGCCGATGCCCGTGGTGACGCCGCAGCCGATGTAGCAGATCTTGTCGAAGGGCGCGTCCTCGCGCACCTTCGCCAGCGCGATTTCCGGAAGCACGGTGAAGTTCGAGAATGTCGAGCAGCCCATGTAGTGGAACACCGTCTCGCCGTCGCAGCGGAAGCGGCTCGTGCCGTCGGGCATCACGCCCTGCCCTTGAGTGGCACGGATCGCGGTGCAGAGATTCGTACGGCGCGACAGGCAGGATTTGCAGTTGCGGCACTCGGGCGTGTAGAGCGGGATCACGTGATCGCCAGCTTTCAGCGTCGTTACGCCGGGGCCGACCTCGCGCACGATGCCAGCGCCCTCATGGCCAAGAATGGCTGGAAACTTGCCTTCTGAGTCGAGACCGGAAAGCGTATAGGCGTCCGTGTGGCACACGCCCGTCGCCATCACCTCCACCAGGACCTCGCCCGCCTTGGGGCCCTCGAGGCGGATGGTCTCGATGGTGAGCGGTTTGCCGGCCTCCCACGCAACGGCGGCTCTGGTTTCCATTCTCGATCTCCCCGTCCAATTGAAGTGAGGGAATATCTGAACCGAGCTCCCGCAAGGTCAATGGAAGCCCGCTCCCTTTCGAGGCTTTCCAGAGCCGCTTTCCAGTCATATGTGTCTTCCCGACAGTCAGAGGATCAGACCGTGCCCAACGTCCGCGCCGCCATCATTCCCGTCACGCCTTTGCAGCAGAACTGCACGTTACTCTGGTGCGAAAAGACCAGGAAGGCGGCGGTGATCGATCCTGGCGGCGATCTGGAGCGCATCCGCGATGCGATTGCGCAGAGCGGCGTGAGCGTGGAGAAAATCCTGCTCACGCATGGCCATATCGATCATGCCGCAGGGGCTGCGGAGCTTCGTGACGAGCTTGGAGTCGCGATCGAAGGCCCGCACAGGGCCGACGATTTCCTGCTACAGCGTTTGGCCGAGCTGGGGCAGGCTTATGGCATTCCCGCGCGCCCGGTCACGCCGGACCGCTGGCTCGACGAGGGTGATAGGGTCACGATCGGCGACCTTGCTCTTGATGTCCTGCACTGTCCCGGTCACTCGCCAGGCAGCGTCGTGCTGGTCTCGCAAGTGGATCGCTTCGCCATCGTGGGCGACGTGATCTTCCAGGGCTCGGTCGGCCGCGTCGATCTGCCCGGCGGCGACGGGAAGGCGCTGATCGCCTCCATCAAGGACAAGCTCCTGCCGCTCGGCGACGACATCGCCTTCATCTGCGGCCACGGTCCCATGAGCACGCTCGGGCAGGAGCGGCAGACCAATCCTTTTCTGCAGGGGGAAGGGCTGTTGTGAGATAGCCCGCCATCTCCACTGTCATCTCCGTGAAGGCGGTTGCCCAGAAACATGACAGGTTGAAGATGAAGCGGAGGCTCTAGTGCGTTGGTCTGCAGCGGCTGTGCTTATGGATGATGGACTCAGCTGTGCGGCCCCGAAACGACCGGATGGATTGAAAAAGAAAAGGCTCGGGAGCGCTCCCGAGCCTTTTCTT
>DASQML010000015.1:0-45440 GCA_035645515.1 Microvirga sp.
GTAGTACAGCACCAGCACCTTGGTCATTTGTCAGGCCTCTCACCTATCGTTGGACGAGCCGGAGCAAGATGGCCGCTTCATTTGATCTGCGGGAGTGATATAAATGTGATCAGATTGATCGATGGACGAGATCATGCTGGATGGGCTCACGCTGGATCAGATGCGAACCTTCGTGACTGTCGCGAACAGCGGCAGCTTCCGTTCCGCGGCGGCCAGACTGTCCCGTGTTCAATCTGCCGTGAGCAATGCGATCGCCAACCTTGAGGACGAACTGGGCGTCGCGCTGTTCGATCGATCGGGGCACAGGCCGGTGCTCACTCCCGAAGGTCAGGCTTTGCTCGCCAACGCCCGTGACGTTCTTCTCAGGGTCGACGCGATGCGGGCGCGAGCCCGTGGATTGGGTGAAGGAATCGAGCTGGAGCTGTCGCTGACGGTCGATACCCTGTTTCCGATCGCCGCGGTCGGGGCCGCGTTGATGGCGATGCGTGCGGCCTATCCCTCCGTTTCCATCCGCCTGGCTGTCGAGCCGCTGGGCGGCCCAATCACGGCGCTCATCGAGAAGCGCAGTACGCTTGCTATCCTGGTCGGTGAAAACTTCCGCGACCAACGAATTACGCTGGAGGCGATCTGCTCTGTTGAACAGGTCGCCGTCGTCTCGGCCAAACACCCATTGGCCATGAAGCGCGGGAAGACTGCAGTCAGCCTGCCCGATCTGGCAGACCACCTCCAGATCGTCTTGTCCGATCCAACGCCGCTGTCGGAGGGCCGCGACTTTGGCGTTCTGTCGCCCCAAACCTGCCGGGTGAGCAGCCAGGACGCCAAGCACGCCATGATCCTGGCGGGGCTCGGCTGGGGGCGCCTCCCCTTCTGGCTCGTGGATAATGACCTGCGGGAGGGCCGGCTGGTACGCCTCAACACCAAGGCTCTCGGACGCCATAGTCAGGTGACCTCCGAGGCCTATCTGGCTTATCGCCTGGACGAGCCGCTTGGACCAGCAGCTCAGGCCTTTTGCAACTCATTGGCCGATGGGCTGCGCCGCAGCGCCCACCATTTCGGGTAGGTTCGGATGAAACTCTGCCGCCATTGAGTGATACGATCACGCGCAACGAAATCGTTGCGCGGGAGAGCAGATTTCCGCCATGAGGTCGGACTGCCGCTCACCCGGCAATCCCCTCTGCCCCGGGTTCGTCAGGCGAACGTGAACACCAGACAGTGCGTCATCACTCGGTCAGACGTGCTCATCGGGATGAGGAGGCGATGGACGAGTTCACCGCCATGAGGCCCTTTGACGTGAGTTGCAGCATAAAACGGCATCTCCCGCTGCACGGCCTGCCGCAGCATATCCTCAAGCCTGGTGTTATAGGGCGCATAGCGGGGATGGCTCACACTCTCCCCGCTGAGATCCTGGCCAAGCCGCGCGCTCCATGCCGGCGCGAAGCGCTGGAACCGCCATGTTTCGGTGGCAGGGTCACGGGCATTAACGTGCAGATGATCGGCCAAAGATCCGAACTGCTCCTCCAGGTTGAACCGTTTGGGTACATTAAGTTCGGAATTGAACACGCTTCTAAAGCGACCTGCGAAGCGAACCAAATGGATCGGGGCCTCCTGCGGCAGGACATGACGCGCTAGGCGGGGCATGTAGACCTCCCCCGGTCCGAGTGGTTGCGCATCTGGTACGAACATCCGTTGCTCCACGGCCCCCATTCCTCGCCTCTCTATTCCGGAGGAGAACAGAAACAAGTCGCTCTCAGGATCACTCATCCCGTTTCGATATACGGATTTCGCAGGCGTAACGCCTCGCCACCGTGCGCTCCATCTACAATGCTGGCCGGAAAGCGCAAGGATCCTGATCGGGGTCCGGGGCCGCCCAGCGGCTCGCTGCCCGGCCAAGAGCAGCGACGGCGCATAGGCGCAAACGAAGGCCCCTCCCCGGACTGCCCTACTGCTCCTTGCTCCTCTGGTTCGTCAGCGGACTCTCCAGCACCGGCACCCCTTCGAGTTCAAGGGCGAACCGGCCGCGCCCGATCCTCTTGACCTGGAGAGGCGACGCCTTGTCTTCCAAGCGGCGGCGCAGAAGCAAGAGACGGGTCTCGAGATTGTCCTTGATGTCCGGAAGCCGCAGTTCCTTGGAAAGCCGGATCTCCCGGTTGGTGAAGGACGTGCGTCCCTCCCGGAGATACCAATCGAGCACATGAATCAGCAGGCGGCCGGCCACCCCTTTGATGATGTACTCGCCATTGATGAAGACGCTGTCGTCGAATGCATAATGAACGACTTGGAACGTCTTGCCAGGTGTGTTCCGGACCGGCGGCTGCGTGTCGATGGCTTGAGGCTCCTGCGAGAGTGCCTCCGACAGGGCGAGGGCGGCCGCCATATGAGAGGCGATGATCGTGAGGGCGGCCTCGTCCTGCGAACTGAATGCGAGACGCCTGCGACTCTCAACGGCAAGAATTCCCTGGAGCTTGCCGCCGGCAATCATCGGAATGGCGATCTGGCTGAGCGTATCCGAGCGCACGGGCAGTGCCACGGCCCGGGTCTGGTTCTCGTCTAGGGAGGAAGCCTCCACGGCCGCGCTGTATCGGCGAACACGGCTCATGTCGCTCACCTTTACGGGACGTCGGTCGAGTGCAGCCGCCCCGATGATGCCGATACCCACAGGGACCTCCGAGCCGATGCCCGAGTGGGTGTAGCCGCGGCTTCCTATCGTGGTGAGCACGTGATCCGTCGGATCGCTGACGAGTATGAGGACGCTCTCGTATCCGAGAGCGCCGCTCAAGCCGTCAAGGGCGGCATCGACGATTGCATCTATCTCTCTCAGACCCGCAATCGTCCTGGCAAGTGTCGCGCACAGATTGAGGCGCGGCTCGTCCGCTGCAGGTTCGATGGGGGCATAGACCGGGGACGGGAAGAGTTCGAGATGATTGACCCGGAAGATGTCGACCCCACGGAGCCGCATGATCCCTGCCATCCCGACCTGGGCGCTGGAGGCGTTGAGCTGGGTCGCGACGGTATCAAAGAGAGGGCCATGATCGATCGTCTCGACGAAGCTGGCCTCGAGACGAACCTGCGCGCCATGCAGGCCGTCGACGATGAGGATTGTCGCGTAGGGATTGTCACGGAGATTGGCGGACGTCTGCGTAAAGAACTGGTTCGACAGGCCCACATGATCATCGTCGATCATCACGACATGCGAGAGATACGAGATGTTCGGCGTGCCGTCCGCAGCCGCCGTGGCGATGATGGATGGCACTACGCCCTCGAAGCAGGACGCGAGATTACGGAGCCGCAATGCCACGATCCGCCCTCAACACGGCTCCGGCTCTGGGCCCCGGTGTCTTGATGGACACAGTCTCGACCGACAGTTGAGCCACGACGGCCTCCCTGTTCGTCAGCCATACGGCCGACATCGCCGGCGCTACGCCCTGTTCTTCGAGGGCTGCCGTCACGGCGGCAATGTAGGCTTGGGACAATTCAACGTCCTCCGGGGTCGTATCTCTGACGCTCGCCAGCCCCTTGATCTGATAGCAGGCATAATCGGACGGCCGGACGAACGTGACGGCAGCTTTGCCGTTGGCCAAAAGATTTTCGACCGTGCGGCGCCATTGCCAGGCGGAGACGATCACCTCCACTCCGGACGCGCGAGGCAGCACGCGCGAGCCGACGCAGCGGCCGACCTCCGGGCGGTTCCGGTCATCGCTCGTACCGATGATCATCATGACGGGGCTTGTGATGAACTCAGCGAGTTCCTGATCGACCATCTCGGGCTTCCGCAGGTATCGGAGCAGAATTGAGTTCCTGGTTAGCAAGATTTTAAGAAACCGGAAAGGATGGTTAAGAACGTTTTAGGAAGCCGCTCTGCCCCGCCAGGGCTACGCCACCGCTAATGCACATGGCTTGCCCATGGGGCATCCCTTCCGTTTCGCTTTGGAGATCAACGGTGGCTTTCGACCTGACGGTTTACCTGGAACGTATCGGCCTTCCGGCCTGTCGCCCTGACCTCAAGGGCCTTGAGGCTTTGCAGCGCGCACAGATGTCCTCAATCCCCTTCGAGGACATCGAACCTTTTCTCGGGCAGGTGCCCGACCTCTCCCCCGAAAGCATCTGGACAAAGCTCGTGCTCCAGCAGCGGGGCGGATACTGCTTCGAGCTGAACCATCTGCTGGGCCAGGCCCTCGAAAGCATCGGATTCAAGGCGCGTCCAATCCTTGCCCGTGTGCGCATGGGCGCCGACGTGGGTGGAATCAGGGCGCATCTGGCATGGATCGTGACCCTGGACGGCAGGGACTGGCTGGTGGATGCCGGCTTCGGAGGGCCGGGTCCTTATGGAATCCTGGCGCTGTCCGATCAGCAGCCGCAGACCCTGCCGAATGGGACCTTCCGGTTCCGGGAGGACCAGACGACCCGTGAAACCGTGGTCGAGCGTCAGAGCCCGTCCGGGTGGTTTTCGCTCTTCGGCTTCGACGAGACGCCTTTCACGCCTGCAGACATCGAGGGGGCAAACTTCCTCTGCACCCGCTCGCCCGTGCAGCCCTTCAGCGCGAACCTCATGATGAGCATGCACCATTCTGACGGTTATGTTTCTGTCATGAACCGGAGCGTCAAAGTCGATGGACCGAGCCTGACACGATCGTGGAGGGTTAACTCGCCGGCCGACCTGAAAAAGGTCGTGGTTGAGTTGCTTGGTATGAAATATGACGAGGCGACCCTTGAGAAGATTTGGGCACGACTGGCATCCGATCCAGCCAAAGTGGCCGCATGACTCTTGGCCGATCGGCGCGGCACCGCCGGACGAGGATCCCGGACCTGGGCTCCTCACCCCTGGAACGATCTGTCATGCCAAGGCGGGATAACGCGTAAACCACCACCGTGACGGGAAGCAACGCAGCGGGTCGGATGTTGCAGGGCAGCGTCCGCCTCGAACGAGGTTGGGACTGCTGAGACAGCCGATCGGGTCATGTCTCGTATAATGTAACGAGAGACCTAATCGCCCTGCAGACCTTCGCTGCCTGCTTTCCTGGCCGTCCAAGAGCACGCATGACCAGAGGCACAGGCTAGACGGTTCGCGATAATGGCTGCAAGCTTGTCCGCTGTCGGGCGCCGGCGCCCAGGCGGGGGCAATGGGCCAATGAACATTGAGTCAATCTCTCTCGATCAGCTCCGAGCTGTCATCGCAGTTGTCGAGACCGGAAGTTTCACGGCGGCGGCAAGACGGCTTCGGCGTGTCCAATCCGCCGTCAGTCAGTCGATCGGCACCCTTGAGCAGCAACTCGGCATCGTCCTCTTCGACCGCTCAGGCTACAGGCCGCGTCTCACCCCGGCGGGAGAGAGCCTCCTTGGAAGCATCAGGGCCGTCATCGAGCGGAGTGACCGTCTGCAGGCCGAGGCTCGGTACATCGCTTCCGGCCTGGAGCCCGAGCTGGGCATCGTCCTTGATGCAGTCTTCCCGATAAAATCCTTCGCTGAGGTGCTGGCGGACTTTCGAGAAAAATTTCCCTCGGTGACAGTCCGCCTTTACGTTGAGGCTCTGGGCGGCGTGGTCGAGAAAGTCAGGGAGGGGACGTGCGCCATCGGAATTCTCGCGACCTTGCCCGAACTGCCGCAGGACATGGTCGGCTCTCCACTCCCACCGGTAACTTTGATCCCGGTTGTCGCTCCATCTCATCCCTTGGCCAAGATCGAAGGTATGGTCACATGGGAAGCGGTCCAGGAGCATACGCAGATCGTCCTGAGTGACCGCAGCAAGCTAACCGACGGACGCAATTTCTTCGTGCTCTCCCCCCAGACCTGGAGAGTCGCCGATCTATCGAGCAAGCACGAACTCCTGCTGGCCGGACTCGGCTGGGGTACGATGCCCGCTCACATGGTCGCATCGGATCTTGCCGCGGGCACCCTCTGCCAAATCGCCATTGAAAAAGTCCCGGAGATGGACCTGCTGCGGACCTTTGCCTTCCGGCGGGGAACAGCGGCTCTGGGACCGGCAGCGAGTTGGATGATGGACAGATTGATCGCACATCAGGGCGGATCGGTCTCGCTGAAGGAGTGAGCGTGCCTGTGAGGTTATCTGCACGCAGGACCAAAACCATCACCTGAACTGATGGTTCCAAGCAGAATTTTATTGGTATCTTTCATCTCCAGGCCGCCGCACGTTCCGCGCGACGCTCGTCATCTAGGTTGGCGCTTTCCGGCTCGGCTCCGGCTGGATGATTTCTGAGCGGCGCCTGATCGGCCATGCCACTGATCGACGCTCCACGCGAGGAGCGCAGGTGTGAAGCGGCTGCCGAGGGCCGTTTCTCCAACCGTCGCACCGAGAGCCATTCCGTTAGCTCATCCCAACCGCAGAAGCCGAGAGGCTTTCCTCCGGAGGAGGTACTATGCCGATTTCGTCGTATCATTTCCGCGCTGCTGTCCTATATGCCATCATTGGCATGCTCATGGGCATCACCATGGCAGCGAGCCACGACTTTTCCCTCACGCCTGCTCACGCACACCTGAACCTCCTCGGCTGGGTTTCGGCCACCCTTTATGGCCTATTTCTTCGAACCCATCCGCATGCAGGGTCGAGAAGACTCAAGAGCGTCCATTTTTGCCTTGCTCACGGTGGCGTGATCGCCATGACATCCGGCCTTGTCTTGCTCGTACATGGCATGACGCGGATTGGAGAGGCTTTCGCAATTCTCGGAGGCATCCTGTCACTCGCGGGCATCGTTCTATTCGCAATCCTGGTCTTCCTAGGAACAAGGCATGTGCGCTCCTCCATGACCAGCAGCGACTGGATCGGTCGAGCAAATTCGTACGAGACGACAGAGCTTCGCGCCGACTGACGGCACTGAGCCAGGTTCGCAGTGACCAATGGCAGGTATGGAAAAGTACGATCACCATCACTGGGTCTGATGCTGATGAACAGATTTCCTGCAGTATTTTTCTAGACTGGATCTTCTTATTCGAATGAGCGGCGCCGGGCGAGTTGCGAAGCTGTTCTGCATCTCTCGCCCGGGCTAAGCAGGAGAAGATCAGAACGGATGTTATTTGCGGCAACGGGGGTCGTTTCGCTGACACCTCTCGCCAACGCGATGGGACTGAGAACTCTATCGTGTCATCAAATTCAGCAACCTGATGATGCGTACCGCATCGGAATCGATTTCTCGATGGCGATTGAGCATCCCCGTGCTGATCTTCAAAGGCCGAATAGGCCGGCTCCACCAACGAGAGACCAGAGCTAAACATGGCGTAATCGCCAGGTCTTTAAACCGAATGCCGCTCAGCAGGGCGAGCGCAAATACAAAGCAAAACGAGAGGAGAGATCAATGTCGAAGTACTCGAACGCGGACTATGCCGCCTTGGTGTTGCGGGTATCCAGCGGTGTCATGTTCTTTGCCTATGGCTTCATTATGAAGACCTTGGGTTATGGACCGACGGCATTCGCAGAATACATTGTGTCCGTTGGATACCCAGCGGTGCTTGCTTACTACATTCTTGTGGTTGAAGTGGCAGGCGGCGTGATGCTGATCTTGGGATTTTGGAGCCGCTGGGTTTCCCTTGCAGCCTTGCCGATTCTGCTGGGTGCCACCCTTGAGCATTTTCCAAATGGGTGGATTTTCTCCAATGAGAACGGCGGCTGGAGTTATCCGGCTTTCTGGGCCGCGACTCTTGTGGTGCAGATGTTGCTCGGAGACGGAGCCTATGCGCTGAAGCCCTCGTCTACTCTCCGGGTCTCCGTCCCCAGGGCCCTGCGCGCGTAGAATTCTCCCCGAACACGAATCCTGCCGCGAGGAGGAGAGGTGAGCATCCTTCCCTTCTCGCGGCAAACCATATCCTTAAAGGTATGGATGAGAACCCAGTGTGTACGTCCGTCCGGGTTTCTTGATCTTTGCTACGCGGCCATACCTTCCGACGTAAAGATCTCTGAGCTGCATCTTCGACATCCGCGTTTCCTATTTGCGTCCATCTTCATATAATCCGAATCCGTAGATCCTCCGCGAGGACCGGCAGCAAGAGGAGCCTTGAGGACGGGACATGGATTGGGATGACCTGAGGTATTTCTTGGCTGTCGCCCGTACGGGCAGCCTCTCGGCTGCGACACGTGAGCTGCAGACCAGCCAGGCCACCATCAGCCGCCGGGTGCAAGCGCTCGAAACTGCTTTGGGAACTGTCCTCTTCGAGCGCCTGAATACAGGGTACGTTCTGACCTCGGCCGGTCAGGAGGTGCAAACCCGAGCCGAGGCTGCGGAGGCTGCGGTTCTCGCGGTGGTGCGTGGAGCGGCCAAGGAGCAGGGGCATGTGCAAGGTTCGGTGCGGCTGGCGACCGGAGAGGCGCTTGCAAGCCACCTGATCGCACCCCGGATTGCGACCTTCCGGGCCAAGCACCCCGGCCTCCGACTCGAATTCGTCACCGGGTTTCGGGCCGTCAGCCTCTCCCGGCGTGAGGCGGATCTGGCACTGCGCCTCATCCGCCCGGACCAAGGCGACTACATTCGCCGCAAGGTCGGCGTGGTAGGATTTGGCCTCTATGCCGGTTCGACCCTCGTCAACACTTTTCCTGATCTCCGACGCAATCCATGGTCCGTTGATTTTATCGGCTGGGATGCGTCCATGCGGGATACCCCCATCGCCGGATGGGTCAAGGACGGGGCGTTGGATCGAATTGTAGGAACGGCGACCAGCATGAACGTCCAGCTTGCCCTCGCCCGCGCGGGTCTTGGTGCAGCGATCCTCCCATGCTTCGTAGCCGATAATGTTCCCGATCTAGAGCGGTTGGCCGGACCATCTGACGTGGGAGCCCTGGATCTGTGGGTGGTCACTCACCGAGACCTCAGCCGCACGCCTCGCGTCCGGGCCGTCCTCGACTTCATCGGCGATCTTTGCAGCCAGGAGAACGCTCGGCTTCGTGGCGACTGACCGCTTTTCAAAAACGAAAAGCCCCCCGCCATCAACGTGTGTTCCGACTGGCGTCGGATGAAGGCATATGTCTGGCTCGCTACTGCCAGCAAGGGATCGAGCCATGCCAACGATTATCGAGATGACCCAACTCGGGGGACCTGAGGTGCTTGTCACAAGAGACATTCCTGCGGAACCGCTGAAGGAAGGGGAACTGCGTCTGCGTCAGACGGTCATCGGCTTCAACTATCTCGACGTCTATCTTCGCAGGGGTGTCTACGAAGTTCCGCTGCCCTGCGTACTCGGCATCGAAGCGACGGGCCGGGTGACTGAAGTCGGGCAAGGAGTGAGAGGGTTCAAGGTAGGCGATCGGGTCGTCTACACAAACGAACTTGGCGCCTATGCGACCGAGCGCACTCTTGATGCTAGCCGTGCCATTGCTTTGCCTGACGATATCTCCGACGAGGACGCTGCGGCCCTGCTCTTCAAGGGCCAGACGGCGCACATGCTCCTGCGGAGGGTCTACAAAGTGGGAGCAGGCGACACAGTCCTCGTCCATGCTGCGGCTGGGGGCGTGGGGATTGTTCTCGTCCGCTGGGCAAAAGCGCTCGGAGCGACCGTTATCGGCACTGTGGGCTCTGAAAGCAAGGTTGCGCTGGCCGAGCACAATGGATGCGACTACGTCGCCGTTCACGGCAAGCACGACATCGCTGCCTTCGTGCGCGATGTGACCAAGGGGGCGGGCGTTCAGGCGGTGTACGATGCGATCGGCCGGGACACCTTTGAGGGTAGCATGAGGAGCCTAGCTCCATTCGGGGTCATGGCGTCCTACGGCCAAGCGTCGGGCGAGATCGATCCGATCGAGCCGCGCCCCTTGAGCCGATATGGTTCGCCGCTGTTCACCCGCGCCAATGTCGACTGGCACATCTCTGATGCGGCCGCCTATCTGAACTCGGCATCCGAGGTGTTCGACCTCATCCGCTCCGGCACATTGGTGGCCAACATCGGCCAGCGCTTCCCGTTGTCGTCTGTGGCAGAAGCCCATCGCCAAGCCGAGAGCCGTGCGACGAAAGGATCGACATTGCTGATTGTTTGATCCTGCAGGTCTTTCGTATTCGAGAGTTATGCGCGGGCCTATATCCGGAGCGATCGTGAAGGTTTACCTCAAGGCGATCCTGGGAAAGGCCAAAGCTGCTGCGTAGAGACCAGGGATGGAGCCTTGGGGCGGCCGTTGCAGGCATCGCCCCTCACTCCACAAGGCAATGCCAATGCCTCATTCGTCCTGGAGCATCAAACGCATCCAAGCACGACAAAGGTCGTGACCATAAAGGCAAGGCCGAGTTCCAGCACCTGCCTTAGGGTTGGAGTTCGGCCGCGCCTCCAAACTGGGAGTTCCCGGGCAGCAGTCCAGGTCAAGGGTCCGATTACTTCCGTGGACCATATTCCTTAAGCGTCGCCTTCGCTTGCCTCGATAAAAGCTCGTGCCGCATCCACGGGCCATCGAGCAATCATCTTTTCGTTCAGCTTCGCGCCAATGGCGGTGTAGAAAGCCTTAGCGGGTTCATTGTCAGTCATTACCTCCCATCGCACAACCATCCCTTGCGCAACAGCGATCTCCGCGAGGCGGCACATCAAGGCCCGCCCCACGCCACGTCCCCGTGCTGCTTCCGAGACGAACAGGTCGTCGAGGTTGATGAACTCAGAGCCGCCCCAGATTGAATAGCGGACCATATAACTCAGAAAACCGACTGTCTCGCCGTCCACCTCAGCCAGCAGCACCTTGAATTGCGGGTGGCTCCCAAATCCGTGCTCAAGGAGACGGACCTCATCAGTTTCCACGAATGGGGAGAGGTTTTCGAATGCAGCCAGTTCGTTGATCAAAGCAAGGACCCTCGGCACATCGTGCACCCCTGCCTCGCGGACATATACTTGACCCTGCACTCTCATTTCTTGCCCTATCCTCTTCAAACCATGCTGACAATCCTGTTGGTCCTAGCTTAAAATGAATCCGGATCAACCTGTCAGGGCTACATTCTGACACCGTCGAACCGTCCAGGAGAGTTGATAAAGCCGATGTGCTGCTGGCATTTGCCCGTATGTCACGCACGACAACCAGTTTATCAACTCAGCTTTGTGAAGATCGCCTCCGGCCTAGATTGCAGACGTTCGCCTATCCAGAGGAAGGCCGCGAGACTGTTGCGCCATGTGCGAAACCCGGCTGCCGTCGTCCCCAAGGTTCCAATGAAAGCCGGTCGATCGTGCTGTAGCAGGATTGCAGAATGGTCCGGCCGATAGAGTGCCCTAGGAATCCTCAAAAACCCCCACAAGATCAGGGTGGCCCATCCCGGCGACGAATTCCAGAATGGTGAAATGATCTTTTCCGGCAGCCTCGATATATCCGGCGGGGTTGCCCTTTTCATTCCAAGCTGCGGCCATTTCCTGGCTCTGTCGCTTGAATTCCGATGTCTCTAACCCTCCAACGACAAATGTTGCCGGAATGCCGACTGCCTCGACACGGAACAGCGGCGAATTGCGCATGGCATCGTTCTCGGACAATCCGAGCTTGATATTCAATGGAGTTACAACCAGAGGAGTGAGCTCGTAAATCCCGCTGATGGCGATGATCCTCCGAATCGGATGTCCCTTCGCGATGGAAGACGGCCATGGCCGCAACGCCAGTTCAATGGCAATGTGAGCTCCGGCAGAGTGCCCGGCAACGATGAGGCCGGGCTCTTCCGGATGGCTGTCCTGCAAATGATCGACCAAAAACGGGACAGACTCGGCGGCGCATTGGACAAGGGCGTCGAGGGTGACATCAGGACAGAGCGGATAATTCACCAGGATTACATTGTACCCACGTGCAGCATAGGGCTCGGCGATGAACCGAAAGGTGGATTTGTCACGGGCCTGCCAGTATCCCGCATGGAAGTACAGAAGCGATCCGCGACACCTGCCTTGTGCGGGAAAGATATCCAGCTTCTGCCTCGGATGAGGGCCATATGACACGTCGACGGCAACGTTTGGACGATCCCTCAGCACAGCCGCACTGCGCCGCTCGTACTCTTCCAGAAGAGCGGGGTGAGTATCCCGCTGCTGGCCGCGGAGATACTCGTATTCGTAGAACTCCGTCCGATCGTCTTCCATCGTCCTCCCTTTCACTCAACCCGGGTCAATCCCGCTTCATGATCGAAGCACAAGCTAAGGCTAGGCTCATGCGTCCGGCAGCGTAAGCGGGACGCCCAAGAGTGCGCGGCGTTTCAACCACGGGCTCGCGCGATAGCGCGGATCCCCGTAGAAGGAATGGCACGCATCGAGAATGCCGAGGATCCGCCGGGGGCCGAGTTCGTCTCCGAAGCGCAGCGAACCGCGCGGGTAGCCCAGCCCGATCTCCACCGCGTTGTTGATGTCCTCAGGCGTCGCAATGCGTTGTTGCGCAATGTCTGCTCCGATATTCACGATGCATGCGACGATGCGCTGGGCAATAAAGCCGGGACTGTCGTGAATGACGGTCACGGGCTGCCCCCCCGCTGCCAGCAGCATATGGGCGGCATCCTTTACGTCCCGGCGGGTAACGGGCGTCCCCATGAGCGTCCGCCTGCGATCCAACCCGAATAGGCAGTCGATTGCCACGGAACGCGTCGGATCCAGGTCCTCTGCCAAAGCGGCCGTCGTTGTATCCTCCCCGAACGGCGTCAACATGATGATGGCCTCGTCGGACGGCCGTCCGCCCGTTTCGAGGTGCGCTCCCGTTGTCCCGATAGCTCCGCGCAGGACGTCGGCTGCATCGGGATGCCGGTTGCTGATCCAGACTCTGAGGCCTGTTAGATCTCGTTCCGGAACAGCCGCTTCCGGCGGCTTTTGCGCGCGCCCGTCTACATACGTATAGAAACCCCGCCCAGTCTTTCGGCCGAACAGTCCTGCGGCATGGCGTTGAGCCGTGATCGGAACGGGCCGATAGCGCGGCTCCTCGTAGTATTGACGATAGATCGACTCCATGACGGCATGGGAGACGTCGAGGCCCGTGAGATCGAGAAGCTCGAAGGGACCGAGGCGAAAGCCTGCCGCATCGACCATGACCCGGTCCACATCGGCGAAATCTGCAATACCTTCCGATACGATGCGCAGAGCCTCCGTGGCAAAGGCTCGCCCGGCGTGGTTGACGAGGAAGCCGGGCGTGTCGGTAGCACGGACTGGACGATGGCCGAGCCGATGGGCCAAGGCGGTGAGAAAACCGAGGACTCGTTCGTCCGTCATGACCCCGCCGATGACTTCGACCAGCCTCATCAACGGAACCGGATTGAAGAAATGGAAACCAGCGATACGCTCGGGCCGACGAGCCTTCGCGGCGATACCGGTGATGGAGAGCGAGGACGTGTTGGTGGCGAGAATGCACTCATCGCCGACCACGTTCTCGAGGGCGCCGATCACCGCGTGCTTGACATCCAAGCGCTCCGCGACAGCTTCGATGACGACATGACAAGAGCCGAAGGCATCGTAGCCTCTGTCGGGTCCGGCATCCGTCGCCCGCAGGCGAGCAATGGCAGCTTCGGCGTTCTCCCGGGTAAGGCTTCCCTTGGCAGCCTTGCGGCGGATCATGTCGCTGCTGAAGGCGACAGCTTCAGTGACGACTTCCGGCCGAGCGTCGGCGAGAAAGACCGTGATCCCGGCCTCGGCCGCGACCTGGGCTATGCCGCGGCCCATGATTCCGGCGCCAATGATTCCAAGGGTAAGATCTGGCCGCGTGGCGTCGAACGTCGTCATCAGAGACCCCTGAAAGTCGGCGGTCGTTTCTCTAGGAAAGCCTGCATGCCTTCCTTCTGGTCTGCGGTGGAAAACATCAGCTGAAAGGCGTGCCGCTCCATGACCAGCGCCGCCTCCAGGGGAAGATCGCCGCCTTGCAGAACCAGTTCCTTGATCTTGCGGGCGGCGAGCGGCGGCAGAAGGGCAATCGAGCGGGCGAGCGTCAAGGCGCGATCGAGCACTTCCCCATCCGGCACGACTTCCGTAACCAGTCCCATGGCCTCTGCTTCCTGAGCCGAAACCATCTCGCCGGTCAGCAGGATCTTCATCGCCTTGAATTTGCCGACAGCCCTGAGGAGGCGCTGTGTTCCGCCCGCTCCCGGGATGATCCCGACCTTGATCTCGGGCTGGGCGAATTTGGCACTCACACCGGCGATGATCATATCGGCGTGCATGGCAAGTTCGCATCCGCCTCCCAGGGCGAGGCCGTTGACCGCGGCGATGAGGGGCTTGGGGAAGTCCTTGATTGGAGCCCAGTAACGTTCGTTCGCACGAAGGATCAGGTCGGCAGGCTGAGCGTCCACCATGGCCTTGATGTCGGCTCCTGCGGCAAAGACCTTCTCCGTCCCGGTCAGAACCACACAGCGAACCTCGTCATTGCCGGCGAGATCCAGGAAGACTTGAGCCAATTGCTCGCGCACGGCGCTGTTCAGCGCGTTGCGAGCCTCGGGACGGTTGATCCGCACGAGGGCGACGCGATCGGCTTTGCTCTCCAGCAAGACTTCCATATTTTTCTTCCCTCGTTCTGCTGTCCGGCACGCGGAGCTTCGATCACCGCCGTCAGCCGGAACGTTGCGGCTCATTTCCCTGAAGGCACCACAGCCGTTGCCTCGATCTCGAGGAGCGCCTTCTTTTCCACGAGGCGTACGACCTGAACCAAGGCCATCGCCGGATAATGCGCTCCGAACACAGCCCGATAGGCACGGCCCAGTTCCTTCGCGTTGGCAAGGTAAACATCGATGTCGACAACGTACCACGTCAGCCGGACGATGTGCTGGGGGCCTGCTCCGCCTTCGGCAAGAATGGCGCGGATGTTTTCGAAGGTCTGGCGCGCCTGCGCGACGAAGCCCTCCGGAAACTCGCCTGCCTCGTTCCAGCCTACGACTCCGCCAGTTACGACAATCCGTCCTTCCGCCATCACGCCATTGGAATAGCCCTTGGGAAGGGGCCAATTCTTCGGCTGCAGAATCGTGATGCCGTCCTCAGGGACCTGAATCGCGTGAGAGCCTCTCGGGGCTGTCATTGACATTTCTCCTGGTAGTGTTCCAAAGCAGCGCGAAGATCATCGGGAAGCGGAATGGATTGATGGGTTTCGAGCGAGGTCGTCACGATGACGAGTTGTGCGAGGAGCACCGGATCGGACCCGCGAGAGGCATGGATTTGAAGCGTCAGGGATGATTGTCCGATGCGGCGAACGACAACGGCGCATTCCAGCTGATCGCCCATGAAGCTGGGTTTGGTGAACTCTGCCTTGGCGCTCACGTATCCCAAGCCGATCCTGCGCGGACCAATCATTTCATGATAGTCGATCTTCAGCTCCTGGCAGAACCAGTCCTCCACAACACCGTTGAGCAGGTCGAAATATCGGGCGAAATAGACGATCCCAGCGGGATCGCAGTGGGAGAACCGAATGGGTACGGCCGTTCTCCAGGCTCTTTCGCCTGGCGCCGTGTCCTGCAACTCTGGGGATGCGTTATCCATGAAACAACGACTCGCTTGCTGTCGATCTGTGGAACTCGTCCCTTAGATCCGTCCGCCGGACGGGTTCTTGGCTCCGTGTCCATCGAGCATCTTCAGAAGCTCGCGCGCGATGACGACCTTCTGCACTTCCGTCGCACCTTCGTAAATGCGCAATGCCCGATTTTCACGGTAGAGCTCCTCGACCTTCACACCTTTGGTGACCCCGAGACCGCCGAAGATCTGGATCGCCTTGTCGATGACGATCTGGGCCGCTTCCGTCGCGTGCATCTTGGCCATTGCCGCCTCCCGCGTCACCCGAGACGCACCCTGATCTTTCGTCCATGCGGCGCGGTAGACGAGGAGCGCTGCGGTATCGACATTCGTCGCCATCTCCGCCAAGGCGGCCTGCGTCATCTGAAGATCCGCCAAGGGAGCTCCGAAGAGATGCCGTGACGAAGAATGGCGCAGAGCCTCATCCATGGCCCTGCGGGCGAATCCGAGCGAAGCGGCTCCGACGGTCGAACGGAAGACATCCAGGGTCGCCATGGCGACCTTGAAGCCTTCTCCTGGATTGCCGATCCGCTTCTCCAACGGAATCCTGCAACCCTCGAAACGCAATGTTGCGAGAGGATGCGGCGCAATGACGTCGATCCGGTCCTGGATGACGAGGCCAGGCGTGTCGGCATCGACCACATAGGCCGACAATCCCCTGGCGCCGGGAGCCTCCCCGGATCGCGCGAAGACGATATAGAAATCAGCGATCCCGCCATTGGAGATCCAGGTTTTCACGCCGTCGATCCGCACATGACCAGGACCATCCGGGACGGCTGTAGTGCTCATGGCGGCGACGTCGGATCCTGCCTCCGGCTCGGACAGGGCGAAGGCTGCAATCGCCTCTCCGCGGGCCACCTTCGGCAGGTACCGCCGCCGCATTTCGTCGGAACCGAAAAGAGTGATCGGACCGGAGCCGAGGCCCTGCATCGCGAAGGCGAAATCGGCAAGCCCGTCCTGGTACGCCAGTGTTTCGCGGGACAGGCAGAGCGTCCGCACGTCCAAAGTCGGATGAAGACCTCCATGCAATTCAGGCACGACGGTCCTCAGCCATCCATCGTCGCCGAGCTTGCGTACGAGGCGGCGGCACGAACCATCCACGTCCGCATGGTCGACCATGTCATGGATTTCCATCTCGGCCCAGGCCTTCAGGGCCTCCGCATATTGAAGATGGCGCTCCTCGAAGAACGGCCATTTCAGGAAGGATGCATCGATCATATCAGTCTCCCTGGAAGACCGGCTTCTCTTTCGCCGCGAAAGCCCTGTAGGCGCGTGCGAAGTCCTCGGTTGTCATGCACAGGGCCTGGGCGACGGCCTCGGCCTCGATCGCCTCCTCCACCGACATTGCCCATTCCATGGCAAGCATGCGCTTGGTCATGGTATTGGCGTAGGTGGGCCCGGAACCGATCTCCCGCGCTAGGACCTGAGCCTCGCGAAGAAGCTCGGCCTCGTCGACGATGCGGCTGAAGAACCCCCAGCGCTCGCCCTCCTCGGCCTTCATGAATCGGCCAGTGTAAAGAAGCTCAGAGGCGCGGCCTTGTCCGATGATCCGCGGCAGGATCGCGCAGGCCCCCATGTCGCAACCGGCCAATCCCACCTTGTTGAACAGAAAAGCCACCTTGGCACTCGGCGCCGCAAGCCGCAGATCGGACGCCATGGCGACGATGGCCCCAGCGCCGGCACAGATACCCTGTACGGCAGCGATCACGGGTTGTGGTGCAGCCCGCATGGCCTTCACCAGCTCCCCGGTCATGCGGGTGAAGGCGGTAAGGCCCTTTGTGTCCATCTCGACCAGGGGTCCGATGATCTCGAACACGTCGCCGCCGGAGGAGAAATTGCCGCCAGCACCAGTCACGACGATGGCTTTTACGCTCTCGTCCTTCGCGCAGGCATGAAAGAAGTCGGTCAGCTCCCGATAGCTTTCAAAGGTCAGCGGATTCTTCTTCTCAGGCCGGTTGAACGTGACGGTTGCGACCGGACCTTCGACCGAGAGGAGGAAGTGACGCGGCGCATATTCCCCAAGCGGCAATGTGACCGGGTTAGCGTATTGTGTCATCCTGTCCTCCCATGATAGCGCGCCTGGCGGAAAGCTTTGCTTTCGCAAGCAGACGCATCAAATCTTTTTGTTCCTTCTGAGTGAGATCGCCGAAGATCTCGGCGATCCACATTTCATGCTCGGCAGCCATCGCGCGGAATTCTCTTCTGCCGGCCGGGGTGAGGCTAACCATCTGAGCTCTTCGGTCGGCGTCAGAAACGCGGCGCTTGATGTGTCCGGAGGCAACAAGCCGTTCGACGAGATTGGTGAGGTTGCCGTTCGACACCATCATTCGCTTCGAAAGGTCCGAGAGCGTCATTCCATCCGATGCCTTGTCGAGTTGCGCCATCAGGTCGAACCGCGGAAGCGTCACGTCGAAGCGATCACGCAGACGGCGCCGGACCTCGCCTTCGATCAGGGTCGAACAGGTCAACAGCCGGAGCCAGAGTCGAAGCTCGTCCCGGTGATCCTCCGGCTTCTCAATGGCCTTTGCCTCGGCATCCAACGGAATCGTCTGGTTGCTCATATCAAATCTCTCCGCCTGCGACGGCGATGGCTTGGCCCGTCACAGAGCGGGCCCCCTCCCCGCACAGCCACACGACTGCATCGGCAACTTCCGACGGGCTGACCAATCGCCGCTGCGGGTTGTGCTTCACGAATTCGCTCAGGGCCTCTTCACGCGTTCTGCCGGTCTTCGCCATGATGCGTTCGAGGCTTTCCGCCACCAGATCCGTGTCGGTGAAGCCGGGACAGACTGCATTGACGGTCACGCCCGTCGTAGCGGTTTCCAACGCGAGCGCCCGCACGAAGCCGACAACGGCATGCTTCGATGCGCAATAGGCGCTCACATAAGGATAGCCCTTTAACCCGGCCGTCGAAGCCACCGCGATGATGCGCCCGAAACCTCGCTCGGTCATGGACTCGAGCACGGCCTGCGCGACGTTGGTGACCCCGAGCAGATTGACGTCAATCATCTGCCGGAACACGGCCGGGGAGCTCTTCAGGAAAGGAGCCGAAACCGCAGACCCGGCATTGGCGATCAGGAGATCCACCGGTCCTTGCAAGGACACCGAGGCTCGAACGGCCGCTTGCACGGCATCCGGGTCGGTGACGTCGGCCGAAACGGCGACATGAGCGTCGCCTTCCGACACGACGCGATCCAGCGTTGCCTTATCCCGGCCGACGACGGTGACCTTAGCCCCCGCCTCTGCAAGCGCCCGTGCAATGGCCCGACCAATGCCGCGCCCGCCACCCGTGACGATCGCATGGCGACCTTGGAGAGTGTTCATATTCATCTCATTCCGCGGCGAGGGACTTCCCGCCTGCCTCCATCTTGAGTTCGGCCCGGGTCTTCGGCTTCGCCTTGATCTTCAGGTCTTCGAGGTCCTGCCGGTCGCGAACGCTGTTGCGGAAAATCTGATCCTTGCCGGCCAGGTATTGCGGTGGGCAGAAGATTTCTTTGGCGCCATACCACGCGGCAGCCTTCATCGTGAAGAACGGATCCACCAAGTGGGGCCGCGCCAGCGCGACGAGATCGGCCCGCCCGGCGGCCAGGATGGTATTGACCTGATCGGCCGTGGTGATGTTGCCGACGCACATGGTGGCGACCTGCGCCTCGTTGCGTATTTGGTCCGAGAAGGGCGTCTGGAACATCCGTCCATAGACCGGCCGGGCTTCACGCACGGTCTGTCCCGTGGAGACATCGACCAGGTCGACGCCATGCTCTGCGAAAGCGCGCGCCACCTCCACCGCATCCGCTCCCGTGACGCCGCCTTCGGCCCAGTCGGTTGCGGAGATGCGCACCGACATGGGCTTGTGCGCGGGCCAGACCTCCCGCATCGCATCGAAAACTTCGAGCGGGTAGCGCAGGCGGTTCTCCAGGGAGCCGCCATACTCATCCGTGCGCTGGTTGGTGAGCGGAGAGATGAAGCTCGCCAGCAGGTAGCCGTGGGCGCAGTGGAGTTCGAGCATGTCGAAGCCCGCCCGGTCGCCCCGCTCCGCCGCCTGAACGAATTGCGCCTTGATGGCATCCATGTCGGCGCGGGTCGCCTCTCTTGGCACCTGACTGTCCGGGAAGTATGGAATGGGTGAGGCTGAGCAGATGTCCCATGCCCCCGTTTCGAGTGGGCGATCGATCCCCTCCCACATGAGCTTCGTGGCGCCCTTGCGGCCGGCGTGCCCGAGTTGCAGGCAGAACTTTGCAGCGGAATTTCCATGCACGAAATCGACGATCCGCTTCCAGGCCGCCTCCTGCTCGTCGTTCCACAGGCCTGTGCAGCCGAGAGTGATCCGAGCCTCCGGCGAGACGCACGTCATTTCCGTGAAGATCAGGCCTGCGCCTCCCGTGGCACGCGAGCCGTAATGCACGAGATGCCAATCCCCGGGGACTCCGTCTTTGGCGGAGTACATATCCATCGGAGAGACAACAACCCGGTTCTCGAGACGCATCTCGCGAAGCCGGAAGGGCTGGAACATCGGCACGCTCGGCTTCTCGACGGATACGTCGAACCCTTGAGACTTCACCTGCCGCGCAAAGTTGCGATCGACATCGGCCACGAAGTCCGGCGCTCGCAGGCGCAGGTTGTCGTAGGTGATCGCCTTGGCCCGCGTCATGACACCAAAGGCGAACTGCACCGGATCAAAATTCCAGAAGCGCGACACATGCTCGAACCAGACGAGAGACACGTCGGCGCTGTGTTGGATCTTCTCCACCTCTTCCCGACGCGTCGACTCGAAGAGGGACAAAGCACCTTCGACACTGGAATCACGACGGAAGGCTTCGTAGAGGGCAATGGCGTCCTCCATGGCGAGTTTCGTGCCCGATCCGATGGAGAAATGGGCCGACCCCTTGGCATCCCCGAGCAGCACCTTGTTTCCCATGACCCAACGCTTGTTGCGGATCATCGGGAAGTTGCGCCAGAGAGACCGGTTCGTGAGAACCTTGTGCCCATCCAGGAACCAGCCGAAGATCTGTTCCATGAGAGCCGCGGATTCCTCCTCGGTCTTCCCGCCAAGCCCGGCACGATTGAAAGTTTCCGGATCCGTTTCGAACACCCAGGTGGAGCGGCCCGCCTCGTATTGATAGGCATGCGCAATGAAAGGCCCCCATTCTGTTTCCTGGAAAATGAATGTGAAGGCGTCGAGCGGCCTTGTGGAACCCATCCAGGCGAACTTGTTCGGCCGCAGGTCGACTTCCGGCTGAAAGTGATCCGCGTACCGCTCCCGAAAACGACTGTTGATGCCGTCGGCGATCACCACCAAATCAGCATCAGAGAAGAGGCTCTCGTCGTCCACGTCGATGTTGTAACGCAGCTTGACGCCAAGCTCCTGCGCGCGGTCCTGTAGGATCAGCAGAAGCGTGCGCCGTGAGCAGCCGCAGAAGCCGTTCCCGCCGATCCGGTGCTCGGTTCCCTTGAAGTGAATGGCGATATCGTCCCAGTACGCGAACTCGCGCGTGATCCGCTCGTAGCTCGGCAGGTCATATTTCTCGAAATTGTCCAGCGTCGCGTCCGAAAACACGACACCAAAGCCGAAGGTATCGTCGGCGCGGTTACGCTCATACACCGTGATGTCGGCTCCAGGCTGGAGCTTCTTCATGAGGATCGCGAAATAAAGACCTGCAGGGCCGCCGCCGATAATCGCCGTTTTCATGGGTGTCCTCTCCAGGTGAACGCCAAATTATTTTAGGCTTAAAATAATCCTGAATCAACCTCAAGACCGGGCAAAACGCGGCCACCACGGCCATTCTTGCGTTAGCTTTGCCTTCTGCGAACCATCCCGGAACCGCATTCGGTCATGATCCCGATTGTGCCTGGACGGGCTGAGCAAACGCTGCAGCAGCCCAGCCGATTCCTGGGATGCGTCACGATCATCAATATTTTCCAGCCTCTCTCGTCGGAATGGCTCCATGTTCAGGCCGTGATCAGCAAACGGGCGCGATGGGCAAGCGTTATCACGCTTCTTCGCAGGAAGCCTTCCAACACCCGGTCCCCGCGATCACGGACAGGCCCGGCCCTTTTCCTGATGCGACTGTCTCAGGAAACTCTGACTTCTCCCGAACGAGGCGCTCCAGCCATCTGACGCAATGCGAAACGCTGGAGCTTGCCCGTCTGGGTGCGCGGCAGAGCCTCGACGAATTCGATGCAGCGTGGATATTTGTAGGGCGCAATCTCCGCCTTCACATGCTCCTGGAGCATCCTGGTGAGTTCGGCACTGGGCACATGGCTCGGATTCAGGACGACGTAGGCCTTGACGATCATTCCACGCTCCTCGTCCGGCGCCCCGACTACGCCGCATTCGGCGACCGCCGGATGCGTGAGGAGCGCCGCCTCCACCTCAGGGCTGGCGATGTTGTAGCCGGCCGAGACGATCATGTCGTCGGAGCGCGCCTGGTACCAGAAGTAGCCGTCCTCATCCATGCGGAAGGTGTCGCCGGTGACGTTCCAGCCATCCTGCACGTATTTGCGCTGCCGCTCGTCCGCAAGGTAGCGGCAGCCGGTCGGCCCGCGCACGGCGAGGCGGCCGATGCTGCCTGGCGGCAACGTCCGCCCCTCCTCATCGATAATCCTGGCCTCGTAACCAGGTACGGGTTTGCCCGTGGCTCCTGGGCGGATCTCCTCCTCGGTCGCGGCGATGAAGATGTGCAGCATCTCCGTAGCCCCGATCCCGTCCATCAGCTTCAGCCCGGTGGCGCTCTTCCAGGCCTCCCACGTACCCTTCGGCAGATGCTCGCCGGCAGAGACGCACTTGCGCAGGCTTGAGATGTCGTAATCATTGAGCTTCGGCAGCATCGCGCGGTAGGCTGTCGGCGCCGTGAAACAGATCGTGGCTTTGTACTTCGTGATTGCCAGGAGGAGGTCGTTGGGCCCCGCCTTCTCCAGCAGAACGGTCGAGGCCCCCACCCTCATGGGAAAGAGGACCAGACCGCCCAGACCGAAGGTGAAGGCGAGCGGCGGCGAGCCGATGAAGCGATCGGACCGCTCGGGGCGCAGCACGTTGCGGGAGTAGGCATCGCAGATCGCCAGCATATCGCGATGGAAATGCATGGTGCCCTTTGGCTCCCCTGTCGTGCCCGAGGTGAAGCCGATCAGGCATACGTCATCCGCCGCGGTATCGGCCGCCTGGAATTCCGGCGAGGCCTCCGCGGCCAACACCTCAAGGCTGCCGGACTGGCCCGTGCCCCAATACACCACATGCTGCAGATCCGTTGCCATCGTCCGGGCGCGCTCCATCTCCTCCGCGAGACGATGATCGCAGAGAGCGATCGTGATCCTGGCCTTGTTCAGCGGATAGGCGATCTCCTTGGCGCGCAGCAGCGGCATTGTCGCCACGACGACGCCGCCGGCCTTCAGCACGGCCAGATAGGCCGCCACCATCATAGGGTTGTTGGCAGACCGGAGCAGCACGCGACTGCCCGGAACGAGACCGAGTCGCTGAACCAGCACATTGCAGATCCGGTTCACTCGCTCCTGGAGTTCGCGGTAACTCAGCGTCTCGACAGGGCTGACGAGACAGGGCTCATCTCCCCTTCCCTCCTCGACCCACCGATCGAGGAAGGCCGTGACGCAGTTGAGCCGCTCCGGATATTGGAGTTCAGGACGATCGAACAGAAGAGTCGGCCATTGATCCCGGGGCGGAAGGTTGTCTCGTGCGAAGGTGTCAACATGTGACCTGTATGCCATCCCTGGCTTCCCTCTGGTTTCGGCTGGTCGAGGATAACCTGCCGAGCTTTGACCGGACTGAGATCGAACTTCTACCGAAACGATGCGCGGCTTCCCGACGACCCGGTTTCGGGCCGCGCTTCATGGATCGAGCGCGCACCCTGCGCCAGCTCCTGAGCGGGACGGCGGACGCGTGACCCAATGTCCAAATTATTTAAAGCCTAAAATAATTATTGGCAATCCCGCGGTTCGAATCTAATATTTCCTGTCTGCTGGAAATAGAGTGTTCGGCTGGACAGTTTTGCGGCAGAGTAGCGCCGCTCCTTCCGTCGAGGCGTCGTAAGCTCGCCGGGAGCAATCAAACAGCACGGGAATCCGTGCGCAGGGAACAGTCACTCGGGAGTGCACGATGAATCTCGTAATCAAAGGCGTTGGCATAGCGGCCGCGGCGATCCTGGCCGCCGCGCCGGCGGTGGCACAGGAAAAGCTGAAAGTCGGCCTTCTTCTGACCCTGTCAGGCCCCTCGGCCGTCCTCGGAGAACACGCGCGGGACGGTTTCCAGCTTGCGGTCAAGGACCTCGGCGGCAAGCTCGGTGGACGTGATGTCGAGGTGATCATGGTCGACGACGAACTGAAGCCCGACGTCGCCGTCACGAAGGTCAAGGGCCTCATCGAGCGCGACAAGGTCGATTTCGTGGTCGGCCCTATCTTCTCGAACGTGGCTGTTGCGACGCACAAACCGATCACTGACGCAAAGACCTTCTACATCAGCGTCAATGCTGGCCCCTCGAACCTCGCGGGCAAGAGCTGCAACCCCTACTTCTTCGCCACTTCCTACCAGAACGACCAGAACCACGAGGTGCTGGGTAAGGTTGCGCAGGACCGCGGCTACAAGAAGGTTTATCTCCTTGCGCCGAACTACCAAGCCGGCAAGGACGCGCTGGCCGGGTTCAAGCGGCACTACAAGGGCGAGATTGCGGAGGAATCCTACGTTCCGCTCAACACCCTGGACTTTCAGTCCGAACTCGCCAAGATCGCCTCGATGCAGCCGGACGCGATCTTCACCTTCATGCCGGGCGGCATGGGCGTGAACCTGGTCAAGCAGTACCGGGCAGCGGGTCTGGCATCCCGCATCCCCTTCCTCTCGGCCTTCACGGTGGACGAGACGAACCTGCCCGCTCAGCAGGATGCGGCGGTCGGCATGCTCAGCGGCTCCAACTGGGCGCCCAACCTGGACACCCCGGAGAACAAGAAGTTCGTCGCAGCCTATGAAGCGGCCTACAATACCGTTCCTGCTTCCTATGCCATGCACGCCTATGACGCGGCGCTTCTGATCGACAGCGCCCTGAAGGCCACCGGAGGCAAGACCGACGACAAGGATGCATTGCGGGCTGCCATCAGGAAGGCGAACTTCAAGTCCGTGCGCGGCGACTTCAAATTTGGCGCGAACGGCTTCCCGATCCAGGACTTCTACCTGGTGAAGGTCGCCAAGCGCCCCGACGGCAGGTTCCAGACGGAAACGGCAGAGAAGGTGTTCGACGACTATTCGGATGCCTATGCGAAGGATTGCGCCGCCACGAACTGAGCTGCCGGCATGAAGATGCTCGCCCCGTTCGTAGCCTGCGAACGGGGCAACCTTGCCGTTGCGGCGCCCTCCTTCAGCGGAGCGAGCCCGCGCATGCCTGATCGACGAACGTCTTTCATGAAGGGCCAACAACAGTGACCCTCCTCCTGATCCAGACTTTGAACGGTCTCCAGTTCGGGCTCATCCTTTTCTTGATCGCCGCGGGCCTGACACTGGTGTTCGGCGTGATGGATTTCATCAATCTGGCTCACGGCGTCCAGTACATGATCGGCGCCTACCTGGTCGCTGCCTTTAGCGCCTGGACAGGCAGCTTCGGCTGGGGCCTGCTGCTCACTCTTCCTACGGCGCTGGCCTTCGGGCTCGTGCTCGAAGCGCTGGTCTTCCGGCATCTCTATGATCGGGATCACCTCGACCAGGTGCTCGCCACTTTCGGCATCATTCTCTTTCTGAACCAGAGCGTGAAGTTCGTCTGGGGAGCATCCCCGCTCAACGTCCCGATGCCCGAGATCCTGTCGGGCTCGGTGGAAATCACGGATGGCCTGCTCTATCCGGTCTACCGCCTTGCCATCATAGCGTCCGGCCTGATCGTGGCGGGGCTTCTCTACGTTCTCGTGAGCCACACCCGCGTCGGCATGCTCGTCCGCGCAGGCGCCACCCATGCGCCCATGGTGTCGGCGCTGGGCGTCAACATCCACCGCCTTTTCATGGTCGTGTTCGGCTTCGGGGCGATGCTCGCGGGCTTTGCCGGGGCGATGGTCGCACCGATCCTCTCGGTACAGCCCGGCATGGGCGACAATATCCTCATCCTTGCCTTCGTGGTCATCGTGATCGGCGGCATCGGCTCGATCCGGGGAGCCTTCCTCGCGGCGCTCCTGATCGGCCTCGTCGATACCATTGGACGCTCGTTCGTGCCCAACCTGTTCCGCCTGTTCCTCGATCCGTCGGCCGCGAGCCAGACGGGCCGGGCCGTTGCACCGATGCTGATCTACATCTTCATGGCCGCGGTGCTGTTCTTCCGTCCCTCCGGCCTCTTCCCGGCCAAACGATAGGACCGAGTCATGACGGAACTGACCGAAGCACGACCGGGCGCCATACCATCTCCCCAATGGCGGCTCGATCCGATTCCCCTCGTCATCTTGGCGGCCTTCGTAGCGGCGCCCTTTCTTGCCTTTGCATCTGGCGCGGAAGGTTACGTGCTGTCGCTGCTGACGCGCGTCATGATCTTCGGCCTTGCTGCCATGTCGCTGGACCTCATTCTCGGCTACGGCGCGCTTGTGAGCTTCGGTCATGCAGCCTTCTTCGGCATCGGAGCCTATGCGGTGGGTATCCTGTCAAGCCACGGCATCGAGGATGCGCTCATTCAGGTTCCCGTCGCCCTCGCAGCATCGGCTTTGTTCGCCCTCGTCACGGGCGCAATCTCGCTGCGAACCAAGGGCGTCTACTTCATCATGATCACCCTCGCCTTCGCGCAGATGCTGTTCTTCCTTGCCTCGTCACTCTCGGCATACGGAGGCGATGATGGCATGACCCTTTACTCGCGCAGCCAAATCGCGGGATCGAGCATCCTGGAGGATGACCTTGCCTTCTATGGCGCCACCCTGGCCTGCCTCATCGGCGCATATTTCCTGTCCAGGTCCATCGTCACCTCCCGCTTCGGGCGCGTCCTGAGGGGTGCGAAGGATAATCCCGTTCGCATGGAAGCCATTGGTTTCCAACCGTTCCGCTTTCAGCTCGTGGCCTATGTCATCAGCGGCATGATAGCCGGTCTTTCAGGCTGTCTCATCGCCAACCAGGCCGAGTTCGTCAGCCCGGCTTTCATGACTTGGCAGCGGTCGGGCGAGTTCATCTTCATGGTTGTGCTCGGCGGGTTGGGCTCCCTGCACGGCGCGATCATCGGTGCCGCCGCCTTCCTGCTCCTGGAGGAATTCCTGCCGGAAATCCTGCACATGGCGAGCTTCTTCCTGAACGACGAGATCCGCTCGCGGCTCTCGGAGAATTGGCAAATGGTCTTTGGGCCTCTTCTCATCCTGACCGTCCTGTTTGCCCGAGGCGGCTTCATGGGTCTGCTGCGGAAACGTCACCATGACTGAACCCCTGCTCGAACTCCGCAATGTCAGGAAAAACTACGGCGCTCTCGTCGTCACGGACGACGTCAGTCTCTCGGTTCGGCCAGGTGAGTTGCACGCCATCATCGGACCGAACGGAGCGGGCAAGACGACTCTGATCCATCAGATCTCCGGGATGCTGCCCTCGAATTCCGGGCAAATTCTGTTTGCCGGCGAGGACGTCACCCCGTTGCCGATGCATCAGCGCGTCCGACGGGGGCTTGCGCGTTCTTTCCAGATCACCTCGATCCTGCCGGGCTTTTCCGCTCTTGAGAATGTGGCACTGGCGGTCCAGGCCCGCGCAGGCTCGAGCTTCCGGTTCTTCGGTGACGCCTCGCGGGAAAGAGCGTTGAACAGTCCTGCCATGGATTGCCTGCATATGGTCGGGCTCGCAGCGCGGGCTCAGATCCCGGCCGGCCTGTTGTCCCACGGCGAGAAAAGACAGCTCGAGCTTGCCATTGCCGTGGCGACCGAACCGAAACTGCTTCTCCTTGACGAGCCCCTCGCTGGTACCGGCCATGAGGAATCCCAGCGGGTGGTCGAAACCCTGCGTCAGCTGAAGGGCCGGTTCACCATCGTGTTGATCGAGCATGACATGGATGCGGTCTTCTCCCTCGCGGACAAAGTCAGCGTCCTCGTCTATGGGCGGGTGATCGCGACTGACACACCGGAGCGAATCCGGACCAATCCTGAGGTGCGAGCGGCCTATCTTGGCGAGGAGGAGGTAGCCTGATGCTGTCCGTCCGACATCTCCAAGCCTCGTATGGAGCGGCCCAGGTTCTATTCGATATCTCCTTTGATGTAGGCGCAGGCGAGGTGGTGACGCTGCTCGGCCGAAACGGCATGGGCAAAACCACCACGATCAAATCCATCATGGGGCTCCTGCGCCCTCGGGGTGGCGAAATCCGCTTCGATGGCGCCGTCGTGACGGGAATTGCCCCCTACAGGATCGCACAGACCGGGATCGGCCTCGTGCCTGAAGGACGGCAGATCTTTCCGACCCTGACGGTGGAGGAAAACCTTGTCGCCACGGCCGCCTCGCGCAACGGTGCGCGCCGCTGGACCCTGGATGCCGTGTACGAGCTTTTTCCGCGGCTGAAGGAACGCCGGAGCAATCTGGGCACGCAGCTTTCCGGCGGCGAGCAGCAGATGCTCGCGGTTGGCCGAGCGCTCATGACCAATCCCAAGCTCCTCATTCTCGATGAGGCGACGGAAGGCCTCGCGCCGTTAATCCGTGCGGAGATCTGGTCCTGCCTCAAACGTCTCCGAGGCGAGCGCCAGTCGATCCTCGTCATCGACAAGAATGTCGACGTGCTCGCGAGCTTTGCGGACAGGCACGTGGTTATCGAGAAGGGACGGTCCGTATGGACCGGAACCAGCGCAGAGCTCCTCGCCGATCCCAGCATCAAGGAACGATATCTCCACGTTTGAAGCCTCGGCCTCGCCCTTTTTGCATATGCGGCAATCCGCTTCCTGAGGACTAGGCCGTAATGGTCCGTCGCCGTCGCTGCCGGTCGTGCGCTGGGACCGATCCGCCGCCTATGGGCTTTGATGCGGGGTTCACCGGTATGCCATGACCGTCCTGGGGTTGGCGGAACATCCCGCGAAGGCCGCACTTCCAAGCAGGGGGGCCGCCTCGTTCAGGCACGAGGCCGATCCAGATGGCGCCGCCAAGGATGTCGCAGGTTCTCGCTGCCGGGCCTGCCAGCACTACAATCAGACAGGTCAGGCCGTTTGCTCCATGTTGCCGAACGCGCTCCATGGCCTTCGAGGGTGTTCGGCAACAACCTTTCCTGAGAGGTGACTTCCTTGAAATGGGACTATGACACGAAGGAGATCATCGCCGATGGCATCGTACATGCTGTCGGGGTGACACTCGGGACCGTTTCCATCATCGCCCTGCTCATCATGGCAGCCCCGGTCGTGGGAGCGTGGGAGCTCACGTCCCTTCTGATCTATGGCGCCAGCTTACTGACAGCGCTTACTGTGTCGGCGCTCTACAACCTCTGGCCGGTCTCGCCCGTCAAGTGGATGCTGCGACGGTTCGACCACTCCGCCATCTATCTCCTGATTGCCGGCACCTACACACCGTTCATCACGCAGATGAAAGCGAATGCGACTTCCTTGATGCTGCTGCTCGGCATGTGGCTCACTTCCGCAGTAGGCATTACCCTCAAACTCCGTTTTCCCGGCCGCTTCGACCGGCTCTCCATCGTGCTTTACCTGCTCCTCGGCTGGAGCGGCGTCATAGCTTACGAAACTGTCTTCGGGACGCTTCCCTCCTCGACGCTCCGTCTTCTCGCCACCGGCGGCATTCTCTACACGGTAGGTGTGGCATTCCACCTTTGGGAAAGTCTCCGCTTTCAAAATGCGATCTGGCACACCTTCGTTCTTGTCGCGGCGGCCTGCCACTACTGCGCCGTGCTCGATTGTATGGTGCTTACACGGACCTGACTGACTGGTCGCACCCTGGAAAGCGGCGGGCCTACCTCGCGCTACCGTCCAGCCGTTCGGCGGTGGCTGCGTCGCGGCTTGGTCTCCGGCACCTCATCCTGATACAGAACTCGTGCCACAGCCTCGACATCGGCGATCACGAGGCGCCGCCGGTAACGCCGGATCTGGCGCTGCGTTTCCCAAGCACGAAGTGTCCGGCTCACTGTCGGAAGGGTGCTGCCGATCAGGTCGGCCAGATCCTGCCTGGTGAGCGGGAACGGAATCTCGACTCCTTCTTGGGTCTGCTCCCCGAACGTCTCCACGAGCTTGAGGATCGCCCGCGCCAAGCGCTGCTCGACCGGCTCGTTCGAAAGGTCCCGCAGCCGGCCCTCCATCTCACGCAGGCGACCTTCGAGATCGCCGATCACGTTGAATGCTACCTGCGGGTGCTTGGCGATGAAGGTTTTGAGAACCTCTGACGGCCATTGCAGTTCCACGGACTCCGCAACGGCTATGGCATCGGTGGGATAGAACCTGTTCAGCAAGGCGGGGCTGCCGAAGACTTCGCCGGGCCTGACATACTTGACGATGACCCGTGCTCGGTTGGGCGTCGTTTGCACGAGCTTGGCTGCCCCGGAAGCCAGCACATGCACGGAGCGCGCGGGGTACCAGGCAGAAAAGAGCACCTCATCGGGTTGCACCGTCCGCCGTTGCGCCTGCTCAAGCAGGTCGGCGGCAACGGCTGTATCCAGTCCTTGGAATAGGCCGATCGCTGCTGCATCAACGGACATGCGGTTCTCTCCCAATCCCGGAGTCGAGCTCCCGTACGGTGAAGGCATATTGCATAACCGCGGCGGGGATTCGACGGGTGATCACGGATCCACAAGTGTGGATCGATATGCAGGAACAACCCCCCGAACCACTCGCAGCACCTATAACCTGCATCCGCGCAATTAAGCGAGTTCGTGCTAGGCGCTGCGGCACGACGACGAGCAACGCCCCCGCGCAAAGTCCGCTCCGGCTCAGTCCTGCTCGAGAGTGACCCGGGCGCGGTAGCTAGCACCTGCGCTGCCGTTGAAGAACCCGTCGGAGAAGGACACGTCTTCGCAGATCAGGTCGAGAGCAGATCGCCCCTCGACAGGATCCAACACGCCATCTGCAACGCTACGGAACGTTTTGGCGACAGCCACCATGTCGCAGGCTTGCGGTGACAGGCGGCAGTAGGAAACACCCATGGAGGCAAGTCGACCGATGTCGCTGATCAGATTGGAATAGGTGGAAGAGAGTGTCTGAACGCCGTTTACGGACAGAAACGCCTGTCCGTCGAGGGTATCGACCGGCAGGCCATCCGGATCCTTGCCGCAGACGAATTGGCAGTTATCCTTGGTGAGCTTGTGCAGCCGGGCGTGATAGCAGCGCGCCGAGATGGCGAGTGGCACCCGACCGAACGACCACACCTCCAAGGCCACATCCGGGCATGCTTTCGCCAAGGCGGCGATGGAGGCCGCAGGGAGCTCCGGCGGGAGACAGACACGGCGGGCCCCGTTGCGCACAAGCCATGTCAAGGTCGCTTCGTTGTAAACGTTCACGTAGGGCCCAATTGCGTGTGGACGCCCGGTGAGATGGATCAAACCTGTAACGTCGTTTGCCTCCACGAGGAGCTCCGCGTCCCGTGCCAACGCTGCGGTCTGCCGACGCTCTCTTTCGAGGGTGACGAGGGCGAGCGAACTCAGCTGCACCTCCTTGCCTGCCGTCGTCAGGCGCTCCACCACCTCCGGCACCAGATCCTGAAAGAACGGGAGGCGCTTCGAACAAACGACCTCGCCGACGCAGACCACATCGACAGGGGCCTCGTCTGCGATGCGGAAATAGAAGTCGCGCCAGACTTCCGGGTCCCAATTGTACAGGACCGGTCCAAGGGTCAGCTTCATGGTTTCTCTCCCTGCCGGCTCAGTGCCAAGTCCTAGCGCCAGGTCTTCTTGTAGGCGCCGAGCGTATTGCTCTGCCCCTCGCTCATCGGCTGAAGCATCCCGACCGGGATGGCGCGCCCCTGTTCCAGGGCGGACAGGGCTTCGCGAAATGCGCGCACCACGTTCTCGATGTAGGCGCGGCTTCGCTGACGCCCTTCGATCTTCAGGGCCGTCACGCCAGCGTCGCGCAGGCCCGGCAGAAGTGTCGCCGCATCGAGACTGACCGGATCCTCGAAAACGTATGCGGTCGAGAGCCCGGTTCTGAAACGCCCCTTGCACAGGGTCGGATAGGCAGCCGGCTCACCCTGTCCAAACTTGTTAATCGTGAAGCCGCCCAGCCGGGATGTGACCGTGCCATCCTTTTCGCTGTAGTTCACATGGCTGGCTGGGGAGCACACGCCGTTCATGTTCGGAGACGATCCTGTGGCATAGGACGAGAGCGAACAGCGCCCCTCTGCCATGACGCACAGCCCGCCGAAGACAAAGACCTCGACCTCGCAGGTGGTTGCGCGAGTGATCGCGGCGATCTCCGGCACGCTCAGCACGCGCGGCAGAACCACCCTCTTGGCGTTGAACCGCTCCACATAGAGCCTGATTGCATCCGCATTGGCTGCGGCCGCCTGCACGGAAACATGCAGACGTATGCCAGGGTAGCGCTCCGCCGTGTAGGCCATGAGCCCGATATCGCAGAGAATAAGCGCGTCGGCACCGGCTTCGACGGCGTCATCGACCGCCCGATGCCACAGGGCGGTGGCTCCTGCGCGGGGGAACGTGTTGATGGCCACGAGAACCTTTACGCCATGCCGGTGCGCATAGGCTACGGCTTCGGCGAGTTCTTCCGGACTGAAGTTCAGCCCGGGAAAGTTTCGGGCATTGGTCTCGTTGCGGAAACCGCAATAGACCGCATCGACAGCCGTGCGCAGGGCGGATGGGGTACCGGCCGGGCAAATCAGCTCCACGACGATGTCTCCCTTGAACGCGAATGAAGGCCCCCAGAGCGCCTGTCGAGGCTCTGAGAGCGTCGATGGTGGAGAAGCGCCTCGCCAAAATGTCCCAGAGGCCCCAGCATGGCCGCCCCTTCGTGCAGGACGTCGATTCCTGCATCGTCGACAGCGTTCCGAAGCGCCAGCACGGCCTCGATGTCACCCTCGACAACGATGGTCCGGGAGAAGAACAGCGCATCCCCGTCATAGGAGCCGTCGGCCATGCCCACGAGAGCGCGGAGCGGACCGGATATCCTCGCATCCAGGCGACCAGGCAGCGAACGCACCACGTGGATCCGGGGAGCATGCAACGCGGTGTCCAGGACGAAGGAGAACGGCAGGTCCGACGGAAGCAATCCGTAGCGTTTCCCGGCATAGGACCCGAGCCGCTCGAACAGGCTCGGGTGACGGCGCACGATCCGGCGCATCACGGCGGACAGGAACAGCTGGAGCGGCTCCAAGGGAAGAGGCCGCAGGACAGCGGAAACGAAGGCCGGTAAGGCCGTGGCAGATGGAGACGATGGCATCATTTGAGCATCCTTGCGGCTGCCTTACGGGAAACGGCCAAGCTCGTGTTTGCGCTTGAGCAAAGACGAGCGCACTTTCCTGGCCCACCAAGGCGGCAGCCTGTTGAGGATCTCATGCTGCGACGTGACCTGCCCTTTTTCTCCGACCTTCGCGACTTTATGGCTTTTCTGGAGGCGAGAGGGCAGCTCGTGCGGGTTCGGGAACCCGTGTCCGTGGCCCATGAGATCACGGAGATTCATCGACGGGTCATTCAGGAGCGTGGACCGGCTCTCCTGTTCGAGCAGGCTCTGCAGCCGGATGGACGCGCGTCGGAGATGCCCGTCCTGGTCAACCTGTTCGGAACGGTCGAGCGCGTCGCCTGGGGCCTGGGCGTCCAGCCTGGAAGCCTGCAGGGCGTTGGCGAGGCCCTTGCAGAGTTGCGCGAACCACGTCCGCCGCAGGGTCTTACGGATGCCTGGAGCAAGTTGCCCCTGGCGCGTGCAGCCCTTTCCATGCGGCCCAGGCAAACCGGCAACGAACAGCGGACGCTGCTGACCGGGGGCTCTGTCGACCTGACGCGGCTTCCGGTCCAGATCTGCTGGCCGGGAGAGCCGGCGCCGCTGGTGACTTGGCCGCTCGTGGTCACACGCCCGCCGGACAGCACCTGCGTGGCTGACTACAATATGGGAGTCTATCGCATGCAGGTCCTCGGGCGGAACAAGGCCATCATGCGCTGGCTCGCGCATCGCGGCGGCGCTCGTCATCATCACCGCTGGAGAGCGATGGGAGAGCCGATGCCGGTGGCAGTGGTGATCGGGGCCGATCCATCCACCATGCTCTCAGCGGTTCTGCCTCTTCCCGAGACCCAATCCGAGCTGCTCTTCTCGGGTCTGCTGCGAGGCAGACGCCCCAGGCTCATGCGGTGCGCGAGTGTCCCACTGCTGGTGCCTGCAGACTCGGAAATCGTCATCGAGGGATTCGTGCCCTGCGACGAAACCGCGCCCGAGGGCCCCTTCGGAGATCACACAGGGTACTACAACGCCGTCGAGCCGTTTCCGGTGATGCATGTGACAGCCATCAGCATGCGCCCGCATCCGATTTATCTTTCGACCTTCACTGGCCGCGCCCCGGACGAGCCCTCTCGCATCGGCGAGGCCCTCAACGCGTTGTTCGTTCCGATCCTGAAGCGGCAGTTCACCGAGGTGCAGGATGCTTGGCTGCCGCCCGAGGCCTGCTCCTATCGGATTGCGGTCGTATCCATCGCGAAGCGTTATGCCGGGCAGGCCCGTCGGGTGATGCACGGACTATGGTCGCTTCTTCCGCAATTCACGTACACAAAGCTGCTCATCGTGGTGGATGAGGACATCAACGTCCGTTCCTGGGATGACGTCATGTGGGCCGTCGCGACGCGCTCGGATCCCTCTCGTGATCTCGTCACGATCAACGACACCCCCATCGATTATCTGGACTTTGCATCCCCACGCGCGGGACTGGGCGGCAAGCTCGGCATCGATGCCACCAACAAGATCGAGCCGGAGACGGAGCGCGAGTGGGGCGCGGTGCTCAAGATGGACCCTGCCGTCTCAGCGCGCGTCGAGGGGATCTGGAACAAGCTCGGGCTCGGACAGGTTCCGCACAGGAGCGTGACATGACGACCACGCCACGGATAGTCGTCGGCATCAGCGGCGCATCGGGCGCCATGATCGGGATCCGAATCGTCGAACTTCTCGCTACCGCAGGCTGTGAAATCCACCTCGTTGTCTCTCGGAGCGGAGAGCGCACAATCGGCCATGAGGCGGGTGATGACGAGCTCTGCCGGATCGGCGCCCTCGCCTGCGTCCACCACGCCATCGACGACATCGGAGCAACCATCGCCAGCGGTTCTTTCCGCACCGCAGGCATGATCGTTGCACCGTGTTCCATGCGGACCCTGTCCGCCATCGCCACCAGTTCGGCGGACAACCTTCTCACACGTGCGGCTGACGTTCACCTGAAGGAGCGACGGCGACTGGTCCTGCTCGCACGCGAGACCCCGCTGCATCTGGGGCACATCCGAATGATGGCAGCGGCAACCGAGATGGGAGCCATCGTTGCTCCACCAGTTCCGGCGTATTACCGCAGGCCGCAATCCGTCGCTGACATCATCGACCATACGGCGCGGCGGGCGATCGACTTGCTCGATCTGGACATCGCAGCTCTGGCTGAGCCATGGAGGGGCCTCCGGTGAACGGGCGGACCGATGCTCTGCCGGATCCTGATCACCTATGCCACGGCAGGAGGGAAGACACCCCGTCGGCATTTCCTCCACGCTCAAGCCCCGGCGACATGAATCCGACTGCGCTCATCCGGGGCGGCCGACGATCACCTCCTCCGTCCCGCCTCCGTTAACGCCTTCCATGAAGTCTGGCGGCATCGCCCGCCCTGCAGCAGACAGCTTTCGCCGGTTCGGGCTGGCCCCCTGCACCGCGGCGTGCAGGCTTGTCACCGGGTCGCCGGCCAGCGAGCGGTAACGACGTCGCACGCGACCTGGGAGTTGCCGGTGTCCCTTGCGATGACGCGCTGGAGGTCCGCCATAAACTTCACTCGGTCCACTCCGTGTTCGCGGCAGGCGTCGTCGATCGTATGGAAACACGCAATCGGGCAACCGACGCATCGCATCCGATGATCCAGAAAGACACGGATGGTCATAGGCCATCGTCGCATCACATTATCGACGAGTTCTGTGGTTTCGATGGACATGACAGTCTCCTGAGGCGACGCTTGCGGTGTTGTCCCAAATTAGCGCGGCCTCATCCGACGATCTTTGCGCAGCGACAAGAACCGGCAAGAGCTCGCCGGGCAATCCGTGTTTTGTTTGAGATACGGCAAAGAAGATGCGGCCCCAGCCCCACAAGGTGCTGGCGTCGAAGCAGGACAATACAGGTCGCAGCGGGCCGCTTGGCGCACCGGTTCGGTGGCTTTTCCACTTCGACGTCCGCCCGGTCGGGACCTTCCAGAAAATGTCCGACCTCATCACCTTCCGCGGCCAGGCGCCTCTGGGCCGCGCATCAAGGATCGCTGTCTGATGTGCAGTTGCAATGTCACCGAAACCATCATCGACGTCCGTCAGATCATGCCACGGATGCGCCATCCGTTGATCTTCAGCACTTTCGATCAGCTTGCTCCGGGAGAGGCGTTTCTGCTCGTCAACGACCATGATCCCAGACCGCTGTTCTACCAGTTCAGTGTCGAGCGGCCGGGCGCATTCGACTGGGAATACCAGGAGGAGGGCCCCGATCTCTGGCAGGTTCGCATCAGCCGGTCTGCCTGAGAAAGCGGGCAAGACCAACCGGGACGGGGCCTGAAGCGACCCCGTCCATGAACTCTGCCGCACTGGTATTAGCCAGCCTGGGCGTCCGCGCAGATGTGCGGGCACCCGGCCAGGAGGGCCCTCGGGGCGAGACAGGACGCGGTTTCGTCGGCCGCGGGCTTCCTACTGGGTGAGGAAAAGTCCGACCGCGATCACAACCGACAATGCCACCGCGGCGATCGTTCCGGTCGGGCGCAGCACTCCCATCCGGTACAGCATGACGGCAAAGATGATGATGAGGGGCGTCGCCATCACAAGACCAAGTTGGGCATCGCTCATGGGGGTCTCCTGCTCCGAAGCTCAGCCATCTATGGCCGAGAACGCCCGATGATTGTTTGAGCCACCGCAACGAAAAATGCGCCAGCCGCCGTTACGCGGTGCCATTGATCCAGCCGTTGCGGGAAAGAGTGATGAACGCTGCGCAAGAAGACCGTCCCTGGGGCGCACTCTCGGACCTGCCGGGACATCCCATGATGTGGGTCCTGATCCTGACGGAACTCGTGACCTTCGGTCTTCTGTTCATGATGTTCGCGATCACCCGGGCCATCCACCCGGCTCTTTTCGCAGCGGGCCAGGCCCGTCTCGATCAGACCGCTGGCGGCATCAACACCATCGTGCTGATCACCAGCGGATGGATGGCAGCTCTGGCGCTCGAGGCTCGAAGCGAGGGGCGGCATGGAATCGCTCGGCTGCAGCTTGGAGGGGCTGCGTCGCTCGGGGCGGTTTTCACCGCCATCAAGCTCGCCGAGTACATCGCGAAGGCGCAGGCGGGCATTGGCATCGAGAGTGACACATTCTTCACGCTCTACTTTCTGCTCACCGGCTTTCATCTTCTCCATGTGGTTCTGGGCATTGTCATCCTCGCAGCCGCCGCTTTCGCCGACACCGTCGGGAACCTGAAGACCGCAACTGCCTTCTGGCACATGGTCGATCTCGTCTGGGTCGTGATGTACCCGCTCGTCTATCTGATCGGGTAGTGCAGTGACGCAGATCTTCGCGCAACGAGCCACGCGGGCCTGAGGCCTCCTTGTCCTGCTCACCCTTCTCGGTCTAGCAGCGAGCCATTTGGACCTGACCGGGATGGCGACCGATGGAATGATTCTCGCAGCCGCTTTCGCCAAGGGCTGATGCATGCTGCTGGACTTCCTGAAACTTCGTGGCGCGCCCTACGGCTGGCGGACGCTCTTCTTCTGCTGGCTGACATTGGTCACCGCCGTGTCCTGGGCGACGGCAGGCATCCCCTGACTCCGCAGCTGAAGCCGCCTTTCTCTGTCCGGCTTGCGCCAGAGCAAAGAGCAAAGCGGGCCCTCCTGTCATCACAATGAGGCGCACCGGTCGGTGCCCGATGCGAACCCAAGGCACGTCTGCATGTCCCGCCCTGCTCCTTCAGCTGTTCGATCTCGAAGCCCGCCAGAGCAAACGTATGTCCGCGGCATGCGCCGCGTCCCTGCCCGCCTGCTCAACCACAAAGGATTCTGCGATGGCTGAAGTCCTCACCAAATCGGCGGCAAGAAACGTGTTCTACGGGGGCTCGTTCTTCTTCTTCGCCATTTTCGTGGGCCTGACGGCTCACAGCCACTACTACATGAACACCTCGTCGACCGACGTGTCCACACTGTCAGCCTCTGTCGCCCGCGGCAAACACGTGTGGGAGAAGAATTCCTGCATCAATTGCCATACGCTCCTGGGCGAGGGCGCCTATTTTGCGCCGGAACTCGGCAACGTCTGGGATCGCTGGGGCGGCAAGGAGGATCCGGCGGCGGCCCGCGAGATGCTGAAGGCCTGGATGGCCGCACAGCCGTCGGGCACAGAAGGTCGACGGCAGATGCCGCAGTTCAATCTCGACGACCAGGAACTCAACGACCTCGCCGACTTCCTGGAATGGACCGGCCGGGTCAAGACCCAGAACTGGCCGCCGAACAAGGCGGGATGAGAACGGAAACGGATCATGAAATATCAAACGCAAAAGGTGGCCTTGCTCTATTTCTATGGAGCTCTGGCCCTGTTCCTGGCGCAGGTTCTGTTCGGCGTTCTTGCTGGCACGATCTACGTTCTTCCCAACACTCTCTCGGTTCTGCTCCCCTTCAACATCGTGCGCATGATCCACACGAACGCTTTGATCGTGTGGCTTCTCATCGGCTTCATGGGGGCAACCTACTACCTCGTGCCGGAGGAGGCTGAGACCGAGCTCTTCAGCCCGTTTCTCGCGAAGCTCCAGTTCTGGATGTTCTTTGTCGCCGCGGGCGTCGCGGTGGTCGGCTACTTGTTCAAGATCCACGAAGGCCGCGAATTTCTCGAGCAGCCCTTCACAATCAAGGTCGGCATCGTCGTCGTGTGTCTGATGTTCCTGTTCAATATCACCATGACGGTTCTCAAGGGGCGCAAGACGGTCGTCACCAAGATCCTGCTGTTCGGGCTGTGGGGCGTCGCGATCTTCTTCCTTTTCGCCTTCTACAACCCGTCCAACATCGCCGTGGACAAGATGTACTGGTGGTACATCGTGCATCTGTGGGTCGAGGGCGTGTGGGAGCTGATCATGGCCTCCGTGCTCGCCTTCCTGATGATCAAGTTGAACGGCATCGACCGCGAGGTCGTTGAGAAGTGGCTCTACGTGATCGTCGGCATGGCGCTGTTCTCCGGCATCCTTGGAACGGGCCACCACTTCTACTGGATCGGCGCTCCCGGCTACTGGCAGTGGATCGGCTCCCTCTTCTCCACCCTGGAAGTCGCACCGTTCTTCACCATGGTGATCTTCACGGTGCAGATGACGTGGAAAGCAGGCCGTCGCCACCCCAACCGCGCTGCGCTGCTGTGGTCCATCGGCTGCTCGGTGATGGCGTTCTTCGGCGCGGGCGTCTGGGGCTTCCTGCACACGCTGTCGTCAGTGAACTATTACACCCACGGCACGCAGGTCACGGCGGCTCACGGGCACCTCGCCTTCTTCGGCGCCTATGTGATGCTCAACCTTGCAGTCATGGCCTACGCCATGCCGCAGATCCTCGGCCGGAATCCCTACAACCAGATGCTCAGCATCGTGAGCTTCTGGATCATGTGCACGGCCATGTCGGTCATGACGTTCGCACTCACCTTCGCGGGCGTGATCCAGGTCCATCTTCAGCGTGTGCTTGGGCAGTCGTACATGGAAGTCCAGGATCAGCTGGCGCTGTTCTACTGGATCCGTCTCGGATCGGGCGTGTTCGTGCTGATCTCCGCGCTGATGTTCGTCTATGCGGTGTTCGTCCCGGGCCGCGAGAAAAATCCCCAGCTCGCCCGGGGAATGCAGCCTGCTGAATGAATCCGCGGGGCGGCCCTGAGCGGCCGCCCCGTGTCCCAGTAAACCCGATCTGAAAGACGGAACACATGAAACCCCTTCTGCAAGCGGTGCCCGAACCTGCGGGCGAACTGCCCTACTACGTTCCCGCCAGCAACGAATGCGCCCTGTTCGAGCTCGCCTGGCGCAAGCGCCTTCCGCTCCTGCTCAAGGGCCCGACCGGCTGCGGCAAAACCCGCTTCGTGGCCCATATGGCGTCCAAGCTCGGATTGCCGCTGCACACGGTTTCCTGCCATGACGACCTCACCGCCGCCGACCTCACCGGGCGCTATCTTCTGAAGGGCGGCGACACCGTATGGGCTGACGGTCCCCTCACCCGCGCCGTACGCCAAGGCGGCATCTGCTACCTGGATGAGATCGTCGAGGCCCGCAAGGACGTGACCGTCGTGCTGCACCCGCTCACCGACGACCGGCGCATCCTGCCGCTCGACCGCACCGGCGAGGAACTCCAGGCCCCCGACTCGTTCATGCTCGTCGTCTCATACAATCCCGGTTACCAGACCTTGCTCAAGTCGCTGAAGCCGTCGACGCGCCAGCGCTTCGTGGCGATCGAGTTCGATTTCCTGCCGTTCGACCATGAGGTCGCCGTCGTCGCTGCCGAGAGCGGCCTGTCGGCGGAGCGCGTCCGTCCCCTCCTGGCGCTGGCGCATCGCCTGCGAGCGCTCAAGGGCCAGGATCTGGAAGAGGGGGTCTCGACGCGGCTGCTCGTCTATTGCGCTTCGCTGATCGCCGCAGGCGTCCCGCCAGAGCAAGCGGTGACGGCAAGCATGATCGAGCCGCTCACCGACGACCTTGATGTCAAGAAGGCCTTGATCGAGGTCGCCCGCGCGACGCTCGGCTGAACCGGGAGAACCGCCATGCTCGACTTTTTGGAGCTTGAAGAAACAGTCGGCCAGCTCTGGCACCGGCTGGTCGGGCGTGCAGCCACCTACCCCCATTATCCCGAGCTTGGCGTCTCCCTCGACGAGGTTCGCGGCTATCTCGCGGTTGTCTTCCGCGGCCTTGGAGGCGAGGCCGGGGTGCAGATCGCCGGGACTGCAGCCCGCGCCTCGTCCCATCGCCTGAACTTCTTTCAGCGCCTCGGCGTCACCGAAGAACGGCTGGAGCAGCCGGGGCGCGACGCCGCCACTCTGTTCCTGCCGCCCCGGATCGACCTTTTTCCTTCGGCTACCCTGAACCGCGCCCTCTACCTTTGGCTTGCGGCGTATTTCGCCCATGTTTCCCTGGAGCCGATCCGGGAAGCCGATCCGCTCCGCCGGGATCTCCTGGTGCTCAGGCGGGTCAAGGAAACCGTCGCGGCTGTCCTGGCGGCATGCCCCGGCTTGAGAGCAACATACAACGAACTTTGCACCGCCATGCGGGAGTCGCGGCCGCAGCGGGCGTTGCCGGCGATGGAAAACGGGATCGAGCAGATCGTTCTGGCTCTCCTGGGGGATGATAGTGCGCGACTGCCTCCGCAATGGTCTTCGGAAACTGGAGATTTCGCCCTTCTAGCGGCTCCTGCCGGCTATCAGCCCTTCCTGCCTGTCCCCCTTTGGGGTGATACTTGGCTGCGGGAAGCCGCAATGCCGAACCACACCGGCGACGAGCCGTCCGCTCCGGGCGATCTCGCCGCCTCGGATACGCGCAAGCGCTTCGCTGCCCGGCGCGAAGCGGATCAGGCCCAGCGCAGCGATCCGTTCGTCCTCAACCGGTTCGAGAAGATCCTCGCCATGGCGGAGATGGTCAACGTCAACCGCCCCTCCGATGACCACGAGGACGAGAATGCGGAAAAGGCCCTGGACGAGATGGAGGAGATCCCGCTCTCCAGCCACAAGGGCAAGCCGGCGACGCGTTTGAAGTTCGATCTCGATCTGCCGCCGGAGGCGGTGGACACGACGAGCCTGACAGCGGATCTGACCTATCCCGAGTGGGACTATACCCGCAAAGCCTATCTCCCGAACCATTGCCACGTGCTCGCCGCCCAGGCCATGGAGCAAGGAGAAGCATGGGAGGCAGACGAGGAATCCCGCCGCCGTATCCGTCGTGTGCGGCGCCAGTTCGAGGCGCTGAGGCCCAAGCACGAAATCCTGCGGGCACAGCCCGACGGCGAGGAACTCGACATCGATGCGCTGGTGCGTGCGCGCAGCGATCTGCTCTCGGGCGGCTCAGGCTCGGAGCGCGTCCACCTCGCAAGCAGGCGGCAGGCCCACGATCTCGCGGTCACACTGCTGGTAGACGTATCGCTCTCCACAGACGCCTGGGTGGACAACAGGCGCGTGCTCGACGTGGAGAAGGAGGCGCTTCTGGTGCTGGCGCACGGGCTGGCAGCTTGCGGAGACAGTCATTCCATCATGACTTTCACCTCGCGCCGTCGCTCATGGGTGCGCGTGGAAACCGTCAAGGATTTCGACGAGCCGTTGAGCCCGGCCGTCGTGCGCCGGATATCGGCGCTGAAGCCGGGCTACTACACCCGCATCGGCACGGGCATCCGGCATGCTACCGCCAAATTGTCCGAGCGCCCCAACCGTCAGAAACTCCTTCTTGTGCTCACCGACGGCAAGCCGAACGACATCGATTACTACGAGGGCCGCTTCGGCATCGAGGACACGCGGCGCGCCGTGATCGAGGCGCGCCGCGCCGGCGTCACGGTGTTCGGCGTCACCGTCGACCGTGAGGCTCAGTCCTATTTCCCGACGCTGTTCGGCCGCGGCGGCTATGCCATCGTCGGCGAGGTGGCAAAGCTCCCTTCCGCCCTGCCGGCGATCTACCGTCATCTCGTCCACTAGATCGGGAGCACCTCTCCCCTGGGACGGCCACATCGCCATCCTCGGCGCCGGGCCATGCCAGGAGAAGCTCGCGAGCAAGGTTCGCTCCAGTGGGTTCACCCCGGACGGAACGGTGGGGCGATCATCTATTCTTGACGGCGGCTGTCATGCACGGCCCGTCCAGGAGCCGACCGTCATTGGCCGAGCGACCAGGAAACAGGCCTGTCGTGGAGAGGCCCGCTCTCACCGCGCTTCGACCTGAACAGGGCCAGCGACCGGGCGTCCCTGCCCTCTTTCGCTGATCTGCAGACCTGTGCGAATAGCCCCTCCCGCGATGCGCCGAGTCAAAGGGCAATCGGAAGGGCAACGTCCGTTTCCAAGGGCCCTGACCGACCTGCATCCCGGCAGAATCCTAGAACCAAAACGGTGTCTCCCATCCTCAAGTCCGGACGCCGCCGGTGCGGCACCAGAAGCAGGGGTGCTTGAGCCGTGATGGCAAGGGCCGTCCGAAGCCCCTTTTCTTGCCTCTTAAAAGATGTATCGTAAATTCCTCTTTTAGGAGACCTCATGAGGCTCACGTCCCATACCGACTTCGCCCTCCGATTGCTGATAAGTTTGGCAGTCATGGAGGAGAGGCTTGTGACTATCGAGGAACTCTCGACCCGTCACAGGCTGTCTCGCAATCACCTGATGAAGGTAGCGCAAACCCTTGTGGGACTCGGCTACGTCGTAGGAGTGCGCGGACGAGCAGGCGGTCTGAAGCTCGCCAGGCCCGCCGCCTCGATCCGCATGGGCGAGGTCGTCCGCGCCCTGGAGGATCACACCCGATTGGTCGAGTGCCTCGGCGATGGTCCGACCACCTGCATCCTGAGCGGCGCCTGCCGGCTCACACGCTCCCTCGGTCGCGCCATGGAAGCCTTCTTCGCTTCGCTCGACGAAGTGACACTGGCCGATTTGGTGACCCCTCGCCTCGCCCTTCGCCAGCGCCTCGGCGTCGGCAACCAGGAAAATCCCCAGGGCGTTACGGCCGTTGCCTGAGATCAACGCACATTGCAGACGGAGACAACAGCTATGCCGAAGAAAGCACTCATCCTCGCTACTCTGCTCCTCGTCGCGGCCGGACCGGCCGCCGCCGAATGCACCTTCCGGAATGCTTACAACCACCTCACCAATGAATATGTCACGGTTCCGCTCGCCTGCCCTCCTGTTGAGGCTCGCCAGGCGCCGAAGTACCGCAGCTGGCACGAATGCCCGGTCCATGAAGAGCGGAATGCCAAAACCGGTGAAGTTTACCAGGTGCGGTCCTGCGCCTGAGATCTCCACCGGCAGCAGCGCAGGAGCGAAGCCGCAGGCAGCGCCCGTTTCGCGCCGCTCACACGGCGCGGCTGTGGGTTCTGCCCGCCTGACCGAGATAGGCGTCGAACGCCGAGGCCACGCTTCGCACGAGGAAGCGTGCGTCTTCGTTCACTGACAGCACGGCGCCGTCGAACCGGACGATCCCGTCGCCCTCCAGGATCCGCAACCGGGGGATCGACTGCAGGATGGTCTCCGGGGACACCCCATGGCGGCCGCAGACCTGCGCCACATCGACTCCGAAATCGCACATCACACGCTCGATCAGCTCGGCACGGAGACGGTCATCGGCGGTCAGAGCGTAGCCCTTCGCCGTCGCCAGTTCCCCTCGCGCGATGCGCTCGGCATAACGGCCCAGCACAACCTCGTTCTGTGCATATCCCTGGGTCAGGCGTCCGATGGACGAAGCACCGAATCCGATCAGGACATCGCTCGGATCGGTGGTATAGCCTTGGAAGTTGCGGTGCAGGACGCCCTCGCGTTGCGCCTTCACCATCGCGTCCTCGGGCAATGCATAATGGTCGAGCCCGATCCGGCGATACCCGGCATCCTCCAATGCTCTGGCGATGGCCTCCGCCTGCTCGTATCGGGCGGCGCCATCGGGCAGCGTGGCCTCGTCGATCTTGCGCTGGTGCTTCTTGAACGTGGGGACATGCGCGTAGCCGAACACGGAAAATCGCTCAGGGCGAAGCTCGACGCACTTCTTCACAGTGTCGATGCAGGACGCCACCGTCTGGTGCGGAAGCCCATAGATCAGATCGAAGTTGATGCCCCGTATGCCGGCAGCCCTCAAACCCTCCGTCGCCCTGCCCGTTTGCTCGAAGCTCTGGACCCGGTTGATTGCGCGCTGGACGACCGGGTCGAAGCTCTGCACGCCGAGGCTGGCGCGGGTGACGCTCGCCTCTCCCAAGGCAGCCGTCATGGCGCGGGTCAGGGTTCGCGGATCGATCTCGATCGCGATCTCAGTCCCACTGTCGAGTCGGAACTTCGTACGCATCAGGTTCATGAGGCCGATGAACTCGGCCGGCTCCATGATGGTCGGCGTGCCTCCGCCGAAGTGCACATGGCGAACCGGCAACGGGTTGCTCAGGCGATCCGCGACAAGGCCGATCTCGCGGCGGAGGATCTCCAGATAATCGACGATCGGCGCGTCTCGCTGGGTGATCGTGGTATGGCATCCGCAATACCAGCACATGGAGCGGCAGAACGGCACGTGGAGATAAAGGGAAGCGGTGGTCCCCTCCTGCAGAGAGGCGAGCCATTGCGCATAAGCCTCATGTCCGATCCGGTCGGAGAATTGCGGTGCAGTCGGATAGCTCGTGTAGCGGGGCAGCCGCTCTTCGCCGTAGCGCGATCTGAGATCGTCTTTCATGGTGCAGTCCCTTTGCGTGCGGCGGGCCCCCTCAGGGAAGCGGCCCGCCGTTCATGCAGGGATGCGTAGCCCATGCCTTGCCGGGTTTCCTTGAGCTTGCTCAATATCCTCCAAGCTTTCCCGGTTCTACGACTCCATGCGGCTCGGCTCCCGTTCGAGCACGACGAGCGCAATCATCCACATTCATCGGGATATTTGCGCTGCAACAATTAAGGCCCGGAAGCTCAGGAGTAGAACGTCTTCATCCGATGACGGACCACGATGATCCGCCAGGCGGTCCCAAAGAGGAGACGATGATGAAAGCCGTGAAGACCCTGGGACGCCGGCCGCTGCTTGCGAGCGCTGCCGTTGTAGCCCTTGCCACCGCCGCGTGGCTTTGCGCCCCGCTTGCCGCCAACGCGGGCGGCCAGATGGCTGCTGCAGGCCACAAGCACCCCGCAGCCGAGACCGCTGCCAAGGTGGCGAACATCGTTCGCCTGCCGAGCGATCTGCCCGGCCCCATCGGCAAGCGAGGACCGCAGCGTGTGAAGGTCAACCTGGAGACCACGGAAGTGACCGGCCAGCTGGCCGACGGCACCACCTATCACTACTGGACCTTCAACAGC
>DASQML010000016.1:0-237176 GCA_035645515.1 Microvirga sp.
CCGAGGCCGCCGCCGGCGGTCCGCTTGCGCTCGTGCAGAACGGGGACCTGATCACCCTCGACGTCGCGGCCCGCAGCCTGCATCTGCATGTGGAAGCCGACGAGTTGGATCGCCGCCGTGCCGCCTGGACGCCGCCGGAACCCCACGCCACCCGTGGTTACGTCAAAATGTACCTGGATCACGTGATGCAGGCCGACAAGGGCGCGGATCTCGACTTCCTCGTCGGCAAAACGGGCGCGCCCGTTCCGCGCGACAACCATTAACGGCAATACCCAAGATACGAGATTTAAGGGATAGAACATGTCTTCGCTCGGTAGATCCTCAGTGCGCCCCTATCGCGGTGTCTTTCCGGTCGCCCCGACCATCTTCGACGACAACGGCCAGCTCGACCTCGAAGGGCAGAAGCGGGCCATAGACTTCATGATTGAAACCGGTTCCGACGGCATCTGCATCCTCGCGAATTTCTCCGAGCAGTTCCTCCTCACGGATGCAGAGCGCGACGCGGTGATGCACACGGTGCTCGACCACGTGGCAGGGCGCGTTCCCGTGATCGTCACCACGAGCCACTTCTCGACCGAGATCTGCGCTGACCGTTCGAAGCGGGCTCAGGAGGCGGGCGCCGCGATGGTGATGATCATGCCGCCCTTCTATGGCGCGACGCTGCGGGTCTCGGAACCTGGCATCTACGAGTTCTTCCGGCGCGTCTCTGACGCCATCAGCATTCCGATCATGATCCAGGACGCGCCCATGGCTGGCACGTCCATGTCACCCGCCTTCCTGGCGCGGATGGCGAAGGAAATCGCCAATGTTTCCTACTTCAAGATCGAGGTGGCCGGCACGGCCAACAAGCTTCGCGAGCTCATTGCCCTCGGCGGAGAGGCGATCGAAGGCCCTTGGGACGGTGAGGAAGCGATCACCCTGATGGCCGACCTCGATGCCGGAGCCACAGGCGCCATGACCGGGGGCGCCTACCCGGATGGCATCCGCACGATCATCGACCCGTACTTCGCCGGAAACCGCGACGAAGCCGTTGCCGCCTACGAGCGCTGGCTGCCCCTGATCAATTACGAGAACCGCCAATGCGGCCTGTCCGCTGCAAAGGCGCTCATGAAGGAAGGGGGCGTGATCGAGTCGGAGGCGGTCCGCCACCCGCTCCAGCCGCTGCATCCCGAAACGCGCAAGGGCCTTATAGAGATCGCACGCCGGCTTGATGCAATGGTGCTTCGCTGGGGCCGCTAGGGTTCGATTACCCGGCCGGCGAGAGATGCGGCGCAGCAGGTGGAACGTCTGCTGCGCCCGAAATTGCCGTCGTGGCCTCGCTTAAGCAGTCGATGACGGTTCGACTTCAGCGAAATAGGCCTCTCTGGCGTAGGCCCGCATCATGCGCTGGGTATTGAACACAGGCCCAATCCTGGCAATGGCATGCTTCATCATGCCGATCCACGCCGATCTGTTTTCGGCGTAAAGCGGAAGGATCGTACTCTCCAGCTTGTCGTAGAGAAGCCGTGCGTGGTCGCCCGCCCCATCGTCCTGGCCGATCGCCCATCCCGTCACCCCCTCCTCGCACCCCTCGAGCCACCAGCCATCCAAGGTGCTGAAATTCAAAACGCCATTGAGCGCGGCCTTCATGCCGCTCGTCCCTGAAGCCTCCAAGGGGGGCAAGGGCGTGTTCAGCCAGATGTCGCTACCCGCCACGATGAGTTTCGCGAGTTCCATGTTGTAGTTGGGGACGAATGCAATCGGAACGCCTGCGTGGTGCGCCTGCATCGTTATCTGATGGATCAGTTGCTTGCCGCCCTCGTCACGCGGATGCGCCTTGCCGGACATGACGATCTGGAACGGATAACGATTGCAGATGTCCGCCAGCCTGGACCAGTCGCTGAGGAGAAGCCCGGCCCGTTTGTAGCTGGTCATGCGACGCGCATACCCGATGATCGGACGGCCTGGATCAAGGGATTTTCCTGTCGCGTCACGCACCATCGCAATCAAGCCGCTCTTCACCTGTTCGTGGGCTCTCCAAATCTCCTCGTCTGGAATGCGTGTGGCGGCAGCCAGTTTCTCAGGCTCGATGTCCCAGTCGGTCGCGATCCGGCCAAAGACCCGCGCAAAGGCCGGATGGACCCATTGTCCAGGATGGACGCCATTGGTGATGGCGTGAATGCGATAACCGGGAAACATGTTCCGGGTGACCTCGCCATGGCGAAGCGACACGCCGTTGACGTAAGAGCTGAGGTTTAAGGCGAGATGGGTCATGTTGAGATGATCGCGACCCGCCAAGGCCTTGATCTCGTCGAGATCCATGAAGCTCCCGAGGATCCGCTCAACCAATTCGTAGCTGAAACGGTCGTGCCCCGCTTCGACGGGCGTGTGCGTGGTGAATACGCAGCGCCTTTTCACCATCTCCGTATCGTAATCTCCCGTCGGCGTGCGTCCTTCCCGCTGCAGAAGAGCAAGGGGCAGAAGCGCGGCATGGCCTTCGTTGAGGTGATAGGTCTCGATGGTGAAGCCCAGGGACCGCAGAACCTGCTCCCCGCCGATGCCAAGCACGATTTCCTGCTTGAGGCGATAAGCCTCATCACCGCCGTAGAGCCTGTGCGTGATGTCGCGATCGCGAGGATCGTTTCGGTCGATATCGGTGTCGAGCAGGAGGACAGGTATCCTGCTGCCGCGCGACGACACCCATTCATAGAGCCACGGGCGGGCCCAGACGTGGCGTCCCTCGATGGTCGCCACCATCACGTCGGGGAGCGCCGTCGCCCAATCTCCTGGCTCCCATGGATCGGCATGGTCGAGCTGCAGCCCGTTTGGGTCTATTTCCTGCTGGAGATAACCCTGCCTGCTCGCCAGTGTGACGAACACCATCGGGAGATCGAGATCGGCGGCCGAGCGCACGCAGTCGCCTGCCAGGACACCCAGCCCCCCTGAGTAAGTATGCATCTCGCTTCTGAGGGCGATCTCCATGGAGAGATAAGCAACCCGTGTTCGCTGCAGGTAGCTTTCAATCACAGACACGGCATTCTCCGAAGCTTGAGGTGGGATCAGGCGAATGGTAAGCGGCCATGGCACCATCAAGGGCCGGGCCCATGGCCACGGTTACATTATCCGGCACGTTGCTGCCTCCGGTTCGCTACACGCCATCATGGTTTATAGGGCAATCCGGGGCGGGCCCCACTTGCGTCGGTTTTGGAACCGTCGCGACACTCCCCTGACGCCGGGGTCTCCCGTTCCACGGAGCTATTGGGCACCCGACAACCTAGGCCGTTCAAAGGTTTGACTGCGATCTCACGGAGTCCCAAAGACAAGCCTGGTGTTGTAAGAACGGGTCCTTTGTTGTAAGGCACTCACGCGCTTCAGTCGCGCGTTTCCTGGAATGGCAACGCCTGCGCGAAGCGTGACGTCGACGTGAGAAGGCAGTCCGCAGGGCTGCGAAGTCACCGGGCTCGCAGCGCCTCCTATTCTTTGCGCAGCGCTCCCGTGCCCAGGCTCCCTTGCCATGATTTCGCACCGTAGCCGCCTGAGGCGGTCGCCTCCGATGTCCATATGACCTCTAAAGTGGAATTTCGCGGATGAATGCTCCCGCACCCAAAGTCTCGTTCGTGTCCCTGGGCTGCCCGAAGGCCCTGGTCGATTCCGAGCGGATCATCACGCAGCTTCGCGCTCAAGGGTACCAGCTGACCAAGGAGCATGATGGGGCCGACGTGGTGATCGTCAACACCTGCGGCTTTCTGGACAGCGCCAAGGCCGAGTCGCTCGAAGCCATCGGCGAGGCCATGGCGGAGAACGGCAAAGTCATCGTCACCGGCTGCATGGGCGCCGAGCCGGAGCAGATCCGCGAAAAATTCCCAAACGTGCTCGCGATCACGGGTCCTCAGGCCTATGAATCGGTGGTCTCCGCCGTTCACCAGGCCGTGCCGCCTGCGCATGATCCGTTCATCGATCTCGTGCCGCCGCAGGGCGTGAAGCTGACGCCGCGCCACTACGCCTATTTGAAGATTTCCGAGGGCTGCAACAACCGCTGCACGTTCTGCATCATCCCGAAGCTGCGCGGCGACCTGGTGAGCAGGCCGATCGGCGACGTGCTCCGCGAGGCCGAGAAGCTCGCCAGGGCCGGCGTCAAGGAAGTCCTGGTGATCTCCCAGGACACCAGCGCCTACGGCCTCGACGTCAAGTATCAGCCGAGCCTGTGGAAGGACCGCGAGGTCCGCACCCGATTCTACGAGCTTGCCAAGGAATTGGGCGAGCTCGGCATGTGGGTGCGCATGCACTACGTCTATCCTTATCCGCACGTGGACGAGGTGATCCCCCTCATGGCGGAGGGCAAAATCCTCCCCTATCTCGACATCCCCTTCCAGCACGCTTCGCCGACCGTGCTCAAGGCCATGCGTCGCCCCGGCAACCAGGAGAAGACCCTGGAACGCATCGGGAAATGGCGCGAGATCTGCCCCGATCTCGCCATCCGCTCCACCTTCATCGTCGGCTTCCCCGGCGAGACGGAGGAGGATGTGGACCTGCTGCTGCAGTGGCTGAAGGATGCGAAGATCGACCGTGCCGGCTGCTTCCAGTATGAGCCGGTGCAGGGCGCGCCCGCCAACGACATCGCCGGAGCCGTACCGCCGGAGGTGAAGGAGGAGCGCTGGCACCGCTTCATGCAGACGCAGCAGAAGGTCAGCGCAAAGCTGCTGAAGAGCCGTGTCGGCAAGACCCTCCCGGTCATCATCGACGAGCAGGGCGCGACGGTTGCCACGGGCCGCACCAAATACGACGCGCCCGAGATCGACGGCGTCGTCTACGTCGCTTCGAAGACGCCTCTGAAACCCGGCGAAATCGTCAACGTGAAGATCGAATCCTCGGACGAGTACGACCTGCACGGGACGGCAGTCTAGGCTGCTTCTCTAACCGTTCCATGCGTCATCACCGGGCCTGTCCTGGGGAATTCTCGTCTTCATGGCGGCACAAGACGTCATGGGCGCAACAAGGGTGGCCATGATGGGTGAGTTCAAGCACTCGCGATCTGAACACTCTTGATCGTCTGAACACCTGCGGCTTTCAAATCCTGGCGAGCCCTCTCCAATGATCCATTGGTATCGATGGCCCGCGAGGCATCCTCGATGAGGTATGTTTCGAAACCGGCTGCCGCCGCATCGAGGGCTGTCCAGGCTACGCAGAAATCGGTTGCCAAACCTGCGCAGAATACCCGTTTGAACCCACGCTCCTGCAGGTACCCCGCAAGCCCTGTCGGCGTTTTGCGGTCAGCCTCCATGAAGCCCGAGTAACTGTCGATCCTGCTGTTGTAGCCTTTGCGGACGACGAGTTCCGCATGCGGGATCTCCAGATCCCGGGAAATCTCGGCTCCATGCGTCCCCTGAATGCAGTGATCGGGCCAGAGAACCTGGATTCCGTAATGGAGCTCGGTCGTCTCAAACGGCTGCTTGCCGTCATGGCTGGAAGCGAATGAGGCGTGTCCGCGGGGATGCCAATCCTGTGTCAGCACGACATGACGGAAAGCCTGAGCGAGTCGATTGATCGGCCCGATCACCGCGTCACCGTCGGAAACCGCCAGGGCTCCGCCCGGGAGAAAGTCATACTGAACATCCACGACGATCAGGACGTCGGTCTCCCTCGGCTCGATCGATCCTTGCTCCGACATGCACAGCCTCCTCATCAGCTTCCGCAATATAGACGACCAAAAGAAAAAGGCAGCCGATCGCTCGGCCGCCTTGATGGTCGGATGTGGATCGCCGCTTATTGCGGGATCTTGTCCTCGATACCCTTCACGTAGAAGTTCATGCCGAGGACCTGCTCGTCGGAGAGCGCGCCGTTGCCCTTGCACTCGATTTCCTTGCCGTCCTGGCCGATGACCGGGCATTTGAAGGGGTTGAGCTTGCCGGACTTGATGGCAGCCTCGGTTTCCTGAGCCAACTTCTTCACGTCGTCGGGCATGTTCTTGTAGGGCGTCATGACGACCATGTTGGACGCCAGACCGCCCCATGTGTCTTGGGACTTCCAGGTGCCGTCGAGAACCGCCTTGGCGCGTGCGACGTAGTAATCGGACCAGTTGTCGACGATAGCGGTCAACTGAGCCTTCGGAGCAAAGCGCTCCATGTCGGACGCCTGGCCGAAGCCGAACTTGCCGCGAGCCTCGGCGGCCTGGATCGGAGCCGGGCTGTCCGTGTGCTGGGCCAGCATGTCCACGCCCTGGTCGAGCAGGGCCTTGGCCGCATCACCTTCCTTCGCAGGGTCGTACCAGGTGTTGGCGAACACGATCTTGATCTTGACGTTCGGGTTCACGGACTGGGCGCCGAGATAGAAGGCATTGATGCCGGCAATGACTTCCGGGATCGGGAAGGCACCCACATAGCCAATGGTGTTGGACTTGGTCATCTTGCCGGCGATCTGGCCGATGATGTAGCGGCCCTCGTGGAACTTCGCGGCATAGGTCGAGAGGTTCGGGGCGCGCTTGAAGCCGGTGGCGTGCTCGAACTTGATGTTCGGGTACTTTTTGGCGACCTTCAAGGTCGGCTCCATGAAGCCGAAGGAGGTCGTGAAGATCAGGTCGTGGCCGGTGCGGGCGAGCTGCTCGATGGCGCGCTCGGAATCGGCTTCCGGAACGCTTTCGACGAAGGTCGTTTCGACCTTGTTGCCCAGTGCCTGCTCGATGGCCTTACGGCCCTGATCGTGCTGGTAGCTCCAGCCGTGGTCGCCCACCGGGCCCACATAGATGAAGCCGACCTTGATCTTGTCCTTGGCCTGCGCCAAGGCGCCGGTTGCGGACAGGGCGGCGACAGCGACGCCGGCCAAAGCTCCGAAGAGTTTCCGTGAAAACATGCTCGTTCCCTCGAGGTTAGGTTTCCTGATATTCCCTTGCAGGTCTGCGACCATCTGGCAAGAATTCCTTTGCCTACGATATCACCACTTTGCCTAGCGGTCAGGCACGAATGGCGAGCCTAGCGATCCAGGGGCGCCGATGGCTCTGCCGTGGCGCAGGGACAGCAGCAGAAGGGCAACGATTGTCGCCAGGTAAGGCACCGCAGAGAGCACCTGCGACGGGACTCCGAATTGCGCCGCCTGGGCATGCAGTTGCAGCACCGTCGCCGCACCGAAAATATAAGCCCCGATCAGGAGCCAGCCCGGTCGCCAAGCTGCGAAAACCACGAGAGCAAGGGCAATCCAGCCGCGTCCAGCCGTCATTCCGGGAGACCAGAAGCGGGTATAGACGAGAGCCAGATACGCACCTGCCAATCCGGCGCAGGCACCGCCGAACAGGATCGCGAGAAACCGCACCCTTAGCACCGGCAGGCCGAGTGCATTGGCCGATGTATGGTTCTCTCCGATCGAGCGGAGCGTCAGGCCGGAACGTGTTCTGGTGAGATACAAAGCGATGAGGACAGTCAGCGCGAACGAGGCGTAGACGAAAAGGTCCTGCTCAAAAAAGAGGCGCCCGATATAGGGGATATCACTTAAAAGTGGGACGTCGACGGGCGCAATCGGATCGCGCCGTGCACCCACGAAGGGAGCGCCGATCAGTCCGGACAATCCCAGACCTAATATGGTCAAGGCCAATCCCGAACCGACCTGGTTGGTGGCGAAGCCGAGGACGGCCAAGGCAAAGAGCGCGGCCATCGAAGCCCCGGCAATGATGCCAGCGGCGACGCCCAACAGGGTTGAATCGAAGGTCACGGCAGCGGCGAAGCTGCAGGCCGCACCCATGGCCATCATGCCTTCGACGCCAAGGTTCAGAACCCCGGACCGCTCGGTAATGAGTTCGCCCAACGCTGCGATCAGCAGCGGCGTCGAGGCGGTGACGATCGTGAGCAGGATGGCCTCGAAAGTGGTCACTTGCCCCCTCCCCGGGTCACGAGACGAATGCGATAGCTCACCAGGGCATCGGCTGCCAGAACGCAGAGCAGCAGAATGCCTTGGAAGGCCTGCGTCAGATCGAGCGGCAGCTTCAGCAGGATCTGCGCGCTCTCGCCACCGATGAATGTGAGCGCCAAAACGAGCGCCGCGACAAGAATCCCAATGGGATTGAGCCGGCCCAGGAAGGCAACCGTGATCGCCGTGAAGCCATAGCCAGGAGAGATCGAAGGCTGGATCTGGCCGATCTGGCCGGACACCTCAGTGATGCCGGCCAATCCTGCGAGCCCGCCCGAGATGGCGAACACGGCCATGGTTGTGGCTTTGGAGTTGAAGCCTGCGAAGCGTGCGGCGCGAGGGGCGTCACCCGTCAGCTTGAGGCGATAGCCGAAAAGCGTTCGCCCGAGGATCACGGCCGTGACGAGCACGGCGATCACCGCAAAGACGAAGCCGTAATGTACACGGCCCGATTCCAGGATGGGAGGCAGAGTCGCCGCGGGATCGAAGGTCACCGATTGCGGGAAGTTGAACCCCTTCGGATCGCGCCAAGGACCGCGAGCCAGATAATCGAGCGTGAGCTGCGCCACATAGACCAGCATGAGGCTGGTGAGGATCTCGTTCACGCCGAAGCGGGTCTTCAGGAAAGCGGGGATGAGCCCATAAAGTGCGCCCCCGACGATGCCGAGGATCAGCATGAGTGGCAGCACCCAGAATCCAGCCTCGGTGCCGTGCGTCTTCAGGGCGAGCCAGCTGCCGAGGATCGCGCCCATGACGTACTGGCCTTCCGCGCCGATGTTCCAGAGGCTGGCGCGAAAGCAATAGGACAGCCCTATGGCAATGAGCGCGAGGGGCGTCGCCTTCACGAGCAATTCCTGCAACGCCCACGGATCACTCAGGGGCTGGAGCACATAGACGTCGAAGGCGGCGACCGGTGAACGGCCCATGAGCCAGATCACGAAGCCTGCGATCAGGAAGGCGATAACGAACGCGACGACCGGTGCCAGCGCTCTCGCAACAGGCGACACGGTGGTGCGGGGCGTAAGCTCAAACCGCATGAGCATCCCCCGGAACTTGAGCCATGCCGAGCATTTCCAGGCCCACGGCCTCCCTGGTCCATTCGCCGATGGGCTTCAGCGGGCTCAAATGTCCCTGGTGGATGACGGCCATCTGGTCGGCGACTTCGAACAATTCATCGAGATCCTGGCTCACGACGACAACTGCGCTGCCCTCCCGTGCAAGGTCCACGAGCGCTTGGCGAATGAGCCGCGCGGCGCCGGCATCCACACCCCAGGTCGGCTGATCCACGATCAGGAGCTTCGGCTTGCGGATGATCTCTCGTCCGATCACGAATTTCTGCAGGTTGCCGCCGGAGAGCTTGCGCGCCTGCGGGTCGCCTTCAGGCGTGCGGACATCGAAGCTCTTGACGATCGAGCGGGCGAGCCGCTTGGCGGCGTTGAGAAGGATGAAGCCCGAGCGGCTCACCTCGGTGGCCGCGTGGGAGATCAGGGTGTTCTCGCTGAGGCGGTGAGTGGGGGCTGCCGCGTGTCCCAGACGCTCCTCCGGCACGAACGCGGCGGACAGACGGCGCCGGACATCGATTCCCATTCCACCGCAGGCCTGCCCCGCGATGGTGATCGCATCGGCGCGATCGGCAAGCCGCTCGCCGGAGAGGGCCGCGAACAATTCACTCTGGCCGTTGCCTGCAACGCCGGCGATTCCGACCACTTCGCCCGCCCGCGCCACGAGATTGATGTCCTTCAGGGCGATGCCGTGAAGGCCGGCGGGCGGCATGCTCAGGTGGCTGACCCGCAGAACATCGCCCTGCGGCACGTGCGGCGCATCGGTGCGGATCTCGCCAACTTCGTTGCCCACCATGAGCGCCGCGATCTCGCGCGCGGTGCTCGCCCGCGGATCGATGGTTGCCACCACGCGCCCTGCCCTCAGGATCGTGGCGCGGCGGCAGAGGCGGCGGACCTCTTCGAGCTTATGGGAAATATAGAGGATCGAGCATCCCTCGGCCGAGAGCTTGTCGAGGGTTCCGAACAGGTGCTCGGCTTCCTGGGGCGTCAGAACCGAGGTCGGCTCGTCGAGGATCAGAAGGCGTGGGTTCTGCAACAGGCAGCGGACGATTTCGATGCGCTGCCGCTCCCCGGCAGAAAGCGTCCAGACGGCACGGTCCGCATCCAGAGCCAGACCATATGTGCGGCTGATCTCGCTCAGGCGGCTGCGAACCATTGCTAGGTTCCACTCTCCGGAGAGGGCCACGGCGATGTTCTCGGCCACCGTCATCTCGTCGAAGAGGGAGAAGTGCTGGAACACCATCCCGAGGCCCAAGCCCCGCGCCTCGACGGGGGAGCCGATGGTAACAGGCCTGCCCTCCCAGCGGATTTCGCCGGCACTCGGCTCGATCACGCCGTAGAGGATCTTCACCAGGGTAGACTTGCCCGCCCCGTTCTCGCCCAGCAGCGCATGGATTTCCCCCGGCTCGATGAACAGATCGATGCCGTCATTGGCGAGAAGATCGCCATAGCGCTTGCTGATCCCTTTAAGCTCGACGAGGGGCGGCCCAGATGTTGATACGTCTGCCTTCACGCAAGCGACTCTGACTTAAAAGAGGAAGCCGGTTCGACAAGAACCATGGATAACGATCATAGGGACGCGCCGCATCGGTCGGCAATGGCGAATCCATGGTTTATTGTGAGTCGGCAAGCCGTCCACATACAGATGCCGGGGAAAGTCTTTGACATTGCAAAGATATAATATTGCTGTGGTTGGTGCAGGAGCGGCGGGCTTGAGTGCCGCTATCGCCTTCGCCAGGGACGGCTTCGAAACGGTTCTGATCGGCAGTCTCGACGGGCGTCGGGACGGACGTACCGTCGCTCTCCTCAACGGGTCCGTCCGCTTCCTCGAAGCCGTCGGGGTCTGGCCTTCCCTGGTTGCTGAAGCGGCGCCCCTGGCGACGATGCGGATCATCGACGATACGGGCAGCCTCTTCCGTCCGCCGCCGGTCTCCTTCTCCTCCCGGGAGATCGATCTCGACGCCTTCGGCTGGAACATAGAGAATGCCATGCTCGTGGAGAAGCTGGCCGAAGCGGCCCGCTCCTATGTGCACCTCACGATGCTTCCTCAACACGCAGCGGATTTTCGCGCCGAGGCGGATCGGGCCGTACTCACCCTGTCCGACGGCTCCGAGGTCGAAGCCAGCCTCGTGGTTGCCGCCGACGGCCGCAACTCCAAGCTGCGCCAGATCGCCGGCATCGAGGCTCATACTTGGTCCTATCCTCAGACGGCGCTGACCACGATCCTGGCTCATGACCGGGAGCACCGGGAGGCTTCCACCGAGTTTCATACACGGCACGGGCCTTTCACTTTGGTGCCCCTCCCCGGCAGGCGATCGAGTCTCGTGTGGGTGATGAGCCCGACGCAGGCGGAGCAGCTCGCCAGCCTCGATGATGCTGCCTTGGCTCTGGAGATCGAACGCCAGGCGCACTCGCTTCTCGGCACAATGCGCATCGATGGGCCGCGCGGGGTGGTGCCGATGAGCGGATTGTCGGTCAACCGCTTCGGGGCACCGCGCCTGGCCCTCGTGGGTGAGGCTGCGCATGTCTTTCCGCCCATCGGCGCGCAGGGCCTCAATCTCGGCTTTCGGGACGTGGCCTCTTTGCGGGATGCAGTGGTGGATGCTTTCGATGCCGGTCGGGAGCCCGGCTCGGACGAGACGCTGCGCCAGTACCAGCGCAGCCGCGATCTCGATGTCCGCCTGCGCACGGCGGCCGTCGACGGGCTCAACCGTACTCTGCTCACGGGCCTGCTTCCGGCCGATCTCCTGAGAGGCGCAGGCCTTCTGGCGCTGAGCAAGGTCGGCTTCCTGCGCCGCGCCGTGATGCGCGAAGGCGTGCTGCCCCATATGGGAGCCCCTCGCTTGATGCAGGATGCCTCGGCGGCTTAAGGGAAGAGATCGTAGGGCAAGGTGGCGGTCCTGGTGGTGAAGTAAAGCACCGCCGTCAGCGTCACAATGGACACGAGCGTGCCGATGAGTACGCAGGCCGAGGCTCGCTCCACACCTACGTTGTACTGGGTGGAGATGACGAAGATGTTGAGCGCCGGCGGCAGGGCGGCCATGACCATCGCCGCGTAGGTCCATGTCGCGCCGAAATCGCCGAGCGCCGACAGCACGAACCAGACCAGCAGCGGGTGCAGGATGAGCTTGATGAAGACGAGCGCCGGAACCTCGCCGGGAATTCGGCCCAAGGGACGCAGCGCGACCGTCACACCCAGTAGGAACAAGGCGCAGGGTGCGGCGGAGCCCGACAGCCAAGTGACGATCTGATTGAGCGGCCCCGGCAGTTCCAGATGAAGGTAGCTCGCGGCAACGCCGATGGCCGTCGCCACGTTGAAGGGATGAGTGACGACCCGCCGCATCGTGGCCGAGAGGTTCAACTTCTCGACGCCTGCCACCGACATGAGCAGCGGCACGACGGAAAACAGGAACAGGTTGTCGAACACGAAGATGAGAACGACAGGCGCGCTGGCGGCGGGCCCAATCGCCGCCAGGATCAGGGGCGGCCCCATGTAGCCGATATTGGAATAGGACCCGGCGACGCCCTGCATCACGGATTGCGGCAGGTCCCTGGTATAGCGCCAGCCCGCCGCAAACGAGAGAACGAACGCGAAAGCCGTCGAGAACGTAGTCGCTGCGATGAAGGGCCAATTGGTCAGCTGGTCCAGCGGCTTATCCGCGATCAGCCGGAAGAACAGGCACGGCAAGGCCACGTAGATCAGGAAGAACTGCATCCAGGCCAGCCCGCTCTCCGGCTGCTTGACGGTCTTTCCGCAGAAGAACCCGAGGCCGATGAGGCCGAAGAAGGGCGCGAGCAGGTTGAAAAGCCCGATCAGGTCGGACATCGCGGGCTCCCGATGCAGTAGGGACAGGAAGAGCTTAGGGGGCCTCTTTGGCAAGGTTCCATCCCTGCCGCAATCCCACCTGTGGAAGGCCGCCAGTTCAAAAATGCAAAGCTCGCCGGCAGGCCTACTCGAAATCCGCCTTTGGCGATGGCCCGCGTAACAGTAAGCTCTTGGCGAAACTCTCTGAATTGTGAGGTCGCGGATTTGGAGATTCCCGTTCCGCATGCCTATATGCAAGGCTAAGGAGTTAAGACCATGCCCATGAAAGCGAGTTCAGCGAAATTCGCGATCGGCCAGGTGGTCAGGCACCGCGTGTTTGACTTCAGAGGCCTCATCTTCGATGTGGATCCCGAATTCGACAACACGGAAGAGTGGTGGCTTTCCATCCCCGAGGACGTGAGGCCCCGCAAGGACCAGCCCTTCTACCATCTCTTCGCCGAGAACGCGGAAACCGAATACATCGCCTATGTCTCGGAGCAGAATCTCCTGCCTGACCATTCCGGCGAGCCCCTGCGCAATCCCATGATCGAGGAAATGTTCGTGCGCGAGCCGAACGGCGGCTACCGCGCCAAACCGATGCTGGCCCACTGATCTAGGCAGCAGAAACGAAAACGCCGGGCGAAGTGCCCGGCGTTTTTTGTCTTGATATCCAGAAATCAGGGTTTCGGAGCGGCCTGAGCGCTCGGAGCCGCGGCGCCACCCTGCTGGGCGCCACCCTGGCTCTGAAGCATCTTCTGGCGCATCTCTTCGCTCTTCTTCTGGAGCTCTTCCTGAAGCTTCTTCTGCTGCTCCTCCAGGACCTTCGGATCGATCGGAGGACCGTCGAAAGCTTTGCCGAAGCCAGCCGCCGGGACGGCGAAGGTGATCTCGCGGCCAACCTGATTCTGGACGCTGACGTTCAGGTTCGCGCCCTTCTTGAGCGAGGCCACGAAGTCGTCCTTCACCTGAGCCTCGGCGAAGCAGCCGTTGGGCAGGCACATCACGTAACGGCCGGGGGTTGCCTGGCCTTGGTCCACGGCAAAGCGCAGGCCCGGTTGCAGGAGCAGGCCGAGCGGCATCACGAAGCGCACGACCTTCTGCGGCTGCTGACCCTTGATGTCGTAGACGGCGAGAGCGAGCACCGGCTGGCCCTGATCCGACACGAAGTCGCGGGTGGTGTAGCAGATCTCGGTGTTGGTGTTCTGATCCTTACCGCAAACCTTGGTCCATTCCGGCTGCGAAGGCTCGGCCTTCACCTGAACGACCGTTGGGCCCGCAGGCTGCTGCTGCGGCTGAGCGCCGGCGGCAGGCTGGCCAGCCTGCGGAGCGGCCGGACGGGCCGGCTGAGCGGCAGGAGCTGCAGGCTTCGGCTGGGCCGGAGCGGTCTGGGCGAGAGCGGGAACGCTAACCAGAAGGGCCAAGGCAGTTGCCAGGCCACGGGTGCCCCCCAGGCTCGCGAAGCGAGTCGCGAATGACATGTCGGTATTTCCTCTTCAGTCGAAAGGTTCGGCCTTAAGCCGTTTTGGAATGCGGCGTTCTTAAACCTGCAATGGGATGGTGAATCTTTGCCGAATGCGGCGAAGACATGACGTGTGGCGCTCCTTTAACCTTTCGTGTGCTAGGTTTCCAGTCACTTCGGGCAACTTTCTGTACAATATTGCCCGGCAAGTGCCTTTTCCGCAGCGGGAGCCTCATGAGCTGCAGCCTTATAAGGATTTTCAGACTGCTGGCCACCCTGATCCTGCCATGGCTCGGTCCGGTAGCCAACGCACAGGCCGGAGCCCTGCGGCATGGCATCGCCATGCATGGCGAGCCTGCGCTTCCCGCCGGCTTCCCCCACCTGCCCTACGCGAATCCTGATGCGCCGAAAGGCGGACGAATCACGCTGGCCATCCAAGGTACCTTCGACAGCCTCAACCCCTATATAGTCCTTGGGGTCGCGCCGCCCGCCGTTCCGACCTACGTGCTCCAGAGCCTGATGATCCGCTCCCAGGACGAGCCGTTCACCCTCTATGGCCTGGTCGCCGAATCGGTCGAGCTTCCTGACGACCGGAGCTTCGTGACGTTCCACATCAATCGCAAGGCACGCTTTTCGGATGGCCACCCCCTGACGGCCGAGGATGTGCGCTTCTCATTCGAGCTTTTGAAGAAGCATGGGAAGCCGCTCCACAGGTCGAGCTTCGGGCAGGTGAAGGTTGTCGAGATCCTGGATCCCTACACCATCAAGTTCGACCTCTCGGGCGCAAACGACCGGGAGTTGCCCCTGCTGATCGGAATGATGCCAATCTTTGCGGCCCATGCCACCAATCCCGAAACATTCGACAAGACCACCCTCACCCCTCCCATTGGCTCAGGCCCCTACACCATTACGGAGGTGCGTCCGGGAGAGCGGGTGGTCTTGAAGCGCCGCAAGGATTTCTGGGCCGAAGACCTGCCAGTCCTGCGCGGTCTCTATAATTTCGACGAGATCCGCTACGATCTCTACCGGGACGCCAACACCATGTTCGAGGCGTTCAAGGCCGGCCTCTACGATTACAGGCTGGAGGGCGACCCGACCCGCTGGGCGACCGGCTATGATTTTCCGGGCACGAGGAGCGGCCGCATCGTGCGCGAAACGCTGCCTATTCGGGTTCCCAAAGGCATGAACGGCTTCGTGTTCAATACCCGACGCCCCGTCTTCGTCGATGTAAGAGTCCGGGAAGCCCTCAATTACCTGTTCGACTTCAATTGGTTGAACCGCAATCTGTACTATGGGCTGCTTAAGCGGTCGGACAGCTTCTTCGCCGATTCAGAACTCTCCTCTACCGGAAGACCCGCCGCAGCACGGGAGCGGGAGCTCCTTGCCGCTTTCCCAGGCGCTGTCCGCGAGGACATTCTTGAGGGCCGATGGACCCCTCCGGCGGCTGATGGATCGGGACGCGACCGGGAGATGGCCCGTCGCGCCTTGGCGCTCCTCTCGGAGGCGGGCTGGACCCTGAAGGACAACGTTCTGCGCAACAGGAAGACCGGAGAGCCCTTTACCTTCCAGATCCTGGTAAAATCCAGCGACCAGGAGCGGTTGGCCCTGAATTATGCGCAAGCGCTCGAGCGCGTGGGGATCCAGGTCGAGGTGCGCCTGGTCGACAACGTTCAGTATTGGCGCCGCATCACCAAGTTCGACTACGACATGATCCAATGGGTCTGGCCTGCATCCGCCTCTCCGGGCAATGAGCAGCGCAACCGTTGGGGCTCAGCGGACGCTCGGAAGGATGGTTCCGCCAACTACTCAGGGGCTACCTCTCCCGCCGTCGATCGCCTCATCGATGCTTTGCTCGAGGCAAAGACCAGGGAGGATTTCGTCTCTGCCGTGCGGGCTCTGGACCGCGTTCTCCTCTCAGGATTCTATGTCGTGCCGCTGTTTTACGTGGGAGATCAGTGGCTTGCCTATGACCGCGGTCTCAATCGGCCCGCTGGGACGCCCCTGTTCGGCTCGTATGTCGACGTCTGGTGGCGACAGCCGCAGTAGATCTGGGTGAAACCACGCTGACGGAACTGTTACGCTTCCGTTCATGGAGCCGATGCAACTAATCCCCTGCTTTGTTCGTTGGAGAAGCGTGTCTGCTGCTCGATGAACGTATTTTGACGCAAGGGTGTTGCAATGAACGGAATGCAGAAGGTTCTCGTCGTTGACAACGGCGAGCGTGCTCCCGACAGCGCTCTTTCAGCAGAACTTGCAGGCCTGGGATATGCCAGCGTCACGGCACCCTTTGAAGCAGCGGACGACGTCCTGGCATTGATCCCGAGCCCTGCCGCCGTCGTTCTTCAGATGCCCCTTCATGCCAACTGGTCCGAGCGCCGCCGTTTCATGGAATTGGCAACCCGCCTGCGCAAGACATTAGCGAATAGCCACACCCCGGTGATCGTCACGGGCGGCGTTAGCGGTGCGGCTACGATGCTGCACAACGAGCTGAATACGCGTGCCGTGGCGGCTGCGGAGTTCTAACAATTCATTAGGCCAGCAGAGCGAACGCGCCCTCTTCCGGATCGGAGTGTTCCTCAGACAGCGCAAAAAACGCCGACGTGCGATGCGCCCTCTCTCCACCCATGCGAGAATAGACGGCAATCGAGCTGCCGGGTCCGCCACCTGTATGACCGGCGACCTTGATGCCGCGCGTGGTTTCTCCGCTCATTATGCCCAGACCATAGCCGGGAGATTTCCAGGGCCGTCCGGCAATGGGTCCAGGGAGCATGAAACGCTCAAGCATCATCCGCAGTGCCTCGTCAGCGAGAAGTGACCCACTCGTGAGGCGATGAAGCAGGAGGGCGGCGTCCTGGACGCTCCCGACCATGAGTCCGTGATAAACCCAAGCCGGGTGATAGGATGAGGCACTCCCCATCCTCACATCCACTAGCTCATGTGGCTCTGTCGCCACCCGCGCGCTCCCGATGGAGAGCGGATGCAGAACGAGACGGCGCAGGGCAGCACCAAGGCTTTCGTTTGTGACCTCTTCGATCACCTGCCGCACGAAGAGATACCCGATGTTGGAATATTCCCACCCCTCTCCGGGAGGATAGCGAAGGCGGTGGGCATCTACACGAGCGAGGAGATCGGGCACGGTCCAGGGAACGTCGCCCCGCGCGACGGCTGCATGATAGGCAGGGAGCCATCCGTAATCGGGCAATCCTGACCTGTGCTGGAGAAGATGGCGCAGGGTGTAGAGGCGGCCCGCCGCGGGCTTGTCCAAGTCCAATGCTCCATCGCGGACGAGTCTGAGAATTGCGGTCGCCAGGATGGTCTTGGTGAAACTCCACCAAGGCACGAGCTGATCGGCATCGTGCGCATCCGTCACGACACCGTCCTCGACGAGAGCCCAAGCCTTAGCCACCGATCAGGCAGCCTTCTTTTCGGCAATTCGCACCAGATCGCGCAGGATGATGGTGGATGCCTTGATGCGCTCATCCGGCGTTTCGACATCCCGCACGAATACGATCTTCATGTCCGGACGCACCTTCGCGAAGGAAGCCTGCTCCGTCACATAGGAGATGAGGCCCGTGGGATTGGCGAAGGAATTGTCCCGGAAGGAGATGATGATGCCCTTAGGGCCGCCATCCACCTTCTCCACATTGGCGCGGCGGCAGAGCACCTTGATCGCCATGATCTTGAGGAGCTGATCGACTTCGGACGGTACAGGTCCGAACCTATCCACGAGCTCGGCGCGGAACTCGTCGATCTCCGCATGGGTCTCGAAGGTCGAGAGACGGCGGTAGAGGCCCAAGCGCAACTGGAGATCGGCGATGTAGCTTTCAGGAATCATCACCGGCGCGCCGACGGCGATCGTCGGCGACCACTGATCTTCCGCAGGCTCCTCAATGCCAGCCTTCAACTGCGCCACGGCTTCCTCCAGCATCTGCTGATAGAGTTCGTAGCCGACTTCCTTAATGTGCCCCGATTGCTCCTCGCCGAGCAGGTTGCCCGCGCCGCGGATGTCGAGATCGTGCGAGGCCAGCTGGAATCCGGCACCTAGCGTGTCGAGCGTCTGCAGCACCTTCAAGCGGCGCTCGGCCTGGGTCGTCAGATTCTTATTCGCCGGTACCGTGAACAGCGCATAGGCGCGCGTCTTCGAGCGTCCCACGCGTCCGCGCAGCTGGTAGAGCTGCGACAGGCCGAACATGTCCGCACGGTGCACGATCAGGGTGTTGGCGGTCGGAATGTCGAGACCGGATTCCACGATGGTGGTGGAGAGAAGGATGTCGTATTTGCCTTCATAGAAGGCAGTCATGACATCCTCCAACTGCCCCGCAGCCATCTGGCCATGGGCAACCGCCACCTTCGCCTCCGGCACCTCCTTGTCCAGGAACGCCTTGACCTCGCCGAGATCGTCGAGACGCGGCACCACATAGAAGGCCTGTCCACCCCTGTAGCGCTCGCGGAGAAGCGCCTCGCGAATAAGGAGCGGATCGAACGGCGTGATGAAGGTGCGCACCGCAAGGCGATCCACCGGGGGTGTGGTGATGAGCGAGAGTTCGCGCACGCCCGTGAGCGCGAGTTGCAGGGTGCGCGGGATCGGCGTTGCCGAGAGCGTCAGCACATGCACCTCGGCGCGGAGTTCCTTCAGGCGTTCCTTGTGGGTCACGCCGAAATGCTGCTCCTCGTCGATGATGATGAGGCCGAGATCCTTGAACGTGATGGACTTGCCCAGGAGCGCATGCGTTCCGACAACGATGTCTACGGAACCGTCCGCCAAGCCTTCCTTCGTCTTCTTCAGTTCGCCTGACGGCACGAAGCGCGACGCGTGCGCGATGTTGAGCGGGAGCCCGCGGAATCGATCACAGAAGGTCTTGTAATGCTGGCGCGCGAGCAGCGTCGTCGGCACGACGACAGCCACCTGCTTGCCGCTCATGGCGGCAACGAAGGCGGCGCGCAGAGCCACCTCTGTCTTGCCGAAGCCCACATCGCCGCAGACCAGCCGGTCCATGGGACGCCCGGAAGCCATGTCGTCCAGCACCGCCTCGATGGCGTTGAGCTGGTCTTCCGTCTCCTCATAGGGGAAGCGTGCTGCGAACTCGTCGTAGAGCCCCTCCGGCGGTATCATGCGCGGCGCGTCTTTGAGAATGCGCGCGGCGGCGATCTTCATGAGCGCGCCCGCCATCTCGCGGATACGCTGCTTCATGCGCGCCTTGCGCGCCTGCCACGCGCCGCCGCCGAGCTTGTCGAGCTGGACTTCGGTTTCTTCGGAGCCGTAGCGGGTCAGAAGCTCGATGTTCTCGACCGGGAGGAACAGCCGGTCACCTCCGGCATAATGCAGCTCCAGGCAATCATGCGGCGCGCCGGCAGCCTCGATGGTCTTCAGCCCTTCGAAGCGTCCGATGCCGTGATCCACGTGCACCACGAGGTCGCCCGGCGTGAGGGCAGCCACCTCCGTGAGAAAGTCCTGCGGGCGCTTGGACTTGCGTTTCTGGCGAACGAGACGGTCGCCGAGGATGTCCTGCTCGCTGATGACGGTCAGATCGCCTGTTTCAAAGCCATGTTCGAGAGGCCAGATTCCGACGGGGATCTCCGTGCGGGGATAGGCCATCGCCTCCGAAAAGCGGCCGATGGGCTTCGTCTGCCTCAGGTCATGATCCTGCAGCACGTGGCAGAGACGCTCCCGCGATCCATCCGACCAAGCCCCGAGGATCACGCGGCGGCCCTGCTTCTGCTGCTCGCGGATGTGGGCGACCACGGCCTCGAACACGTTGGCGCTCTCGTCGGCGCGCTCCGCGATGAAGTTGCGCCCCTGCCGCACGCCGCAATCCACGACGATGCGCGGAGCTTCGGATTCCGGCATCGCAAACGGGGTCAGCTTCGCAAGCGGCAGCGACGCGGTTCGCTCCGCCCATTCCTCGGGCTTGACGTAAAGCTGCTCGGGCGGAAGCGGGCGATAGGGGGCAACGCCGGGCTGGTTCTGGCCCATGTTCTCGCGTCGTGCGTCGTAATAGTCCTTTACCTGCGAGAGGCGTTCGCCTGCGGCATCGTCTGCCAGGGCGTCGAACACGACCGGAATGCCGGGCACGTAGTCGAGCAGCGTGTCGAGGTGATCGTGGAACAGCGGCAGCCAGTGCTCGAGGCCTGGATATCGCCGCCCTTCGCTGATCGCCTCATAAAGTCGGTCGTCGCGAGTGGGCGCGCCGAAGGTCGCCACATAGGCCTGACGGAATCGCTTGATGCTCTCCGTGGTGAGCTGCACCTCGCTCATGGGCACAAGGTCGAGAGAGCGCAGCGTCCCGACAGTGCGCTGGTTTTCCGGATCGAAGGAGCGGATTGATTCCAGCGCGTCGCCGAAGAAGTCGAGACGCACCGGGTTCGGCAGGCCCGCGGGGTAGAGATCGATGATGCCGCCGCGTACGGCGTATTCCCCGGTGTCGCGCACTGTGCCCGTGCGCACGAACCCGTTGGTTTCGAGCCAGTTGATGAGGAGTGTCGTATCCACCACGTTACCCGGCGCGGCGGAGAACGTTTCTGCAGCGATGCGGCTTCTCGGCGGCACGCGCTGCACCAGAGCATTGACAGTGGTCGAGAGGATGCGCGGCTTGTCCTCGGAGGTCTTGGAGCGGGCAAGGCGCGCCAGCGTCGTCATCCGCTGCGCCGTGATCGCCGCGTTGGGAGACACGCGGTCATAGGGCTGGCAATCCCATGCCGGGAAGGTGAGAATCTCGATTTCCGGCGCGATGAAGCCGAGGCTGCTGGCGAAGTTCTGCTGCCGCTGCCCATCCCGCGCCACATGGACCAGAACGGCTGGACCTTCGATGCTGCCGGACAATCCCCGTGCCAGATCGGCCACTGCCAGCGCATCGAAGCCGTCCGGAACGCTGGCAAGCGTCAGGCCGTGGCCTTTCTTGAGGGCATCGAGAGCGCGGGTCAGGGCAGATTTCATGGCAGCGTGTCAGGTCGGTGGAATGGAGAAAGCGGGCTTTTCGACCCAGTCCGATTGAGCGGTCTTACAGTGTCGTTCCCGCCCGGGGGAAGCCGAGAATGGGAGCCATCGGGCGGCGCTCGATCGTTGATCGCTTCCTGCGCCGGGAATGACAGAAGGCTAATTGTGGATCGGCGACGTGTGGGTGTGGAACGCCTTCAACCGCCGGAACAAGGGCGTGTCATAGTTCGAAGGCGTCTCGATCTCGCCGGTGATCCAGCCGAGCAGATCCCGGTCGGTCACTTCGATCAGGCGCTCGAATTCGGCGAGATCTTCGTCCGAGAGGCCCCCGATCTCCGCATCGGCGAAGCGACCCATGATCAGGTCCATCTCGCGCATGCCCCGGTGCCAAGCCCGGTAGAGGATCTGCCTGCGGCGGACATCGAGGTCGGCGCTGGTGCGTGTCGTCCCGCTCATGAAAATGCTCCGGTGGATCAAAGATGACGTCGCTTCAAAGCGGCTAGGCCGCTATATAACCATCTCCCTTCGTCTTGACACCCGTTTGATGCCCCTGCGTCCTTCCATTCTCGATCCCCTCTTCGCCCCGGCCGCCTCCCTGCCCGGCGTAGGACCGAAGATCGCCCCCCTCCTGGACCGCCTTCTCGGCGAACCGGGCAGGCCCGCGCGGGTGGTGGACCTGCTGTTCCATCTGCCGAGCAGCGGCATCTCCCGGGAGATGAAAGGCTCCATCGCCGATGCTCCCGTGGGGGAGCCCGTCACCCTTTCGGTGACGGTTGTTGCCCACCGCCCGCCCCCGCCCGGCCGCAGAGCGCCTTACCGTATCCTTGTGGAGGACGAGACCGGCGACGTGTCCCTGGTCTTCTTCAACGGGCAACGGCCGCGTCTCGAGAAGCTTCTGCCGGTCGGTGAGCGGCGCTACGTATCCGGCAAGATCGAGCTGTGGGATGGCCGCCGTCAGATGGTCCATCCGGACCGGATCTTGGACGAGAAGGGCATCGAGAGCCTGCCGGCGGTCGAGGCCGTCTACGGCCTGACCGAGGGCCTCTCCTCGCGCATGGTCGCCAAGTATATCGGCGTCGCATTGGAGCGCGTCCCGCATCTTCCGGAATGGCAGGACGCAGCCTGGCTCGACCGCAACGCCCTTCCCGAATTCCGCCAGGCCCTCTTTGCCCTGCACCGGCCCAACGACGCGTCGCAGCTTTCCGAGGATGCCATTGCCAAGTCCGCTCCACGCCGCCGACTGGCCTATGACGAACTGCTTGCGTCCCAGCTCGCCTTGGCACTCGTGAGAAGCCGCATGCGGCGGCTGCCCGGCCGGGTGAATGCCGGAGATGGCCGCCTCGTCGAGAAGCTGAAAAGCGCCCTGCCCTTCGGCCTGACCGCTTCCCAGGCCCAGGCGATCGAGGACATCCGGCGCGATCTCGTCTCCGACAGGAAGATGCTTCGTCTGCTCCAGGGCGATGTAGGCTCAGGAAAAACCGTCGTCGGCCTGCTCACCATGGCGAGCGCCATCGAGGCGGGGCGTCAGGCCGCCATGATGGCTCCGACGGAAATCCTGGCCCGCCAGCACTTCGAGCGGCTTGCTCCCATGGCCGAACAGGCGGGGCTCACGATCGCCCTTCTCACGGGCCGCGAGAAAGGCACTGCCCGGAAGGCTGTGCTTGCGGGATTGGCCGACGGCAGCATCCAGATCGCGGTGGGCACCCACGCGCTCTTCCAGGAAGGCGTCGCTTTTCATGATCTCGGCGTTGCCGTGGTCGATGAGCAGCATCGATTCGGTGTGCACCAGCGTCTCGCGCTGGGCTCGAAGGGCGAGGCCGTGGACATTCTCGTCATGACCGCGACGCCGATTCCCCGTACCCTGGCGCTGACCTATTTCGGGGACATGGACGTGTCGGTGCTGAGCGAGAAACCGGCAGGCCGCAAACCGATCGCCACAAAGCTCATTTCCATCGACCGTCTCGACGAGGTGATCGGCGGCATCGGCCGCGCCATCGCCCATGGCGATCAGGTCTATTGGGTCTGCCCCCTGGTCGGCGAGTCGGAGTCCGTCGACCTTGCCGCCGCCGAAGAGCGCTTCGAAACGCTGAGGGGCTTCTTTGGGAACCAGGTCGGCCTCGTTCACGGCAGGATGGCAGGCAAGGACAAGGATGCCGCCATGGAGCGGTTCTCAAGCGGAGAAACCAAGATCCTCGTCTCGACCACCGTTATCGAAGTGGGCGTCGATGTGCCCAACGCCACGATCATGGTCATCGAACACGCGGAGCGTTTCGGCCTTGCACAGCTCCACCAGCTGCGCGGACGCATCGGGCGCGGCTCGAAATCCTCCACATGCCTCCTCCTGTACAAGGGGCCGCTTGGCCAGGTCGCGCAGGCACGCCTTGAGATGATGCGCCAGACTGAGGACGGCTTCCGCATCGCAGAGGAGGACCTGCGCCTGCGTGGCGAAGGGGAAGTGCTGGGAACACGCCAGTCCGGGACGCCTGGTTTCAAGCTCGCCCGCCTCGAGGTGGACGGCGATCTCCTGGCCGCGGCACGCGACGATGCTCGTCTCATCGTGGACAGGGACCCGGAGCTCATGAGCGAGCGGGGCCAGGCGCTTCGCACCATGCTCTACCTGTTCGAGCGCGATTCTGCGATCAAACTGCTGAGGGCGGGATAGACCGCAGCCACGACGTCAGGGTCGGGCCGATCCGAGCCATCTCGCTCCGAAGAGCATCAGTACCTCCCAACCGGGAATCGCCGGCGCAAGGCCGGCGACGACCTGGTCGAGCAGAGGGTCTCACTCCACCGTCACGGATTTCGCGAGATTGCGCGGTTGGTCAACGTCTTTGCCCATGAAGACGGCCGTATGATAGGCGAGCAGCTGGATCGGAATGGAATTCACGATGGGGGCCACGACGGGATGCACCGAGGGCATCACGATGGTGGCCAGTGTGTCGAGACCCGTCTCCAGCGCTCCCTTCTCGTCGGTGATGAGAACGATGCGCCCGCCCCGCGCCGCCACCTCCTGCATGTTCGAAACCGTCTTCTCGAAGATGCTGTCGTAAGGGGCGATGACGATGACCGGCATGGTCTCGTCGATGAGCGCGATGGGGCCATGCTTCAGCTCGCCGGCCGCATAGCCTTCAGCATGGATGTAGGAAATTTCCTTGAGCTTGAGCGCCCCTTCCATGGCAAGCGGATAGGACGTGCCGCGGCCAAGATAGAGAACGTCTTTTGCCTTCGAGAGCTCCCGAGCCAGAATCTCGATCTGATGCTCACGCTTTATGGCCTCGCTCATCTGGCCCGGCGCCGCGATGAGGGCATCGACAAGCTCCTTCTCCTCCTCTGCGCTCAGAGCGCCACGAGCGCGGCCCGCCGCGATCGCCAGGGAGAGCAGGACCGTCAGCTGGCAGGTGAACGCCTTGGTCGAGGCGACGCCCACTTCCACGCCGGCGAGCGTCTGCGCCACGACCGCGCTTTCACGCGCCATGGTGGAGGTCGGCACGTTCACAACGGAAAGCGTATGCAGCTTCTGGGCGGTGGCATAACGGAGCGATGCCAGGGTATCGGCTGTCTCGCCCGACTGCGAAACGAAAAGCGCAAGCTCGCCGGGCTCCAGCGGAGCCTCGCGATAGCGGAACTCGGATGCCACGTCGATCTCGACGGGGATACGCGCCAGGCGCTCGAACCAGTATTTTGAAACAAGGCCCGCGAGATAAGCCGTGCCGCAGGCGGTGATGGAGATCCGCTTCAGGTCCCTGAAGTCGAACGGAAGCTGGAACGGAAGCTCCACCCGTCCGGCGGCGAAGTTCACGTAATGGGCGAGCGTGCGGCCCACCACTTCCGGCTGCTCATGGATTTCCTTGGCCATGAAATGGCGGTGATTGCCCTTGTCGGCCATGAAGGAGCCGGCGGGAAGCCTGTGCCGCGCGCGCTGGACCATGGCTCCGGATGCATCGCGGATATCGGCCCCCTTGCGGCGCAGGATCGCCCAATCGCCCTCTTCCAGATAGGTGATTTCATTGGTGAACGGGGCAAGAGCCAGGGCGTCGGAGCCCAGATACATCTCTCCTTCGCCATAGCCTACGGCGAGCGGTGCGCCGTGACGTGCTCCGATGAGGAGATCGTCCTCGCCATGGAAGAGAAAGGCCAGCGCAAAGGCCCCGCGCAGGCGCGGCAGCGTGACCGCCACGGCCTCAACCGGCGGGCGGCCCTGCCCCATTTCATACGTCACCAGCTGGGCCACGACCTCCGTGTCGGTTTCCGTCTCGAAACGGATCCCCTTCGCCTCCAGGCCGGCCTTCAGCTCCCGGAAATTCTCGATGATGCCGTTGTGGACCACCGCGAGCTTGTCGGTCGCATGGGGATGGGCATTGGTCTCGTTGGGCTTGCCGTGCGTCGCCCAACGGGTGTGGCCGATGCCGATGATACCCGAGAGCGGCGAGTGTGCGAGCTTCGCCTCGAGATTGCGGAGTTTGCCCTCGGCCCTGCGGCGGTCGAGGCGACCATGTTCCAGCGTCGCCACACCGGCGGAATCGTAGCCCCGGTACTCAAGTCGCTTCAGGGCTTCGACGATCAGCGGTGCGACTGGCGCATTTCCAACGATTCCAACGATTCCACACATGCCGCGAGGCTTCCCATTCCATGGTCAATTTAAGGCTGAGCTACCCGCCTCCATACAGAGATTGCGGGTTACGCCGGAATCAACTTCCGTGACAAATTATGACAGCCGATACCTATTTTCCTTTGGCTGCCTTGGCCTTAGCGCGAAAACCAACGGCCCAGCCCTCCTTCAGCACTTGACGGCCGCGGCCCAATGCCAGGGAGTCGGGCGGAACGTCGTCGGTGATCACCGAACCGGACCCGACGAAGGCTCCGTCGCCGATGGAGACAGGGGCGACGAGGGAGGAATTGGAACCGACAAAGGCCCTCTCGCCGATCTCGGTCCGGTGCTTGTTGTAACCGTCGTAATTGCAGGTGATCGTTCCTGCCCCGATATTGGCCTCGGCTCCGACGCGGGCGTCGCCAAGATAGGTCAGGTGGCTGACCTTGGCCCCAGCGCCGAGATCCGTGTTCTTGATCTCAACAAAATTTCCGACCTTGGCCTTGGGGCCGATGATAGCGCCCGGACGCAGGCGTGCAAACGGCCCAACCCCCGCCCCGGAGGCGATGCGCGTGCCTTCGAGATGGCTGAAGCTGTGAATGACGGCTCCAGGCTCCACGACGACGCCGGGGCCGAAGACCACGTGCGGCTCCACGATCACATCCTGGCCGAGACGGGTGTCGTAGCTCAGGAAAACCGTCTCCGGCGCAACGAGCGTCACGCCCGATGCCATGGCAGCTTCGCGCAACCTCTCCTGTATCATCCGTTCGGCGGCTGCGAGCTGCGCCCGGTCGTTGACGCCGTGGACCTCGTCTTCCGGCACGACGGCAATGGCTGCGGGGAGCCCCATGGCATGGGCGATTTCCACCACATCCGTGAGGTAGTACTCGCCCTTGGCATTGCTGTTGCCGACCTTCTCCAGGAGCGCCAGGGCGAGATCGCCGCGCAGCGCCATCAGCCCCCCGTTGCAGAGGGTGATCGCCCGCTCCGCCTCGGTGGCATCCTTGTGCTCCCGGATGGCGAGGAGCTGGCCGTCAGCCTGGATGAGCCGGCCATAGCCATCGGGATTCTTGGCTTCGAACGCCATGACCACGACAGCGGCGCCGCCCGCGAGGGGCGCCCTGAGCCTGACGAAGGTCTCTGCCTTGACCAGAGGGGTGTCACCGTAGGCGACGATCACGTCATCAGGCTTTTCTGCCAGGGCCTCCCTGGCGCTCAGGACAGCATGAGCGGTTCCAAGACGCTCCCGCTGTATGAAGATCCGGGCACTGGGAAAGCCCTTTCGGGCCTCCTTCTCCACCTCTTCGTGGTTGGGGCCGATGACCACCGCGGCTTCCGTTGCGCCGGCTTGTCCCAACACGGCCAGCACGTGGCCGAGCATGGAGCGGTTCGCCACCTGATGCAGCACCTTGGGCATGTCGGACTTCATCCTGGTCCCTTCCCCGGCTGCCAAGACGATGGCAAGGCAGCTTCGGGAGGCGGCTTTCATGGAAGAATCGCTCGATGTCATAAAGTTTCAATCCGATGGAAGGGTTCGAGTGCTGCTAAATCAGAAGAGATAATTCGGCAATCTTTTCATGGACAAAGCCCTCCAGCCGAACTGCCTCGTTTACTTCATACTCATGTTTGATGATAAATCATGAGACTTCCCGATTGTCTGGCCGAAGTGCCACGTTCACACAAGAGTATCACTGTGTCGGTTTCGCTGGGGGCCTCGCGCCCTTCTCATCCTCGGCGACGCGATGTGCTGACTTATCTCGGCGCATCCGTAGCAGCGCTCAGCCTTGCTTCTTCCGTACGGGCGCAGACGCCTCCGGCCATCATCGCTGCACGAATGGGCGACGCTCAGCGGTTCGACCCCGCCGCAGTGACCGACCTCGCCCGTCAGCTTTCGAAGAAACCCTTCGTAGCGCCTCCGAACGATCTGCCGGACGCATTTTCGAATCTGAATTACGAACAGTATGTTGCTATCAAATCTCTCCAGCCGCCGATCTGGAGCGCGGAGGGGCGCGGCATTGCCCTGGAGCCGCTGCATCGCGGCTTCGTGTTCAGCAATGCGGTCGACCTGTTCCTCGTCGAGGATGGCAACGTGCGGCGGGTCGGGTATGACCCGAAGCATTTCAACTTCAATGGAATAAACGTTCCCAACGACTTGAAGGACATTGGCTTTTCAGGTTTCCGCCTGATCGCCCATCCGGCAGAGGGCAAGCCCTACGACTTCGCGATCGTACAAGGCGCCACATTCTTTCGTGCTTTGGCACGCGGCCAGAATTATGGCGTCATCGCCCGAGCCTTGACCCTGAAACCTGCAGATCCCAAGGGGGAGGAGTTCCCGATCTTCCGGGCGTTTTGGATCGAGCGTCCGAGCGTGGGAAGTAACAGCATCACCATTCACGGCGTCATCGATTCCGAATCGACGACCGGTGCCGTGCGAATGACCTTCCGTCCCGGCGATATGACGATCGTCGATGTGGAGACAACGCTCTTCCCCCGCGTCAATCTGGACCACGTCGGTCTTGGGGGAATGGCCTCGACCTATTTCTACGGGACGAATGACCGCCGCAACGCCGATGATATCCGCCCAGCCGTCTATGAATCCTCTGGCCTGCAGATGCTGAACGGCCAAGGCGAATGGCTTTGGCGACCGCTCCATAACCCTGAGACTCTTCAGATTTCCGCATTCGTGGACAATTCCCCGCGTGGATTCGGCCTGCTTCAGCGGGAACGAGCCTACGAAGCCTTCCAGGATGACGATCAGCGCTTCGAACGCCGTCCCAGCCTCTGGATCGAGCCCTTGGGCGACTGGAGCCAAGGCAGCGTCCAGCTGCTGGAGATTCCCACCGATGCCGAGATCAACGACAACATCCTGGCCTATTGGCGCCCCAAGGCGCCGATGACCGCTGGCTCCGAGGTCGCCTTCGCCTACCGACAGTACTGGGGCTGGAGTTCGCCGGAGCGGCCTCCCCTGGCTATCGTTACGGCAACTCGATCGGGCCGAGGCAGCTCTGGCCGGCGCAGGCGCTTTACCGTGGACTTTTCCGGCGACATGCTGGGTGACAATTGGCCTACGGACCTTAAGTCAGTCCTGACCGTTGGTCCGGGATCGTTTCAGAACCTGAAACTTTTGCCCTACCCTGAAAGAAAGACGGTACGCGTTGCATTCGAGCTTGACCCAGGCAACGAAAACGCGTGTGAGATGCGTCTCATCCTCGAAGCAGGCGGGAAACCGATAAGCGAGACATGGCTGTATCGTTGGACACCCTAAGTTCCGACTCGAACTCTAAAGTCGCTGCCCTGGGGCGGCCAGAAGCCGCTATGCCTCCAGAAAAGCACCTGGACATGCCGACCCAGCATCTCCGGCGCTGGTCGGCCGACCAGGAGCGCAAGCCGGTTCGGCGGCATCCCAAGCTCGGCACCTGGCTTGCCCGTCTCTTCGTCTTCGGTGGCGGATTGCTGCTGACCGGGTACGGCACGTATGAGATGTACCAGGTGGTGTCGGTGAGCCGCACCACGGCCCTCCAGTGGGTGCTGGTGGCCCTGTTCACCGTCAACTTCTCCTGGATCGCGGTGGCGTTCACGAGCGCCCTGCTCGGCTTCTTCGCCCTGCTCCGGCAGCCCCGCCCTGCCCCTCTGCCCCCGTCACTGCAGGCGCGCACGGCCATCGTCATGCCCGTCTATAACGAGCAGACGTCGCGAACCTATGCAGCACTGGAGGCGATCTACGAATCCGTTGAAGCCACCGGCCACGGCGACAGCTTCGATTACTTCATCCTCTCCGATTCCACGAACCCGGACGCCTGGATCGCAGAGGAACGCGCGTTCCTTGCCTTGCGCGAGCGGCTCGGGCCCAGGGCCCGGTTCTATTATCGCCACCGGCCGAAGAACCACCACCGCAAGGCCGGCAACATCGCAGATTTCGTCAGCCGCTGGGGCGGGCATTACGAGCACATGCTGGTGCTCGATGCCGACAGCCTCATGACCGGCGACTGCATCGTGCGCCTGGCCGCAGCGATGGAAGCGGATCCCGACGCAGGCATCATCCAGTCGCTGCCGCTCATCATCAACCGCAACACCCTGTTCGCGCGGCTCCAGCAATATGCCGCGCGCGTTACAGGCCCGGTCATCGCCATGGGCCTTTCCGTGTGGATGGGCCGTGACGGCAACTATTGGGGCCACAACGCGATCATCCGCACGAAGGCTTTCGCCGCCCATGGCGGATTGCCGGACCTGAAGGGCAAGCCGCCCTTCGGCGGCCATATCCTCAGCCACGACTTCGTAGAAGCAGCCCTGCTGCGCCGGGCCGGCTGGGACGTTTACATGCTCCCGGATCTTCAAGGCTCGTACGAGGAAAGCCCGCCCTCTCTCATCGATCTCTCGGCACGCGACCGCCGCTGGTGCCAGGGCAACCTGCAGCATATGCGCGTGATCACGGCCAAGGGACTGAAGCTGCCGACGCGTCAGCATTTCGCGACGGGCATCATGTCCTACCTGGCCTCGCCGTTCTGGCTGTTCCAGCTGATCGTGGGTATCGCGCTGGTTCTGCAGACCACGTATATCCGGCCGGAATATTTCGCCCGCGATTTCCGCCTTTATCCGATCTGGCCGCGGTTCGACCCCGAGCGAGCCCTGGCGCTGTTTGCCCTCACCATGGGCATCCTGCTCGCACCGAAGGTTTTCGGGCTGATCCTGATGCTCATTCGCGGCCAAGATCGCCGCGCATCCGGCGGCGGCATCCGCCTGATCATCTCGTCGCTCATCGAGATCATCCTGTCGGCGCTTTTCGCCCCCATCCTGATGCTGATCCAGTCCGGTTCCGTCTTCCAGATCCTGCTGGGCCGAGACACGGGCTGGCAGCCCCAACGGCGTGACGACGGCTCGATCCCGTTCAAGGACATCGTGCGCCGTCACCGCGCGCACACGGTTCTGGGAGCGCTGGCCGGCATCTCGGCCTTCATGATCGCCACATCCCTGTTCCTGTGGATGTCCCCGACGATCATCGGACTTCTCCTCGCCATTCCTCTCTCGTGGCTCAGCGGCCAGTTGGGCGTAGGCCTCGCCCTCAAGCGGATGGGTCTTCTCATGACGCCCGAGGAACATCAGCCTCCCGCCATCGCCACACGCGCGAACGAGCTCCAGGCCCGCAACGCCGCCTTCGGCTTTGACGACGACGATAGCATCCGGGCTCTTTACGCGGATGCCACCCTGAGGGAGCGGCACATGGACATGCTGCCGCCCGCCCCGCCCCGCAAACGCGGCATCATCGAAACAGAACGCGCTCTGGCCGAGGCCAAGATCGTGGATGCAGAAACGATCGAGGACGCTGTCGGCTGGCTTCACCCCAAGGAGCGCATGGTGGTTCTACACGACCGCGCATTGCTCAACATGCTGGTGCAGCTGAAAGAGAAGCCCGCGGACGCTCAGGCCGCGGAGTGACTGAATCATCCGAACCGGGGCTCAGGCCCCGGTTTCCACTCGGCTCCCGGGGCGCTCTCGTTCCGCGTCGCTTGCCACCTCGCTGAGCATCCAGTCCCGGAACGCCTCGATCTTGGGTGAGCGTCTCCGCACCTTGGGATAAACCAGCCAGTACCCTCGGCTGGAGGTCCCCATCACATCAAAGGGCTGGACGAGGCGACCGGCTGCGAGATCCGCCGAAAAGAAATGGGGATTGATCAGGGCAAAACCCTGCCCTGCCATAGCCGCCATGCCTTCGAATTGCTGGACGCCAAGCGAGTTGTCGAGGCGGCCGGACAGGTCGACGTCGGGCATCCCTGCCGCTGCAAACCAATCATTCCACCAGGGATCGCTCGGCGAGATGATCGGGAACTTCAGAATGTCCGCCGGCCTCTCAAGCCCCATGCCCCGGATCAGATCAGGACTGCAGACTGCCGTAAAGTGATTAGGAAAAAGGAGGTGAGCCTCAAGTCCGGGCCAGTCTCCGTTGCCGCTGCGGATGCCTAAGTCAAACTCGCTCTGTGCAAGGTCCACCATATGCTGCGCCACGGAGATCTGCACGGCGATGTTCGGAAAGAGCTGCTGGAACCGCCCTAACCGCGGGATCAGCCAGTTCGATGCGAAGGTGCTGAGCGTCGTGATCGAGATGACCGATTGCACCGTCTCCTCGACCCCGGCGAAAGCCTGCCGTAGGACGTTGAAGGCCTCCGTCACCGCTGGTGCGAGTTGCTGTCCTCTGGCCGTAAGAGAGACCTGTCGGGGCATTCGCACGAACAGTGGGGCTCCGACGCGATCCTCCAGCATCTTGATCTGGTAGCTCACGGCGGCCTGCGTCATGCCGAGTTCCTCCGCCGCCCGGGTGAAGCTCTGGTGACGAGCCGCCGCCTCGAAGACACGGATGGCGCTCATCGGGGGAAGCTTGGAAGGGAGTCTCGACATGGAAGATCCGGGAACGCGTCCATAAGGCTGCCTTATGCCAGCCCCTTGGCTTTCATTTTGTCAAGGCTCCCGAACAGGCGCATCTTTCACAGCATCAGCGAGGCGCCGTAGCGCCCCGGAACAAAGCAGTGGAAACCGTCATGAAATACGAAGATGCACGCCGCTTACGCGGCGTCGAGAGCGCTTGGCTGCGTCTGAAGTTCTGGTGGCATTCGGTCCGTCTGGAGCAACGGCCGCGGATGGGCGATCTGAATGACCTGCCGGACCACCTGAGGCGTGACATCGGCCTGCCGGAGCCCGTGCGATACATGGATTGGAGAGCCCTGAAGGACTTGGACCGTCCCTGAGGACTTACGATGACAGGCGGCTGGGTTTCAGCTCGCCGCTCTGCTCCAGAAGGGAGTGGCCGGTTGCCGCGATATGAGCCTCGATGCGCTTCAGATCCCGAACGATGTCGAGTTGGAGCGCGCTGGTGTCGCCGATCGTCCGGCCGGAGCGGATCTGCTCCAGATGCTTCTGGGTCACGGCCCGCTCCAGATCGCGGAACCGCTCCTTTTCGGACACGAGACGGCGAGCCGAGCCGATGTCCTGGAACATGAGCACGGAGGCTGCAAGCTGGAGATGCTCTAGCAGCTTCCCGTGCATGCTCGTGATGTCGTCGAGGCTGTCCTTCGGCAGGCGCAGGTGGTTCTTGATGCGCTTGGCCGCCAGCTCCATCAGGTTCTTGTCGATGATGTCGCCGATATGCTCGAGGTTGATGGCGAAGGCGAGAATGTCCGAGAGGCGCTTCGCTTCCGTCTCGCTCAGGGCCTCATGGTTGATGGAGCTCAGATAGCGTCTGATGGCGCTGTAGAGCCGGTCCACCACATCGTCTGTTCGGCTCACCTCGGCAACCCGGCTGATATCGTCTTCGCGAAAAAGATCCTGTGAGCTGCGCAGCATGATCTCCACCGTATCAGCCATGCGCAGCACCTCTCGGGCCGCGTTGGAGAGAGCGACCGAAGGTGTATCGAGTGCGTCCTTGTCGAGATATTGCGGCATGCCGGGATCGGATGCGCGCAGCTTCTCCGGGAAAGCCTTCATCAGCAGTTTCGCGATCCAGGGCAGCGGCAGAATGAAGATTGCGGCGACCGCAACATTGAAGAGCGTGTGGAAGTTCGCCGCCAGCCGTGCCGGGTTGGGATCGAACAGCATCATGTACTTCTGAATGACGTCGATGAGCGGCAGGGCCGCGATGCAGCCGAGCAAGCGCATGGCCAAGTTGCCGAAAGGAACCCGGAATTTCGCGGGATCGCCGCCGAGACCCTCCAGCATCGGGTTGGCGGAGCTTCCGAGGTTGGCGCCGAGCACCATGATGAGGGCTGCATGGGTGTCGATGACCCCTGCGGTGGCCAAGGACATGATAAAGAGCATCGCCGCGACGCTGGAGTGTGCCATCCAGGCGAAGAAGCCGGACAGAAGGACCAGGATCAGCGGATCCGGAGCGATCACGGCCAGCAGGTCCTTGAGGACCTGCGACGACTCGATGGGCTGGATCGTCTCGGACAGAAGGTGGAGCGACAGCAGCATCAACCCGAGGCCGATCGCGACGCGACCGAGATCCCTGACCCGGCTGGAGGAGCCACGCTTGTAGGCAAAGAAGCCCAGAAAGATCAGCAGAGGAAAGATCAGGGTGATGTCGAAGGACAGCACCTGCACGATCAGGGTCGTACCCACGTTCGCGCCCAGCATCACCGCCAGGGCAGGGATGATGTCCACGGCGCCGCCCGCAGTGAATGAGGCCACCATCAGAGCCGTCGCGGTGCTGCTCTGCAGCACGGTGGTCACCCCTACGCCAGCAAGAAACGCATGCAGGCGCGTCCGCAGCCCGGCTCCGAGAATCCATCTCAGATCGCTGCCGAAGGCGCGCTGTACCCCGCTGTTGACCATGTTGATGCCCCAAAGAAGCAGGGCGATCTCACCGAGAAGGTGGATGATAACGGGGGTTACAGACATCTATTCCTCAGAAGCGACAGTACGCATCATGCCTTCTGCTTAACCCTGTTGTAGCAGAACGACAATAAGGTTGCCGGCTAATAATGGGCACCTGCGAAAATTTTCCAGATTTTTCTATTTATTGTCGGGATTTACGTCGGTCCCCTCCGCCGACGGAGAGGATGATCGCACCCTCTCTCAAGGATCGTTCATCTAACCGGGATCAAAGCCCCTGAATTCCAGCGGCTCTCACTGGATCCGAGAAAGTCGCGCGGGATGATCGCCAGCGAATGGTGCGTTTCGCCCGGAGACTCCTTCATACCGGGACAGGAGCCCTGGAGAACGATTCAAGGCGATCGGCTGCCGCATGAAGGATAGAATTCTGCGCAGCAGAAGATCTCCATCACAGATCGCTTGTGCGCTCTATCGATACCGATGCAAGCTCCTGTTACGTCAAAGGTGTGTCCGTCATGCATGACGCCGGCTGATCGGGAGACTTCATACGAACGTCCGTCGTGTGATCATTCTCGCTGGCTCCGTGCAGTCCTATTTCGCCTCGTCGCATGTCGTTCATACGGACAGCCGACGCGACGGGGATGTAACCGCAACCGAGGTCGATCCCGCAGAGACCACCGCCCTTTGCTCTCCGTGAGCGTGGCGCGAGTATCATCAGCAAAACCTCTCGCCCGGATTGTCGCGAGCCAGTCCTTTCTCTCTGCACCGAACTCTCAAGCAACAACGTCAGACGCCTTGATCCAGGGAAGGCTTTTTTCCTGACATGTCTGTGCTCGGCAGACAGATTTCGTTCTTCTTGCGATGAAATCTGTCAGACCATGACAAGAAGTCTCATCAAACCTCAATTATGAACAACTTCAGGCTCGAAGCCCTACCCTTGCCATAGACTCGCCACACGAGCCTATTTGGCTACTCCCTACGCATGCTTAGCATAACCTTAAGGAACTCTGCTCTTTTCCGAACGTAACAGATACGCATGTGAAACCGTGGGGGCCAAAAACGGGAATAGGCCAGTGCTGGTAGACAATACCTCACCTGTTGGGACGCGAGGAAACGAGATGGGTTTGGATGACCCCTTTCCTATCGAGAAATGCTCGGGAAGAGTACGCGGTGCAGTTCTCGCGGAGTTTCAAGGGCGATGCCCCACCATAAGGGAGGTCGCCAGCATTTCGGATGCACAATGGTTGACGGTTCCCAATATCGGTCCGACGACCTTGGAAGAAATCCGCCGCTTCATCGGCGAAGTTCCAGCAGAGCAGCGCCTGCAGAACCTGGCGACTATGGACGACGGGGAACTCCTCTCCCGGCTCAACCGACTGCAGCGGGAGCTCAACTTGATAGCGAGCGCCATCAGGACCCGAATTTCATCGGCCTCTTATAAAGAAGCCCGAGAAGAACAGACCAAATAACGCAACAAAGTTACTATAAGTACTTTACCTTACGCAGGTATTTAGTTGACTCTTGAGCAAAGCTAAGTCTTTGTGAGGACCTATAACAAAGAAGGTCTTCAATGTCCTCTACCTCGCTTCGGGCAGTCGAGCTCCTCATCAACGGGGAGCCGGGGGCGCTAGTTACAGTTGCGGAAACACCGGAAGGCACCCTGGCGTTCAATGTCAAGGTGACGGACGTGATTTCGGGCGCTTCGGATAAGGTCGATATAGCTGACCTGCGCGGCCTCTTTTTCGAGGTTACGGACGAGACGCTGCTCTCCAGCCTGAAGGTGACCGGCACGGACGTGACCGGGTATGTCAAAGACGCCAACCACGTGATGAAGGTCGACAACGACGTCACGATGAACGGCGCGGTAGGCAAGGCGGCTGGCCCCTTCGACATCGGCATTGCATTCGGCACCCAAGGCATCGGCAAGGACGATATTCGCGAGACGAGCTTCACGCTGAGCGCATCCAAGCCGCTGACCCTGGAATTTGTGCTCCAGCAGAATTTCGGGCTGCGTCTGACCAGCGTGAGCGAGAACGGCGTAGGCCGTGAACTCAGCCTCAAGCTCGCCGGGCAGATGACGGGAACGCCGAAAGTCATCGGCGGCACCACTCCTCCCGGTGACACAAACAACCCCGATCCGCAGGATCCTGATACCGGCAACCCCCTCCCCGGGATCTCCTACGACGACCTGATCGAGGCGGGCGACGGCAACGACACGATCTATGGCGGTCTCGGCAACGACGAGATGCAGGGGGAAGGCGGCGACGACCTGATCATCGGCGGCAAGGATAACGGCACCCTGAAATGGGATGGCGGGCTGAGCGTCAAGATCGGCGACAATCTCTACGGAAACGACGGCAACGATACCTTCCTCTACAAGAAGGGCGATGGCGTCGACATGATCTGGGACTTCCAGCCCGGCCGGGATGTGATCAAGCTGTCCGGCTACACACGCGCGGACGTTTTCGCCTTCACAATCGTGGGCGCCGTGGAGAACCGCATCGGGTCCACCGATCACGAGAAGATCGCCATCATTCTCAACGAGAACGGCGACGCAATCGTTTTCAACGATTACCCAGCCTACAGCTACAACGACGTCGCGATCGTCTTCGCCGATGGCAGCACCTTGTCCTCTGGCGCAATCCGCGATCTGGCCTTCGACAATCGCGTCCCGCTGGCTCCCGCCAGCACCGGCACGACGAAGCAAACCACCTCGGCTGCTCAGGACGAGATCATCGACCCATCGCTGATCCTCTATGGCAGCAACGACGGCGACACGATCATCGGCGGCCTCGGCAAGGATGTCATCTACGGCAACGAGGGCAGCAACGCGCTCGGCGGTTTCGCAGGTGATGACATGCTCTATGGCGGCAACGTCACGGACACATCCCTGGGCCGGGACACCATCGTCGGCGGCGAAGGGAACGACACGGGTTACGGCAACGGCGGCGATGATACGATTGTTGGCGGCGCAGGTTCTGACAAGCTCTACGGCGCCGGCGGCAATGATCTCGTCTTCGGCGACGATTCCGAGGGCATCGATCTGCCCTCCCTGCTGACGACCTACACCCTTCCCACGGAAGGCAACGAAGTCAGCGCGGCCATCAAGGTCACCAACACCTGGTGGGGAGGCTTCCAGGCCGAGATCACCGTCACGGCCAATAGAAGCGTCAATGCCTGGGATATCTTTCTCAAGAGCCAGTTCAACATCGAAAGCATCTGGGGCGGAGCGACGTCGGCAGAGGCCAGTTCCACCGATGGTGCCGTCTATGAAATCGGCAATGCCGGCTGGAACGGTTCCCTCTATGCAGGCCAGAAGACCACCATCGGCTTTACGGCACGCACCGGCGTAAACGGCGTCGTCGACGCTGCTCAGATCCTGAAGGGGCTGTCCATCACGGACTCGCTCTCGTCCGTCTCTGTCGCCGACAGCAGCCTCACGAACCTGCTCGGCAACACGATGCGCGGCTATGCGGCCGCCGACACCCTCGTCGGCAGTTCTGCCGATGACACGTTCTATGTCGACAATGCGGGCGACAAGATTGTCGAGAATTCCCAATCCAGCACTCAGGATAAAGTTGTAACCTCGGTCAGCCACACGCTTGAGACGAATGTCGAAAACATGTCGGCAACTGGCTCATCATCGGTGAACCTGGTTGGCAACAGCCAGAACAACACGATCGATGGCAATGCTGGCAAGAACGCCATCAGCGGCGGCTCCGGCAACGACACCCTGTCCGCAGGCGCCGGCAACGATACGGTGAATGGCGGCACAGGCAACGACAAGCTGAACGGCGGAACCGGCAACGATACCGTTGCTGGAAGCACGGGCAACGATACTGTCAGCGGCGGTACAGGAAACGACACCCTGTACGGGGGGCTCGGCAAGGACTACTTCGTTTTCAGCGACAAGCTGAACAAGGTCAGCAACGTCGACACTCTCACAGACTTCAGCGTGAAGGACGACACGATCCTGCTCGAAAATGCGGTCTTCACGAAGCTCACCAAGACCGGCACGCTCAACAAGGAGTTCTTCGCTTTCGGCACCGCGGCGAAGGATGGCAACGACTATATCCTGTACGACAAGGGCACCGGTTATCTGCGCTATGACGCTGACGGATCCGGCAAGGGCGCAGCGGTCGTATTTGGGAAGCTGGCGGCGGGATTAACCCTGACGAACGCCGATTTCTACGTCATTTGACAACAGAAAAGCCGGAGCGGGCCAGATCCGCTCCGGCTTTTCGTGGTTCCTGACCTTCAAGCGAATTAGATAGAGAACGACAGGACGGCTCTCGTCCCCGTATGATGCGGGTCGAATTCGATGGCCGATTGAAGGTTAGCTGCCATCGCCTTGACGATCTTCGTTCCAAGGCCACTGCCTTGGACCGCGCCCGTACCTTTCCAACCGACGCCATCATCCTCCACCGAGAGAAGCACCCGTTCGCCCAAGGCAGACAGCCCAACCCGTATATCGCCCGTGGCCCCCTCCGGGTAAGCATATTTGAAGGCATTGGTGACCAGTTCCGTCACGATCACGCCAACCGAAACGGCCTTGTCCGTTGGAATCGGGATCGGCTCCGCCCGGAGGATGATCGTATGCTCGCGACCGGCAGCGCGCATGGCGCCCTCCAGCTCCTCGACCAGTCCCTCGAGATAGGTGTCCATCTCGACGAAACGGATGTCGTTCGACGTGTACAAGCGCCGGTGGATCTGGGCGATGGCCGTAATGCGGCTCTGCGTTTCGGCCAACGTATCCTGCGCAATCGCATCGCCGGCGGCCGCGCGCTGCTGCATGGCCACGAGCGAGGCCACGAGCTGCAAGCTGTTCGCCACGCGGTGATTCACTTCACGCAGGAGCAGCTCGGCGCGCTCGCGCGCTTCACGCATTTCCCGCTCTGCGGCTTCCTTGGCTCGCCTTAGGCGCGCAGCCTCCAGGGCCTGCTCTGCAGCTGTGTGAAGCAGATCGAGAAAGACGCCTTCCACATCCTTGATGACGTAATCCGCAGCCCCTGCTTTCAGCGCCGCAACGGCGATGCGCCCCTCATCCGCGCCGGTGACATAGATTACGGGCGGCGGATCCGCGAGAAGCTGAATATCTGCCAGGACGTCGAGGCCCTGCTTTCCCGGCATGAAATGGTCGAGGGCAACCACGTCGAAAACCTCGGCTTGGAGCCGTTGCAGTCCTTCATCGCCGCTTAGGGCGTGGACCACCTCGAAGCCGTGGCGCGCGAGGGACCGCTCGACCAGGCGGCCGAGTCCCGGATCATCATCGATATAGAGAAGGCGAATGGATTGCGTTTCGCTCACTGCGTTTCCGGAACCTGTATGACGGAAAGAAAGAGCCCAAGCTGACGGATGGCCTGCGAGAACGACTCGTACTCGACCGGCTTGGTGATGTAGACGTTGGCCCCCAGATCGTAGCAGCGCTGCACCTCGCGCTGATCGTCCGTCGTGGTCAGGACCACCACGGGAGCCCTCCTGAGAACTTCGTCGCTCTTCAGCCTTGCGAGAATGTCGACGCCGTTCATATCAGGCAGGTTGAGATCCAGGAGCACCAGGAACGGGCCGTCGTTGCGTACGCCGTCACTGAACAGGTGCTCGAGCGCTGCCGTTCCGCTCGCGAAGGTGCGGATCTCATTGCAGACTCCAGCGCGCCGGATATTTTTCTCTATCAGGCGCGCATGGCCTTCATCGTCTTCGACCATGATAATGGTTACGGGATGCTGCTGGGGCATGTTACGCGGCCTCCGAACTTATACTGATGGACCTGGGCAAGGTCACAGTGAAAGTAGACCCTTTACCGAGCCTCGATGTGACCGTGATGGTTCCGCCAAGCCTTCGCACGAGCGCGCGCACGTGGGCAAGGCCGATTCCTTCCCCCTGCTGATCCTGCGTCCCTGATCGCCGGAAGAGATCGAAGATCCGCTCGAAATCCTTTTCATCGATACCGCGACCGTTGTCCTCGACTTCGTATTGTACAGCTTGCCCGAGGTCCCGCCCTCGGACCACGACCCGGCCCGGCCGCCTAGGATCCAGGTACTTCACGGCATTGTCGAACAGGTTGCCGAAGATCTGTTCGACCGCCAAGCGGTCGCTTGTGACATCGGGAACGTTCTCGAGGATCAGCTCGGCCTCACGCTCCTGCAGCTGGTGAGCCAGGCTGCGCCGCTGCGCCTCCAGCAGCTGGTTCATGCTGATCGGCTCCGGCACAAGGACCCTTCGGCCTTCGCGCGAGAGCTTGAGGATGGCATTGATCAGCTTGTCCATCTTGACCGTGGACGATCTGATGAATCCGATCGACTCCGCAAGATCGGTCTCGATGGCGGCCCGGGCATCCGGCGTGATCAGGCCAGGATGCCCATCGGACACCCTTGCGTAGAAGCTCTTGATTTCTTCATGTGCATTCTCGAGTTCGCTCGTGAAGCCCATGATGTTCACCAGAGGCGCGCGAAGGTCATGGCTCACGATATAAGCGAAGCGCTGGATTTCTTCGTTGGCGGCGTCGAGCTCCGACACGCGCGCCGCTAGCATCGCAGCCAGGCGGCGCGTCTCCTCCTCAGTTCGAAGCGCCTGCTCCCGGCTTTCCCGCAGGGCCTCCTGAGCCTGTTTGAGATCGTGGATGTCTGTGCAGGTGCCGTACCAGCGCGTGATGCGCCCCTCCCCATCGCGCATCGGCTGCGCGCGCCCCAGGACCCACCGATACTGGCCTGAGCGATGCCGCAGACGGTACTCGATGTGGTACGTCTCGCCGGTTTCCAGGGAACGGCGCCAAGTCCTCCAGGCACGCTCCTGATCGTCGGGATGGAACAGGCCATTCCAGGCATCACCATCGGTGGAGCCTTCCGGCACGCCCGTATATTCATACCAGCGCTGATTATAGTAGTCGTGGAAGCCGTCGGGGCGGGTCGCCCAGATCAACTGATCGATGGAGTTGGCGATGGCGCGGAACCGCTCCTCGCTTTCCCGCAAGGCATTTTCCGCTCGCCGATGATCCGTGACGTCGTGTCCCTGTACGAAAATGCCGGACACGGCTCCATCGCGGCTGAAGATGGGCTGGTACACGAAGTCGAGAAAACGCTCTTCCGGGTGATCGCCGGGGCCTTGCTGCAGCAGGATGCGCACTCCGCGGCCGATGAACGGCTCACCGCTCTGGTAAACATGATCCAGGAGCCCGATGAAACCCTGCTCCACGACTTCGGGCAAGGCGTCGCGGACCGATTTCCCGATCAAGTCGTGGCGGCCCACCACCTGACGGTATGCGGCATTGGCCATCGTGAACACATGATTGGGTCCGCTCAGGGCTGCGATGAAGCCGGGCGCCTGCTCAAACAATTCCTGCAGATGCTGGCGCTCCCGCGACAGGGTTTGATTGACCTCCTGCACTGCCTGAGCGCGCCGGAACATGTCCGTTTCGATGAAGGCGGACGGGCCCGACAAGAAAGCGGACGTCTTGGCGAAGTTTCGCAGCTGGTGGAGTTCGGTCACGTCCACCGTATGCTGGAGAATGGAAATCAGCTCCCCCGCCTCGTTGAACAAGGGAGTGTGGGTAGCGCTCCAGAACCGCTCCTCGAAGCCCTGGCCGTCAGGCAGGGGAATGGCATACTCGATGAGCGGAATATGATCCGGCACCTTCTCCCGGATCACGCGCTCGAAAGATCCGCGCAACTGCTGATGGCTTTCCGAAGCCGGATCGCTCGGGAAGGCCTCGAACATGTTGCGCCCGAGCAGTTCTTCCCGCGTCCGCATCGTCACGCGCAGATAGGCATCGTTCATCCCCATGATGACCAGCGATGGGTCGACGAGGACATAGGGATTGGGCGAAGCGTTGAAGAGAGCCTCGAAATTGATTGATTTCAATGTCTTATGCTGGTCGGCAGCCAGCTCCCCTGAAAGTTCCTGCCGGATAGAACTCCGCCTTATCTAGGACAGTTTGCTCCCAATGCCAGTTCCGGACGGCGCAGCTTGTCTCTGTCGCAACAAAAACTTGACCAGAAGCGTTCTGGTTGGGGTGGGCCTTGAGGTCATCAGGGCGCTGCGTGCGGTCGTGGGCTCCATGGAAAGCGAATATACGTCTCCCTTCTCAGACAGCGCGAGGCTCCCTGGTGGGACACGCGAGTTCAGGATGCTTCAGGAGCGCCTCACGAAAGCATTCGAGACCTTCTCGGCCCTCGATGCTCCGCGGACGGTCCTGATCGTCCCGAGCCTCAGCATGGACCGAGAGGTGCTCGCCAGCATTTCAGGCGCTCACCACTATGAAGAGCGCATGTTGTGCTACCTGATGCTGCTGCGCATGCCACGCACCCGCGTCATCTATGTGTCCAGCTACCCGATTCCGGAATCCATCGTCGACTACTACCTGCACCTTCTTCCGGGGATTCCTGCGCAACATGCGCGAAGCCGCCTGACCCTGTTCTCCTGCCATGACGGCTCGCCTAACGCGTTGACCGCGAAGATCCTACAGCGCCCGCGCCTGCTCGAGCGCATCCGGGCTGCGATCCCGGATTCCGACAAGGCCTACATGATCTGCTTCAACGTGACGGAGCACGAGCGCAGCCTCGCCCTGCAGCTGAACCTTCCGATCTATGGCTGTGACCCGGATCTGCTGCATTGGGGATCGAAGAGCGGCTCACGGAAGATCTTCCGCGAAGCCGGCATCGACATGCCCGAGGGTTTCGAGGATCTGCATGGGGCAGATGAGATCGCGGACAGTCTTGCCGAACTCAAGGCGCGCCGTCCGGACCTCCGGCGCGCCGTCGTGAAGCTCGAGGAAGGCTTTTCCGGCGAAGGCAACGCCATTTTTTCATACGAGGGCGCACCTCAGAGCGACGGCCTCAAAGCCTGGATCAAGGAAAGGCTCCCGAATCTCGCCTTCGAAGCCAGGGATATGACCTGGGAAGTGTTCGCCGAGAAACTTGCGAGCATGGGCGGCATCGTGGAGGAATTCATTGAAGGCGAGATCAAGCAATCTCCTTCCGCTCAATTTCGTGTCGATCCGCTTGGGCGGCTCGAGCCCATCTCGACCCACGACCAGGTGCTCGGCGGAGGGAGCGGGCAGGTTTTTCTGGGTTGCCTCTTTCCGGCCGACGAGGCCTATCGTCTGGAGATCCAGGAGAGCGGGCTGAGGGCTGCGCGCGTTCTGGCCAGCAAGGGCGTGCTGGGACGCTTCGCCATCGATTTTCTCTCTGTGAAGGAAGGGGAGAAATGGCGCCACTATGCCATTGAGATCAACCTGCGCCGAGGCGGCACGACGCATCCTTTCATCATGCTCGAATTCCTCACCGAGGGGCAATACGATCCGGCAACCGGAACATTCCTCACCCCGTCAGGCTTCCCGCGGTGCTACTATGCCTCGGACAATCTGCAGTCGGATGCCTATCGTGGTCTGCTGCCTGCCGACCTCATCGACATTGCGGCCTTGAACTGCCTTCATTTCGATGGCGCCAGCCAGCAGGGTGTGATGTTTCATCTCATCGGAGCCCTGTCGGAATTCGGAAAGCTCGGCGTGCTCTGCATCGCACCTACACATGACAAAGCCGAAGCGCTTTATCGGCGTACGACGGAGGTGCTCGACAGAGAATGCCGCCCCGACTGAGCAATCCTCATCCCTCGTAGTCAATCCGAATCCGGGCCGCCGCCTGGCGCGCGGTCTCCCGCGCTTCCTCGACCGTGGCGCCAGAGGCGAGCGCCACACCCATGCGGCGGTACGGACGCGTGGTAGGCTTGCCGAAGATTCGCACTTCGACTTCGTTCCTGTCGGAGCCAAGGGCCAGGGCGTCGCCCAATCCTTCAATGGAGAATCGTTCGGCCTCACGGTCGGCGAGGATCACGGCGGACGCCGTGGGTCCATTCAGGCGGATATGCGGAATCGGCAAGCCCAGCACGGCACGGGCGTGGAGATCGAATTCGGAAAGGTTCTGGGAAAGAAGCGTCACCAGCCCCGTATCATGCGGTCGGGGCGAGAGCTCGGAGAAGATCACCTCGTCCTTGGTTACGAAGAACTCGACGCCGAAGATGCCATGGCCTCCCAAATTGTCGACGACCTTCCGCGCCATCTCCTGGGCGTCCGTGAGGAGCTTCGCGGTCATGGGCGTCGGCTGCCAGGATTCCTGGTAGTCGCCCCTTTCCTGCCGATGTCCGATAGGTTCGCAATACGACACGCCCTCGCGGGAGCGGATGGTCAGAAGCGTGATCTCGTACTCGAACGCGATGAATTCTTCGACAATCACCTTCTTCCGGTCGCCGCGCATGTTCGCCACAGCGTAGTCCCAGGCCCGTTCGAGTTCTTCCACAGAGCGAACCGTGCTCTGGCCCTTGCCGGACGAGGACATGACGGGCTTGATCACGCATGGCAGCCCGGTATGGGCCACCGCCGCCCTCACCTCTTCGAGGCTTTCTGCGTAGCGATACTTCGAGGTCCGAAGTCCCAGCTCGTTGGCGGCGAGATCGCGGATACGGTCGCGGTTCATGGTGAGAGAAGCGGCCCGCGCCGAGGGCACGACGGTAAAGCCCCTGTCCTCGAATTCCTGCAGCACCTCAGTGCGGATGGCTTCGATTTCGGGCACGATCAGATCGGGTGTGTGCTTCTCGATGGCGCTTCTCAGGGTTTCGGCATCGAGCATCGAGAAGACCTCCGCCTCGTCCGCCACCTGCATGGCCGGGGCATGGGCGTAGGAATCGCAGGCGATCACGTAGCACCCGTAGCGCTTGGCGGAGATCGCGAACTCCCTACCGAGCTCGCCCGATCCGAGAAGGAGAATCCTAGATGTGAACACCATCGCTGCTTTTCCTGTTGCTGGCGCGAAACACCAGCCGCCTGAATGCGTTCTGTGGAAGCATGATCGTGGGCATCTTTCCAGATCCCTCTCCATGCGACCTAGACGAAACCTGCGCTGAGCGCATCCCTGCCGCCACGCATGCGCATTGCGCAAACACAAGGTTCATACGTTAAGGGGGAGCTCAGGAGAAGCGGAATGCTTGGAACGAAGAAAACACAAAACCGCTACGGCCAAAGGGTGACGCGCGTGGAGCCCCCGACCCTGGAGGAGGCCATCGCAGCCGCCCAGGGCCTGACGGACGACATCGAATGCCAGATCGAGATTGCCTCCCAGCTCATGGGCATGGCCGAGGAGCAAGTCAGACCCGAGGTGCTCAGGGTTTCGGTGAAGGCCAAGCAGCCCCAACGGGCACCGATCATGGACCGGGTTCTGGACCGGGGAGAAGGCAGCAAGGTCATCGTGGTCGAGCGCCGCCGATCCCGATTGGCTGTCCGATAGAATCTGTTATCCAAGCTTGGCTGCACGGTCTAAGAACGCCAAGTTCTCTCTTTCTTTGAAGACTTTCCCGAATGGTCAAAGGCATCGTCCTTGCTTTCCTTGCCTTTGCCGTCTTCGCCTGGGGCGATGCTATCGTGAAGGCGATCGGTCATGATCTCGATCCGTTCGAGGTGACCTTCTTCGGCTATCTCATCCCGCTGCTGCTCTCTCCCGCCTTCATGAAGCCGGGTGACAGGTTTTCGGACCTCGTGCGCTGGAAGCGCCCCTGGGCGATGGGGCTCAGGGTGTTCCTTATTTCGGTAACGACGCCGCTGAGCGTCATGACCTTCGTCAGGCTCCCCTTCGCAGAGGCCTTCGCGCTCCTTTTCCTGATGCCGAGCCTCGTGACCGTTCTGTCCATCTTCGTCCTTAAGGAGAAGGTCCGCTGGCGGCGAGGACTTGCGGTCTGCGCGGCCTTCATCGGCGTCCTCATCATCGTCCGTCCGGGCTTCCGGGAACTCCAGCCGGGTCATCTGCTGGCTATCGCCACCGCCCTCTGCGCCGCGGGCGGCGTCATCATGGGACGGATGATCGGCACCGCGGAAAAGCGTTACCCCCTGATCGGCAGCGTATTCCTGGGAACCACCCTCATTGCGGGCATCCTCATGATCCCCGGCTTCACATGGCCGACACCGACGCAATGGGGGCTGTTGCTCGCTTTTGCAGCCACCGCCTTCGTGGCTCAGGCCTTCTTCGTGGTCGCCACCACCTATGCTCCCGCGGATCGGCTGGGAGCCGCCCAATACAGCCAGATCCTGTGGGCGCTCCTCATCGGCGCACTCTTCTTCGACGAATGGCCCGATGCCGTGGCACTCCTCGGCATCGCCATCGTCGTGGGGGCAGGATTGTTCATCTTCGCCCGGGAGCAGACGCTCAAGAAGTCGGCGTCGGTGGCAGAATCGCCTCTTCTGCCGGAGCAGGAAAGCTCGACGGCAGGATCCCTATAGTCACGCTTGTACTCTCGGCGTCTGGCGCGCACCCATACTGCATTGGACTAGAGGTAGGACTAACTCAAACATTCGCATCAGGGCCAGCTCGCCTCGACAGCCTCAGGCTCGCATGTGGCTGAGGAAGCGGATTGCGCACCGATAACGGCGTTCAACGCTGCAACCTGATGTCACATTAGATGTTCCTTTACAGCGAGACCTGCAAAATTGGGAACACCGCTTTTGGATCAGCTGTTGGGCACTTCACTTGGGTGAGCCCACTTCGGTTTGGTAAACCATGAACATCGTTGTCGTTGATCCGAGCCGGGTGGTTCTCAGGATCGTTTCAAGCTTCCTTGCCCCTCAGGGCCACCTGGTGTCATGCTTCACAGATTCCAGGCAGGCTCTGGCCCGCATTGTCGCCGATGCCGAGGTCGATGCGCTGATTACGAGCCTTGAGGTGCAGCCGGTCAGCGGCCTGGAATTGTGCTGGTTCACCCGTGTGTTGGCGCAGGAGCGTCGTCCGATCTACATCATTGCGATGTCGTCGAACAGAAACTCCCGGAGCCTGTCCGAGGCCCTCGACAGTGGTGCGGATGACTTCATCTCAAAGCCGCCGGTGATCGAGGAGCTGAACGCGAGGCTTCGGGCGGGCCATCGTTTGATCAGCCTCGAAAAGGAGTTGATCAGGCAGGCCGACACTGATCCTTTGACGGGCCAGCGCAATCGCAGAGCCTTTCTTGATCGGCTACATAAAGCCGTGGATGGGAGCAAACAGGCCGACAGGCTCTCGTTCGTCATGTTCGACATCGATCATTTCAAGTCGATCAATGACAGGTTCGGCCATGACGTCGGCGACATCGCCATCCAGACCGTTGCACGTCTCGCAGCCGAGGAGGCTGAAGTCGTTGGCCGTCTCGGCGGAGAAGAGTTCGGTATCCTCCTACCCAATCAGTCGCAGGTTGAAGCATATGACCTTGCCAATCGGCTGAGGGTTCGATTGTCCGCATTGCGTATCAAGGCCCTCAGGCATCAGCTGCACCTGACCTGCAGCTTCGGCGTCAGCACATGGACTGAAGGAGACAAAGCGGAGGCACTGATGAAACGTGCCGATATTGCACTCTACCAGGCAAAAGCGGAAGGACGTAATCGGGTCGTTGCCGCGCCGCACCCGACCGGAACGTCACGCTAGGCCATCTCGTGCAGTCAAGGATCGTGGAGCCAAGCTTCGGGAGACGATGCCTCAAAGGCGAATGGCGACCCCTGCAGGGCTCGAACCTGCGACCTACTGCTTAGAAGGCAGTTGCTCTATCCAGCTGAGCTAAGGGGCCGTCGGGCCGCGGCCTGAGCCTCAATGGGTCCAGGGGCCGACGCGATTGAACTTGAAATTGTCCGAATAGGACATGGTGCGCCGCTTGATCTCGTGCGGCTCCTCGACCCGGTAGGCAATGCCCTCGCGCTCGGCATAGGCAATCGCCTCCTCCTTGGTGTCGAACCAGAGACGGAGCTGCTGGCGGGTATCCCCCGAGCTCGTCCATCCCATGAGAGGTTCAATCTCGCGGGGCTTGTCCTGCTCGAAAACGAGGAGCCACTGCTTCGTCCGGGCCATGCCGGACTGCGTTGCGGATTTGGCGGGCTTATAAATCCGAGCAGGCATCGGTTTTCGCACTCTCTCCAAGGCATGTTCGCCGGTGAGGATGGTCGGGGCGGCAGGATTTGAACCCGCGACCCTCTGCTCCCAAAGCAGATGCGCTACCAGACTGCGCTACACCCCGCCTTTCAGCACCGGTCAGGCTGTTCGCTATCACGATCAACCTAGATAGAGCAAGCGCCTGCACGCTACCGTTTGAAGAGCGGATGCTCAACCCGATCACCCGCCCTGATGCCAAGCTTGGCCGCAGTACCGGCATTCAGCTCCAAAACGGCGAGCACAGGCTCGCCGGAAGGAATCGTGCGGGTGGACAAAGGTTCCGTATTGGCGGCGATGCGGGCGATCGTGCCGTCCGGGCGTATGAACAACATATCCAGAGGAAGATAAGTATTCTGCATCCACATGGACACTGGCTCGACCCGCCCGAAGTCGAACAGCATGCCCCGGTCAGGCGCCATGGAGCGCCGGTACATCAGCCCTTGCGCCCGGTCGGCATCGTTTCGGGCTACTTCCACCTGGAAGCTCTGCCGCTGGCCACCCTGAGTAACGATGGACAGCGCCTCAAAGGCTTGAGCATAGGCCACCCCGGCCAGAGCGATGACGAGGCCGAGAACCGGAAGAACCGGACGGAACCGCTGGAACACGAACCAAACCTGTCAGTGGGAATGCGGCAGAGCCATGTCGGCGAGGCGCACCTCGGCCGCCATCAGCCCTTTCGAGCCGTCGCCGAAGCGCACGAAGACGCGCTCTCCCGGCTTCAGCTCGGCAATGCCGTAGCGACGCAGGGTTTCCATATGAACGAAAATATCCGGCTTGCCCTCGCCCTGCGTCAAAAAACCGAAGCCGCGCAGGCGGTTGAACCACTTCACGACCGCAGGCTCCAAGCCGCTCGTCGGCACCACCTGAACATGGGTGCGCGGCAATGGAAGCTCCGACGGGTGCAGAGCGGTCGATTCGTCGAGAGACAGAATACGGAAGGCCTGCAGGCCCCTTGGACGCTGCACGGCCTCGACTACGATCCGTGCGCCTTCGTTGGCCGCCTGATAGCCATCCCGGCGAAGGCACGTCACGTGCAGGAGAACGTCCGGCATCCCATTGTCAGGCACGATGAAGCCGAAGCCCTTGGCGACGTCGAACCATTTGATCCGGCCGCTCACCTGAATGAGCTCAACGGGATTCTCTTCCCCAATCGGCTGGGCGGCCTCCCGGCGACCCTGATCGAAAGAGGGGTTTTCCTCTCGAAGATTGAAGGAGTTAGAGCCGAAATCGCCAGTCATGAATAAACCCGAACTCGAATCAAAATGCAGATTCTTAAGAAGAGGATAACATCGTCCTGAATCAGGGGAAGCCGGAAACAGCCCTTAAAATGCGATGAAATTTTCAGCAGCCGGCGAGAGCATTGAAATTACGAGATAAATACCGACAGCACGGGACCGATTTCTGCATGGATCACCAGATCGGCCATCTCGTCCAGCGGAGTCGGCTCACGATTGACGATCACGAGCTGCGCGCCGTTCTCCTTTGCGAAAACCGGAAAGGCGGCCGCCGGATAAACCACGAGGGATGAGCCGATCACCAGGCAGAGATCGCAGGCAGTCATGAGCTTCTGGGCCTTGCGCATCGGCGTCTCGGGCATGGCCTGCCCGAAAGAGATCGTTGCAGACTTCAGAATGCCGCCGCAGTGAATGCATGCCGGCGGATCACCGCTTGCCTCGAAATGGCTCCTCACCCAATCGAGTTCGTGGCGCCGCCCGCACGAGAGACATTTGGCATAGGTGCCGTTGCCATGCAGTTCGATCACCTGCTCCTCGGTAAGGCCCGACGCCTGATGAAGGCCATCGATGTTCTGCGTGATCACCGACGGCATGCGACCCGATGCGACCAGGGACGCAATCCCGAGATGTCCGAGGCTGGGCTTTGCCTCCCGGTAGAGATCGTCCATCACGAACTTGCGCCGCCATGCCTCCCGACGCGCTTCGGCGCTTTGCACGAATTGCTCGAAGGGAATCGGCTTGTTGCGCATCCAGGGACTGTTCGGGGAGCGGAAGTCGGGCACGCCGCTTTCCGTCGAGATCCCAGCTCCCGTGAAGCCCGCAACGATCCGGGCCTCTTGAATCATTTCCTGCAATGTGGCGATTGACGCGGCGGGGTTCTCGGTCATGTCACTGATATAGATCGGACGAACCCTCAGTCACAGGACCGCAGCACGTGAACGACGATCATTCCCGCTCCGGAGCTGCCCCGGAGCCGGCCGACAACGGTGCGACCAGCATCACGGAAGCGATTGCATCCCACCGCTGGGACGCAATCGATGTAGCTCGCGGCTGCGCCATCGCAGCCATGATCGTCTATCATTTCAGCTGGGATCTGAGCTTCCTGAAGCTCATTGAAACCAACATCCTGCAGGTGCCCGCATGGCGCTGGTTTGCCCGCGGGATCGCCGGCTCATTCCTGCTTCTAGCAGGCGTCGGCCTCGCCCTCGCTCATGCGCAGGGCTTCCGTCGCCAGTCGTTCCTGAAGCGTCTCGTGAAGATCGGCGGCGCAGCCCTGGCCGTTACCATCGGCACGTTCTTCGCGTTTCCCGAAAGCTACATCTTCTTCGGCATTCTTCATTGCATTGCCGTATCGAGCATTCTCGCGCTGCCCTTCCTACGGATGCACCCTGCGCTGACACTGGCTGCTGCCCTCTTCTGTCTCGTCGCCCCCGCGCTTCTCAGGAGCCCTGCTCTCGATGCTCCCGCGCTCGACTGGCTGGGCCTCGGCGCAACCGACCCGATGACCAACGATTATGTGCCGATCTTTCCATGGTTCGGCCTCGTCCTGATCGGGATCGTGCTCGGACAATGGCTGCTCTCGCAAGTCGGGACGCTTTTCCTCGCACGCTGGCGCGCCAAGGATCACCTCTCTCGAGCGCTGGCTTGGGCTGGCCGGAAAAGCCTGCCGATTTATCTCGTCCACCAGCTCGTGCTGCTTGGGATTCTTTTTGGCATTCTGCAGATCACGGGCCCCAATCCGCGCGCAGAGGCACAGCCATTCATGAATGAATGTATGGCGACCTGCCTGCAAAATTCCCAGCCCCAAACCTGCAATGCCCTCTGCTCGTGCACGGTCGACACGCTGCGCCAAAGCGATCTTTGGCAGAAGGTTCTGAGCGGGACGATCACTGCGGATGAACGGACGCAGGTGTCACGTGCGGCACAGCAATGCCTCCGCCGGCCTCCCTCTTAGGTCTCTCCACGAACGGGCTTGATGTAAGTCCATGTCCGAACGGCTCGAAGTTGAAGGAGTTTGTGCGGGGCTGCGATTGCGATGTGAAAATAGTCACCCATGAGCAAGCACCTGAAGCAAGCACCTGAACGGGGATCCTTCCATGACACAACATTGCATTTTACCAAGCGTAACATTGCAATAAATCATATATCATAACTTTCCACTACAAAGTATCTTCCTCCTGTGACCAACGAAAGTCGCTATAGGGGCAGAAGATGACTCCCATCTCAGAAGCGAATATCGCCCGTCAGGTTGCAGATCTGTGCACCTGGATCAGCGAGGGCAGCATAACCCGCGTTGAAATGAGAATGTCCCTCACCCGCGATCTGCGCTTCGACTCCATGAAGCTCATGCAATTCTTCGCCGGGATCGAAGAGCTCTATATGGGCATCGCTCTGGAGGATTGGTTTATCGAGCACAGCTCCGGCGGATGCGATACGATCGGCAGCGCAGTACGGTATCTCACTAAGGCAACTGCTCTTGTCGCAGCGCAGTGATTCATCAAGGCTCCGCAACGCCACGCCTCTTCCCACCTTCTGGAATCTCGCTCTGGCCGCTCCCCGAGGCCGGAAACCTTGCGCTTGCCATGGGGGGGTTAGTGACGTCACCGCACCTGGGCTCCGGCAATCGACACGAGGTACGAAACAGGCGGCATCTGTGCATGAGTCATCACGGGGAGAAAAAGTCGCTGGAAAACTCCCGCGGTTTCCGCGTTAAGCTGCGGAACCTGACACGATCTTTCCGAGAGGTGCTGTCTTGCTGCGCGGCTATCTCACCGACCTCCCCCTGGTTGCGATCCTTCGCGGATTACGGCCCGATGCCGCCGAAGCCGTAGGCTTTGCCTTGGTGGAAGCGGGTTTCCGGATCATCGAAGTTCCTCTGAACTCGCCGGAGCCTTTCCGCAGCATCGAGACCCTGGCGAAGACCATGCCTGCCGACGTGCTCGTGGGCGCAGGGACGGTCCTCGACCCTCAGCAGGTCGACGGCATCCGGGATGTGGGCGGCAAACTCATCGTGATGCCCCATGCCGATGGGGACGTGATCCGGCGCGCCAAGGAGCATCACATGATCTGCGCGCCGGGTGTCGCCACGCCGACGGAGGCCTTTGCTGCCCTGAAGGCCGGAGCGGACGCCATCAAGATCTTTCCGGCGGAGGCCATCCCTCCGGCCGTCGTGAAAGCATGGCGGGCCGTGCTGCCGAAGGACACGATCGTGCTGCCTGTAGGCGGCATCAAGCCTGACAATATGAAACCCTATGTGGAGGCGGGAGCCAATGGCTTCGGCTTGGGTTCCGCCCTCTTCACGCCTGGCATGAGCGTTGAAGAGATCGGCCGCAATGCGCGCGCGTTCGCCTCCGCCTGGAAGGATCTGCGCACAAGCTGAAACTCTCGTGCGAGATCTTTGCAGGAACCGCCGCAAACGGCCGGCGTTCACACTGCAAAGGCTTACATGAGGAGTTCAACAGATGAAGAAGCTGGCTTTCGTTCTTGCCGCCTCGGTTCTGAGCACGGCAGCCTTTGCGCAGGATACCACGACGACGATCAAGAAAGAGGAAGGTCTTCTCGGCAGCAAGACCACCATTGAACAGAAGCAGGAGCCGAGCACCACCTCGTCGACCACCGTTACGACCGGTTCCGGCATCGGCTGCACGACGGAAACCAAGCAGAAAACCGACGAGTTCGGCGATACGACCACGAAGAAGACGACTGAGTGCTGAGCCGCTTAGGTTTCGAGATCGCAAGGGGCCCGGCTGTGCCGGGCCTTTTTCATAGGCAGAGCGTCAGCGGCGTCGACCGCCGCGTCCTCCGCGGAAGAATGGCACCGTCAGGAGGCGCCGGCCTGTCTCGTCGACGATTTCGAGTTCGATATTGCCCGCATCGGCAAGCTCGTCCCGCAGCTCCTCGACCGTCGCGATGGCCTCGGCCTTGGCTGCGTCCAGATCAGGGAGCTCGATGCCTTCATCATCCTCGTCAACATCGTAACCGTCCCGGATATTGAAGAAAAAGCGAGGCATGGCTGAACGCTCTACGGTAGAGAGTTGGCGAGAAAACGCCCTGGACTTCGGCAAGTTCATTGTAGCCGTAGCGAAACCAGTTTAGACACCCGAATCTTGCGCTCCTCCTCCAGTTATGCAGCACAACTTGCCGTGCTTGCGGCACGGAGCCTTTTAGAAACCTCGTGCGTTGATGAACACGCCAAGGGTTCATGCGGGCAAACCGCTTAGGTAGAGCCATGATCTATCGCTCCGTTGCCCTGCTGTCCGCCCTCGGCAGCCTTCTTTTCGCCGCCTCGTCCGATGCCGCCGCACAAGCCTCCTGCGGGCCGCGCGACCAGCTCGTGAAGCTGCTCGCGGATCAGTACAAGGAAGATCCAGTGGGAATGGGCCTTGCCCAGCCGGGACAGGTGCTCGAGGTCTTCGCTTCGCAAACGGGATCATGGTCGATGGTGATCACGATGCCGGACGGAAAAGCGTGCCTGATTGCAGCCGGCGATAACTGGGAGATGGTGACCAAGATCAAAGGCAACCCGATCTGAAAGCACTCGCCCTCAGACACTCTGCCGAAGCCTGTTTTCCGGAAAAGAAAGTGGCGCGCCCTAGGGGAGTCGAACCCCTCTTTCCTGCGTGAAAGGCAGATGTCCTAACCGATAGACGAAGGGCGCACTGTGTTGGTTCGAGGCGTTGCCGTCGAAGTGGGCGGACGTATAGACGGGTTCGCGACGCATCGCAAGCGTCAGTTTTGACTTATTCAGGCCTTGCCGCATCCATGATGCGAAGCTCGGCTTTTTCTTGACCACCCCAGCGGTCGATCGAAAGCGTTCCCGCTATATGCAGCGGGCTGCCGATGGCTTGCGAGAGGGCAATACCGAGGGGCTGACCCGCCGCGCGAAAGGCGATTCCCCCAATAAAGCTCCCATCGCCACCCCGTAGCTTCACCCGCATATGCCCGCCGCTGCCGACTTCCCGCGCCTCCACGACACGGTGCTGCGGAAACACGAAGACCGGCTCCGGCTGGCCCGAGCCGAACGGCCCTGCCCGCTCGAGCGCTGTCACGAGCGCCGGCTGCGCTCCTGCGGCCGTCAGCGTGGCATCGATGGGAAACTGGTCGTTCAGACGAGTGATGCTCACCGGCTCGCTGAGCCTGTCCGTGATGAAGCCAAGGAAACGAGCCATGTCGGCGGCCATGATCGTCACACCGGCTGCCATGGTGTGCCCGCCTCCCTTGATGGCAATTCCGGCCTCCACAGCGGCACGCACCGCCTGTCCCAGATCGACGCCGGGGACGGAGCGGCCGGAACCGGTCGCGGTGCCGTCCGGATTGAGGGTGAAGGCAAAGGCCGGGCGGCGGAACCGCTCCTTCGTGCGGGCGGAGACAAGCCCGACAATGCCCGGATGCCATTCAGCGGATGACGTGACGAGCACCGGCTGGTCTGGAGACTTTTCCAGGGCCAGCAGGGCTTGGGCCTCAGCCTCCTGAACCGCAACGACCTCGATAGCCTGGCGCTCCCGGTTGAGCCGGTCGAGTTCGCCCGCGATCCGACCCGCATGGACGGGATCCTCCGTCAGCAAGAGCCGGGACCCTAAAGCCGCATCGCCGATGCGCCCACCCGCATTGATGCGAGGACCAACGAGGTAGCCGAGATGCCAGGCCTCGGGCGCTCCGGCCAAGCCTGCCGTATCCAGGAGTGCGGCCAAGCCGATTCGGCGGCGGCTCCGCATGATGGCGAGACCCTGGCGCACGAAGGCGCGGTTGAGACCGGTGAGCGGCACCACATCGGCCACGGTGGCAAGCGCTACGAGATCGAGGCTGCCCATCAGGTCCGGTTCGGGGCGATTCTGGAAGAAGCCGCGTGTCCGCAGGGTCCTGTTGAGAGCGACAAGGAAGAGGAACACCACGCCAGCCGCGCAGAGATGCCCAAGGCCGGAGAGATCGTCCTGCCGGTTTGGATTCACGATGGCGAGCGCATCGGGCAAATGCTCCGGCGCTTGGTGATGGTCGAGGACGACAGGATCGAGGCCCAGACGCTTCGCCTCGGCGAGCGGCTCGATGCTGGCGGTTCCGCAATCGACCGTCACGAGGATATCCGCCCCCTGCTCTTTCAGGCCGCGGATGGCATCGATATTCGGGCCGTAGCCTTCCGTGATCCGGTCGGGAATATGAATGGCGTAAGTAACGCCGCAGGCGCGCAGATATTCGGCCAGAAGAGCCGCGCTGCAGGCTCCGTCCACGTCATAATCGCCGAAGATCGCTACCTTCTCAGCCCTCATCACCGCATCGGCCAGCCGGTTCGCGGCCGCTTCCATACCGGTGAGTTCATGAGGATCGGGCATCAGGTCCCGCAGGCGGGGATTGAGAAAGCCCTCCGTCTCATGAATGCCGACGCCGCGCCCCGCAAGCACCCGCGCCAGAATATCCGGCACGCCATGGGTCTGCGCGATGGCAAGCGCGATCGCACTCTGGGCCGCGCTGCAGCGCTCGACCCAAAGCCGCCCCAAGGCAGATTGGGTGACGCCCAGAAAGGGTTTCGGCAAGGAGATGGGCGATGATTCGGTCACGGAAACAGTATTAAGCACGAAATGTGGTCAAAACACCTTGCGATATTGAATGAACCCGCTTCGCGCAGCCACCCTGTCGTAAAGAGCCTGCGCGTCCGTGTTGGTCTCGTGCGTCAGCCAGTAGACCCGGCTTGCCCCTTGAGCCTGCGCCTGTTCGTAAACGGCTTCGATCAGCGCCCGCCCGACGCCGCGCCCGCGCGCCTCCTGAGCGGTGAAGAGATCCTGCAGGTAGCAATAATCGCCGACCGTCCAGGTAGAGCGGTGATAGAGATAATGCACGATCCCGACAATCTTGCCGTCGAGAACGGCGGCGAGCCCGTGCATAGGCTCGGCCGGGTCGTTGAGCCGCCGCCATGTGGTCTCTGTGACCTCATGCGGCAAGGAGGATTTGTAGAATGTCAGGTAGCCCTGCCAGAGCGGCTCCCACGCCTGCCGGTCCTCAGGGGTGAAGGGGCGAATGTCGATCATGCGATGTCCTCAACTCTTCTCCAACATGGCCGCACCTGCTGCGGCGTTCCAGGCCATGAATTGCCGCTCCTGAACGAGGATGGCCGGGACAAGCCCGGCCATGAAGAAGAATAAAAGCGCGCCTGTAAAGGCTTAGCCTAATCCAGGTGGAACTTCGACAACTCGCGGTGCTCGCCGTAGATGCGGCGGACGGTGCCGGTGGCGGAGCGATAGACCACCGTCTCGGTGGTGATCACGTCCTTGCCGAAATGGACGCCCTTCAAGAGCCCGCCATCGGTCACCCCCGTGGCGGCCACGATCACGTCGCCGCGGGCGAGGTCCGTCACGTCGTACTTCTTGTTGGGGTCGGTCACGCCCATCTGCAAGGCGCGGGAGCGCTTCTCCTCGGTGTCGAGGATGAGGCGCCCCTGCATCTGGCCGCCGATGCAGCGCAAGGCGCCTGCCGCCAGCACGCCCTCGGGAGCCGCGCCGATGCCAAGATACATGTCGATGCCCGTGTCGGCGGGCTTCGTCGTAAAGATCACGCCGGCCACGTCGCCGTCCGTGATCAGGCGCACGCCGGCTCCCGTCTTCCGGATCGCGGCGATCAGCTCCGCATGGCGCGGACGATCGAGGACGAGGCAGTTGATCTCGTTCGGCTTCACGCCCTTCGCCTTGGCGAGAGCATGAATGTTCTCCTCCGGCGAGGCGTCGAGATCGACGACGCCGGCAGGGTAACCGGGGCCGATGGCGATCTTGTGCATGTACACGTCGGGAGCAGCCAGCAGCGTGCCGGCTTCCGCCATGGCCATCACGGCGATGGAGCCAGGCATGTCCTTGGCGCAGAGAGTCGTTCCTTCGAGCGGGTCGACGGCGATGTCCACCTTCGGGCCTTGCCTGTTGCCGACCTTCTCGCCGATGAACAGCATCGGAGCCTCGTCGCGCTCGCCCTCGCCGATCACGACCGTGCCGTCGATGGGAAGCTTGTTGAGCTCACGGCGCATGGCGTCCACCGCGGCCTGGTCGGCCGCCTTTTCGTTGCCGCGTCCGCGCAGGCGAGCAGAAGCCACCGCCGCGCGCTCGGTAACGCGGACGAGCTCCATGGTCAGGATGCGCTCGATGATTTGGCCCGGTTGGACGGTAATGCCTTGCGACATGGATGGATCGTCTCCCTCTTGAAGGTACCGGCGGACTTGTGCCCGTCCGGTGATTAATCTCGCTCGATGCGGATGACTTGGGGCGGCTCGGCGATAAGACCATCCCCTGAAATCTTCTCCACGGCCGAACGGATGGAGGCTTCCGTCGCCGCATAGGTGATGAGAACGAGGGAGACCGGCGCGCCGGAGCGCCCATGGGGATCCTGCGTCGCCGCAATTTCGGAGCGTTTCTGCAGGATACTCTCCAGGGAAATATCCTCTTCGGCCATGCGGGTGGCGACCCCGGCGGCCACGCCGGGACGATCATGGACCGTCAGGCGGATGTAATAACCGCCCTCGTGGCGCTGCATCGGCGCGCGGGGCGCCTTCTCCAGCTGTCCGACCGGCTTTCCGAAGAGCGGCTGGACCACGCCTGCGGCGAGATCCGCGATATCGGCCACCACGGCGGAGGCGGTGGCATCGCCTCCTGCCCCGGGGCCGATGAGCGTCAGTTCGCGCACGGCGTCGGCGTCGAGGGTGACGGCGTTCGTGACACCCATGACCTGGGCAATGGACGAGGTGCGGGGCACCATGGTGGGGTGAACCCGCTGCTCGATCCCTGTCTCCGTCCGCTCGGCGACGCCGAGCAGCTTGATGCGGAAGCCCAGCTCCTTCGCCATGGCAAGGTCGAGGGGCGTAATGGAAGAAATGCCTTCCACGTAGATCGCATCGGCATCGATTTCGGTGCCGAAGGCAAGGCTCGTCAGAATCGCGAGCTTATGGGCGGTGTCGAAGCCTTCCACGTCGAAGGTAGGATCGGCCTCCGCATAGCCGAGGCGCTGTGCGTCCTTCAGGCATTCGTGGAAGGTCAGCCCCTCCATTTCCATCCGAGAGAGGATGTAGTTGCAGGTACCGTTGAGAATGCCGTAGAGGCGCGACACCCGATTGCCGGGCAGAGCCTCGCGCAAGGTCTTGATGATCGGAATGCCTCCGGCGACGGAAGCCTCGAAGGCGATCGAGACGCCCTTCGCTTCGGCGAGCTTCGCCAGCGCGAGGCCGTGCTTCGCCAGCAGAGCCTTGTTGGCGGTGACCACATGCTTGCCTTGAGACAAGGCCGTCTGCACCACCTCCAGCGCGGCGCCGTCGGCGCCTCCGACCAGCTCGACGACACAATCCACATCCTCCGAGCGGGCAAGCTCCACGGGATCGTCGAACCAGGCAAGGCGGGAGACGTCGATGCCGCGATCCTTCGCCCGATCCCGGGCCGACACGGCCACGACCTCGACGGGCCTGCGGCCTCTCTGAGTGACGGTTTCATTCCGGCGTTCAAGAATCCGGATGACCGACGCGCCGACCGTGCCGAGGCCGGCAATGCCCACTTTGAGGGGACGTGTCACTGACCAAAGCTCCCTGTAGTACCGTGTTGCTCTTTACGACCGCCAAGCTCCCATGTCCATGCGGACATGGGAATCGAGGCTTTCACAGGGACGAGCTCCGACCAGGAGCGCTCAGCCCCGGCGCGCCATCGGCACCACGTTGTGGAGAGTTTGGTCCGCATTATCGAAGAATTTGCGGATGTTGCGGGCCGCTTGGCGGATGCGCTGCTCGTTCTCCACAAGGGCGATGCGCACATAGTCGTCGCCATGCTCGCCGAAGCCGATGCCGGGGGCTACCGCAACGTCAGCCTTCTCGACGAGGAGCTTGGAGAATTCCAGGCTGCCCATGGCCCGGAATTTTTCCGGGATCTGAACCCACGCGAACATGGAGGCGCTGGGGGCTGGAACGGGCCAGCCGGCCTTCTCGAAGGCATCGACCAGCACGTCGCGGCGCTTCTTGTAGGTCGCCCGCATCTCTCGGATGCAGTCGTCGGGGCCGTTCAGGGCGGCGGTCGCGGCCACCTGGACCGGCGTGAAGGCGCCGTAATCGAGATAGGATTTCACACGGGCGAGCGCCGCGAGCAGGCGCTCGTTGCCGACCGCGAAGCCGATACGCCAGCCGGCCATCGAAAAGGTCTTCGACATGGAGGTGAACTCCACGGCCACGTCGATGGCGCCGGGCACCTGGAGGACTGAGGGCGGCGGATTGCTCTCGTCGAAATACACTTCCGAATAGGCGAGATCTGACAAGAGGATCAGCTCATGCTTCTTCGCGAAGGCGACGAGGTCCCGGTAGAAGTCGAGGGAGGCCACATAGGCCGTGGGATTCGACGGATAGCAGACCACCAGAGCCACGGGCTTGGGGATCGAGTGCATCACGGCGCGTTCGGCAGCCACGAAGAAGTCCGGGGTCGGCTCGGCCGGCACCGAACGGATCACGCCGCCTGCCATGAGGAAGCCGAAGGCGTGGATCGGGTAGCTCGGATTCGGCACCAGGATCACGTCGCCGGGCTCCGTGATGGCCTGGGCCATGTTGGCGAAGCCCTCCTTGGAGCCAAGGGTCGCCACCACCTGGGTATCGGGATTGAGCTTCACGCCGAAGCGGCGCTCGTAATAGCCGGCCTGGGCCCGACGCAGGCCCGAGATGCCCTTGGAGGCCGAGTAGCGGTCCGTACGCGGCTTGCCGACCGTCTCCACCAGCTTGTCGATCACGTGCTGTGGAGCCGGGAGGTCCGGGTTGCCCATGCCAAGGTCGATGATGTCCGCTCCGTTGGCACGGGCGGCTGCCTTGATGCGGTTGACCTGCTCGAAGACATAAGGCGGAAGGCGCTTGATGCGGTAAAAGTTAGACATGGCTCTGTCCTCGAGCGGAATCGGATCAATCCGGTATAAAATCTAGCGATTGGTATTGGAATTCGTCTTCTGGGCGGGCCTCTGCGGCGTGTTGACCGGCAGCTTGATCGGCTCGGGCGGTGGCGTTCCTGCCAGCTTAGCCGCCGCCGCACCGGCTGCCTCGTTGCGAGAGCGCAGGGCGTCGAGCTCGGATTCTGCCGCCTTGATCTCGGCAGGAGTCCGCGCTGGTGTCGTGCGGCCCTCTTCCGCCGTTCCGATGGGCATGTAGTCAAGGTTCTGCGGACGCGACCGGGCCACGAAGTCCGGCGTCGGCGCAACCCGAGGGCCCGCGCCCACGGAAACTGCGATATCGCGAACCGGATTGGAACCGCTAGTGCAGGCCGCAACGTTAGCAGCAACCAGCACTGCCGCCAGAATGGCCGAAGCGCGGGACGACGTAGGAATCTGGATACGCATTGTCGCTAACCTAAAGATATAACTGCACAGATCGGGATCGAACGTTAAGATGCTTGAAATGCGCACCATGGGCAATGACGCGAATAGAGGGAGATCGCCTTATGGACAAGCCATACGGTGAACAGAAGACGCAGTCTTCAGCTCCGGACTTCGAGGAGCTCTCCCGCAATATGGCTCGCTTCTTCGAGGGAGCGACCAAGGCGACTGCTGCCTACCTGAAGCCTCTAGGGGAAAGTGCGGCCGCTCCGGACGTCCCGACCGATGCTTCGGAAGCGATCAGGACGCTCGGTCGTGTTGCGGAAGCCTGGATGAGCGATCCACAGAAGTCGCTGGAGGCGCAGACCCGCCTGGGTTCGCAGTTTCTCGATCTCTGGGCTTCGACCCTGAAGAAGGCTCAGGGCGAACCTGCTGAACCGGTTGCGGAGCCGGAGCCCAAAGACACCCGCTTCAAGGACCCCGAATGGTCCGAGAACCCCGTCTTCGACTTTCTGAAGCAGGCCTATCTCATTTCCTCCCGCTGGGCGGAGGACATGGTGGAGGAGGCGGAGGGCCTCGACGAGCGGACGCGGCACAAGGCCCAGTTCTATCTCAAGCAGATCGCCAGTGCCCTCTCGCCCTCGAACTTCCTGCTGACCAATCCCGAACTCATTCGCGAAACGCTGAAGGAAAACGGGGCCAACCTCGCCCGTGGCATGGCGATGCTGGCGGAGGACATTCAGGCCGGTCGGGGCGAACTCAAGATCCGCCAGACCGACCCCGGTAACTTCAAGATCGGCGTGAACATCGCGACGACACCAGGTAAGGTGATCTTCCGCAATGACCTGATCGAATTGATCCAGTATGCACCGACCACCGAGCAGGTGCTCAAGCGCCCGCTCCTGATCGTGCCGCCCTGGATCAACAAGTACTACATCCTCGATCTCAATGCCGATAAGAGCTTCATCCGCTGGGCCGTGGCGCAGGGGCTCACGGTGTTCTGCATCTCCTGGGTCAATCCGGAAGCTCAGCATGCGGAGAAAGGCTTCGAGCACTACATGCGCGAGGGCATTTTCGCGGCGCTCGACGCTATCGAACAAGCGACGGGCGAGAAGAAGGTGACGGCTATCGGCTATTGCGTCGGCGGCACGCTGCTCGCCGTCGCCATGGCCTACATGGCGGCCAAGCGCGACAAACGCATCGACAGCGCCACCTTCTTCACCGCGCAGGTGGATTTCACCCATGCGGGCGACCTGAAGGTTTTCGCCGACGAGGAGCAGATCCGCACCGTCGAAGACGAGATGAAGAAGCGCGGCTATCTCGACGGGTCGCGCATGGCCAACGCCTTCAACATGCTGCGCCCCACGGACCTCATCTGGTCGAACGTGGTCAACGTCTACATGAAAGGCAAGGCGCCGACCGCGTTCGATCTGCTCTACTGGAATTCCGATTCCACGCGCATGCCTGCGGCGAACCACGCCTTCTACCTCCGCAACTGCTATCTTGAGAACAAGCTCGCCAAAGGGGAGATGGAAATCGCCGGCGTGAGGCTCGACTTGAAGAAGATCAAAGCGCCGATCTTCAATTTGGCTACGAAGGAAGACCACATTGCCCCCGCCCGCTCCGTTTTCGTGGGCTCGCAGATGTTCGGCGGCCCAGTCGATTTCGTGCTTGCCGGATCGGGCCACATTGCGGGCGTGGTGAACTCGCCGAACAAGCCGAAATACCAGTACTGGACCGGCGGTCCTGCGGAAGGAGAACTGGAGGATTGGATGGCCAAGGCCACGGAAACCACAGGTTCCTGGTGGCCCTATTGGTTCTCATGGATCGAGAAGCAGGCGCCCAAGAAAGTGCCGGCGCGGGAACCGGGGGGCGGCAAGCTCGAACCCCTCTGCGATGCGCCGGGCACCTACGTCCTGATGAAGGCGTGACAACACCCCTTCACGTGGGAGAGCGCGGCAAAATCCACCGAACGAAAAGAAAAGGCCGGCGTCACCGCCGGCCTCTGTGTTGGGAATTTCTCGGTTCTCAGTACTTGCGAACGATCGGAGCGGCCGGAATCGCGACCTTCGGGTCGTCCCAGCGATAGCGCACGGCGACGGACACGATGTCGGTGCTGGCATCCACATCCGCGAGGAACGGCCCCCCCGCAAGGACGTCGTAGTCCTGGTGCGTCGGAGTGATGCGAACCTCCGTCTCCTTCGAGAAGATGTGCGTATAGGCGAAGTCGACCGACAGCTTGTCGTTCCACTGATAGCTGGCTCCGATCGAGGCCCAGATGCGGTCGTTGTCAGGCAGCCGGGTGGAACGGATATCCGTGTCGATGGGCGATTCTTCGTAAGCCAGACCAGCCCGCACCGTCCACTGGTTGTTCAGCTTGTAGTCGAAGCCGAGGGAGTAGAAGTAGCCATCGTTGTAGTTGAGGGGAAGATCGGTGACGATAATACCGCCAGGACCCACGACGAGAGGCGTCTCAAGAACGCTCCAGTTTGTCCACTCGAAACCGGCGTGAATCGTAAGGGCCGGTGTGATCGCCTGCGAAACGCCGATGGTGAGCTGGTCTGGAGTGGTCAGATCGGCCGAGATCGGAATCCTGCTCGCCACGGGGAGCGGAATAGCGACTGTTCCTTCGAGGTTATGTTCGATCTGCGACCGGTAGCCGACGCCGATGGTCGTGCCGGCGAAGGGCGTGAGTGTCACGCCGGCCGTGAAGCCGAAGCCGATATCGTCGCCATCCAGGACAACACTCGGCGCACCCGGCAACGCGAAAGCCGCTCTCTTGAGACGAATGTCGAAGTACTGGAGGGACGGGCCGGCCGCGACCGACAGCCAATCGTTGATCTTGATGCCCAGAACCGGATTGACGTTCAAAGAAAAGATCTTGGAAGAACGCGAATATCCCTGACCAGCCCAGGTGTCCCGGGGGTCGGTGACCAGACCATAGGGAGCGGAGGTCGACAGGCCCACCCAGAACATGTCGTTGACTTGGTACGAGTTGTAGCTCGTCGGGATGATCGCATCCTGGCCGATGTCGCCGGATCCCCCGAGTCCGAAGGTCGGAATTCCCGGCGTGGGGTTGATGTCGACCCGCGGGATGATCAGGGATGCGTGCCACTCGCTCTGCCAGCCCGGCGCCATCGTGATGACGGCGGGGTTCCAGAACATCGAGGAGAGATAACCCGAGCCGGAAGCGGCTCCTGCGAAGGAATAGCCCTGCGCTGTAGTGCTCTGCTCCCGCAGACCGAAGGCTCCGGCCTGAGCGCCGCCCTGGGCGGCTATGAGAGCTGCGAAGGAGACGGCAGCGAGGGACAAAGAACGATGGAGACGGCTCATGGAAGCTTCCTGCCCTTTTTATCGATTTGTTGCGGAGAATCCCGCATTGGCGACACTGTGCCAATGCTTCATTTTTGCCGCAATCTCCTTCTGAAGCCTCTGGGAGCTCTTCATCAATAGCGAATACTTCGCCGATTTGCTGCCCCGATCCCGCCCAACGGGAAGATCAACTTCGCCCATTACATTTCAGTACGTATAGTTCATATGTAAACGAATGTATTGAGAGGCATGGACTGCGATTGCACTGTATCCTGCTGGAATGGGGATATGACGCGCTTTCTCAGGCCTCGTGGCAAAAGGGCAACATATTTGCGCCGAGACCATGCATTGTAGGCAGGTGCACACGCGCCAAATAGCAGAGTGCCGTTACGAGAGGAGTGCTTGATGAAGCTGGTGAGATTTGGGGAATTGGGACGCGAGAAGCCGGGAATCGTCGACGCCCAGGGACAGATCCGCGACTTGTCCGGACTGGTTCCGGATATTACGGGCGCAACCCTGTCCCCGGAGAGCCTGTCCAGAATCCGCAGCGTCGATCCCGGTACCCTCCCCCTCGCCCCTTCCGGCCAGCGGCTCGGCGCCTGCGTCGGCCAAGTGCGCAACTTCATCGCGATCGGCCTGAACTACGCGGACCATGCTGCGGAGACGGGAGCGCCCATTCCGGCAGAGCCGATTATCTTCAACAAGGCCCCTTCCTGCATCGTCGGCCCGAATGATGACGTGATCATCCCCCGCAAGTCCCAGAAGACGGATTGGGAGGTGGAGCTTGCCATCGTGATTGGCGAGCGTGCCTCATACGTGGCCGCCAACGAGGCTCTCGAGTTCGTTGCTGGCTATTGCGTCTGCAACGACGTCTCGGAGCGTGAATTCCAGCTCGAGCGCGGGGGCACCTGGACCAAGGGCAAGGGCTGCCCGACCTTCGGCCCGCTCGGTCCCTGGCTCGTCACCAAGGACGAGATCCCCGATCCGCAGAACCTTTCCATGTGGCTCGACGTCAACGGCGAGCGCATGCAGACGGGCTCCACCAAAACCATGATCTTCAACGTGGCCCAGATCGTATCCTACGTCTCGCACTTCATGATCCTGGAACCCGGCGACGTGATCACCACAGGTACGCCTCCCGGCGTCGGCATGGGCATGAAGCCGCCGCGCTACCTGAAGGCCGGCGACGTGGTGAGCCTCGGCATCGAAGGTCTGGGCGAGCAGCGCCAGCGCTTCGTCGCCTTCGAGGACAATCCGCCGGACACCAGCAAGGGCCGGCAGGGACACTAGAAGCGAAAAGAGAAGATCATGCTCCCCCGTGCCCGCACGTGGTGCGAGCATTCAGGTCTTTGAAGCACGATTTTCTCCAAGACGTGGATGGCCGGGACGAGCCTGGCCACGCCACAAACCCTCTCCACTACGCCAGTCCCAGCATCAGCTGGATGTTCTGCACGGCGGCGCCCGAGGCCCCCTTGCCGAGATTGTCGAGGCGCGCCACCAGCACGGCATGATTGTAGCTGTCGTGCTGGAAGACGAAGAGTTCCAGGCGATCCGTGTCGTTGAGCGCCTCCGGTTCGATCCGTTCGACCTTCCTGTCACCGGAGATCGTCGGCACGACGCTCACGAGGCCGCTGCCCTGATAGCGGTCCATGAGGGCCTTCTCCAGCTCGATCGCCTTCGGCTTGCCCGGCAGCATGTCGAGGTGAAGCGGTACGCTCACCAGCATGCCTTGGCGGAAGTTGCCGACGGAGGGAATGAAGATCGGGCGGCGGGACAGACCCGTATATTTCTGGAGTTCAGGCACATGCTTGTGCTCGAAGCCGAGGCCGTAGAGTTCGAAGGCGGGAGCCGTGCCGGCCTCGTAGGCCTCGATCATCGTGCGTCCGCCGCCGCTGTAACCGCTCACCGCATTCACGCTGATCGGATGATCGGCCGGGATTAGTCCCGCGTCGACCAGCGGCCGCAGCAGCGCGATGGCGCCCGTGGGATAGCAGCCCGGATTGGCCACACGATCCGCCGTGGCCACCCTCTCTCTCTGCTCGGAAGTCAGCTCCGCGAAACCGTAGACCCAGCCGGGCGCGACGCGATGCGCCGTGCTGGCGTCGAGGATCTTCGGCTTGCGCCCGCTCAGGCTATCGACGAGGGACACCGTCTCCCGCGCGGCATCGTCATGAAGGCAGAGAACCACGAGATCCACATCGGCCAGGATCTCGCGCTTGGCTTCGGGATCCTTGCGCCGGGCCGGATCGATGCTCCGGATGGCGACATTCTTCACATCCTTCAGGCGTTCCCGGATACCGAGCCCGGTCGTGCCCGCCTCCCCGTCGATGAAGACGGTCTTGGTGCCCTGCGAGAGGTCCGCTGCATTCTGGGTCATGGTTGTCATGGTCGATCTACCTGTGGCCGCCGATCAGGCTTTAGCCAATAACGCCGATAAGGTTGTGGAGAAACAAAAAAGCCGCGCATCGGCGCGGCTTGCGGGTCAGGCCATTCAGACAGCCGTCATCGCACGCGCGCCGGGGCGGCGATCATTCGGCGTCGGATGATGAAAAGGCTTTGGCTCATAGGATTTGTATGAAGTTGCTGGCCTGCTATGTCAACAATCATGGCTGTGACGACAAACAAAAAGGGCGGCCCGACAGCCGCCCTTTCAAAACCGATAGCCTGAAAGCGGTTAGCGCTTCGAGAACTGGAAGCTGCGGCGGGCTTTCTTCTTGCCGTACTTCTTGCGCTCGACGACGCGCGGGTCGCGGGTCAGGAAGCCTTCCTTCTTGAGCGGGCCGCGAAGCTCCGGCTCGTAGTAGGTCAACGCCTTGGCGAGGCCGTGACGGACCGCACCGGCCTGGCCGGAGAGGCCGCCGCCGTTGACGTTCACGACGATGTCGTACTGGCCCTCGCGCTGAGCGACCTGCAACGGCTGCGACAGGATCAGGCGGAGAACCGGACGGGCGAAGTAAACCTCGACAGCGCGGTCGTTGATCGTGATCTTGCCGGAGCCGGGCTTGATCCACACGCGGGCAACAGCGTCCTTACGCTTGCCGGTGGCGTAAGCGCGACCGAGGGAATCGAGCTTCTGGACGTGCTTCGGAGCTTCCGGAGCGGCGTTCTGTGCGTTCTGGCCGAGATCGGCGAGAGACTGAAGGGTCGCCATGGATTAGGCCCTCACGTTCTTGGCATTGAGGGCAGCCACGTCGAGAACCTCCGGCTGCTGAGCGGTATGCGGATGCTCAGCGCCAGCGTAGACGCGCAGGTTGCCCATGATCTGACGGAAAAGCGGGCCGCGGGGGAGCATGCGCTCCACAGCCTTTTCGACGACGCGCTCAGGGAAGCGGCCTTCGAGAATGAAGCGCGCGGTGCGCTCCTTGATACCGCCCGGATAACCGGTGTGGTGATAGTACACCTTCTGCTCGCGCTTGCGGCCGGTGAACACCACCTTGTCGGCGTTGATGACGATAACATTGTCGCCGCAGTCGACGTGGGGCGTGTAGTTCGCCTTGTGCTTGCCACGCAAACGCATGGCAACGATCGAAGCAAGGCGGCCCACAACGAGGCCCTTCGCGTCGATCACAACCCACTTCTTCTCGACCTCGGCGGGCTTCAGCGAAGTCGTAGTCTTCATTGCGCTGGTTCCCGTTGAGAGCCCTTGGGCTCAGGTTCTGAAAACGACAAACCGCCGCGAGATGCGGCGGCAGTGAGAGGGTGTTTAGTGGCTCCGGAACTATAAGTCAACGGGTTTTGCACTTCCTGGATATATCTAAAAACGCAATAAGTTCAATGTCTTATCTTGATTAGGTATTTAAATACCGCAAATGTGGTTATTTGATACCACACATCGTTTGCCGTTCGGATCGGCCAAGGCTATCGTCGTGCTCTCGCCCACTCTCCCTCAAGAGGAACCAACGATGGCCGACGACCTCATCTTCTATACCAATCCCATGTCGCGTGGACGCATTGTCCGCTGGATGCTGGAAGAAGTCGGCCAGCCTTACAAGACCGAGATCCTGGAGTTCGGCCCTCCCATGAAGAGCCCGGACTACAAAGCCTTCAACCCGATGGGGAAGGTGCCGACGATCATCCACAAGGGCACCGTCGTCACGGAAGCAGCCGCCATCTGCGCCTATCTGGCCGATGCCTTCCCCGAGGCAGGCCTTGCGCCCCCGCAGGGCGACCCTCGCCGGGGGCCCTACTACCGCTGGATGTTCTTCGCAGCTGGCCCTGTCGAAGCATCCCTCAGCAACACGGCCCTGGGATTCGAGGTGCCGGACGAGCGGCGCGCCATGATCGGCTACGGCAGTGTGGAAGACGTGATGAATGCCCTGGAATACGCCGTAACGCAATCCGATTACATCGCAGGCGACCGCTTCAGCGCGGCGGATGTCTATGTCGGATCGCAGATCGGCTGGGGCATGATGTTCGGCACCCTCGAAAAGCGCCCCGCCTTCGAGGCCTATTGGCAGCGGATCGGATCTCGTCCGGCGGCTATTCGCGCCCGGGAGATTGATGGCGCATTAGGAGCTGCTCAGCAGCAGAAGACGGGCTCATAGTATTAAGAACGGCCGATGACCCGCACAAGCTCGATCTCGTCTCTCAGAGGAATCCCGTTATCTCCGATGAACGGGATCGATGGCTTGATCTTGCGAGCTTCGTCCACGGCTCCCGGACGAACGGCGCTCAAAGAAAATCCCCGCCGCTGATAGAAGCGCAGCGCATCGAGATTGTCGTTGGTCGTCGTGACCCGCAGGGTCATGACGCCGTGCTCTCGCAGTATCTGGACCAGGGCTTTGACAAGAGCCGTACCAACTCCACATCGGGGCCTGAAGGCATCGAGCGTGATGATCTCTGCGGAATGTCCATCCTCGTCCAATGCGAAGGTTGCAAGCCCCTCACCCTGCCCCGCAATCAACGCAGGAAGCTCGCTGGCATCAAAGATCCGACCGTGCACGACGATCTGCGGACTGCCCCAGCGCTCCGCGAGAGCTTGCTCAATCCAGGCTTGATCGGCAGGATTCTTGGCACGCACCCTCATCGGCGATCTGGGATGGAATAGGTTCCTGTCGCATGGCAGACCACCTCGGTGCTGCCTTCGGAGAAGATCGAGACCTCCCCGACGGCGAGCCGCTTACCGAGCTTCAGAAGCCGGCAATCCGCAATCATGTCACGGGGCTCGGGCTTTCGCAGGAAGTTGAAGTTGAGGCTCGTGGTGACGGCGAGCGCCACCGGACCGATATGGGCGAGGATCGCGGCATAAAGCGCGAGATCGGCGAGAGCCATCATGGATGGCCCCGAGATGGTGCCGCCCGGGCGCAGGTGACGCTCGTGATAATCCATCCGCATGCGCGCCGAGAGCGGACCGACCTCCTCCACGAAATAAGTCTGCCCTCCGAAGTGGAGCTGAGGAAACTCCCGATCCAGAAATGCGGACAGTTCTTCCGTTGTCATGATCGGGTGATGGGATGCCGAACGGGATGTCATGCGTGAAATGCTCATTGAACTGCCCTGCCCTATCCCATACGTTCTCGCCATGGATCACAGCAATTACCCGAACGATTACATCCGCGGCATTCTCAACAGCGTGAAGACGATCGCGCTGGTGGGCGCCTCCGCGAATCCCGCCCGCCCGAGCTGGATCGTCACCAAGTACCTGCTGGAGCGCGGCTACGACGTCATTCCGGTCAATCCGGGGCTGGCAGGCGGCGAGCTGCTCGGCAAGAAGGTTTACGGTTCGCTGGCCGAAATTCCCGGTCCTATCGACATGGTGGAGATCTTCCGCAACTCGGAGGCTGCCGGCCCGATCACGGACGAAGCGCTGGCGCTCGATCCTCTGCCGAAGGTGCTCTGGATGCAGCTCTCCGTCCGCAACGACGAAGCCGCCGCCAAGGCTGAGGCCAAGGGCCTGAAGGTGGTGATGGACCGCTGCCCCAAGATCGAATTCGGCCGTCTCTCGGGTGAGATTTCCTGGCAGGGTGTGAACTCACGGATTCTGAGCTCGAAAAAACCGGTACTCGCCGGAAAAGGCTTTCAGAAGCTCGGTCTTAATCGCCCATAAGTCGTAAAACGGGAAACCTTATCGCCTCCTTGACCTGACGAACGTTTCGTTCTTTAAAGAGAACAGAACATCGTCCCCATGAGGAAAAGGGCTCCCAATGTCTGATCGTCTGCCAGGCTTCAACACGCTTGCGATTCACGCGGGGGCAGCCCCCGACGCCGCGACCGGCGCCCGCGCAACGCCGATCTATCAGACCACCTCCTTCGTCTTCGACGACGTGGATCACGCGGCCTCCCTGTTCGGACTGCAGGCCTTCGGCAACATCTATTCCCGCATCGGCAACCCGACCTGCTCGGTCCTCGAAGAGCGCGTCGCGGCGCTCGAAGGCGGCACGGCGGCGCTGGCCGTGGCCTCGGGCCATGCGGCGGAATTCCTGACCTTCCACACCCTGCTGCAGCCCGGCGACGAGTTCATCGCAGCGAAGAAGCTCTATGGCGGCTCGATCAACCAGTTCAACCACTCCTACAAGAATTTCGGCTGGAACGTGGTATGGGCCGATTCCGACGACCCCTCCTCCTTCGAGGCCGCCATCACCCCGAAGACAAAGGCGATCTTCGTCGAGTCCATCGCCAATCCGGGCGGCGTGATCGTCGATCTTCAGGCCATCGCGGCCATCGCCAAGAAGCACCGCATTCCGTTCATCGTCGACAACACGATGGCCTCGCCTTACCTGATCCGCCCGTTCGAGCACGGCGCCGATATTATCGTGCATTCGGCCACCAAGTTCCTCGGTGGTCACGGCAACTCGGTCGGCGGCCTGATCGTGGATGGCGGCTCCTTCAACTTTGCGGGCGATGACCGTTACCCGATGCTGTCGAAGCCGCGCCCGGAATATGGCGGTATGGTGCTGGGTGAGACCTTCGGCAATTTCGGCTTCGCCATTGCCGCGCGCGTTCTCGGCCTGCGCGATCTCGGGCCTGCGCTCTCGCCGTTCAACGCTTTCCTGATCCTCAACGGCATCGAGACCCTGCCGCTGCGCATGCAGCGCCATTCGGACAATGCATTGGCCGTTGCGGAGCATCTTGCGAGCCACAGCAAGGTATCCTGGGTCAGCTATCCGGGCCTGCGCAACGACCGCTATCACAACCTTGCCAAGCAATATTGCCCGAAGGGCGCCGGCGCGGTGTTCACCTTCGGCCTCAAGGGCGGCTACGAAGCGGGCGTGAAGCTCGTGTCGAACCTCAAGCTGTTCTCGCACTTGGCCAATATCGGCGACACCCGCTCGCTGGTGATCCACCCGGCCTCGACCACGCACCGCCAGCTGACGGATGAGCAGAAAACCCAGGCCGGCGCCGGTCCCGAGGTGGTGCGCCTGTCCATTGGTCTCGAGGACGCGGAAGATCTCATCGAGGATCTCGACCAGGCGCTGGATGCGGCTTAATTCCTGCTGCCATCGGCTTCTGGCATGCCCGGCTTCATGCCGGGCATTTTCGCTTTTATCTTCGAATCCAGTCTATCAATCGCTGTCCCCGACACGCATCCACGTCGTCCCCCTGCGCAAGGGGGGAGAGCCATAATCTCAAGGGTCCAAAGCAGAGGAATTCGAACGGAGTGGCTTAGGTCCGTCGCCCCGGCGCCTCCGGCCTGGTCCTTCGGGTTCGGCTCCGCCGGAACGGGAATGGTGTGTTTCATACGCGCTGTCCCAAATGTCGGCCGAAAGCAAACGATGGCCGCGGCAGGCCCGCTATGACACACGAGGATGCAGAAACAGAAAGGGCGGCCTCAAGCCGCCCTTTGAGGATGTGGCTGCCGGTCCCCTCACGCAGCGCGCGAAGAGCCTCCGGCCTTCTTGTAGGTGTTGTGGATCGCGTTGAGCGAACGCTCCAGAGCCGTCCAGAGACGGCCGATCTCCTCGGCGCCTTGCGAGTTCGGCTTGTACTCCTTCGCGCCCTCGCCCGTGGCGAGCGACAGGGTGAGTTCGGGCCGATGGGTGATCTGTCCGGCCCAGACCGGAACCTGCAGCGCGTTCAGAGCACCGCGGGCATCGGCAACCACCGGATCTTCCTTGTCGCCATGCTTGGGCGGAGCCGCATTGATGACGGCCGCGTAGGGCTTGCGCATCTCGCGGGCGAACTGGACCGTGTCCTGCAGGGCAGCGATGTCGAAGAGGCTCGCACGTGCCGGGATGATGACAAGCGTGGCGTGCTTGATGGCCTCGGCGACGATGGGCGACTTGTTCGGCGGCGTGTCGATGAGAACCCAGTCGTAACCTTCGCGCTTCGCTTCCTTCAGCGCCTCGGTCAGGTTCCGGACGTTGTGCTTCAGGCCGAGAAATTCCTGGTTACGGATCTTGTGCCAGAGCGAAAGGGATCCCTGCGGATCGTTGTCGATCAGCAGCGTCTTGCGAGATGGGTTGGCAATATAGCTCGCGAGATGTGCAGCGAGCGTGCTCTTACCCGAGCCGCCTTTCCGCGAAGCAAAGACCAGCACATTCATGCCTGACTCCTCATAAGCCGTTTCCCAAAGCCCGCCGCCCTTCCGTTAACGCGAGCTTAATATTGTTCATCTGTACCAGAACAGGACCTGATTTCCTAATTCCACCTTCGATCACTCTGTGCATATCCCCAAGCAGAACACGGGTTTTCGGCCGAGGAGATGCCCTAACGGCATAGCTCGTCTTCGCGCGACTGGTCCGTAACGGCCTGGGATCCGATATCTCCATTCCGGCTTCTGCCAGCTTGGGCCATGGAATGCACATATCCCGTAGAAAAAGCGCCACAGATTCAGCTTTTCCTCAGAACGCAGGGATTTTTTCTTGAAAAGGAGCGTTCCGCAACCCTTTTCCAGACTCGGAACTACCTTTCAACCAAGCCGTTAAGCTCCCGACCTCACTGCTTAAGGAGCTGACACATGTCCAAGAAAATTCTGTTTGCTGGCGCCGTTCTCGCGGCTCTTGCCCCGGTTGGCGCATTCGCCCAAGACCCAGCTGCGGGCGGCGCTGCTGCGGGTGCGGCGACGGGTGCCGTTGGCGGCGCGATCGTCGGTGGCCCGGTCGGTGCGGCTGTGGGCGGCGTGACGGGCGCGATCATCGGCGGTCTCGCCGGCGATGCCCAGCCCCGCTTCCGCCAGTATGTCGTTCAGCAGAACGTCCCGTCCTACCGCTATACGGAAGAGGTGCGCGTGGGCGCCGTCCTCCCCTCTTCGGGCGTTCAGTATTATGAGGTTCCGGCCGAGTACGGCGTGACCCAGTACCGCTACACTGTCGTGAACGAAACCCCGGTTCTGGTTGATCCCGGCACCCGCCGCGTCGTCCAGGTCATCCGCTAATCGGTAGCGACCCCAAAGAGCTTGGGCGGCCTTCAAGGCCGCCCTTTCCTGTGTTTAGGCAGCATGGCGAATTTGACCAAAACAGACCATGCTGCTTCGTCACAAACATTTCCGAGCATGCACCACGGCCATCACAAGCACGGCCATGGCGAAGACCTGATGCGCGAGACCGGCCCAGAGAGGCACGACGAGCAGCAGGGTCACGATACCGAGAACCATCTGCGCCATTACCAGCGCCGCCATCCCCGTCGCACGACGCGCAATGCCCGATCCAGGGGCCTTAACCCTCATGCGCCATGCATGCCAGAGCGCGAAGGCAACCAGTCCATAGGCCAGCATGCGATGGTTGAACTGAACCAGCAGCACGTTGTCGACGAAGTTCTCGATCCAGGGCTTCACTACGAATAGCGCGGATGAAGATGGCACGAGCGCCCCGTCCATCAGGGGCCAAGTGTTGTAGGTGTAACCCGCCTTCGAACCGGCCACGAGGCCGCCAAGGGTGATCTGCGCCAGGATCAACCCGACCAGAATGAACGGCGCACGGCCAGCCTTCCGCTCGGACGGAGCGGCACTCCCATCCTTCAGGCCCGCTGCAACCCAAACCAAGCAGGCCAGGATGATGCTGGCGACCGTCAGGTGCAGGGCCAGCTTGATCGGAGCTACCGCCGTCATGCCGGGTTCAAGGCCGGAAGCCACCATGATCCAGCCGATCGCCCCCTGCAGCCCGCCGAGCGCTCCAATGCCGAGAAGCGTCAGGGCAAGTCTGCCCTTGATGATGCGATGCGCCCAGAACCAGACCAGCGGCAGGAAAAAGACGAGACCGATGAGGCGGCCCAGCTGCCGATGTCCCCATTCCCAGGCATAGATGAACTTGAATTCGGACAGGGTCATGCCCTTGTTCACGAGTTCGTACTGCGAAATCTGTCGGTACTTTTCGAACTCGGCCTCCCACGCCTGTTCCGTCAGCGGCGGAATGGCCCCGGTGACAGGCTTCCACTCCGTGATCGAGAGACCCGATCCCGTAAGCCGGGTAGCGCCGCCGACGGCAACCATCAGCACGACCAGGGCCGCCAGCGTGTAGATCCAGATTCGGACGAACCTTCGGGCCCGCGCGTCGGGAGATTGGGCTTCGGGCAGACGCGCCAGCGGCACGCCCTCGGTTGAGGCTGCGACAGCCATGCTCGTTCTCATCGATGATTTAGGACTTGAACCCAGGATACCGCATGTCACATAGAGGCTTGGCCTCTTGGAGGCAATCAATGCCGGTGACGCACCGGGTTCCCGAGGCGTCCTAGAAGGGTTCGAGCATGAGCATGCGTGTCCGCAAGCTGATCGGGACGGTGGTGATGCTGGTTTTCATCTTCACCTACGCCCTGTTTGCCATGGCCGTGGCAGAGGGCCGGATCACCGAGGCTCCTAAACTCGTCCAAACCATCGCGTACATCGCGCTCGGCCTCATCTGGATTGTTCCGATGATGCCCCTCGTCCGCTGGATGGCGAAGCCGGACAATCAGCCTTAACCGCCGCCGATTCCTTCGATGATCTTGCCTGTGCCGCTGCACATCGGGCATGCGGCAACGCCGACGCGTCCGCTCCCCTTGCACTCGGGGCAGATATTCTCGCCCGCTCCGGGAGTTCCGGGCTCGGCCTGATCGCCAGGGTTCAGCTTCGTCTGATCAGAGGCAGCTGGATCGCGCGGTGTGGTGCTCATGACAGAACTCGCGTTGTGGCTTCCACGGACAACGCGGCAGCGGATTCGGGGTTTCTCAAGCCGTACAAAAGAAAAAGCCCGCTCAGAGGCGGGCCCTTTCACCATTTGCTTGCAGAGCGATCAGTTGCACACCTGGCGGGTGCGGTATTCCCAACCCCAGCCCGGAACCCATTCCCGATAGCGTTCGGTGGTGCAGCTCTCCACGTAGACGCGGCGCGGGCGGCGCTCGTACACGACCGGAGCGGGCTCCTCCACGTAGACGCGAGCCGGCGGGGGCGGCGGAGGCGGAGCAACATAAACGGGAGCCGGAGCGGCATAAGCCGGCTGCTGAGCGATCGTCGCACCGACGATGGTTCCAACGGCCAAGCCGCCGAGCGCGCCAACGGCAGCGGCCGCGCCGGGAGACATGCGGTCACGGGCGACTGCCGGCTGAATGGCAGCCAAACCGGTCACGAGTGCCAGAGCAGCGGCTGTACCGGAGAAGAAACTGAAGACCTTCATGGATCGTCACCTACGAGAAGGAGGGAGATTCCAGTTCTCCCTTTCTTGATAGGAACTATACCCCGGCAAACCTCACTGGAAGCTGAACAGATTGTGGCAGTGATTGGACCGAACCCTGTTTCATTGCAGATGGTGAGCAAAACCTTAACGGCCCCATCTCTCGGCAGCCAGTTCAGTCCCCCGTCGATCTCAGCGGAACCGACAGCAGCACGCGCACCAGATCCGCCTGCCGATTGGTTTCGGTTTTGCGGAACAGATTCTTGAGGTGGAAGACCACGGTGGTCTGAGCCACATCCAGTTCCTCGGCAATCTGATCGAGGCGCTTGCCGTCAATGAGCATCAGCGCCACCCGGGTCTCGGACGGCGTCAGGTTGTAGAGCCGCACGAGGGTATCGCCTGAGACCTTGGTACGTTGCTCGGTATCGATGACCAGAAGAACGACAGCTTCCGGGCGCTCGTCCGCCGAGAAACGCTGGCCCGGCACGAGCACGAGATAAGGGCGCCCGCCGGAGTTTCGCGGGAAAGACACGATCTCGTCGAGAGCCTCCTCCTCGAAAGCTCTCTCGATGGCCTGATGCAACTTGGCATTCTGCTTGGACGCCGCGCCTTTCAGCACACCGCCTGAGACCGTGAGACCATCGTTCTCTCCGACGATCCGCTCGGCCTCCTTGTTCATCAACCGCACGGCGCCCTTTTCATCGACGATCGCCACTCCGACCAGAAAGCGATCGAAAGCAAAGGTCGCCTTGTAGAGTGCCTCGACGGTGCGTCCGCGGGATGATTTGAGGATTTCCTGCCAAGCCTCCTCTGCCCGACCCACGGCCGTGGATTGCACGCGCGCGACCTGATTCAAGCGTGCCTCGATGGTGGCAAGAAGAATTTCGTAGTCGATCGGCTTCACGAGGTAATCGTCGGCGCCGGCCTGCTTGCCCACAAGGACATCGTTACGCTCGGCCAGAGCCGTCAGGAAGATGAAAGGCACATCTGCTTTGTCGGCTTGCTCCCGGATGGCTTTGAGCACGTCATAGCCCCCAAGACCCGGCATGGTAATGTCGCACAGAACGAGGTCGGGACGCTCGCTTTCCAGCAGGCTGATGGCCTCGCTCCCGTTCGCCGCCTGGAGCACACGGTAATTGGCCGCCTCCAACTCCTCGGCGAGGTCGGTCCTCAGATCGTCTTCGTCTTCAACACAAAGGATCGTTTTTTGAACATTCATTGGCTTGCTCACTTATGCAGCCTGTTGTGCTTGGTCGGCATTCGATAGCGGCAAGTCGAACGTAAACAGGGATCCCCCGGCCTCGTAGCTTTCCACGTGGATCTCTCCCCCATGCAAGTGCATGATCCTTTGCGCAAAATTCAATCCTATGCCGGTCCCTGCGATTCCGGAGGCCGTCCTGGCACGATAGAATCGATCAAAGATCTTAGGCAACTCGTCCATGGGTATCCCGATGCCCCAGTCCCGCACCGAGCAGAAAGCGCGGGCTCCTTCGGTCCAGACCCGGATTTCCACAGCCGGGTTCTCGCCCGAGTATTTCACGGCGTTCGACAGCAGATTGATGACGACCTGCTCGATCAGCATGACGTCGCAGTAAACCCGAACGGGCATTTCAGGCACGTCGAACCGGATGTCGGCATTGGAATTCAGCTCGCTCTGGCGTTCGCAGATATCCATGACGAGATGCACGAGATCGCAGGGCTCGGGGTTCAGCTCGATGCGCCCGGCATCGAGCTTCGCCGCGTTCAGGACGCTTTCGACGAGACGCGTCAGGCGGGTTCCGGCGTTCCTGATCTTCTGGATCCGGGTGGAAAGCTCTTCCGGCGTCAGGTTCGGCCCGCGCCGCAGAATGCGCTGGGCACTGGAATCGAGGATCGCCAGCGGGGTCCGGAACTGGTGGGACACCATGGACACAAAGTTGCGGTAGGCGTTCGTCGTCTCGCGCTCGCGCTCCAGGGCCGATTGAAGGGCTTTCGCCACCTGCTTGTAACCGGAGATGTCGGTCAGCCGGACGAAGATCGTTGCTCCATCCGCCTTCGTCACCGAAAGACGCGCCCAAACATCCTTCTTGATCAGAACGTCGACTTCGATCTCTTCGAAAGGGGGCTGCGCCACAAGCAGTCGCTGGTCGGCTCCCTCGCACATGGAGAAGCAGCGCAGGAAGACCGGCAGGCTCATCTCTTCGCGGCACCAGAGCGCGACCGGGGCAGCCGCCCAGATCTGCTCGTTGGCAAAGAGCAGTTTGCCGGTCCAATCGAAGGCGGCGAAGCCCTCGGAGGCGGATTCGATGGCTGCAATCAAGCGACGCTCCGCTTGGCGCAGGGCGGCGGTGCGCTGGAGGATCTTGATCTCCAGATCGAAATTCTGGCGCTCGGCCTGCTTGCGGGCGAGCCATTGTTCGGTCACGTCGCGAACGAAGGCGATACCCAGCTTGCGCTGCGCCATGGACACAGGAAAACAGTTGATCTCCAGGCAGCGCTCCTGGCCAGCCTCGCCGTCCGTTACGTCCTCGAAGACGGAACTCGTTCCTTCGACGGCAAGGTGAAGGGAATGGACTACATCGGCTTTCGAGAACAGCGGATCGAGATCCTGCATCAGGCGACCGATGGCTTCATCGGGGCCGACGCTCAACAGCGCCTCCATGCCGGGGTTCCAGAGCAGGCATTCCAGATTCTCGTCGAACATGACGATGCCCTGGTTGCTCACGTTGTTGATGACGAGATCCGACAGCTCCTGCTCCTGGCGCAGCAGCTGCTTGGCTTGGGTTGCCTCCTGAACACCTCTGAACAGGCGCACGAACAGGAATGCGGCACTGAGCACGATGCCGACAATGAAAGCAAAGCTCTCAAAGACCACGTCCATGAAGCTTTCCCGCTTCGCAGCGGCACTTTCGCGACCATAGATGAGGAGCTTGTTCGCTGCATCCCTCAGCTTGAGCGCGAGATCTCTTGCTTCCGCCTGCAGAAGCGCGGCACTCTCCGGGGCAACCCCGCCCTGCAAGACAGGTTCAAGCATCGTCAGTTGAAGATAGGCCTGTCTCAGCTCGCTCTTAAGGCCAAGGCTTGAGAACATCTCCCCTTGGGGGCCTTCGAGAAGAACACCAAAACGGCTGATGACGATTGTAATGCGAAAAGCGGGATCCTGTTCTGGGACGGCAAATTCTTCACGGGCCGCTTTTCGCGCCAACCCTTCAGCGAGCATCGCCGCCTCGAACTGAGCCTGGGTAACCATCCAGATATCAGTGTGCATGCCATCGGTGCGGAGATCGCGCTCCAGGTCGATCAGTCGGACGATCGTCAAACCCAGGCAAACCACAAGGCTTGCAATCGCGAAGAGAGTAACAACGGCTGCTTTGTAACTCGGAAGATGAAGCTTCATGGCTAATCGACGTGAAGCTTGTTCAGCTGCCAGACCCAGCGCGAGTCATATCTCACGTCCTTCAGCACCGGCTGCTGATCGCGGGGATAGACGATCCAGAGAGGCCCCTTGTCTCTGGCCGTAATGACCCGGCCGTCGACCTTCATGGCCAGGATCGGCTCGTACTGGAGATCCTCCATGGGGATCGTCACCCGATAGTCGTTCAAGGCTGTCGCCATCAACACCTTGCCCTTGGCCTCCACCCGCTCCAGAACCGCCCGCAGGGGCACTCCTTCGAACGTCATCGGCTTCAGGGACACTTCGGAGGAGGTGGTGAAGGACGCGTGTCCGAGCGCCTCCAGCATGGCCTTGTCGAACTGCGCCTGACCCGGCGCATTCGTCTGCGCTATGTTTCCGGAAACCGTCAGCAGGACGGTCCCCTGAGGGCGAGGCAGAGGCTCGGCGGCAGAGGTCGGACCACTCCCGGCGAGGAAAATTGCCAGCATTCCCAAGAGCATGACGTAACGCACAGAGGGCCTCTCCAGAACGTTTATGTTCTAACATAAACGTTTTGTATCATTTCCCGAGAAAAATCCAGGGAATTTCCTTGGAGTCTCAAGCTCTATGAGCCCGATCACTTGCCCAGCACGAACCAAACCTTCTGCACCAGCAACGGCACCGGCACGCATATGATATTATATATGATGCACCCACCTGAGCGGCCGGTTGTCGATTCTGCTTTCAGGTCAAGTCACACAGGCCAGGAAACGGCCGATGACGAAGCTGGACAAGAACATCGATTGCAAGCTTGGCAGAAGGCATAGTAGCCTCCCCGCAGCCTGCCGCCGTGTCATTGCCACAAAATTGCAAACCGGGAGCCTTGAATGCGCAAACTCTTTACTGGCCTTGTAAGCGCTGCAATCCTCGGAACCGCCTTGGTCGGCATCAGCTTCCCTGCCCGAGCCGGATCCACCGCCCTGCAGCCGATTCGGGACCAGCTCGAGCGGGCGTACCCGAATGAAAGCTACGCGCAGTACTACTATCGGCGCCCCTATCATCACTACCGTCATCACCACCATCGCCGCTACTACCGCGGAGGCGGCGGTGACGCGCTGGCTGCGGGTGCCGTCGGCTTGGCCGCAGGAGCCTTGATCGGCGCGGCGATCGCGAGCCAAGCTCAAGCAGCCCCTCCTCCCCCTCCCGGAACGGTCGATCCGTCGGTGGCAGCCTACTGCGCCCGCAAGTACCGCTCATACGATCCTGTGACGGGTACGTTCATGGCGAGCAACGGCATGCGCTACGTCTGCACTTATCCCTGATTTCCATTTCCGCCATGAGGACCCATCGCACCCAGCTGTGGGTTTCCATCTCGGGGCCGATGCAGGCTGGATGCGATCCTTTACCTGCAGCGATGGCGCCTTAGAACAGGCAGGAAGCCAAAACACCCATCGCGAAAGGCGCACTCATGGCACTTCCTCCCGATAGCAGCGGCACCGTCATTCCTCCCAACGAGGCGGCCATCGTCACGGCGGGCAACATGACGGAACTGGAACTCGTGCTGCCGGACTTGGGCGACGAAGACCTGCCGGAAATCGCGATCTTCCTCGTTGCCTGCGCCATGCGCTTTCACAGCGATCCAAGCTTCGTTCAGGAGCAGCTGGAGTGGCTCGTGCGGATGCACGACACCGAGGTCGACGAAGGGTTGAAGCCCGACCAGCTGAATTCGGCCAACGATGACTGAAGACGTTTTCCGCGTCGTCAGTCCACGAAGACGACCGACGTCCCCTTCTTGACCATCCCGGCCAGTTCTTCCACGTCCCAATTCGTCAGGCGCACGCAGCCGTTGGAATAGGCCTTGCCGACCTTCTCGGGCTCGGGCGTGCCGTGGATCCCGTAGGTCTCGACCGAGAGGTCGATCCAGGTCGAGCCGACCGGGTTGTTGGGGCCCGGCTTGATCTCGAACTTCTCCTTTGCCTTCACACCCTTGAAGGCATAGTCGGGATTGTAGGTGTAGGTCGGGTTGCGCGCCACTGCGCGTACCGTGTGGGAACCCGAAGGCGCAGGCTTTTCCTCGCTGCCGATCGAGGCCGGATAGGTGGCGATGATGGCGCCGTCCTTTCCGAGCACCCGCAGGAGGTGCTCGCTTTTGACCACCTCGATCTTCTCGATGTCCATCGGCTCCCTGGCCGCTGCTGGCGCGACATTCGCCACGACGACGGATTCCCCCGCCCGGTCGAAGCGCTTGCCGGGGTTGAGATCCTTCAGCAGGTCGATATCCATGTGAAACTTCTCGGCCAGGAGCTCCTCAGGGCTGGAATAGGACAGACGCTCCAGATCCGCCTGCTCCTCCATCTTGTCGGGGATCTCTGCAAAAGGCCCTTTCACGTCCTCGTCCGTGATCGTGTAGGTGATGAGCGCAGGATCGGATGAGGCCTCGTTGAGTTTAGCCCAGAGCTCTTCGTCGAGCGCGCCATCGGCTTTCAGCCCCCGCGCCGTTTCGAAAGCCTTGATCGCATTCTGCATGTTCTCGCCGTTGCGCCCATCGATGGCTCCGGGAGAGAAGCTCGCCCGATCCAGCAGAACCTGCGCCTTGATGAGGACGGGACTGACACCTTTCTCAGGCTTATGGGAGAACGCCGCGGTGTTTACGGCCTCCAGATCCAATCCTTGAGGAGCGGCTGCCGCTCCCGCCATAGGCAGCAGGCCGAACAAAACGCGCACCCATACCTTCATCGTCAACTCCACACGTCGCCCCGGAATGAGGCAGGTAACCCTGACAAAGACGAAAGCAGCCGGTGCGTTCCGGAGCTCACTGGCAAATTCGGTAGTCGCCTTTGCGCTTTCTCATGTCCAGGTGAAGGTGATCGCCGTGTCCATCGTCCGATCCGGGCCCAAGCACCGTCGTGAAGATGGAGCAGGCCTCCTTCCGAACGGCGGATTGAAAAGCCGCTTCCGGGGAGCCGTCCATCTGGGATGTGATGGTCACCGGCGGCCGCTTGTCGAACGCGAAGCCCATCACATCGACGCCGTTGCCGAAAGCGTGTTCACTCAGCTTGCCGCCGGTGCTTTGATCGCGGCATTGATAGGACGTCCCGATCAGGACCTTGGTCAGGGCACTCTGGAAATGCTCGGACGCACGCGGCATCACGACATTGCCCACCCACCGCGCCAGCCCCTCGGCAAAACTGCACTCCATCAGGGATGCGGGTGAGACTTCGACGGCGTTCGCGAGGCCCGAGACGGAGACCGGGTTGTCGATCTTGCAGGCATTGTCCCGCACCGGCGGGCGCTTCTCGAACCGCAGCCCCAGCTGGGTAAGGCGCTCGAGACAGGCTGCCGCCTCGGCATTGGTCGTTGCTTCGTGCTCCTTGGCGGATTCCTCGACAGGAACCGTATCGCCGCCCCGATCCTCAGGCGGCGCAGCCCGATCGGGTCTCGGCGGCGGCAAAGGAGGAGGCGTCGACGCCTGCTGGGCCGCGCCGCTTCCCCCAAACAAGAGCATCACGATGAGGAGCGGATGGCTGATCCGCAGCAGCCTCCGCCGGCGCCGTGGCCTGCACCTCGGAGATAGGAGTGTTGCCAAAAGCCTTGCCATGCCTGTCAACAGACCTTGGCAGACTCCCGTTCCATTCATCCTTTCGGGTGGCTTGCAGCTATCCCGATCGGCCCCACTTCTTTCTTAAAGGCCCGGAGAGCCGTTTCGCACAGCGGCCCGTTCGTTCCTTCCGACGAGAAAGGACGTATTGATGAGCCTGATCCCGTTCCCCTCCTCCAGCTACACCGAACCGCCGGAGGCCGGTCCGAAACTGCACGATCTCCAGGAAAGCCACTGCACGAAACGCGTGGCGGAACTCAGGGCTCATGTGGAGCAGCTTCGGGCGCAGCTCAGGGAAGCCGAAGAAGCCCTCGAACGGGAGCAGACGCGCCTGCCCGAGATCGGCGAGTTCGTACGCTGCCCCCTCACCGGCTTCTTCGGCCAGGTCACTAAGGTCACGCCCCGTTCCTATGGGCGCCCGTGGGTCGAGATCCTGCTCTATCTCGGCAAGGACCTGCCGGGCCACGTCACGATCGATCTCTTCGGCAATTGGGAGCTGATGGATCAGCCCTCAGAGAACAATCCGCAACGTCCCGAGGCGGGCCCTCGTTGAAGAGCCCACCGGGCAGCTCCGCCCACCTTTGGTCTGCCGCTCAATGCGCGGTGACGGCCTGAGCCTCATCCCGAAGAGACGAACTGCCTGCTCCGAATGTCGGATCCGTGTGACGCTCGCCCGATCGCACGACCTGAGTCGGCTCGTAAGCCTGCATGAAGGAGCGAGGGCGATTGCGAAGATCCATCAGCGCACGCAGCTCCATTGCCGGCAGGTCCATCGGCCTGGCATCCCGCCAGCGCCTGCGGAATTTCGGCTCCCTCGAAAAGAGGCTCCACGCACTCTTCACTTCTTCTTCGACTTGCAAAATGATTCGGCCGGAAAAAGATTTCCGGAGGTTGAAACGCCCCGTCAAAGCCATTGTCACTATCCTTGAATGTGGATCTAAGTCCGGGAAATGTTCTAGCGTGCTCGGATCGCTAAAGCCTTAAGGCATAAGGTAAACGAACCGGCAGGCGCATCATTGCTCGATCATGAAACCATTTTTCTCCGCAATCCACAGGCCGGCTTGCTAAAGTCGCGCGGCCGAGTCATCACGACCTTCGCGAGCATCATCTATCTCCCCGGATCGGTCTCCTGCTGAGCCCTCATGGAGCAAAGGCATGTCTCATTATCTCGGCATCGATGTGGGAACGTCGGCGATCAAGGCCCTGATTGTCGATGAGCGGCAGGCCGTCATCGCCGAAGCGGACATTCCCCTCGATATCTCACGCCCGCGGGAGCTCTGGTCCGAGCAGGACCCCGAAAGCTGGTGGCACGCCGTCCAGGCTGCAGTCGATCGGTTGCGGAGCGGGAACCCATCCGCTTTCGCCGACATCAAAGGGATCGGTCTCTCCGGACAGATGCATGGTGCCGTTCTCCTCGATGAGAACGAGCAGCCCCTGAGACCGGCCATTCTCTGGAACGACGGGCGCTCCTTCCAGGAGGCGGAGGAATTGGGTCGGGAGCACCCGGATCTGTCACGAGCCATGGGCGTCATTCCGATGCCCGGTTTCACCGCCCCCAAGCTGCTCTGGCTTGCACGGCATGAGCCGCAGGCGTTTCGGGCTGTGCGAAAGGTGCTTCTTCCGAAAGACTACATCCGCCTCAAGTTGACGGGCGCGTGCGTGACCGAAATGTCGGATGCCGCGGGCACCTGGTGGCTCGATGAGGCGGCCCGCGACTGGTCCGAGGCGGCGCTCGCCGCAACAGGAATGGACCGTTCCCAAATGCCTGACCTGGTGGAAGGCTCCAGCCCCTCCGGCACTCTTCGCCCAGAACTCGCGAAGGCCTGGGGCTTGAACGGCGAGATCGCGGTTGCCGGCGGTGCGGGCGACGCGGCTGCAGGCGCAGTTGGACTCGGAGCCATCGAGGATGGATCGGCCTTCATCTCCCTTGGCACTTCGGGGCAGCTCTTCGTCACCACGCGCCGCTTCAGTCCTGCGCCGGAAGCTCTGGTCCACTCCTTCTGCCATGCCATTCCGGATCGCTGGTTTCAGATGGCGGCGATGCTCAACGGAGCGAGTTGCCTCGCATGGGCGGCAGGCCTTCTCAAAGGCGACATCGCCAATCTTCTGCGTCGGACGGAAGAGGCTTATCGCCAGCCCTCGTCCCTGCTCTTTCTCCCCTATCTCGTCGGCGAGCGCACACCCCATAACGATCCTTACGCCCGCGGCGTGTTCTTCGGCTTGTCTCCGGACACGCAACAGACAGATCTGGTGCAGGCCGTCCTGGAAGGTGTCGCCTTCAGCTTCGCCGACGCCAAGGCATGCCTCGGGCAGGCCGGGACGCAACTTTCCCGCGCCGGACTGATCGGCGGCGGGTCCCGCAGTCGTTTCTGGGCTCAAATCTTCGCCAACGTGCTGAACATCCCTCTCGTGCGGTATCAGGGCAGCGACAAAGGCCCCGCTTTTGGCGCGGCAAGGCTGGCACGGCTGGCAGCGACGGGAGAGGCCCCGGAGGCGATCTGCGTGCCTCCTGCCATCCTGGAGACGATCGAGCCGGATCCCAGCATCGTCGACCTCTATGTTCCGCGCATCGAGGCCTTCCGCCGCCTCTACCGTGCGCTGAAGCCGGAGTTCAGACAGGCTCCGGCAGGCGATTGAAAGTGAACGGCACAGCACTAGTCTTTTCTCACCTTAAATAACAAGCCGCCGCATCTTGAAGGCGGGCACGTCAGGGAGGGCCTATGTCAGGATCATCTCCGATCCTTGAAATGTCCGGGATTTCGAAAACCTTTCCGGGCGTGAAAGCGCTTTCAGACGTATCGCTCACAGTCTATCCCGGTGAGATCCATGCTCTCATGGGTGAGAACGGGGCCGGTAAGTCGACCCTAATGAAGATCCTCTCCGGGGCCTATCAGGCCGATGGCGGAGGTGAGATCCGGATCGCGGGAAAGCCGGTGGCGATCAACGGCCCCCTCGCCGCCCTCCATCACGGCATCGCAACGATCTACCAGGAGCTATCCCTCGCGCCTAACCTGTCGGTGGCGGAGAACATATTGCTGGGGCGCGAGCACCGAAGCGGTCCCATGATCGACCGCCGGTCGATGGAAAGCGCCTGCCTCAACGTGCTCGAAAGGCTCGGCGTCACCTTCGGCCCGTCGACGAAGGTCAGCGAATTGTCGATGGCCGAGCGGCAACTGGTGGAGATCGCCCGCGCTCTCATCGCCAATGCCCGCATCCTGATCATGGACGAGCCGACCACATCGCTCTCCTCCCGCGAGACTGAGGCCCTCTTCGCGCTCGTGCGGCAGCTGCGGGCGGAGGGCATGGCCATCATCTATATCAGCCATCGCATGGCCGAAGTTTACGAGCTCGCAGACCGCGTCTCGGTGCTGCGGGACGGAACCTATGTCGGCACTCTCGTGCGCGAGGAAATTTCCGCCGAGCGCCTGGTGCGGATGATGGTTGGACGCGACCTGTCCTCGTTCTACAAGAAGGACCATGACGCCAAAGGCAGCCGCGGCCCGGTGATTTTCTCCGTCCGCAATGTCGGCGACGGGCAGCGGGTTTTCGACTGCTCGTTCGATCTGCATCAAGGGGAGACCCTCGGCATCGCAGGGCTCGTCGGAGCAGGGCGAACCGAATTGGCGCGCCTGATCTACGGCGCCGACCGCCGTACCGGCGGCGACATCACCCTGCAGGGACAGACCCTCTCGATCCGTCGCCCCGAGGACGCCATCGAGGCTGGCATCGTCTATCTCACCGAGGACCGGAAGCACCTCGGCCTGTTCCTCGATATGACGGTGCGCGAGAACGTGAATCTCAACGTGCTGAGTCGGGATGCGCGCGCCGGGAAGATCCTGAACTTGAAAGCCGCCAGGGAACGGGCCGCGGCAGCGATCAAGGCGCTCGGCATCCGCGTCGCCGGAGACGTCGTGCCTGTCGGCAGCCTTTCCGGCGGCAACCAGCAGAAGGTTCTGCTCTCCCGCCTTCTGGAAACCAAGCCTCGCGTGCTCATTCTCGACGAGCCGACCCGCGGCGTCGATATCGGTGCGAAATCCGAGATTTACCGCCTGATCGACGAGCTGGTACGTCAGGGGGTGGGCGTCGTCGTCATCTCCAGCGAGCTGCCGGAAATCGTCGGCATCTGTGACCGGGTGCTGGTGATGCGCGAGGGACGGATCGCGGGAGAAGTCGGGGGAACAGGGCGCCCGCCCATATCACAGGAAAACATCGTCGCCATCGCGACAGGCGTAAAGGAAGCCGCCGCATGACACTTCCCAACGAGACCAGTGCATCCGTTCAAACCTCAGGGGCAGCCGGCATGGATGCCGGAACACGCAGCCAGCAGAAGCGCCTCGCCTGGCGGTCCACCTTGCAGGCCGTCGGCATGCTGCCGGTGCTGATCATCCTCGGCATCGCCTTCGAGCTCATGTCCGGACGTTTCATGAGCGTCCAGAACTTGTCCATCGTGGCGCAGCAGGCCTCGATCAATATCGTCCTTGCGGCCGGAATGACCTTCGTCATCCTGACAGGCGGCATCGACCTGTCGGTCGGCTCGATCCTCGCTGCCGCCGCCATGGTGGCGATCCTCGGCTCGCAAATTCCCGAATGGGGCATGCTTGGCATTCCGGCGGCCCTTCTGATGGGCCTCGCGCTCGGCTTCATCAATGGCGCGCTCATCGCCTTTGCGCGGCTTCCGCCGTTCATCGTCACCCTCGGCTCGCTGACCGCCGTGCGCGGCTTTGCCCGCCTGCTCGGTAACGACACCACCAAATTCAACCCGGAGCTTCCCTTCGCCTTCATCGGGAACGGATATGTCTTCGGCCTCCCCTGGCTGGTGGTGATCGCTTTCGTGGTGGTGCTGGTGTCCTGGTTCATCCTGCGCCGCACCGTCCTCGGTGTTCACATCTATGCCGTCGGCGGCAACCCGGACGCGGCACGTCTCACCGGCATCAAGGTCTGGGCGGTGCTGCTCTTCGTCTATTGCGCTTCTGGCCTCACCAGCGGCTTGGGAGGCGTGATGTCCGCAGCGCGCCTCTATGCCGCCAACGGCCTGCAGCTCGGCCAGTCCTACGAGCTCGACGCCATCGCCGCCGTCATCCTCGGCGGCACGAGCTTCGTAGGCGGCATCGGGTCGATCTGGGGCACGCTCATCGGAGCGCTCATCATCGCGGTGCTCTCGAACGGCCTGATTCTGGTCGGCGTCTCCGACATCTGGCAGTTCATTATCAAGGGGCTCGTCATCATCGGTGCCGTGGCTCTCGATCGTTACCGCCTGAAAGGTTCCGCGCGTACCTGACAAAAGGTGCCGCCCGGCTGCCGCGTTCGGAGTTGGTCGTCCCGACGCGGCGTACGAAGACCGAAACGACGTGGAGGAAAACACATGAAACGTATTCTTCTGGCGGCTGTCGCCGCCGCCGCTCTCGCCGCTGGTGGCGCTGAGGCCAAGGAGCTGAAATCCATCGGCATCTCTCTCGGATCCATGGGCAACCCGTTCTTCGTGGCGCTTGCCCGTGGCGCGGAAGCCGAGGCCAAGAAGATCAACCCGAATGTGAAGGTGACGGCGGTCGGCTACGACTATGACCTCAACAAGCAGTTCACGCAGATCGACAACTTCATCGCCGCCGGCGTGGACATGATCCTTCTCAATCCCGGCGATCCGAATGCGCTGGAGCCCGCGATCAAGAAGGCGCAGGCGGCTGGCATCATGGTCGTCGCCGTGGACACGGCGGCCAAGGGCGCCGACCTCACCGTGACCACGAATAACGTCCAGGCCGGCCAGATTGCCTGCCAGTACATCGTCGACAAGCTTCAGGGCAAAGGGAACGTCATCATCCAGAACGGTCCGCAGGTTTCGGCGGTGATCGACCGGGTGAAAGGCTGCAAGGAGGTGTTCGCCAAGAACAGCGGCATCAAGGTTCTTTCCGACGATCAGGATGCCAAGGGCTCCCGTGAAGGCGGCCTGCAGGTCATGCAGAGCCACCTGACCCGTTTCCCGGACATCAATGCGGTGTTCGCGATCAACGATCCGCAGGCCATCGGCACGAACCTCGCCGCCAAGCAGCTCAACCGGAACAACATCATCATCACCTCGGTCGACGGCGCGCCGGATATCGAGGCGGCTCTGAAGGATGCCGGCAGCCCCATGATCCAGGCTTCATCGAGCCAGGATCCTTATGCCATGGCGCAGCTCGCGGTCCGTCTGGGCAACGACGCCATGAACGGCAAGAAGCCTGAGAACACCGTGACGTTAATGCCTTCGAAACTGATCACCCGCGAGAACGTAGGTCAGTATCAGGGCTGGTCCGCACCCCGCTCCTGAGCTTTTCTTGCATGATCGTGCGGCGCCGGAACCTCCGGCGCCGCTTTCACAGGGGAGCCAAGAATGATCCTTGTCTGCGGCGAAGCGCTGATCGACCTCTTCATCGGAGCGCCCTCACCCACCGGCCTCTCGGCGGAAGCCGTAGCAGGCGGCTCTCCGTTCAACGTCGCCATCGGGATTGGACGCCTCGGGCGCTCCTCTGCCTTCCTGTCGACCCTGTCGGAGGACGCCTTTGGTGCCTTCCTTGCCGGCAAGCTCGCAGATGCGGGCGTGAGCTCCGCCTATCTTCAGCGCTGCCCGAATCCGACGACGCTCAGTGTCGTCGCCACAAGCGCGTCGGGTCAGCCCCAATATTCTTTCTACGCCCCCGACAGCGCCGACCGGGCCCTGAGGCCCGAGGCGCTCCCCCCGCAGCTTCCGCCCGATGTCAAAGCCATTGCCGCAGGCTCCTATGCGCTGGGCGTCGAGCCCATCGCCAGCGCCATCGAAGCCCTCCTCAAGCGCGAGGCAGGATCACGGGCGATCTCGCTCGATCCCAATGTCCGCCCTCGCGTCGTCGGCGATCTGAAGGCCTACCGAGAACGCTTCGAGCGGCTTCTTGCCCATGCCACCATCGTGAAGGCCAGCGACGAAGATATCCATCTTTTGTATCCGGGCACGGAGCTCGTTGCGGCGGCACAGGCCTGGCAGCAGCGCGGCCCCCGGCTCGTTATCGTTACGCGCGGAGCGGAAGGACCGCTCGCTGTCCTCGGCTCTTCCGTCATCGAGCGCCCCGCTCCCCATGTGGACGTGGTGGATACCGTGGGTGCGGGCGATACGTTTCATGCAGGCCTTCTCTCCTGGCTTGATGCGAATGACTGCCTCACGCCTCGCGACATCGCAGGCTTGAACGACTCGCAACTTACCCAGGCTCTCGACTTTGCTGCGGCAGCCGCAGCCATCGTCTGCACCCGGAGAGGCGCCAACCCGCCGACCTGGGACGAAGTCACCCGCTTCATGACCGAGCATCGTTGAAGCTTGCTGGAGACCCCCATGACCATGCCTTCTCCCGTTCTCCCCGCAACTGGTCCGGACTGGCGCAAGCGACCCTTCCATCGCCTCTGGCTTCGCAAGCAGGCCGACAGTCTCTTTAGTTTCTTCCAGCACGGCAGCATCAATCCGGCAGGCGGGTTCTTCGATCTCGACGCCCAAGGCCAGCCGCTTCAGGGCGAGGCCTCTGTTCGCCAGATCCACAGCACCACCCGGATGGTGCATTGCTTCTCCATCGGGGTACTGCTCGGCCGCCCCGGCTGCGATGCCCTGGTCGATCACGGCATGTCCTATCTCTGGAACCATCATCGTGACACTCGCTACGGAGGCTACGTCTGGTCTCTCGACGATGACGGTCCCAAGGACGACACGAAGCAGGCCTACGGCCACGCCTTCGTGCTGCTCGCGGCTTCCAGCGCAAAGGTGGTTGGACACCCCCTCGCCGATCGGCTTCTCGCGGACATCTCGCAGGTTCTGGACGAACGCTTCTGGGAAGAACAGCATGGCGCCGTGGCGGAGGAATTCGCACGCGACTGGTCTGCGATCAGCCAATACCGCGGCCAGAACTCGAACATGCACCTGACGGAAGCCTTGATGGCCGCTTTCGAGGCGACCGGCGAGAAACTCTATCTCGACAGGGCCGAGCGCATCGCCGAGCTGATCATCGGCCGCCACGCGGCATCCCTCGGCTATCGGGTGGCCGAGCATTTCCACGCCGACTGGTCCTTGGATAAGGATTATCGCGGCTACGATGTATTCCGGCCCTATGGCACGACGCCCGGTCACTGGCTCGAATGGGCGCGGCTCCTGCTTCAGCTCTGGGTGCTTGGCGGCAAGCGGCACCCGTGGATGCCGGATGCGGCACGGGAGCTGTTTCGCCAATCGGTCGAACTCGGCTGGGATCGTGACAAGGGCGGTTTCTTCTATGCCCTCGACTGGGACAACCATCCGCGCCTCCCGCACAAGCTCTGGTGGCCTTGCGCGGAAGCCATCGGCGCGGCGGCCTTCCTCATCGAGCACAGTCCGAGCGAGTTTCACGAAGCATGGTACCGCCATGTCTGGGGCTTCGCAGACCGCCACCTGATCGATCACGAGCATGGCGGCTGGCATCCGGAGCTCTCGGAAGATCTGAACCTAGCCAGCACCCTGTTCACCGGAAAGCCCGATCTTTATCACGCCCTGCAGGCGTGCCTCATTCCTCTCTTTCCAGCCACGGGAAGCCTGACCCGGGTCATCCCGGAGGCGAACGCTCAGGCGGACAAGGCAGCCTCGAGCCTGTCCCAAGACGGCATTCCCTCCTGAGCTCCTGCCGTGAGGCATGAGAGCGACGCGGCAATGCAGGCGCGCTGCATGGCGTCATGCAATTCACGCCCCTCGGCCATGCCGTAGGCCAGGACACCCACGAAGGTATCGCCGGCGCCGGTCGTATCCACAGGGATCACCGGCGGAGCGGCTGCGTGAGTCTGCGCGCCATCGGCATGGACGGCAAATGCGCCCTGGGCGCCTGCGGTGACGATGCAGGTCAGGCCGTACGATCGCGCAAGCAGAGATGCGGCCTTCAGGTAATCGCTCCCAACATCCTCGCCTCTCATGGCGGCGACGGAGATCGCCTCGTGCTCGTTGGCCACGAGAATATCGGTCAGAGAGAGCATATCGGCCATGGCACTCCGCTCTGCTCCCACCGGGACGGGCGCGACGTTCCAGATGACGCGCGCACCCGCCTGCTTAGCCTTCTGAGCCACCGCAATGTTCTCGGCAAGCGGGACTTCCATCTGGAGAACGACCACGGAGGTCCCCGACAGCAGATCCTCCGGCATCTCCGCCGCGCTTACGGACATGTTGGCTCCGCTTGCGACGGTGATCGCGTTTTCACCGCGTCCATCAACGGTGATGAAGGCGCAGCCGGTTGGCTCATCGATGATCCTGATCGCCTTCACGTCAACGCCGTTCCGGCTGAGATTGTCGAGGCATGCTTTGCCGAAGGCATCGTTGCCCACGGCACCGGCCATGGCAACCATGATCCCGTCATGCCTGCTCATCCGTGCCGCAGCCACGGACTGGTTAGCTCCCTTGCCACCGAAGAAACTGTCGGCACGGCGGGACAGGACCGTCTCTCCAGGCCGCGCGATCGTCTGAACGCGCGCGACGAGATCCATGTTGATCGAGCCGAAAACCAGGATCATGGAACCTGCCTCATGAGGAATCTGCGGATTTCGCACCTTGCAATCGAACGGCTCCCGCTGTCCAGACGTGCGAGGAGACGAGAAGCGTACCTCTTCCTGGCCAGCTTCAACCACCAGGAAGCGATTGCATCTGAGCACGGCCCGTGACCACTCTGGAGCCTAGAGAGCCAGCCGACCACGGGTTCGCCATGGTGCTTTACTACGCTGATCGGGATCGTGACTTCGGCACCCGCGTGCGTCTCTTTCCGCAGGCGCCGTTTCTTGCAGGCTTCAGCGAGCCTGAAATCGTATGGCTTTCGCCTCGGGCTGGGAGCATCGCCCCAGGACCGGCTGACGACCGCATGTATGTCGCGGATGCCATCGGCAAGGAAGAGCCTTACGCCTTTCCCTATCTGCCTCCCTACCGCGGCCCCACGCGGGCTCCCGTGGAACCTGACGGGAATGGACATTTCGCCCATTTGCCTCCCGGAAGCCGGGACTTCCTGGCTGTTCACATGTACGGCTCGGTGCGGCGGGTGCTCGACATCTTCGAGAGCTATCTAGGCCGGCGGATCGAATGGCCCTTCCGTCAGGATTACCCGCGTCTGGAGATCGTTCCCCTGATCGAATGGGACAATGCCCAGTCCGGCTACGGCTATATTGAATTCGGCCGATTTTCGTCGGCGCAAGGCGCGATCCACCCCTATGGGCTCAACTTCGATGTCATCGCCCACGAAATCGGGCACACAATCCTGTTCTCGTTGATCGGGTCTCCCGCAAGCGAGCAGATGCCGCTCGCCTTTCGGGCTTTCCACGAAGCCTGCGCCGACGTCACGGCTCTGATGGGCCTTCTGCATTTCGATTCCGTGCTCGATCGGCTGTTGCGCGCCTGCCGGGGCAACATCTACACGATCAACGAACTGAACCGCCTCGCCGAGATCTCGGAGACGAAGCAGATTCGACTTGCGAGCAACAACGCGCGGATGTGGGAGGTCGGGGACGAGCCGCACGACCTGTCGCGTCCCCTCACGGGCGCCTGTTTCGATATCATCGTCTATTTCTATGCATCCGAGCTCAGGGAACGCGGACTCGTTCCCTCGGACCTTTGGGCCCACGCCTTTGAAACGAAGACACTCGGAGGCTCGGCGGATGAGGTCTCCAAGGCCTTTGCGCGCCTCTACGAAAACCGTCACTTCGCCTTCAAGTCGGCCCTCATGGACGCGCGGGATCTATTCGGGCGTTGCCTCGTTGCGGCCTGGCAGGCCATCTCGCCCGACCAGCTGACGTTCGAGACGTTCGCCACCGCGTTGCTCGATGCGTGCCGCGACATCTCGGGAGAGCGCCATCTGGACGAGATTCAGGACATCTTCCGCTGGCGCGGAATCGAGGCATCCGTGCCCTCGCTCGCCTACCGGTGACGGTCGTCACTCGTCGCTGAGGGCCACGACACCCTTGATCTTCATTCCAGGCCTGAAGTCGACGAAGGCGAGGGAGAGGTGAACGATGAAGCCGTCGGATGTCACGGGCTGATCGAGAGGAATGGGCTTCGCCGCCGTTCCGCCCCTGCAATGCTCGATCTCCGGCAGGCAGGCGCCGGGCATAAAAGGCACATCAGCCACTCTGGCCTCACCCATTTTCGCCGGGAGCATCGGAATTTTCCGCAAATTCCAGAACTTCTTGTATTGAGGATAGATGCTGCGCACCAGAGAGCCTTCGGCTCCCTGAATGACGGCTGAGACACGCGCCTCCCGGGCTTCAGCCGATGCCTGTAATATTTTCACACGGAGGCTTCGAGCCGTAAGCCCGGCTCTGCTCGTAGGAACATGAGCACGGGCATCGTGCAATTGGAGCTTCTCATCCAGTTCACCGAAGAAGCCGCCGAGCGCTGTCACCATCGCAACTTCTCCTCGCATCATTCCGTGAGCTTGCCGCCCCGGTGGCTCATCTGGAGAGCAATCGAGTAGGCGACCGGCTGCTTTGTGGCGTTGATGTTCCGCTTGAGGATGAGTTCCTCGAAACTGTCGCTTTGAACCTGCAGGTGTATGGTCTGATCGTGTTTGTCGATATCCCAGGACAAATAATAATCCGGGTTCCAGCCACAGCCTTGCGCTAGGTCCCCCTCGCCGTTGACGAGAACGATCACAGGCTCGGGTAAGGAATAGCAATGCCCCTGATAGCAAAAGCCATAGATCAGGGCCAAACTCTTGCCCGCGGTGATGGGAGCACAGAAAATAGAGTCGTTCTTCAAGTCCAACGTAATGACGGGTACGCCATACAGCCTGATCTTCGATGGACTATAGGCCTCGTAATCGGGAATTGGCCGTTCCTGAGTAACCTCGACCAAGTTGCTCATGGCGCATCTCCTGCTGCTCAGCCATGACAGGTGAAGACTATTCCCAAGTCAAGCCGGTACTCCTTATTGGAAGATCGTGCTCGCGGCAGTATTCGCTGAAGAGATACTCCCGAAGAATGGCTCTCGTCATGGCAGATAGATCGCTAAAGCCCAACCGCGTGGCGAGAGTCTCCGAAGAGATCGTCTGCAGCTCATTGGGGAAGGTTCGCTGCCAGAACCAACCCACGAGAGCAGCGGGAGCGATGTTACCCGTCTGTGTCGTCGCATCCTCCTTGCCGATCATGCGGAGAACGCGCCGCTTCGACTCGGCGCGGTCAACGAGCGAAGCCAGCCGGCCCTGCGAGCGCAAGGCATCGAGGATTCCATTGCGCGCTGCAGTATCGAGCGATGCTGCGGCCCAGCGAGCAAGGACTTCCTCCGTCAGAAAGGTCCGCAGGCCGTCCTCGCCAAGCCGGTTTGCTTCCAGCGCTTCCTGAAGGCCTGCTCCCTGCTCGCGGAGCCAGCTTCGCAGCATCTGCTCCATCTCGTCCGGCTCGGCATCTCCCCTTCGCCGTTTTGCTTCACGAATGAGCAGGATACGGGTCAGCGCCTCCCTCCGGGCGCGTTCATGGTCGCGGGGCACCAGGCGAAGCTCGTCGAGGATATCCTCCACCAGCAGCCTTTCTCCTTCTTGGCTGTTCGTTTGAGGAAGAGCATGGGCTTCTTCATAGTCGAGATCCCAAACCTCCGTCCTTTCGAAGGAGAATTTTGCCTGGAAGGGAGGTGGATCGGTGGCCATGAAGTCGCGGATTGTCGCCAGCATCTCCAACGCGTCCTGTCGCTTGCGCTTCACCTGCCCCGCAGGCAGCCATACCTCCAATGCCTTGACCTCGGCCGGGTCGCACGCGAACCTGCGCGCATGGGCAATGAGATCGGGCCAGTTGCGGCGCGCGTAGAACAGCTGCTTGGCGTGACGGATAAGGCAATCGGCTGTGCACTGACCGATGATCCCGTTCTGGAGAGCGGCTGAGAGTGTCGCCCTGATATCGACCATCGCGTCGCTGAGCTGAAGAAACCCGAGTTCCGCCGGTCCATGCTCGACGGCCACCTCGTCATCGTCCTCGATCCGGCCCGATTGATAATCGGCGAAGACGGAGCCGACGCCGACCATGCCGAAGTCACAGAGTTCAGCCGCCCGCAGGGCTCCCATGCTGGCGGCCCCGAATACGTGGACGCCCTGGCTCAAGGCCCAGAGGATTTCCTTGTGGCGTACTGCCGGAACGGTTCGAAACAGCCCGTCAATAATCGCGAGAACGCGGGGCTTGGGTGTCATGCTCAGCGCCCGCAGGATGTCGCCATGCCTCGCCGGCGGAAGACAGACGGCATCGATCTGCTCGCGCACCTCGGCAGCGGACAGCGTCGGACCGCAAAAGGCGATGACTGTCATGGGTGTCGCTCCGTCCAGGCACGCGCCCGCGCCCCAAGAGCGACCTCAGCTCCCGGCGGGCCCTCGAGCCCGGGCACGACAACGCGAACGACGGAAAAGGGGATGCGGCTGTCCGGCTGGAGATCGGCGACCGCGATGTCGTTCAGCCCCACTGCATGAAGCCGCTGCACGATGTGATCGAGGTCCTCGTCGACCGTCTGATGGGATGCATGCGGTAAGTGGTGGAAGGCGCGGGCTGCTTCCTTCGAGCCAAGGCGTTCCCGCCATCGGGAGAGTTCCGCCATGTCGTCGAACCGGGCATAGAGTCCGGGACCCACATCGTCACGGCTTCCGGCAATGATTGCGGCCCGGGACTGAACGGCTTCGAGCACCGCGCGAAGGAGCGCAATCCCTCGATCTGGGTGACATCCATGCCCCTCCGCGGGCAAGGGCATGAGGCCCGGGCCGCCCTGCCGCTCCATGACGTGGCATTTGAACGAGGCAATTCCGATGTCGGAGGTCAGGTCCCACACGGCCACGACGAAGCCTTTTTCCGCGATCTGCGTCAGCACTGCAGCCGCATCGGGATCGTCGACCGATGCGAGATCGAGACGCCTGCTGTCGAGACCGGCCGGATCCAGCGCGAAGAGAATCTGGGCATCGCGCTCGATCACCTCGCAGAGCCCGTGGACCAGGGCCTCGCGACGATCGTTGCCGGATGCGAGCCCATTCGTGCTTGCAACACAATGGCCGCTGCCGGCCGGTGCCGGTAGGGTGAAATTGGCATGGACACATTCAAATGGCATCCAGCAAGACGCATTGTCGGTCAGCCGCCGCCCCTCGAACCACAGGATGCGGGCTTGGGGCGACAGCCGTGCACCCTTGCGAAAGATGAGGCTTCCCCAATCGATGAGAGGGCGGCCTGCCTCCCCCATCTCGACCGCGCTCGCCCAGAGCAACGGGCCGTCGCATCGTTCCGCGCAGAAGGTCTCGATGGCTTCCATGATCGCAGATACCTTGGCGGCCGCGCGTTCCATTCCCTTGCCTTGGAAGGTGACGTTGGAGCGAGAGCCGGGACGTACCGCAACAGCGACAGGAATCCCGATGCTGTCCAATCCTGTAACATCGGCCACGCGGGTAATGCCGCATGGCGCAAGCCATGGACAAAGGCGCTCCAGGGTTTCGCCCGGCTCCACAGCGCGATGAGTGCCACGGCGGAATGTCTTCGGCAGCGGCGCTTGAGGTCCGGTCATGAGGCCTCTCGCAGCCGATCGAGGAGACCGAGCGCCAATGCCTTGTCCGGCGTTGCGGATCCCTCGGGGATCCTTGCCAGGGCGTCTCCAAGTTCAGCTCCGACCCCGTCTCCCATGTCATTATCGGCAAGAGCATTCGCCTTGCTGAGGACAGCTCGCAATCGAAGAGCATGAGCATCCTGAGCGTCCGCGGCGTCTATCGCCTCGTCATAGCATCGAACGGCCTCTTCCAGACGGCCGAGCGAAACGAGGAGTTCGCCCTTGCGGCGCAGGATTTCGGCGATCCAGTACCGAAGGCCGGTTTCATTTGCGATGCCGATGGCCTCCTCGATCACCTGAAGCCCGCGGGAGTACTCGCCTGCGAGACCGCAGGCTTCCGCAAGCATCTCCAGATAGGCGGGAAAGTCTTCTTGCGTGCCGATGATCCTCTGGGTGGCAAGACCACGGTCGATCGATGAGAGCCCCCCGGCAAGGTCGCCGCTGAGCGAATTAGCCCATCCGCCAAAGATCTCGGCTTTCGCCGCAATGTCACGAAAGCCGAGATCTTCCGCGAAGCGGAGCATGCGCGCAGCGCGCTCTTGGACCGCAGCCACGTCACGGAAAAAATGCAGCAAATTGATCTCTGCCTCCTCGAAGTGGGTTCTGCTGGCCAGATGATCGAGTGTTGCCGCATGGCGGGCACATGCCTTCATCACAGCCTGCGAGCGCTTGGAGTATCCCTGCAGCCAGAGGGACAGCGCCTTCTCCCCAAGACCACAGACCTTCGGGTCGTGGCCACCATAGAGAATGGCATCATGCCGGTTCTCCGCCGCATCGTAGAGGGCAAGCCCCTCCTTCACATGCTCGCAGCAGCGTTTCTGCTCGCCGAGCATGAAAAGGGTTGCCCATTGGCAATGGTGCGCCTGCAATGCCAAGTCCGGTGCTGCAAGATCATTGACGACGGCAGACAAGCGGTCCGCGCGATCACGCATGTCCTTGAAGTTCGGAGATGTGCGCCACCACCCCCAATAGGCGGTGAAGCGGCGTCGATCGGCCGGAACGGCGTCCGACAGGGCGATGGCGCGCCGGTAGATCTCCTGAACCTCGCCCGTTCCTGGACCGGCAGTTGAAATCAGGAGTGGACCAAGGGTTAGGCAGATATCGAGTTCGAGTTCGTTCCGCTCTTCCTCCGGCTCGATCTCATGACAGAGAGCCAGGGCGCGCTGCAGCAGGCTGGCTGCCTCCTGATTGGCGGAGCGCAAGGCAGCCCGTTGCCCCGCAATCCGCAATTGCCCGATGGCCTCGCGATGCCGACCGGCCTCGATGAGATGGCGGGCCAGAATTTCGGGTTCGGCGAAAGCCTGCTCAAGCACGCCGGCGAGGCGCTGGTGGATCGACTGACGCGTCGCCTTCACCATGCTGTCGTAAGCACTTTGCTGCAGCAGCGCATGCCTGAAGCTGTAGGAACGTTCCGGCACGTCGCGCTCGGGAGCGATGACGCCGAGCTCATACAGGCGCGCAAGCCCTGCATCGAGCTCCTCATCGGGAAGTCCGGTTGCCTTCTGCAGAAGGATATAAGGAAAATGACGGCCGATAGCGCTGGCCACCTGGGCAATGGGTTTTCCAGCCCCAGACTGATCAAGGCGAGCGGCCAGCACATCCATCAGGGAAATCGGCAGCTCTCCCGAAGGCTGGCCGCCCTCCATACCTTGCCGGTCCAGGAAAGTTCGTGTCAGCTCCTCGAGAAAGAATGGGTTGCCTTCGGAGCGCGTGATGATGTGGCGCAGTTCCGCAGCCGGGACCGGAGATGGACCTGCGATGTGCTGGACTAGGGCGGTCGCCGCCTGCTCCGGCAATGGGGCAAGTTCGATGACGGTGATGTTCGAAGCATCCTGCGTGTCGAAACCCGTAAAGGTCGGCCGTGCAGTCGTGACCAGAAGGATCGGGAGATCGGCCATTCGCTCGATGAGACGCTGAACGAGTTCCAGCGTGCTTGGATCGGACCATTGGACGTCTTCGACGATGACCACTAGCGGGCCGTTAGCTGCGAGCCTCGCAATGAATGCAATCAGGGTCGAAAACGCCTCCTCCTTGATCTGCTCGGCATTCCCAGGCGGGCTGGATGTCTCGTGAGGAAAAAGAATGTCCACCAGAACCGGAGCTGCATCCGGCATGGATGGCTTGGGCAGAGCCAGAAGTCGTCCCAGTCGCCCCTGAGGCAGATGATGCGGTTTGGCCGAGCGCATCAGCAGGGCGCGCTGGAGGCTCGATCTGACGGGATGAAGTGGCGTCGATACATGCAAGGGAGAGCACTGAAAGCTCAGAACCATGGCAGCGTCGTGCTCCAGGCGCTTGCGGACCTCGGCTGCAACCCGTGATTTGCCGATGCCAGGTTCACCGGTCAGGAGAACGGCTTGCCCCTGCCCGTTTTGCACGCGTTGCCACAGGTTTAGGACAGCAGCGAGTTCCGCCTCTCTCCCGAGCAGCGGTCCAGCGCCCGGCGAGTGCAGGCCTTCGAACCGCGTCGGAGGCTGCCGCGAGCGCAGAACAGTCCAGGCCTGTTGCGGAAGAGAGAAGCCGGACAAGTGCAGCTCATACCGGCGTCCGAACCGGAACATGGTGCCGACAAGCCGCCGCGTCGCGTCGCTGACCAAGATGGAATTGGGGGCCGCCGCAGCCTGAAGGCGCGCGGCAAGGTGAGGTGCGATACCGACGACCTCATCGCTGCCGAAGCCCTGGTCCCCCGCCATGTCGCCTGCTACGACCTTGCTGGTGGCGATACCCACGCGCACGTCCAACGCGATCCTGCCGTCATAGCCGGAGACGCCCAGATGGGCACATCTTTCGGTAATGGCGAGGCCTGCCTGAATGGCTCGCTCGGCTGCGTTCTCGTAAGTGATGGGATAGCCGAAATAGGCCATGCCGCCATCGCCCACATAACGGTTCACCTTGCCTCCGAACTCCTCGATGGCAGTCGTGCACATGCGGTGAAAGCCGCGAAGAAGCTCATGCATATCCTCGGGGTCGAGCCGTTCTGCAAGGCGGGTGGAGCCGACGAGATCGTAGGCAAGTGCGGTCACCTGCCGTCGCTCGGCCTTAACCGCATATTGTGCCGATGGGACGTGCTGTGGCATCCGCTGCGACCCCGACCATGCCTAAGAATAGCATAGTTCATGCGGGATGTGTCAGACCGATGGCAGGCGGCGGCAACTCTGTATCCATGCGGAGGAAGACGGAATCTGGGTATCGGAACAGGACTGCTTGTCATCCGCCGTCGGGATCGAGGCGACATGCTTCGGCGGATCGGTTGACAGTCCTCTACCAGTCGGTAGGAATTATACCGAACCTATAGAAGCGGCAAAGCGACCTTTCCGCGAGCGCCATTATGGCTTTGGAGACACAATGAACGCGCTCTCTTCGTTTCCTTCCGTGATTGGCGCCCGAGAAACCGGCATCGCCCGAGCAGCTGTGATTGGCGCAGGGTCCATGGGCTCCGGCATCGCCGCGCAGTTCGCCAATGCCGGCATTCCTGTCGATCTGCTCGACATCAAGGGTTCCGAACAAGCACCGAACGGTCCGGCCGAAGCGGGCATCGCGCGCCAGCTGAAGTCGAACGGCTTCATGCACCCCGATGCTGCCCGCCTCGTCCGTCCTGGCAACATCGACGATGACCTCCAACGCCTCTCCCAGGCCGACTGGATCATCGAGGCGGTCGTGGAAAGGCTGGACGTCAAGCGTGACCTCTACCGAAAAGTCGATGATGTCCGGAAAAAAGGATCCATCGTTTCATCCAATACCTCCACGATTCCCCGCACAGATCTGATTGCGGGGTTCGATCCGTCCTTTGCGAGCGACTTCCTCATCACGCATTTTTTCAATCCGCCGCGTGTCATGCGGCTCGTCGAGATCGTCAGCGCTCCCGAGAACTCCCCAGAGCTCGTTGAACGCGCCAAGGCAGCCTCAAGGGCCATTCTCGGCAAGACCGTCGTGGATTGTCACGACACGCCGGGGTTCATCGCCAACCGCATCGGCTGTTACTGGCTCGCGGCGGCTGCCCTCGAAGCGAAGAGTCTGGGCCTGACGGTGGAAGAGGCCGATACGGTGATGGCCGCGCTTGGCATGCCGCGCACGGGTGTCTTCGGCCTGCTCGACCTCATCGGCATCGACCTCATTCCACATGTGTGGGGAAGCCTCATGAGCGCCCTGCCCGCCTCTGACGGGATCCATGCCTATGATTTGCCGTCCGACCGCACGGTTCAGGGCATGATCGCCGCCGGACAATTGGGGCGGAAAGCCAAAAGCGGATTTTACCGGGTCGCTCCTGACAAAACCCGTGAGGCGCTCGATCTCGAAACAGGTCTCTATCGCCCCGAAGACCTGCTCGCTGTTGCTTCCCTCCCCGGAAACGGACGCGACCTCGCAGCCCTCCTGCAGTCCGCCGATCGCCTCGGGCGTTACGCGTGGCGGGTTCTGTCGCGCGTCATCGTCTATGCCGCCCAGGTCGGCTCGGAAATCGCGAACGATGTCGCTGCCATCGATACGGCGATGGAACTCGGATACGCCTGGCGAGAGGGTCCATTCAGGATTGCAGAACGGTGCGGGCTGGTTTCCCTTGCCCGACGAATGGAGCAGGATGGACTTGAGCCTCCCGCCCTTGTGGCATCCGCCATGCGTCAAGGTGGTTTCTATGCCAGGGATACGGGTCTGCCGCTGAGCACGGACGGCACCCTTTCGCAACCATCGAAGGACAACGCGGTGCTGAGCCTGCCGGCGATCAAGCTGGATCGCCCGAAGATCCTCGGGACCGAAGGAGCCTCACTCTGGGATGCGGGCAGCGGCGTCGCCTGCCTCGAGGTCCACACGAAGATGAACAGCCTGACCCCCGCCGTCTTCGATGCCTTGGACCAGAGCCTGAGCAAGGCCGCCTCCGAATTTCGCGGTCTCGTCATCGGCAACGACAATCCCCGCGCATTCTCCGCGGGAGCCGACTTGTCGTACTTCGTCGATCTTGTCCGCAGGGAGGACTGGGCAGCCCTGTCCGCGTTCCTTTCACGGGGCCAGGATCTCTTCCTGAGAATGAAATATGCGCCCTTCCCTGTAGTCGCCGCTGCGGCTGGCCTTGCCCTGGGGGGCGGTTGCGAGCTGATGCTTCATTGCGATGCCATCGCCGCTCACGCTGAGCTGGCGGCGGGACTTCCAGAAACCAAGGTGGGCATTGTGCCTGGCTGGGGTGGATGCACGCAGTTCCTGGTGCGGATGCAGGAACGGGCTACGAGTGCCGGCAATCCTGCTGCTGCCGCGCAGGTGGCTTTCGCCACAATCCTTGCAGGCACCCCTTCATCCTCGGCCTTTGATGCTTGGGAAAAAGGATTGCTGCGCTCGAGCGATTGGATCGTGATGAATCGCGACGATCTTATTGGAGTAGCTGTGGAGCGCGCTGTCTTCATGTCGGATACCGGCTATCGCGCGCCGGATCGTGCAATGATCCAGCTCTCCGGCCCGGCCGGAAAGCATGCGCTTATGGAACAGATCCTTGAGCAACGGGAAACGCTACGCCTCACGGAGACGGATCTTATCGTAGCTGAAACCCTCGCCTCCGTTCTCACAGGTTCTGACACGTCAGGGAATGCCGCATCCGAAGAGGACGTGCTGACCCTGGAGCGTGAGGCCGTGATCGCTCTCGCGAGAATGCCGGCGACGCGCGAGCGCATCGAGCACATGCTGGCGACCGGAAAGCCGCTGCGCAACTAACGCATCTGTCGTGGTTTGGAACCCGGATCAGCCGCGGCTCCGGCCTCCTCCTCCATGCGTCCCCGATATCCCCCGGGCTGGCAGAGGACGGGATAGAGACGCGCCATCTCGCTCATGAGAAATTTCGCAGGCACATCGAAAAACGTGCCGTGATTGACGACGTACTCCATGAAGGCCCGTCCATCTCCATTGAAGGACTGGAACAAGGCGTCCCCGGTGCCGTCGAAGGCGAGCGGCTCGACGCCGAGCTTGGCGCAAAGGCTTGCGTTGAACGTGGGCGTCGCCTTCAGCCAGCGATTATGGAGATAAACCTCGACATAGCCGTGATAGGAGAACACGTCAGTACCGACCGCTTCCAGCAGGCGGGGAGTCGCGAGATGGTTTCGTACATCGGATAGTCCGATCCGTGCCGGGATCCCAACAGCTCGGCAGAGCGCTGCATAGAGAGCGGCCTTGCCAACGCAATAACCATGGCCAGCCTTCAGAACGCTGCTTGCCCGGAAGCTCTCGCGGTCGGTGTAATCCACGTAAGGATCGTAACGGATATTGTCGCGCACCACCTCGTACAGCACCTTCGCCCGCTCCGCCGCAGAAGCGATACCCCGCGTCAGTTCATCGGCATGATCACGAATGGCGGAATAATCGCTGTCCACATATTCCGCTGGGCTGAGATACAGGCGCTGCTCGGTTGCGTTCATGAATGTTTCTCCATCCGAAACAGTGCCGTCAGGAGGTTCGGCTGACGGATTTGCGCGGCGGCCTGGATGAAGTCGAGGTGTTGGCAGGCATGAGCTTCATCCCGGTTCTTCCGTTCGCCTTGCGCTTTGCCTGACTTGCGCCGCCGACGCCATGGACGAGCAGGTCGATCATCTGATCGGCAAGTTGTTCAGGGTTGAGCGGCCCACGCGGATCGTACCATCGCGCGATCCAGCTCAATGCGCCCGCTGCGGCGAAGGCCGCCATCTTGGGATCGCAAGGGCGGATGGAGCCGTCCTCGATCCCCTCAGTAATGACCGAGCGAAAACGCTTGTCGATCCGCCCTTTGAGCGCGCGCAGCTCCTTGCGAGTGGCAGGCGGCAACGGGTCCTCCCCCACGAGGATCAGGCAGCGGCCGAAATCCTCCGTGACGATCTGCACGTAGACCCGCCAGAGGGCAATCAGCTTGGAAAGACCGGTGGCATCGGTTCCCTCGATCTGAGCAGAGGCGTCCTCCAGCATCTCCAACCCGATCCGAACACATTCGAAAAGGATCTGATCCTTGTTCTTCACGTAGTAGTAGATCGTCGGCTTCGTGACGTTCAGCCGCTCGGCCACGTCATCGAGCGATGTCTTGTGAAAGCCATTCTCGTTGAATGCCCGGGCAGCAGCGCGCAGCACGGCATCGCGCTTGACTTCGCGCTCTTTCTGCCGGTCGGCTGGCTTTTTCCAGGGGGATGCCGTCATGGGATTCCTGACAAGTTGGGAGTGTGGTGACCGCCCGCCCCTGTAACGACCTGCCGGCAGGACGTCCAGGGCAGGCTTATCCCGCCATGGATTGCCTCACGCTCGCTCGATGGCTAGCGCAATGCCCTGACCGCCGCCGATGCACATGGTGATGAGGCCGTAGCGTCCTCCTGTTCGGGCAAGCTCGTAGGCCGCCTTGACTGTCAGGATGGTACCGGTTGCGCCTACGGGATGGCCGAGAGCAATGGCCCCGCCGTTCGGATTGACGCGCTCGGGATCGAAGCCCAACTCGTTCGCGACGGCACAGGCCTGCGCGGCGAAGGCTTCGTTGGACTCGATCACGTCGAAATCACCTACTTTCATTCCGGTCTTCTCAAGGAGCCTGCGTACGGCGGGAACCGGGCCGATCCCCATCTCGCCGGGCTCCACACCCGCATGGGCATAGCCGACGATACGGGCTAGCACGTTCCGTCCCTCGCGCTCTGCTCGTCTCTCCTCCATCAGGACCACGGCAGCCGCGCCATCGTTGATGCCGGACGCGTTGCCGGCGGTGACCGTTCCGTCCTTGCGGAAGACAGGACGCAGGGACGACAGAGCTTCCCGGGAGGTTTCGCCCTTGGGGTGCTCATCGGTATCGAACAGGACGGTCTCTCGGCCCTTCTTGACCTCGACTGCGAGGATCTGGTCCCTGAACCGCCCCTCCTTGATGGCGACGGCCGCACGCCGCTGGCTTTCAGCCGCGAAGGAATCCTGGGTGTCGCGGGAAATCTGCCATTTGGATGCGACGTTCTCCGCTGTGATCCCCATGATGCCGTTTCCGAACGGATCGGTGAGGATGCCGGTCAGGTGATCCACCACGAGGGCGTCGCCCATCCGTTGCCCGAAGCGCGCCGTATGCAGAAGATGCGGCGAGCGGCTCATCGCCTCGGAGCCGCCGGCCACGGCCACATCGGCGTCGCCTAGCATGATGGATTGCGCCGCCGATACGACGGATTGCACGCCACTGCCGCACAGGCGGTTGACGGTCATGGCCGGCACTTCGATCGGAATGCCCCCCTCGATGGCCGCGACACGGCCGAGATAAGCGTCCTTCGGCTCCGTAACGATCACGTTGCCGAACACCACGTGATCCACATCCGCTCCTTCGAGCTTGGCCCGCTTGAGCGCCTCCGCCACGCAGAGAGCGCCAAGCTGGGTGGGCGAGTGGTTGGACAGCGTACCGCCGAACGCTCCGATGGCCGTCCGAACCCCCGATGCAATGACAACGCTGCGCGACATCCTGAAAACTCCTTGAATCTATGGATTTATTCCGCCGCTACTGCAGGGGCTTCCCTGTAAAGGCTTTCGATTTCGGCGGCATATTTGCGGTAGATGTTGGCCCGGCGCACCTTCATGGTGGCAGTCACCTCGTCGTCGTCGTGATCCAGCTCCTTCGTGAGGAGATGGAATTTCTTGATCTGGGCCACGGGCGCGAGCTGCCGGTTGGCCCGCTCGACTTCATCGTCGATCAGCTCGCGCACCTGCTGGTTTTCCGCAAGGCTCTTGTAGTTGGTGAAGGGAACCCGATTTTCCTCGGCCCACTTGCCGACGGTTTCCGCATCGATCTGGATCAAGGCTGCCGGATAGCGGCGCCCCTCGGCGATGACGATGCATTCCTTGATGAAGGCGCTGCTCTTGACGGTGTTCTCGATCTCCGACGGGCTGAGATTCTTGCCGCCCGCGGTGATCATGATGTCCTTGAGACGGTCCACGATCTTCACCTGACCGGCTTCGATCCTGGCGACGTCGCCCGTGTGGAGCCACCCGTCTCGGATGGAGGCACGGGTTGCCTCCTCGTTGCGGTAATAGCCCTCGAAGACCATCTCGCCTCGCACGAGCAGTTCCCCATCAGGGCCGATCTCCACCTCTGCGCCCTGGACGGCAGGACCGACGGCGCCTGGCAGAAGCGCATCGAGCCTTTGGCCGGTAACCATGCCGGAGGTCTCGGTCAGGCCATAGACTTCAATGAGCGGGACACCGAGCGTGCGGAAGAAGCGCACGATAAGCGGTGAGATAGGCGCGGCCCCGGTGAGGGCAACCTTCGCGCGCCTCAGGCCGATGAAGTTCTGCAAGGCCCGGAAGACCAGCAAATAGCAGATCCCGAACGTGATCTTCTCGCCCAGGGAGCGGTCGGCCGGCGCCTTCTCGGCGAAGGGCTCGCATAAGGAAACGGCCCTCTCATAGAGCCTACGGCGTAAGCCTTTGGCCTCGATCATCTTGATGTGGATCGCCGAATGCAGCTTCTCCCAGATCCGCGGCACGCCGAGAAAATGGGTCGGCGCGACCTCGCGCAGATCCTCCTGAACTGTTCTGATCGACTCGCCGAAACTGACGCAGGATCCTGCCTGAAGGGGTGCCATTACGGTGAGCATCTGCTCCGCCACATGGCACAGGGGCAGATAGGAGAGATTGGTAGTCTCTTGCGTGTAGCCCAGCCGCTCGATTACGCCGGCAGCCTGGGCGCGCATGTTGCGGTAGCTGAGCATGGCGCCCTTGGGCTTTCCGGTCGAGCCCGAGGTGTAGACCATGAGGCCGATATCGGTGAGGCTCTGCCCCGCGAGGCATGTGTCGATCAGGTCCGGGTGATCCTTTTCGTAAGCGGCTCCCCGCTCGATGACTTCCTTGAAGGTCGAGAGCTTGTCGTTTTCATAGTGGCGCAGGCCTTTCGGGTCGATCACCACGATCCGTTTGATCTTCGGCAGCTCGTGCAGGCATTCGAGCACCTTGTCGGTCTGCTCCTGGTCCTCGCAGACCACCACTTCCGCATCGGAGTGACCCACAACATAGGACACCTCGTTCGCCGGGCTTGTGGCATAGACACCGATGGTCACACCGCCCACGAGTCCCGTGCCGAGTTGCGCAATGACCCACTCGGCTCTGTTCTCGGACAGGATGGCCACATGCCCGCGCGGCTCCAGCCCCAGAGACGCGAGCCCCAGGCCGAAATGCCGGGCGCGCCTGTAATACTCGGCCCAGGTGATCGGCTGCCAGATTCCGAAATCCTTCTGCCTCAGGGCGATGCGGTCAGGCATGCACTGCGCATTGTCCCGCAGGAGCTGCGGAAGGGTCATGCTGTCGCGTCGGAGAGCTTGCGCCATGGTGGTCCTCATGACAGCCAGCGCTTGCGGCGCTTGTAATGCTTCACATCCCGGTAGCTCTTGTGGGCCCCGCCTCCTCCCAGGCCGAGATAGAATTCCTGCACGTCCTGATCCTTGACGAGCCGCTCCACCGGCCCGTCGATGACCACCTTGCCCATCTCCATGATATAGCCGTAGCTCGCCACCGAAAACGCGACGGCGGCGTTCTGCTCCACGAGCAGCATGGAGACGCCTTGCTCCGCGTTGATGCGCGCGATGATCGTGAAGATCTCCTCCACGAGCTTTGGCGACAACCCGAGCGACGGTTCGTCGAGAAGAATGAGCTTCGGCTTCGAGATCAGCGCGCGACCGATGGCCAGCATCTGCTGCTCGCCGCCGGAGAGATAGCCGGCCAATCCCTTCCGGCGTTCATAGAGACGCGGAAAGTAGGAATAGACGAGATCGAAAGGTGTGATCGGCAGGCCGCGTCCGGACAGGGAGAAGGTAGCGGCGGTGAGGTTCTCCTCTACCGTCAGGTCCTCGAAGATGCGTCGCCCTTCCATCACGTGGAAGAGTCCGCGCCGCACAAGTCCGTGCGGCGTCAGCGTCGCGATGTCCGATCCATCGAACTCGATCCGGCCTGAGGTAACGGCACCGTCCTCCAGTTCGAGCAGGTTGGACACGGCTTTGAGCGTGGTGGACTTTCCCGCCCCGTTGGATCCCAGAAGGGCGACGATCTCGCCCTTCGGAACCCGCAAGGACAGGCCGCGGAGAACCTGGATCGTCCGGTTATAGACGACCTCGACATTGTTGACGTTCAGGAGGATCTCCGCACCCATGGCACGTTACTTTCCGAGCTGGATCCAATCGGAGGCCGGCACCATCTGCTTCTGCTTGGCATCGAAGCGATAGATGCGGCCGACCGGAACCGAATTGCCGGGGATCGAGACTGGAACGCCGATGATGCCGCCCGTATCGAAATCCTTGATGGAGTTGAGGGAGGCCTTCATGTTCGCACCCGTCAGCTCCTTGCCGGCATCGAGGGTGCGCTTCACCGCCTCCGTCATCAGCATCGCCGTCAGGAAGCCCTGCATGTAGGCCGTGGATTGGTACTCAGGACGCATCTGCCGGATCTTATCGAGCATCGGCGACGTGCCTTCCTTGTCGTAATAGTAACGGTAGGGCATCACTCCCATGAAGCCGTCAGCCGCCTCGCCCATCTTCTCGACCATGGAATTATCCATAGACCAGAAGGTGCCCATGAACCGGCTCTGCATGCCCATCTGCTTCGCCTGCTGGATGAATTCCGGGATCGGTGCGAGCACATAGCCGTGGAAGATCGTGTAATCGGGACGTGCACGGCGCAGCTTGAGCACTTCAGTGGACACGTCCACGCTGCCCGGCGGCGTCACGATCTTCTCGACCACCTTCAGGCCGAGTTCCGTCGCCAGCTTCTCGCCCGGGGCAATGGGATCGCGCCCGAACTCCGTGTCGGAATACACGAGAGCGATGCTTGCTCCCGGCTTCTCCTTGGCGATGTGGCGCATGAGGATGCCGAACATCTCCGTGTAGTCAGGACCCGGCAGGAACTGCAGCGGATACTTCTTCGGATCGTTCAATTCCGACGCGAAGGATGCGCCGGCCATGATCATCGTGCCCTTGCGTTCGAGTTCGGGATTGATCGTCTTCGCAAAGCCCGTGGAGTCACCGTAATAAAGCGAGACCTTCTCCTGGCTCGTGATCTTGTTGAAGGCTGCCACCGAGGCATCGACCTTGTAGCCCGTATCTTCGGCTACGTACTTGATCTTGCGTCCCTTGATGCCGCCAGCGTCGTTGACGATCTTCAGGTAGTCCTGGATGCCCGCGTGGATGCCGACGCCCGCGAAGGCGAAGACGCCGGTGAGCGGGATCGACCCGCCGAGCACGATGTCCTCGTTCTGGGCTTGAGCCTTGGCTTCGACCGCACCGAGCGCGAGCCCGGCCATAGCCGCTCCTATGAGGCTTCTCCGCGATAGCTTCAGTTTCATTGTTTCCTCCCGATGATCTTTATGTTCTGAAGGGCCAGAGATGAAAGAAGCGTCGGATTCGCTGCCAGATTTCGGCAAGGCCCTGCGGTTCGAAGATGAGGAACCCGACGATCAGAGCACCGAACACGATGGTTCGGATAGGGGCGAGCAGACTGAGCGCATCCGGTACCCACGGAGTAAGCCAGCCGACCATGAGCTTGAGAACCTCCGGCACCAGGGTCATGAAGGCGGCACCAAGAATGCCCCCCAGGATGGTGCCCATGCCGCCGACGATGATGGCGGCGAGATAGAAGATCGAGTTGATGAGCGGAAAGCTCTCCGGCGTCACGACGCGGAAGAAGTAGGCCCACATGCCGCCTGCAACACCTGCATAGAAGGATGACAGCGCGAAGCTCGTGAGCTTGGTATGGAGCAGCGGAATGCCCAGCACTTCCGCCGAGATGTCCCGGTCGCGAATGGCGATGAAAGCGCGTCCGACGCGGGTGCGGAAGAGGTTAGCCGCCCCCAGGACCATCACCGCCGTCACAGGGATGATGAGCCAGTAGAGCTTCTGCGGCTGGTCGAGAGCGATACCAAAGAAATGCGCAGGCGGCATCGACAAGCCGCGGGTGCCGCCGGTGAGCGTCCAATGGGCAAACACGAAGTGCAGGATCATGGACGCCGCTATGGTGGCGATCGCGAGATAAAGCCCCTTCACCCGAAGGCTTGGAATGCCGAACACGACGCCGACCGCCGCGGTCATTCCCCCAGCCACTAACAGGTTGATGAAGAACGGAGTGCCGACGCGGGTTTCGAGTACGGCAACCATGTAGGCGCCCACACCCATGAAGGCCGCCTGCCCGAGGCTCACGAGGCCCGTATAGCCCGTGAGGATGTTGAGCCCGGTGGCGCTCGCCACGTTGATGGCTACGAGACAGGCCATGTAGATCCAGTATGGCCCTGCCACGAAGGGAAAGAGCACCAGGGCAGCGGCAAGAAGGGAGAGCCAGACCCATTGCACCTTCGTGTCGAACAGGGCCTCGTCCGCAGCATAGGAGAGCTTCAAGGTTCCAATGCGCATCAGAGCCTCTCGATCTCGTGGGTGCCGAAAATGCCATAGGGCCTGACCATCAGGATCAGGATGAGCAGGCTGAAGGTGGCGAGCAGCTTGAACTCGCCGCCGAGAAAGCTACCGGCGAGCGCCTCGACGAGGCCGATGAGCAATCCGCCCACCAACGCACCCGCTACGGAGTCGAGACCACCGACGATGACGACCACGAGAACGGACAATCCGAATATGCCCATGGTTGGCGAGATGCCGCCGATGGCGCCCACGATCACGCCCGCTCCCGCTGCTGTGGCGCAGGCCGCCATCCAGGACAGCGAGAACACGCGCCCGACATCGATTCCCATGGAATAGGCCGCGCCCTGATCTCTCGCCGTCGCACGCAGGGCGACACCGCCGCGCGAGAAGCGCAACGCCACCACCGCCCCGGCGATCAGAAGTGCGGCTACGAGGGCGCCGTAAGCGACCTTCGGGGCGATATAAGCCTCGCCAAGGAAAATCGGGGTATTGGGGATGAACTCCGGCAGGCGCAGCGGATCCGCGCCCCAGGCGAGTTCGACCGCTCCCGCCAGGATGGAGCCGAGGCCGATTGTCACCATGAAGACTGAAATGGGGCTCTCGCCAAGCATTGGGCGAATGAGCGCGCGCTCGACCACCAAGCCCAAGGCGGCACCGGCGAGGATCGTCAGCGGTATGGCCGCCCAGATGGAGAGGCCCGCACCGGCAACGAGGCCGAAGAACACGTATCCTCCCAGCATGAGGATTTCGCCGATGGCGAGATTGACGACGCGGGTCGCCTTGTAGATCAGTACGAAGGCGACGCCGGTAAGTGCGTAGAGCGCACCTGCGCCGAGGCCTGCGAGGGCGACTTCCGTCACATAGAGCCAATCCATCATGCAGCCTCCGTCTTGCGAATGCGCTGCGCGAGATCGCCCGAACCGAGATAGGCGCTGATGACGGCCGGATCGTTCTGCACGTCGGACGGACGCCCCTGCGCGATCACTTGACCGAAGTTGAGGACGACCACGTGATCGGAAATATCCATCACCATGCCCATGTCATGCTCCACCATCAGGATGGTGATGCCCCATTCCTCCTTCACGTCGAGGATGAAGCGAGCCATGTCTTCCGTCTCTTCGCGGTTCATGCCCGCCACCGGCTCGTCGAGCATGAGAATGCGGGGGCGCATGGCGAGCGCGCGCGCCAGCTCGACCCGCTTCTGCAAGCCGTAAGGCAACGCCCCCACGGGTGCGTGGCGGATATGCTGGATTTCGAGGAAGTCGATAATGCGCTCCTCCACCTCCTGACGAAGCTCCATCTCCTCCCGGTGCGCCCGTCCGATGTAAAGCAAAGCGTCCAGGACATTCGTCTTGAGATGCGCATGACGGCCGAGCTTGATGTTGTCGAGCACCGTCATGCCCCGGAACAGCGCGATGTTCTGGAAGGTGCGTGCCAATCCTCTTTTCGCGCGTGCAGGCGGCCGCTCCCGACTGATGTCCTCTCCATCGAAGATGATGCGACCGGCGCTTGGCCTATAAAAACCTGAGATGGCATTGAACATGGACGTCTTGCCCGCCCCGTTCGGCCCGATCAGCGCCGTGATCGAGCCGTCCTGCACATCGAAAGAGACATTGGAGAGCGCGCGCAAGCCGCCGAAGGACAGGGACAGCGCGTCGACCTGCAGGATCGGAGCGGCGGTCTCGCGCGTGGATCGGAGGCCGTCTGACATGCGCTAGCGCCCCTTGAACTGAGCCGGAATCTTGTTCAGGAAGGCGGAGACGCCTTCCTTGAAGTCATGGGTTCGGGACAGCGCCTTGAAGGCTTGGCGCTCGGCCTCGAGCTGGCCCTCCAGATCCCTCCCGAAGGATGTGGTCATCAGATCCCGGATGCGGTGATAGGCCGCCGAGGGACCCGCTGCGAGACGGGCCGCAAGACGCGCGCATTCTGCATCCAGCTCCGCCTCAGGGACCACCCGATTGACGATGCCGAGGCGCTGCGCCTCCGCCGCGTCGATTGTCTCGGCCAAGAGCGCAAGCTCCTTCGCTTTCCTCAAGCCGACGATCCGGGGCAGCTGATAGGTGGACGATCCATCGGGGCTGACGCCGATGCGCGCATAGGCCAGCGTGAATTTCGCCGTCTCCGTCGCGATGGCGAAATCGCAAGCCAGCGCGAGACTGAAGCCGGCACCTGCTGCGGCGCCATGAACGGCTGCGATGGACGGTTGCGGCAGGCTGTCGAGAAGCCGCAAGGCTTCATGGAATGGGGTGATGATCTCATCGACGGCGGCTTCGGGATCATCTTGGCCGAACCGTGCGACATCCCCGCCAGCGCAGAAGGCACGCCCCTCGCCCCGAAGCACGATGGCCCTGACATCCGGGTGTTCAGCGATGCTTTCGAGAATAGTGAGGAATGCCCTCGCCGTCTCGGCATCGATAGCATTGAGAACCGACGGGCGGTTGAGCGAGATCGTCGCGACGGAGTCGGCGACAGACAAGGTGATCGAGGCGGAGCTCTGCGCCACCAGCATTTCCTCCCATAGGACTTGTCGGCTGCTGCCGACTTTGACCCAATGGCCGGATATGCTTCTTGGCGGCATTCTCGGCTTCTTTTGTCAATCGTCGTTCATCGACCCTACTCCCAAATCGTATTCCTACTCGCGAGTAATCGTCAACATACCTGCCTCTCGTCCGAAAGGCGAAAGCCGTCAGCGCGCATCCTGCCGAACATTCCCGCCGCGCGGCAGCCAAAGCTTGACGGACGAGAAGGGAGAGGCTTACCTTTTGGTCATAAATCTACCTCTGGGTAGAACAAGCAGTTTCCGGGAGGACGAACACCGCACCCCTTTGCAGGCTAGCCGCGCTGAAAAGGTTTCATCCCGACAAGCCGATCATGCGCTCTCATTGAGGGTGGTCCCATCTGTTCCTCTCCCTTTCATTGTCACGAAAGGAACGTTCATGACCTATCGCTCATCCTGGATGACCGCTGAGCTCGACATCTTCCGGGAGACGTTCCGGCGCTATCTCGCCACGACACTCTCACCTCAAGCGCAGCGATGGCGCGCCGACAAGATGATCGACCGGGAAGCTTGGCTCGCGCTCGGCGAGATGGGCGCGCTCTGTCCCGACATTCCGGAGGAATATGGCGGCCTCGGCGGCACATTCGCCCATGTGGCGGCGGTGATCGAGGATCTCGAATACGAGCTGCCCGAAATGGCTCTGCCCGTCGCGGTGCACAATGCCATCGTGGCGCAATATGTCCTCCATTTCGGCTCGCACGAGCAGAAGCAGCGCTGGTTGCCGGGATTGGCCACGGGCCGGCTCATTGGAGCAATTGCCATGACGGAACCGGGCGCTGGTTCCGATCTCCGAGCACTTCGCACCCGTGCCAGCCGCGACGGCAATGCCTATGCACTGAACGGCTCGAAGACCTTCATTACCAACGGCCAGATCGCTGATCTCATCATCGTTGCGGCCAAGACCGATCCCGACCAGGGAACTAAGGGCATCTCCCTTCTGATGCTCGAACCGGCGGCCAGGGACGGATTTCGGCGAGGCCGGAATCTCGACAAGATCGGCATGCATGCCTCGGATACGTCCGAACTCTTCTTCGACAATGCCCTCGTGCCTGCCGAGAACCTGCTCGGCGGCGAGGAAGGCCGCGGTTTCTATCAGATGATGGAGCTGCTTCCGAAAGAGCGCCTCGCCATCGCCGTGTCAGCGGTGGCCGCGATGGAGAGGATGGTGCAGCTGACCACCAACTACGCCAGGGAACGCCAAGCATTCGGTAAGCCCATCCTGGAATTCCAGAACACGGCCTTCGTTCTGGCCGAACGCAAGAGCGAGGCGCTCATCGCACGCGTGTTCCTGGACTGGTGCATCGAGCGGGCGATCAGGGGCGAACTCGATCAGGTGTCGGCCTCGATCGCCAAATACTGGACGACGGACAAGCAGTGTGAAACTGCAGACAGCTGCCTGCAGCTCCATGGCGGCTACGGCTACATGGAGGAGTACGAGATTGCCCGACGGTATGTGGATGCCCGCATCCAAAGGATCTACGGCGGCACGAACGAGATCATGAAGCTTCTGATCGCGCGGTCTCTCTGACGATCAAAGCCGGTCGCTATTCCGGAGCGAAAGCGGGACCAGACGATTTCAGATCGTCGGCATCCCTGCGATCGAGCGCGGCGATCTTCAGAACTGGCGGCAGAAGGAGACCCGCCATCGAGGCAATCACCGCACACACCAACATCGTCGCCATGGCCAATCCTCTGCGCTCAACCGGGCGAATCCAACCGCCTGCAATCGAGAATGAGGTCTGAGGCTTGTACGAGGCTGTCGCCTAATATTCCAGTTCGAACCCAACGCCGACGGAGGTTCCGCCCTGGGCATCCACGGCACCTTGAGCCTTGAGGCGCCGTGTCAGGTCCACGTCCACCGTGACGCCGCTTTCCTCCGGCCTTGCCCCTGCCCTGACGCCGACGCGAACATTGTCGCTGATGTAGCGCGACACGCCGACCGCAGGACCACCGGACGAACCGACAGTGATGTCGAGACTGTCGACGCCGAGAGAGCGGCGTAGGCTCTCGAAGGCGTCCGATCCGGTGCCTCCTGACAATTGAGCCACGGTCTGCGCGAGCTGGAGAGCCTGGCCAGCCGAGAGGGCGCCGGACGGGCGCTGGAACAGCACGCGCGAGAGCACTTCGTCCTGGGGCAGATCGGGACTGGAGCTGAAGGCGAATTCGGGCTGCGAGGCAGGTCCCGTCACGCCGATGCGGGCCGTCACCTCGCCCGCCTGCGTCTCCGCGAGGAGATCGAGCGACGGCGTGAGATCACCCGTGAAATCCAGCCGGCCGCGCACGAGATCGATGCGGCGGCCGATAAGATCCAGACGGCCGCGCCGAAGCTCGAAGGCGCCGATAGCTACCGGATCCCGCGAGGTGCCCTGGAGACGCAGATCGCCGCCGAGTTCGGCATTGATCCCACGCCCCCGCACGAAGATGCGGTTCTGTGCAGTGATGACGAGATCGAGATCGGCACTGAACGGACGCCCCTGCCGTCTGGCAGCCTGCTGCTTGCGGGCCAAGGCGAGCCGCGCCGCGGCGGCTGGTGTCGGCTGGACATGCCTCGTGCCCGGCAGCGGCCTCAAGGTCGCCGGAAGGCGATCCGGCACCGAGACGTTCATCGTGATGATGTTGACCCGCCCCGCAACGCGCGGCCTGCTCATAAGCGGCCCCGAGACCGCCAGGTCCATATCGGCGCTCGCCTCAATGGTCTCGTTGGAAATGAGCTGGGCGCGGCTGGCGGTGATGCGGATGTCGGCGGGCAATCCGGCAGCCGGATCGATCCCGATGCGGCCTTGAGCGGCAAGCGATCCGCCATTGGGCGTGCGGGCGCTCAGGCCCTCGATGGTGAGCGCCTGCCCGCGCGCCGCGAACCGTCCGGCCATGTCGTTGAGCTGGATGCCCTGCAAGGAATCGACGAAGCTGCCGCCCGAGACCACGATATTTCCTTGCATCTGCGGTTCGCCGATCGTGCCGGCGACGGAGAGGTCGAGCGTGGCGGCTCCTGTCACGCGCCGCCCGGCACCCGAAAGAAATGCATTCGCGACGGCAAGATCGGTACGGCCTCCTATCCTCAGCGAGAGCTCGTCCGCCGTGTCGAGCGGAACATGGCCCGCGACCCGCAACGTGCCGAAACGCCCCGCCGCAACGTCGGCGTCGATCGTGGCCCGCCGGTCAGCGATCCGGCCTGTCGCGGTGGCGGCAAGCGGAGGCAGACCGGCCTGACGAGTTTCAGCCGTAGCGAGACCTGCCACTCTCAAATCGTAGGCTCCCGTCGGGTTGCTTGCCTCGCCCTTAATCGAAGCATTGCCGTTGACGGTGCCCGAAATGCTGAGATTCGGAGCTGCGATCTCGGCCACCTGGAGCGGCAGGTTGCGGATCTCCAGCGCGAGATCCAGCCGATCGCCGATTGTGCCGGACACGCCGACACGCCCCTGATCGGCGGCGATGACGAGGCTGCTGATGGTAGCAGTGCCATCCCGCAGCGAGATGGTCGCAGGCTGGGCCAACGCAAGGCGCCTGCCACCGCGCCGCGCCGTAAAGCTCGCCAGCTCGATGCGCGTGGCATCACCCGGCACCACACGTGCCTGCGCGTCGAGATTGAAGCCCTGCCCCACTGCGGAAGCCGTGATGTGCGAGGCCTCCGCCGAGCCTTCCGCAGAGAGCCGGACGGTTCTGAACGCTTGTCCCCCGGCCCTCACCTCGTCGGCCTGAACGGTGCCGTCGATCATCGGGCGCGCGTAGAGATCGGAGACATTTATCCGGGCATCGAAATCGCGCACGTTCACATCAGCAATGGACATGCGCGCGCCCTCGGCTGTCACGGAGACGTCCTGACGGCCGTTCGGAGCGCTGAGCTGGATGTCCGCATTGAGAGATCCATCGAGCTTTGTGAGCAGGAGCGGGCTGAGATCATCGAGCTGGCGGCCCGCCAAGGAAATCCGGCCTTGTGCGAGCTGATCGGCGCCGACGCGCAGGTTTCCGTTCAGCGATACGGAGCCGACAACCAGAGCGAGCCGGTCCAGCAGCCATCCCCCCTCTGCAGGCCGGGCAAGATGAACAGTACCCGTCGCAGGGTTATTCCCCACCTGTCCTTCGAGATTAAGCGCGGCGTCGAGGGCGCCCGTGACATCCTTTGCATCCAGCGTGACCACAAGGCGCGGGATCGGCCGGTCGAGCGCCCGCAGGTCGGCCAGTGTCGCCGTCGCGATAACATCCGGCTTCTCCAGGGAGCCTGTCATGCGAGCCTTCACACTCGCCCGGCCCGCGCTCACGCGCGCATCCAACGACTTGAGTTCATCGATGGCGAGATCGAAGCCGAGATCGGCCGTTGTTTGCGTGGCGCGCCCGTCCACGCGTGCATCGAGATGCGCGCCATCGATACGGAAGTTTTCGAAAGCGAATCCACCCGGAATGCGGCGCATCATGCCGTTCGCTGTCACCGAGCGGCCGAAAAGGCCATCGAGCGACGGCGTGCCGGTCGAGAGTTCCCGCACATTGGCGTCGATCGCTGCCGCGATATCCGCTCGCCCCGGATTGCCTGACAGTTTTGCCCTCAGCGACGCCGTCCCGCGCAATGTTCGGCCAGCAACCCCGGAAAGGACAGCAAGCGATGGAATGTCGGCATCGAGAGTACCGTCGAGAACAGTCGAGGCGACGCGGCCGGTGAAATGGGCTCTAGCCGTCGACGTTTCGAGGCGGGCGGTCTCGACATTGGCAATGCCATCACGATCGAAGGTGCCGTTCGCATTGAGCGACAGACTCTGTCCCAGTGCGCGAGCCAGTGCCCTGTCGGAAGGCTGCAGGCCATTGGCCCTCGCGTCGACCGTAAAGCTGAAACGGTCGGGAATGGCCGCATTGCTGACGGGATTCATGGCAACGCGAGCGCTCAAGGATTCCAGTGCTCCTTGCGGCAGCCGCACGCCTGCGGCGTCGAGCGAGCCGTTGATCCGCGGAGCCGTCATCGTGCCCTGCACTCGTCCGTCGAAAGCAAGACGCTGGATCTGTGCATCGCCCGCACGGGTCGCACTGCCCTCGTTCGGAAGGGCACGGGCCTGAAGGGTCAGGTCGAGGGCTTGGTTGCCGCCGACTGTTCCCGCCATGTCGAAGCTCGCGACATTGGACGTGATGCGAACCGGCTGGAACCGGAGGCTCCCGTCATCCCCGATTCCCACGTTGCCGACGAGCCGGGTTGTTCCGGAAAACACCGGCGCGACCGGTGCGGGCAGCAAACCTTCGATCTGTGCGGCGAGATCGGCATCGATGGCATACCCCGCCGCGGCACGCCTGACATTGGTCGTGCCTGCGGCTCCGATGGTCGGGCCTGCGGAAAAGTCGAGCCGCGCGGCGAAGTTGCTCAAAGGGCCTTGACCGGCGAGCTTGAGGTCGACCGGAGGAAGACCGGGCAAAGAGAGAAGGCGTGCCGCAATGCCTCCAGCGGGTTCCTGGTGAGTCAGGTCGAGAGCCAACCGGTTCGTTTGCGGGAGGTAATTGAGATTGACCGAGAGACGGCCGGGCGCATCGAGGCGCTGGGCAGCGAAGTCGAGCTTGAGCCCCTCGTTCGGATCGCCGAGATTGGCCGCCCCTTGAGCAGCAAGACGTGCCGCCGTGCCGAGGATGGGCTCGCCCAGGGCAAGCTCCTGCAGGGAAAATTTCTCCACGATCACTTTGACAGGCAGCTCGGGCAGGATCGGCTCGTCGGAAACCGCGACCTTCTCTTCTTCCGTCGTTGCGGGCTTCCGCGCAATCTGCAGGCGATCGATCTGAAGTTCGTTAATTTCGAGGCGGCCGCGCAGCAGTGCCGTGCGCGTCCAGACGAGCCGAGCGCGATCGACCGATAGCCAGATGCCGTTGCGGTCCGAGATGCGCACGTCCCTGATCACCGCATTGGATGAAAGCGCCCCTTCGATGCGGCCGATGCTGACGCGTGTGGCAGGGGTCGACAGCAGGCGCGAGATCAGGCCCGCCAAGGCACTCTGATCGGTTTGCGCCCGGCTCGGCGAACCGGCGGCGAACCACAGCACTCCAAGCCCCAGAACCAGGGCGACAGCGAGGACGGTGAGATGGCGACCCAGCTTCATCATCAGAACGCCTGCCCGATGCCGACGTAAATGGCGATGGCGCGGTCGTCTCCCCGCTCGCGGCGCAGCGGCATGGCGACATCCAGTCGGATGGGACCGATCGCGGTGTAGTAGCGCAGGCCCAGACCCGCCGAGACGCGGATGGATTCATCGAAGTCGGGATAGCTGGACTCAAAAGCCGTTCCCGCATCGACGAAGGGCACGATCCCGATCGTGTCGGTAACCTTGATCCGCGCCTCGAGCGAAGCCTCCAGCAGACTGCGCCCGCCGATGGGCTCGCCCAGGAAAGTCGGGCTCAACGTGCGATAGCCGAAACCTCGAACCGATCCTCCGCCACCCGCGAAGAAGCGCCGGTTGGCCGGGATTTCCTCGAGGTCGGCTCCCACGATGGAGCCGAAGCCGAGACGGCCCGCCAGCACGTAGCGCGCCTCCTCGTCGAGCGCCCAATAGGCAGAGGCCGTTCCTCGCGCGATGGTCATGGGAACCGAGGATCCGAGAAAGTCCGGATAGGGCGTTACCGACGCGAGCAGCTTCATGCCGCGGGTGGGATCAAGCGTGTTGTCCGTCGAGTCGTAAGTGACGGAGAGAGGCAGGCCTACGAGAGTGTAGTCGACCTGCCCAAGTATGTCGGAGGCTTGTCCCTTCTCGTATTCGATGCCGCCCTGGATCGCGAAGGTATTGCTGAAGCGGTGGCGAATGCCCGCCGTTCCATTGAAGAGGCGGCTGGTGTAGCCCTCCGTCCGGTCGCGCTCCACCAGGGCTTCCGCCAGGAAGTCGTTGCGGCTTCCCCAGAGAGCGGGCTTGAGGAAGCTCGCGCGGAAGCGTCCCCCGAGATCGTCCCAGGAAAAATCTTCATCATCCTCGGGCCGGCCGCCATTTTCCGTCAGATAGAAGAGATTGCCCTCGATCCTCAGTCTCTCCGCCCCTCCGAAAAGGTTGCGATGCGCCCAGTAGGCCCGGAGCGCAGGACCGTCGGTCGTAGAGTATTGGACGGAGGCTCCGATGACGCGGGGCTGGCGCTCGGTGATGTCGACGAAGAGAGGCAGGTTGCCATTGGCATCAAGCGTCTCGGCTTCCCGGATCCGAACAGAGGACAGAGCCTCGATGTTCAGGATCGACTTGCGCATCGAGGTCAGCGCGGCAGGCGAATAGGGGTCGCCCGGCTCCGTGTAGATGAAGGAGCGCACCACCGCCGGGTCCACATTTTCCGCACCCTGGACTGCAATCTCGCCGATGCCTGCGCGCGGTCCAGGATCAACCGTCAGGCTGATGTCCATGACATGCAGCGGGTGAACGACGACAGGATCCTGTCGCGTCACTTTCACGAAGGGCCGCGACTGCGTTCGGAAATGATCGACGATACGCGCCTGCGCGGCCACGATATCGGCGGCACGGGCCGGTTCGCCGGGGTTGATCTTGACGACACGAGACGGCAATTCCTCGGGCGGGAACGGATGCCCGGTCCTCGCATCCAGAACAGTGATGCTCCGCAGTTTGAATTGGGTACCGGGATCGACAGTCACCTGAACGGGTACCTGCGCCCGCGAGCGATAGGCCGTTGCCGCGCGGATCGCCGCCTCAGGGCGAGGGGCCCGCAGAGAAAGAGGCACGCCGGCAACCGCAACGACGACACGCGCATTGTAATAACCTGCTCCCCATAAGGCATCCGTAAGGCGGGGCAGATCGGCTTCGGCCCTGCGCACCAGGGACTCCGCGTCGGGAGGCGGGTCGCCCCTGAGGCTCTGGAGAGTCGAAGCATCCTTGAGGATCTGGACGAGATTTTTGTCGCTGCCGATGACAGAGAATTCGAGAGCATAAGGCAGCGTGTCCGGACCCGGAGGCGGTGCCTCGTTGCTCGAACGAAAGAGACCGAAGAGATCAAACGCGCTGGCAGGCTGAATCGGCGTGGCGCCGGACAGAAGTCCTGCGAGAATAATGAGAGAGAAGTATTTCCTGGTTGCCGACCATACCAATGGAGCCACGATTGCCCTAACTACGAACCAACAATGTACCTTCGCCGCCGTTTGAAAGACTTTGCCTTCAAATAGGGCGAAATATGGGACATGAAGCCGGCAATCCGCCATCATTCGGTTCATCCACAATGAAGCTCTTCGACATCACAGGCCGTCTGGCTCTGGTTACCGGCTCCTCGAAGGGGATCGGGCTTGCGATCGCACGGGGCCTCTCGGATGCCGGGGCAAGTGTCGTGCTGAACGGCCGGGACGTCGAGCAGCTGGAGAAGGCGCGCGCAGCCCTTGCGGCGGAGGGGCGCAGCGTTCACGCCCGCTCCTTCGATGTGACGGATTCGTGGGCCGTTGAGACGGCCGTCGCCGAAATCGAGGCCGGGATCGGCCCCATCGAAATCCTGTTCAACAATGCCGGTGTTCAGCACCGGGCCCCGCTGCAGGAGTTCCCCCTTGAAGCCTGGGAGCGATTGAAAGCCACCAACATCGACAGCGTCTTCTTCGTTGGTCAGGCCGTCGCGAAGCGCATGATCCCTCGTGGCCGAGGCAAGATCGTGAACATCGCCTCCGTTCAATCCGAACTCGCCCGCCCCAGCATCGCGCCATATACGGCCACGAAAGGTGCGGTGAAGATGCTGACCAAGGGAATGGCGACGGATTGGGCGCGGCACGGTCTGCAGGTCAACGCCATCGGCCCCGGCTATTTCAAAACCGAGCTGAATGCGGCTCTAATGGCCGATCCGGACTTCAATACCTGGCTGGAGAAGCGCACGCCTGCGGGTCGCTGGGGAACGGTGGACGAACTGATCGGTGCAGCCGTGTTCCTGGCTTCTGACGCATCGAGCTTCGTCAACGGTCACGTCCTCTATGTGGACGGCGGGATCACGTCCAGCCTTTAGCGTCAGGCACGATTTAAGCGTTCAGGGCTCGTGCTCGCCAAATTCCTTCAAGCCTTCTTTCAACCGTCTGCAGGCATCGGCAAGCCGGGAGAAGTCGCGGCTGCCCGAAGCGCGCAGATAGGATGCTTCCTGCTCCACCCCATCGGCAAGCGCTCCCAGGGCAGGAAAACCGAATGTTCCTGCGGCACCGACCAGCCTGTGAGCAATCTGTTCGATCTCGTGGAGCGTGTCGCCAGAAGCGTCATCGCTCAGTCCACCGACCAGTGTCTCCAGACGCGTTGCGTTCTCCACGGATCGTGCAGCGAACCGTTTGCGGAGCTCCGTGAATCTTTCGTCGTACTGCGGCTCCATCCGATGCCTGTCGTGTTTGCGCGTTTTACGCACTGCCGGTAGCTGCAACATCGACCTGGCAGGACACCTGCCAGGCCTGTCTCATTGCTGGAACCGATCCCAGATCTCCCGGACCTGATCCGGCAGAGCCATCGGATCGAAGGGCTTGGCGATGACGTCCAAGGCTCCGAGGCTGCGCATCCGCTCAACCTCGTCAGCTCTCACCTTGGCTGTCATGAAAATGACAGGGATGCTCTTGGTTGCCGGATTATCCCGCAGGGCGCTCAGGGTCTGGCCGCCGTCGAAGCCGGGCATCATCCAGTCGAGAATGATGAGATCGGGAGCAACGCGTTGAGCCTCCTGCACGGCAATGCGGCCGTTATCGCACCCGTAAACCGTAAAGCCGCCGACGCTTTCCAGAGCCATCACGGCGAGTTCCTGGATATCGGGATCGTCTTCGACCAGCAGGATCGTACCAAGTGGCTTCACTCGGAGCTCCTTTCATGGGCCTCTTCCACCATCTTTCTCACGGCATTTGCCAGATCTTCAATCGAGGAGCGAGACTTTGTGAGCGCCCTGTAAACACCTTTTACTGCGTCGCCGTTAGCCTCCCCTGCCGAGAAGATCACGACAGGCAGCGGGTGCCCTTCTCGGTCTGTGATATCGGGAACCAGCTCTGACCCCGAGCCGTCCGGCAGGGCCATATCGAGGATGACCGCGTCGTAGGAGCCGGACGCCAGAAGCGTGCGTGCCGAGGCAAGATCGACCGCGAATTCGACATCGGCGAAATCCGTCAGTGCAAGAGACACGACTTGGCGCAGGTCGGGTTCGTCTTCCACGTGAAGAACCCGAATGCGATGAGGGGGCTTGGCGGCACTGACCCGGGCGACCGCTTCGGCAAGACGCGCGCCGTCCACCGGCTTGTTGAGCCAGTCGAGCACGTTGAGGGCGCCAGCCTCCAAAGAGCGCCGCGTCTTGTCGGCTATGGCGGAAACCACGAGAATGCGAATGTCCTGCAGGTCTGGGCGGCTCCGCACCTCGCGGATGAGATCAAGACCGTTGCCGTCCGGCAGCAGCAGATCGACGATGAGCACCTGATAGCGTTTCTCCGCGAGATGCGCGAAGGCGCTCTTCATCGTACCGACGAGATCGACTTCGGCTCCGCTCTGCTGAAGAACCCGCAGCATGGCCCGCCCGACCTGCGAATTATCCTCGCAGATCAGGATGCGAGGCGCGCCTTCCAACTGCGGCGGAACGTACTTTTGGTTCCCGAGAGGCAGATCCACGTAGAATGTCGTCCCGACATTCTGCTGTGTCTCGAAACCGATCGAACCGCCATGTCGCTCGACGATCGCGCGCGAAATTGCCAATCCGAGGCCTGTGCCTTCCTGTGCTCTCCGGTCGGAGGAATCGGCCTGAGCAAATCGACGGAATATTCGGGCTTGGAAATGTTCCGGAATGCCAGGCCCTCGGTCAGTGACGGACAGACGCGCATGCCCGCCCTTGAGCTGCGTGGATACCGTTACTGTCGCTCCCGGAGGAGAATGCTTGACTGCGTTCGACAGAAGATTGGTTGCAACCTGAAGAAGGCGATCCGAGTCGCCTATGACATAGGTGGGCTCAGGGCTTGCTTGTACATCCAGCAAAACACCGAACCGATCCGCGTAAGGCCGGTTGTGCTCCAGAACCTGTTCAGCGATTGAGTTGAGATCGACCCGCTCGCGTTTGAATTCGATCTGTCCGGCTTCGATCTTGTCGATATCCAGAAGCTCATTGACGAGCTTCGTAAGGCGCTGAACGTTCTTGTACGCAATATCGACAAGCCGTGCGGCACGAGGAGGCAGCTCGCCCGCAGCGCCCCCCTGCATGAGCCCGAGCGAGCCTGTGATCGACGTCAGTGGCGTCCGCAACTCATGGCTAACGGTCGAAACGAACTCGTCCTTGAGCCGCTCGACCTCCTTGCGTGCGGTCACGTCCAGGCAGGTCACGATGATGCGGCCATCTTCTGCGACCGAACGCCCGAAGGCGAGCGTCCGTCCGTCCGGCGTCTCGATTTCCGAACGCCGGCTCCGCCCCTTGTTGACCGACATGAGCACGGTCTTGCTGATCTTTTCGGGATCGCCCTCACCGAAATAGCCTCGGTGTGCAAGATCCTGGACGACTTCCTCGAAGGATATACCGAGATGCCGCAGCTCATCGGGAATGTCGAGCAGGTCGAAATAGGACTCGCTGCACGCGATCATGCGCCTGTCTTCGGAGAACACGGCGATACCCTGGTCGATGCTTTCCAGAGTGTCGCGAAGAAGCGCCGATTGCTCTGTTAGTGCGTTCTCCCTCTCCTTCAGCTGCGTCACATCCGTGAAGGCCGCCACGAGATCTCCATTCGCCATCCGCACCTCATGGCACACGAGCGAACGACCGGTCGAAAGCCACATTTCGTACGTTTGGACGCCGCGTCGGCGCAGTTCGATACGCTGCTGCTTCCAATCGCCCTCGCCGCCGTCGATCCGGACGCTCAGACCTGAAGCTTCCATCCTGTCAAGGACTTCCCTGAGGGAGGCACCGATCGGCAGATCACCGGGATCCGAGGCAAAGAACGTCTGTGCATACAGCGCATTCGCATTCATGAGCCGGTCCTGCGAATCGTAGACGGCAAGAGCCACCGGCATGGCCTCGATGAGATTTCCGAGGCGCTCCTCGCTTTCGGTCTTGAGGAGGCGTTCAAGCCTGCTCTCGATGAGTGTATTGCCCAACTCGGCGAAGCTTTTGAGCCGTCTCTCGTCGTCCTCTGTCAGGTTGCGAGGATGGGTATCCACGACACAGAGCGATCCGATCCGCCGGCCAGCCACCTTCAGAGGAGCTCCCGCATAGAAGCGGATGAACGGAGCGCCTATGACGGCAGGGTGATCGCAAAACCGAGGATCGAGAAGCGCATCCGGTACGACCATGATCTGGTCGGTGAGAATGGTGAAGGCGCAGAATGCTTCGCTGCGCGGCGTGTTTGCCACCTCCATTCCCGAAGCACCGGCAAAGCACTGGGCATCGGCCTCGATGATTGTTACCAGTCCGATCGACGTTCCGACGATGTCGGCGGCCATCGACGCGAGTCTGTCAAAGGCCGGCTCGCGGCTTATATCTCTGAGGCGGTAGTGTTCAAGCGCTCGGAGACGATCTTCTTCATCAGGCGGACGAGGCGGGTTGAGCATATTTAAACTTGATGGAACAATACATCGTGGAGGCGACTTTCACGGGAAAGCCAAGCCGGTTTCAGGAGGGAGTACGAAGCCAAGAGCTAGGTCCAGAGACTATACTCACCTCATCATCAATGGAAGCACATGCATTCAGCCGAGAAATAGTTCCGCAACACAGAAGGACACTGATCATATTCGAGAAAGAACACGAGGCTCAGTGTGAAATATGAGAGATTACGACGGGGATTCTCGCGTGCAGCGATCTTCATTCTCTCGGCACTGGTTGCCGGAACGGTCCCTGTGACTGCCCAGCCTTCTGGATCATACCCGGCCATGGCCTGCGCTCAGGCAGAACATTCGATCGTGTTGAAGAAGGGAGGAGTGACAGCTGCTCCTCCCGAACCGGGATGTGTACCCGTCGAGATCCCGGTTCCTCCCGAGAGCGTCCACTGGGCAGCATGGATACCAAGCGGCGGAACGGATGAGGCAGAGCGTGTCACCCTGGAAGGCGCGGAGCGGCATGATCGCTTCGAGCCCACACTTGCGCGGGTGGAGCGACGCGACACTCTTCCGCCTCGGCCACCAGCTCTGCTCGTTGGCCGATCCCTCATCGAGGGGATCACGGCACGCCCTTTCGGGGTCGAGGAAAGGGTTGAAGTCTCCCGAGGCGACCGCCGCGTGACCCTCACCTGCCGGGAGGGAAGTCAGCCCGCCGGAATCATTCTGGATCCCGGGGCGGTCCGAATCCCGCAAGGAGCTTCCCTGGCAATCCGCGTCTCAGCCGAAAACGGATCCGGCTTCAGGGCCGGCCTCGTGCCAGCCGGGTCCAGTGCCGAGGCGCTTTGGCCCCTGCCCGCACAAGGAACAACGGACCTGGCGGTCCCACAGACAAGGGAACTTCGCGACTCTCCCTGGCTGATCGTCGCCTGTCCGGCGGGCGGAGGCTCCATGGCCATTTCCGACCTCAAGCTCGTTCCGCACCTGTCAGACCCGGAGCGCCCGATCCCCAAGGCAGCCTGGGCGTGGAAACCTGACTTATGGCGAGACCGCCCGGATGTCCTGTTGCAGCGCGCCCGCTCGTCGGGCCTGTCGCGCCTGTTCATCTCGGTCGAAATCGAGGACGGCCAGCTGAAAGGCGCAACCGCTCTCGCGGCTTTCGTGGAGCGTGCACGCGATCTCGGCATTGCGACCGCCATCGTCGAAGGCGATCCAGGCATGGCCCTCCAACCGGGGCGAACCGCAGCCGTGTCACGGCTTTCCGCCATCCAGGCCTACCAGCAGAATGCCGCCCCCAAGGCCAGGCTTGCCGGCGTTCAGTACGACATCGAGCCCTATCTGCTTCCGGCCTTCGCCACCGATCCGGCTGGGGTCCTGGAGGGATGGGCAACGACCATCCGCGCCCTTCGCCAAGCCACCGACCTGGAGCTCGATCTTGTCCTGCCCTTCTGGCTCACCGGCCAAGATCTTGCATCGAAATCGGTTCTGCCTGCCATCAAGGAAGCGGCTGACCGCATCACAGTCATGGCCTATCGCACGACTCTCGACGATCTGCAGGCTGCCGCCGAACCTTTCCTATCGTGGGGGGCGACAGAAGGCGTTCCCGTTCACATCGCCTTGGAATCCGGGCCGATTGCCGATGAGCAGCATCGGGTTTATCAGCGTTCTGCGCGCGGCGAACTGCTGATTCACCCGCAAGGGACTCGCGCGCTGGTGCTGCTGCTCGACGGCCCGGTGGAACACGCAGCGCCATTGGCCTTCATGTTGAGCCGCACCATCAACATTCGGGGAAGCATCGTAAGCTTTCTTGGAGAAAGCCAACGAATGATCGAGCTTGCCGATCAGGCTGCCGGCATCTTCCGTGCCTGGCCTTCCTTTGGCGGCTTGGCATTCCATGGGCTACTTGAATGAGGTCCCTCTTTTTTTCTGCAATGCCTCTTATACTTTTCAGTTGTAACGATGCCGCCTCCTACGCCCGGAACCCCTCATGAGAAATCAACCTTTGATTGTCGTTGCTGACGACGACGAGCTTCTGCGCTCGCTCGTCGAATTCAAACTGAGAGGGCGTGGATACGATGTCGTACCGGCTCAGGACGGCGAAGAGGCTCTGAAGCTCGTTGCGACCCATGTACCCGACCTGATCGTGCTCGATGCCATGATGCCCGGGCGGGATGGCTTTGCCGTTCTTCGCCAGCTCAAAAGCGATGCCAAGCTCGCGGATATTCCGGTCGTGATGCTCACGGCCAGGCGCCTGGAGAGCGACATCGTCGGAGCCTTGCAGGCCGGCGCCAGCGATTATCTGATCAAGCCGTTCAGCCCGGAGGAACTCGCCGCCCGGGTCGCCCGCCTGCTGCCGCTGAAAGATCAATGATGAACCGCTTTTTCGGTCCCGTCTCGGTTCTGGCGTTTCTTGTCCTTGTGTCCCCTGCCCAGTCGCAGGAGGCTTCGACCAACACCATTGAGCGTCTGACCCAGGAAGCCGAAGCCGAGCCCGGCAACTCGGATGTCCAGGTGAGGTTGGGCTTCGCGCTGATGCGGGAACGGCGTTTCGACGAAGCCCGCCGGGTTTTCGAAAAGGCGTTGGCTCTGGCCCCCAACTACCACGATGCGCGCATGGGACTGGCCCGAATCGCCTTCTTTCAAGGCAAATTCGATGCCGCCGAAAAGGAGCTGAAGGAACTTCGCGAGAGGGCTCCCGACAACGCCGAGGCGAAGGAACTGGCGGAACAGGTTGAACGTGCCCGCGCGGCCCAGGCACGGCGGGGTCCGGCAGAGGCCGAACGGCTTGCCCGTCAAGGAACCAACGATTATCGCGCGGGCCGGATCGCCCGTGCTGTCCGAACCCTGTCCCGGGCCGCCGCGCTTGATCCGGACAATTCCGATATCCAGGTGCAGCTTGGCTCTGCATTGTTGGCTCAGGGACGTTTCGCGGATGCGCGCAGCGCCTTCAGGAAGGCGCTCCGCTTGGCGCCGAACTATCACGACGCACGGGTGGGTCTCGCGCGGGTCGCCATCGCCCAGGGCTCCTTTGGTGAGGCGGATCGGGAGCTGAAAGCCCTCTTCGAACGGTCGCCGAACCATGCGGAAGGCAAAGCCGTGCGCGCGCAGCTCGCCCGCGTCAGAGCCGCCAAGGCACAGGAGGCCAGGGCCGAGGCGGACCGGCGGGAACGGGCCGAAGCGGAGGCTGTTCCTGCCACGCAACGCCTCTCCGTCGCTGATGCGGAGGCGCGTCCGCGCTGGCGCTTCGACCTTGTCGGATCCTACAGCCACCTGTCGGACGGCAACGAGCCCTGGCGCGAAGGCACAAGCCGCCTCGCCTATCGGTTCGACAGCGGCACGACGTTGTCAGCGGGCGTTGAAGTCAGCAGGCGCTTCGGAGAGATAGACACTCTCATCGACGGGCGAGTCGATCAGCAATGGTCCGATGCCTCCACAACGTACCTCCGGATCGGCGGCACGCCAAAAGCCGATTTCCGCCCCCAGGTTCTGGTGGAGACCGGCGGAACGCTCCGCCTCATGAATGCCAGCGGAGTCATCGGCCCTACCCTGGCGATGATCGACCTCGGTTATGCGAATTACGAGGCGTCGGATGTCGGCACCATAGCCCCTGGAGTTCAGCAGTATTTCCTTAACAACCGTCTCTGGCTGACAGTCCGCTTCATCGGGACCCTGAGCCAGACATCCGACGTCCAGGGCGAGAACGGCACCGAGCGCTCGGGCGGGTATTCCGTGCGTGCCGACGCGCAGGTGACCGACCGGTTGTCGCTGTTCGTCGGCTATGCCAATGCGCCCGATACCTCCGATGGCCGTCTCTTCGACACGCAATCGTTTTTCGGCGGAGCAACATTCGCGCTGGACGATTCCATCAGCCTTCTCGTCTCTGCCGCAAAGGAAAATCGCAAGGATTCCTATGATCGAACCTCGGTCAATCTCGGTGTTGCTGTGAGGTTCTAAGGAACGATCATGCTGGTTGGAATCTGGCTGACATCGCTCGCCCTTGCGGCCCTGTCGGTCGCGGTCATGGCATTTCTCGTGCTGGTGCGGGTGATTGCAACCTGGGGCGAGAAACGGCGCGAGGCTCGCCGCGCCGCTCTTCTTGCGACCGTCTTCGCCTGGTTCGACGGCAAAGTGGAGGACGCCGCCATCGAGGCCGAGATGGCGCGGCACAGCAAGACTGCGGTGACGCTGGTCATCGAAATCTTCGAGTTGATGCGCGGCGCCGACCAGATCCGCCTCGCCGAACTTGCAACACGTTGCGGCCTCGCAGACCGTCTTCGTCATCAACTGGCATCGAGGAAGCCGGCCGAGCGGCTTCAGGCTGCTGAAAGCCTGATCTGGTTTCCATCCGACGAGACGGAAGCAGCTTTGAGAATGGCCCTCAAGGATCGGCGTGAGGATGTGAGGCTTGCGGCGGCGGCCTCGCTCGCTGAGCTTGGCGCCGCGGTACCGGTCTCTCAGATCCTGGGCATGGGCTCGGCGGGGACAAAGGGCAGCTCGCGCCGGTTGGAGGCCACCCTCACGAAACTCGCCGACCGCCAAGCCACGGATCTCTCCCGGATCGCCGCAGATGGAAATCTCCCGGACCGCGTGCGCGCAGCCGCCATCGACGCGATTGCCCGAACCGGCGCGTTCGAGTTTCTGCGTCCCATAGCAGCCCTCGCAGCCGACCGCTCCGGGACCGTTCGCGCAGCCGTGGCGCATGCTCTTGGCGACTTCGCCCATCCTCTCGGTGCGGATGCAGTGACGCGGCTTCTCGATGATCCTGACTGGAAGGTTCGCGCCGAAGCGGCCGAAGCGGCCGGCCGTATCGGGTTGATCGATCTCGCCGATCGCTTGTCGGATTTGCTGGGAGACGAGGTCTGGTGGGTGAGATTCCGGGCGGGCGGGGCCTTGGTCAGTCTCGGCGAAACAGGGGTTGAGAAATTGCGCCTGCAAAGCATCTCCACCCTCGACACCAACAGGCGCACGGCTGCTCTCATCCTTGCCGAACGAGGTCTTGCATGACGAGTCTCACCTTGCAGACCTTCGCCGATCTGACCCTCCGCGTAACCCTTACGATCATTTTGGCGACGGGCCTTCTGCAGCTCGGTCTTTATATCCTCCAGCTCGCTCTGGCCCTGTGGGAGTTGTCGCGCAATCGCTCTGAACGCCGGCAAGGTCTGCTCTGGCGCCGCTATTCCGATCTCTCGCCCCCGATCTCCCTTCTCGTGCCCGCGTTCAACGAGGAGAAGTCGATCGTCGATTCCTTACGTTCGATGCTCTCGCTCAACTATCCGAACTTCGAAGTCATCGCCGTCAACGACGGCTCGAAGGACGGAACCCTTCAGGCCATGATCGACGGCTTCGATCTGGTGCCGGTGAATCGCTCCTACGAGGCCGCCGTGAAGCACAAGCCGATCCGCGGCCTGTACGGATCGCCGAGCTTCCCGAAGTTGCTCGTGATCGACAAGGAGAACGGCGGCAAGTCGGATGCTCTGAATGCCGGGATCAATCTTTCCCGCGCGTCCGTTCTCTGCGCGATCGATGCGGATTCGATTCTCGAGGCGGATGCTCTCCTGCGCGCGGTTCGCCCCTTCATCGATGATCCGACCCGGACTGTCGCTGTCGGCGGGACCATCCGCATTGCGAACGGGTGCCGCATCGAAGGCGGACGAGTCACTGCCGTCGGTCTCCCCAGGAGCCTGCTCGGATTGCTCCAGACCATCGAATACCTGCGCGCTTTCCTCATGGCCCGCCTTGCCTGGAGCAGGCTGAAAACCCTCACCATCGTTTCCGGAGCCTTCGGACTGTTCCGGCGCCAGGTCGTCGTGGCCGTCGGCGGCTACAGCCATGGCACGGTCGGCGAAGATCTCGAGCTCATCATCAAGATTCACCGCCACATGCGGGACCAAGGCGAGGATTATGCCGTCACGTTCATTCCCGAGCCCGTCTGCTGGACGGAAGCCCCCGAGAGCTGGCGCGTCCTCGGCCGTCAGCGCAGCCGCTGGCAGCGTGGGGCGCTCGAAACCTTCTTCCGTCATGCCGATATGCTGTTTCGGCCCCGCTACGGCCGCATCGGCACGATAGGCCTTGGCCATGTTTTTCTGGTCGATGTGATCGGACCGCTCGTCGAGGTTCTGGGCTATGTGCTCGTGCCTGTTCTGTGGGCTCTCGGGTATCTCTCGGTCGATTATCTTCTGGCTTATCTTGCGCTGACATTCGTCTTCGGCATTTTCGTCAGCGTTGGTTCCCTCATCCTCGAAGAGATCGAGATGAAGCGGTTTCCCCGCGCATCCGACCTGGTCATCCTGACGTTCATCGCGATCGTCGAGAATTTCGGGTACCGCCAGATCAACAATTTCTGGCGTATTCAGGGGCTCTGGCAGTATCTGCGCGGGGCCCAAGGCTGGGGCACGATGACCCGGGTCGGCTTCCGTCGGCAGTGACGAGGCCCGAACGGCCGACGCTCCTCGCCCTTGCTGGTGCGGCACCCTGAACCCTGCCGGCAGGCCCTGGCGGACGGACCTGTCGACGGGCGTCGGCTCGCCCTCCCTCGTCTCCCAGGCTGGCGGCCATGCCCAACGTCCGTTGGAACGGCACGCCTATAAGACGGCCTCGCGTTCACCCTTTTCCAAGCACATCAACATATGGGGCCGACGAGTTCGAGTCTGTCAGGCCCGGGCGTGGCTAAGGGGAGGGATCGTGAAGCGCGTCGCGAGGCTCACCTCGCCGCCCCTGTCCGGAAACGGAAAAACCGCCTCGGCGGCGGCTCCAGGTCGTTCATCAAACTGTTCAGAAGATCGAATGGTCGGAGCGGCGGGATTTGAACCCACGACCCCTAGTCCCCCAGACTAGTGCGCTAACCGGGCTGCGCTACGCTCCGACTGCCGAAAGGCTTGTGTCAATTAGCTCCCGGAGCCTCGGTTCGCAACCCCTGAAATGCACTTTCGGGAGGAAAGCAGGCTGAAATGCACATCTCGCAGCAGCCGTTCCACGGATGAATGATCCAATCCCTTTCCTGCCACGCTGAAACAAAGCCGCCGGGCGGGCGTTCGCGACATCAGCGGCAGCCCAGAGTCGAGCGCCTGTCCCGGCGTGTCGCGGCCGGCCGTGAGCTTCATCAGGAGAACTCCCATGGATCGTCGCGCCCTCCTTCTCGGTGGTTTGGCTGCCGCCCTTGTCACCGCCCCTACCCTGGCCCAGACCAGCGGATCGTCCTCGTCTCCGTCCCCCGGAGCATCGGGCGCAAGCCGGGCCGGCGGCCCGATGGGTCAGTCCGAGATGCAGCACATGCAGCAGACCATGCAGCTCGGCATGGTGGCTCTGGAATCGAGCCGCATCGCCATGAGCAAAGCACGCAATGAAGACCTCAAGCGCTTTGCCAATTTCGAGGTGCAGGAGCAGACCACCCTGGCCGAGGTCCTGCGCTCCATGATGGATCCGGCCGCCACGGCCGCCACCGGCCAGTCCGGCGCAGCCATGCAGGGCTCCATGCAGATGGATGCGGGCGCGCGCGACATGATGCAGAAACTGGAAAGCCAGCAGGCCGGCGCTGAGTTCGACCGCGCCTATCTGCAGGCTCAGCTTCAAGGCCACCGCGATCTTCTGCAGGTGCAGGAACGCTACCTGCAATCCAATTCGCAGAACCGCGAGCACATGAACGTCGCCAGGATGGCACGCGGTCAAATACGCGAGCACATCGCCCTGCTCGAAGAGATGCAGAAGACGATACGCTAAGCCCCATTGGGCAAGCTTAAGCAGACCCGTTCCACTGCGCGTGGGGCGGGTCAGTAACAGGGGCTGCGGGAGGAATTCGCTTCAAACATCCGACTTCGCGGCTTGTTGCAGGGGTACCGCTGTCCACCTCACCCCCACATCCTCTCGTTCCTCCGGCTTAGTTCCTGAACTCTTCACCCCACCGGTCGTTCTTGTCCTACCGAGGCGAAGTTGAAGGACAGGATCGTGACGGAGTGGAAGCCGAAGCACAGGCAGGACAGCCCCAGCACCGGAGCCTTGCAGCCCGGAGACTTCACCTCAGTCCTGGAACGCAACATCAACGTGCTGCGCGACAAGAGGCAACGGGAAGAAGACCAGGCCGGCCTCCAGGACCGTATCGCGAATACCATCACGCGCTTCAGCGGCAGCATGCTGTTCGTCTACGTGCACTTGGCGCTTGTTTGCGGGTGGGTCGCCGTGAATACGGGGCTCGTTCCAGGCGTAAGCCCCTTCGATCCAAGCTTCGTGATCCTGGCGACGGTCGCTTCGGTCGAGGCGATCTTTCTCTCCACCTTCGTGCTCATCAGCCAGAATCGCGCGGCAGTGGAAGCAGACAGGAGGGCCGAACTCGATCTTCAGACGAATCTGCTGTCGGAACATGAGATCACGCGGCTTCTCTCGCTGACCATCGCAATTGCTGAAAAGCTCGGTGTGGAAGAAGCGCAGGATCCCAGCCTCAGGGAACTGGAGAAGCACGTGGCGCCTGAAAAGGTTCTCGACAGGATCGCGGAGGACGAAAGGGAAAATGAGGCTTGAAGCCTGTCCTGCCGTGAGCTTCGACGAGGAAGAATGGTGGGCGGTGAGGGGATCGAACCCCCGACCTGCGGTGTGTAAAACCGATGCTCTACCAGCTGAGCTAACCGCCCTTTGCGCCGCCCTCGGGAATCGGTACCGAAGGAGCATGCGTCATATCAGAAGCTGCGTATGTTTCCACCCCCGATACGCCTGACATAAAAAGAGAAGGCCAACAACGCAAGCGTGTCGGCCCTCTTCGGAGGAGAAAGCAGCTTTAAAAAAGCGCTTACTTCCCGTTGACGGCCTCCTTCAGGCCCGCGCCGGCGCGGAACTTCGGAGTCTTGGAAGCAGGAACCTTCACCTTCTCGCCGGTGCGCGGGTTGCGAGCCTCACCGGCAGCGCGGTTGGTCACCACGAATGTGCCGAAGCCGACAATCTTCACTTCGTCGCCCTTCTTGAGAGCTCCGGTGATCGCCTCGATGGCGGCGTCGATCGCCTCACCAGCCTGGCCACGAGTAAGACCGACCTTGTCGGCGACGGCAGCAACGAGCTCGCCTTTGTTCATTCAAGTATCCTCCAGTGATCACGGCGATCTAAACTATGTATCACCGTTTCAGGGAGCATTCGTGTGGCCCAAAGCTGAACCGTAAGCAACCCCCAAAATGCCGGAAATAAGCCGTTTTTTGGGGTTTCTCACGAAAAAAGCCCCCGGATTTCCCATCCGGGGGCTTCAATCGGATTAGCCAAGCGTCGACTGCTAGTGAGCGACCACTCCGGCAGCGTCGTCCTCGACACCCGGCTTCGGGTTCTTGAGCACCGAAGCCTCGTCCCATTCGATCGGTTCGGGCATACGCACGAGGGCATGCTGGAGCACCTGATCCATGGTGGAGACCGGGACGATCTCGAGACCGTTCTTCACGCTCGCCGGGATATCGACCAGATCCTTGGCGTTCTCCTCGGGAATCAGGACCTTCTTGATCCCGCCCCGCAGGGCCGCCAGGAGCTTCTCCTTCAACCCGCCGATGGGCAGTACCCTGCCCCGCAGCGTGACCTCGCCCGTCATGGCGATATCGCGGCGAACCGGGATACCCGTGACGACGGAGACGATGGCGGTCGCCATGGCGATACCGGCAGACGGACCATCCTTGGGCGTCGCACCTTCCGGCACGTGCACGTGGATGTCGCGACGGTCGAAGAGCGGAGGCTCCACACCGAAGGCAACCGCCCGGGAGCGGACGTAGGACGCCGCCGCCGAGATCGATTCCTTCATCACGTCGCGCAGGTTGCCCGTGACGGTCATCTTGCCCTTGCCCGGCATACCGATGCCTTCGATCGTGAGCAGCTCGCCGCCCACTTCCGTCCAGGCAAGACCGGTGACCGTGCCGACCGAATCCTCCGTCTCGGCCTCGCCGTAGCGATAGCGGGGAGGCCCAAGGAAGTCGGGCAGATTGCTCGTGGTGACCTCAACGGACGGCACCTTGGAGAGAAGGATCTCCTTCACAGCCTTGCGGACAAGGTTGTTGATTTCGCGCTCAAGGTTGCGCACGCCTGCCTCGCGGGTGTAGCGGCGGACCAGCATGAGGAGGGCCTCATCGTTGATCTTCCACTCCTTCTCCTGCAGGCCATGCTTCTGAATGGACGACGGGATCAGGTGCGTGCGGGCGATCTCGGCCTTCTCCTCCTCGGTGTAACCCGCAATGCGGATCACTTCCATGCGGTCGAGAAGCGGGCCGGGAATATTGAGCGTGTTGGCCGTGGTCACGAACATCACGTTGGAGAGATCGTAATCGACCTCCAGGTAATGGTCGTTGAACGTCGAGTTCTGCTCAGGATCGAGAACCTCCAGCAGAGCCGCCGACGGATCGCCGCGGAAGTCCATGCCCATCTTGTCGATCTCGTCGAGCAGGATGAGCGGGTTGGAAGTCTTCGCCTTGCGCATCGACTGGATGATCTTGCCGGGCATCGAGCCGATATAGGTGCGGCGGTGACCGCGGATCTCAGACTCGTCACGGACGCCGCCGAGCGACATGCGCACGAACTCGCGGCCCGTGGCCTTGGCGATCGACTTGCCGAGCGAAGTCTTACCCACGCCGGGAGGGCCGACAAGGCAGAGGATCGGACCCGTCAGCTTGTTGGCGCGCTGCTGGACGGCCAGGTACTCGACGATGCGTTCCTTGACCTTGTCGAGACCGTAGTGATCCGAATCCAGGATGTCCTGGGCAGCCTTCAGATCCTTCTTCATCTTCGAGCGGCGGCCCCACGGAATGCCGAGCAGCCAGTCGAGATAGTTGCGCACGACGGTCGCTTCCGCGGACATGGGCGACATCTGGCGGAGCTTCTTCAGCTCGCCGAGAGCCTTTTCCCGGGCTTCCTTCGTGAACTTGGTCTTTTCGATCTTCTCTTCGAGCTCGGCCAGCTCGTCGCGGCCTTCGTCGTCGCCGAGCTCCTTCTGGATCGCCTTCATCTGCTCGTTGAGATAGTACTCGCGCTGCGTCTTCTCCATCTGACGCTTCACGCGGGTACGAATGCGCTTCTCGACCTGCAGGACGGAGATTTCGCTCTCCATCATGCCGAGCACCTTCTCGAGGCGCTGCGCCACGGTCGGGGTCTCGAGAATCGCCTGCTTGTCGGCGATCTTGATGGCAAGGTGCGAGGCGATCGTGTCGGCGAGCTTCGCAGGCTCGTCGATCTGGGTGACGGCGGAGACGACCTCCGGAGAGACCTTCTTGTTGAGCTTCACGTAATTTTCGAACTCGGCCACCACCGAGCGGGCCAGAGCCTCAGCCTCGATCTGGTCGCCAAGCGAGTCCGGGAGCACTTCGGCTTCGGCTTCGTAATATTCGTCCGTGCGGACGTAATTCTTCACCTGCGCGCGGCTCGCACCCTCAACGAGCACCTTCACCGTGCCGTCGGGCAGCTTCAAGAGCTGGAGAACGTTGGCGAGCGTGCCGACCTTGTAGATCGCTTCCGTGGCAGGATCGTCATCCGTCGCGTCGATCTGCGTCGCGAGCAGGATATGACGGTCGTTCTTGACCACTTCCTCAAGCGCACGGATCGACTTCTCGCGGCCCACGAAGAGCGGCACGATCATGTGCGGGAAAACGACGATGTCGCGCAGAGGCAGAACCGCATAGGTTCCGGTCGAGCCTGGAATGACAGGCTGACGTGGCTTCGACTGTGTCATGAGACAACATCCTTATGAATGCGTCCGGAGAGCCCCTTGGATAAGCTGGTCCTCGGACGGGATACCGGAATGCTCAGGCTGTTTTTATCGGCTGCACCCGGTACGTGGCACCGTCCCTCGGGGGATGAGCGGACAGCCTCCACGCAAGAAAAGATGTGGCGCTGCGGGACGCCTGTTTCAAGAACCGAGCCCGCAGCGCCACCAACCATGAAATTGCCCCCTGGCGCTCTTAGGCGCTGGCGCTCGCAGCTTGTTCGCTGCGGTCGCCATGGATGAAGAGCGGCTTGGCCTTGCCCTCCACCACCTCGGGGCCAATGACCACCTGCTCGACGGAATCGAGGCCAGGCAGGTCGTACATCGTCTCCAGCAGAATGCCTTCCATGATGGAACGCAGGCCGCGGGCACCGGTCTTCCGCTCGATCGCCTTCTTGGCGATGAGAGTCAGGGCCTCGTCCTGGAACGTCAGGGAGACGTTCTCCATCTCGAAGAGGCGCTGGTACTGCTTGACCAGGGCGTTCTTCGGCTCCTGCAGGATGGTCTTGAGGGCATCCACGTCGAGGTCCTCGAGAGTCGCCAGAACCGGCAGACGGCCGACGAACTCGGGAATCAGGCCGAACTTCAGCAGATCCTCCGGCTCCACCTCGCGGAAGATCTCGCCCGTGCGGCGGTCATCCGGCGAGCTCACCGTGGCGCCGAAACCGATGGACGTTCCCTTGCCGCGGCTGGCGATGATGCGCTCGAGGCCGGCAAAGGCGCCGCCGCAGATGAACAGGATGTTGGTCGTGTCCACCTGCAGGAACTCCTGCTGCGGGTGCTTGCGCCCCCCCTGCGGAGGCACGGAGGCGACGGTGCCCTCCATGATCTTGAGGAGAGCCTGCTGGACGCCCTCGCCCGACACGTCGCGCGTGATCGACGGGTTGTCGGACTTGCGGGAGATCTTGTCGATCTCGTCGATATAGACGATGCCACGCTGCGCCCGCTCGACATTGTAGTCGGAGGCCTGGAGCAGCTTGAGAATGATGTTCTCGACGTCCTCACCCACATAGCCGGCCTCGGTCAGCGTCGTGGCGTCGGCCATGGTGAACGGCACGTCCAGAATGCGGGCGAGCGTCTGCGCGAGCAGCGTCTTGCCCGAGCCGGTCGGACCGATCAGCAGGATGTTGGACTTCGCCAGCTCCACGTCGTTGTGCTTCGTGGCGTGAGCCAGGCGCTTGTAATGGTTGTGGACCGCCACCGAAAGCACCTTCTTGGCGTGCTCCTGGCCGATCACGTAGTCATCCAGAACGCGGCTGATTTCCTTCGGGGTGGGCACGCCATCCCGGGACTTCACGAGAGACGATTTCGACTCCTCGCGGATGATGTCCATGCAGAGCTCGACGCATTCATCGCAGATGAAAACCGTCGGGCCAGCGATCAGCTTGCGAACCTCGTGCTGGCTCTTGCCGCAGAAGGAGCAGTAAAGCGTGCTCTTGGAGTCGTTGCCGCCAGCCTTGGTCATTATCACATCTCCAATCCGTGCCGGGACGGCCCCTTTGCCGGCCCTGCACTCTTTAACTTATGAGTGCCGGGCCTAATGAAAGGTTCCGACACCAACATTTTACCGGTCAAATCGCCTCGTCTCCTGAATCCACATGCAATCACGGCAGAGGCGCGTGATCAATAGAAACGGATTTACTGGCTAAAAAGACGCACCTGGGGAGAATTTTTCCCCAGGTTTTAAGGATTAGGCCGGAGGGGCCACCGGCTCGGGACGCTTCTCGATCACCTGGTCGATGAGACCGAATTCCCTGGCGGCTTCCGCCGTCATGAAATTGTCACGCTCGAGCGCCCGCTCGATCTCATCATAGTTGCGGCCGGTGTGGCTCACGTAGATTTCGTTGAGACGGCGCTTGAGAGCCTCGCTCTCGCGGGCATGGATCATGATGTCCGTGACCTGACCCTGGTACCCGCCGGAGGGCTGGTGAACCATGATTCGGGCGTTCGGGAGCGCGAAGCGCATGCCCTTCTCGCCTGCGGTCAGCAGAAGCGAGCCCATCGAGGCGGCCTGGCCGACGCACAGCGTCGAAACCGGGCAGCGGATGAACTGCATGGTGTCGTAGATCGACAGGCCGGAGGTCACGACGCCGCCTGGCGAGTTGATATAGAAGGAGATTTCCTTCTTCGGGTTCTCGGCTTCGAGGAACAGAAGCTGCGCCACGATGAGCGACGCCGAATAGTCTTCGACCGGACCCGTCAGGAAGATAATCCGCTCGCGCAGAAGGCGCGAGTAGATGTCGAAGGCGCGCTCGCCGCGGTTCGACTGCTCGACCACCATGGGAACGAGCGTGTTGTTATAGAGCGCTACCGGATCTCTCATTGTCTCACTGCTCCAAAGCGGCCGCGCGAGATGCGCGGCCGTCTGATTGATGCAAGCAGCGAGGCGCTCGAGAGGAGCGTTACTCGCCCTTGCTGGCTTTCTTACCGCCCTTACCGTTCGGCTCGGAATCGGCATCATCGTCGCTGAAGAGAGCGTCCTTGGAAACCTTCTCTTCGTTCACCTTCACCTGGGAGAGGATCTGGTCGACAACTTTCTCCTCGAACAGAGGAGCCCGGATTTCGGCGAGAGCCTGCGGGTTCTTCTGATAGAACTCCCAAACCTGCCGTTCCTGGCCGGGATACTGGCGGACCCGCTCGATGAGGGCCTGAGTCACCTCGTCGTCGGAGATCTTGATATCGGACTTCTCACCGATCTGCGCAAGGACCAAGCCGAGACGAACGCGGCGCTCGGCGATCTTGCGGTACTCAGCCTTGGCCTCTTCCTCGGTAGTGTCCTCGTCGGCAAAGGTGCGGCCGTTCGACTTCATGTCGGCCTCGACCTGCGACCACACGGCGGCGAATTCCTGCTCGACGAGGGTCGGGGGCAGCTCGAAGCTGTACTTGGCGTCGAGGGCGTCCAGAAGGTCCTTCTTCACCTTGCGGCGCGCCTGGGCATCGAAGTCGCGCTGGATGGCGTCGCGGATCGCTTCCTTGAGCTTGTCCAGGGATTCCATGCCGAAGCCCTTGGCCATCTCGTCGTCGATCTTCAGCTCGCCGGGAGCCTCGACTTCCTTCACGGTGACGTCGAACTCGGCGGCCTTACCGGCCAGATGCGCGGCCAGGTAGTTCTCGGGGAAGGAAACCTTCACGAGCTTGGTGTCGCCGGCCTGCAGGCCGATCAGCTGCTCCTCGAAGCCCGGGATAAAGGTGTTGGAGCCGAGCTCCACGCGGATGTCCTGGCCCTTACCGCCATCGAATTCCTGGCCGTCGATGCGGCCCACGAAATCCACGACCACCCGGTCGCCGTTCTCGGACTTGCCGTCCTTCTTCTCGAAGGAACGGTTCTGCTTGGCCATGCGCTCGAGCGACTCATTGATCTCGGCGTCGGTCACCTCGGCCACCGGCCTCGTCACGCTCACGTCCGACAGGTCGGCCAGCTCGAACTCGGGAAGAACCTCGAGAGCCACGGTGAAAGCCAGATCGCCCTTGGCGTCCATGGCCTTCTCGATGGTCTCCTTGTCCTCGGGGAACTGAACCTGCGGCTCGTGGGCGAGCTTGAGGCCGTTGTCCTCGACGATCTTGCGGTTGGCCTCGTTGACGGCGTTCTGGAGAACGTCGGACATCACCGAGCGGCCATAGACCTTGCGCAGATGCGCGGCCGGCACCTTGCCCGGGCGGAAGCCGTTCAGCCGCACGCGGCCCTTGATGGTGTTGAGTTCGTCGTTCAGGCGCTGCTCCAACTCGGTGGCCGGGAGCACGACCTTGAACTCTCGCTTCAAGCCTTGGGACAGTGTTTCCGTCACCTGCATTGTTCTATTCGCCTTCGTTTCACTTAGAAAATTGATGTTAGGCTCCGGCCGATGCGACGAGAATGCCGTCAACCAGGGTGCCAGGAGCCACCGGAGCCAATCCTGACGATTGGTGCGGGCGGAGGGAGTCGAACCCCCACGACTTGCGTCGCTGGAACCTAAATCCAGTGCGTCTACCAGTTCCGCCACGCCCGCCTGGGAGCAGCACGATACACGCGCCCCTCTTCCGGGACGCGGCTCTATAGCATGCTTGGCGCAGCATGCATCAAAAAAGTTCGTGTGGGCGGGCCTGGCAACCAAACTTGGCCTTTCCCGTTCAAAAGGATAACCCGTAAGCCCAACCGCGATAGCCACGAGCCCTCCGCATGATCACCCGCCGCGCCGCGACTGCCGGTCTTGCCGCTACCCTGACCGGTCTAGGCCGATGGGCGTCTGCCCAGACCGCCTCGCCCTCGACTGCCGCCGATGGCCTGAACGGCAACGGGCTCCGCTGGACGGTAACGGCGAGGCCGCAGGCCATGCGCCTGCAGCCGGGCGCAGCCAAGGACGCCGATATCTGGACCCTCAACGGTGAACTGGCTCCCGTCTTCCGGCTGAAGCACGGGGCGGACATGCGGCTGTCTCTCAGAAACGAAACGGCTCTCCCGCTGTCCCTGCACTTCCACGGGGTGCGCGGGCCGAACGAAGCCGATGGGGTGGGCGGCCTGACCCAGAAGCCCGTCGTCCCCGGGGAGAGCTTCGACTACACCTTCACCCCACCCGATTCCGGCACCTTTCTGATCCGCCCTGGCGTCCTTGGGGGCAGCGCCGAGCCAACGGAACGGGGACTGTCCGCTCTTTTGATCGTCGAAGAGGCCGATCCGCCTCAGGTCGATCAGGATGTTGCCCTCCTGGTGGACGACTGGGCCCTCGCCCCGGACGGCAGCCTCGCGCTCGACGAGCCGGCACCTGCGGGCCGCCTCGGCAGCTTTCTTACCCTCAATGGAAAACCGACGCCGCAGCAGATCAAGGCCCCACCGGGCGGGCGAATCCGCCTGCGTCTCGCCAATGCCTGCAATGCCCGCGCCATGCGCCTGCGCTTCGACGGGCTCAAGGCCTATGTGATCGCCGTGGACGGGCAGCCGTCCAGCACCTTCGAGCCGTTGAAGGCCACCCTGCCCTTTGCCCCAGGCAACCGCTACGACCTGCTCGTCGACCTGCCGCCCGACGCCGGCGCTGTCGGCACCCTGACGGCCATGATCGGCAATGGCTTCCCGCTTGTGGAAGTTGCTGTGGAAGGCGGCAAGCGGGAGCCCTTGCCCCCCGTTGCCCCTCTGCCGCCGAACTCCAAGCTGCCAAACGCCATCAGGCTCCAGGACGCCACGCGCTGGGACGTGGCCATCAAGGGCGATCCCCAGACCAATACACCCTGGACGATCAACGGAGCGGCGGGCCGTCCGTCGGAGGCGCCCCTCGTCAGGATCAAGCGAGGCACGCCGGTGGTCCTGGCGCTGAAGAATGAGACCGGGCTCAATCAGCCCATGCACCTTCACGGCCACGCGTTCCGCCTGCTGCATCCGTTCGACGACGGATGGGAACCCTATTGGCTCGATACCGTCCAGGTGCCCGAGAATAAAACGGTCCGCATCGCCTTCGTGGCCGACAACCCCGGCCGGTGGCTCCTCGCCTCGACGGTCATGGAGCGGTTCGATGCGGGCCTCTGGACCTGGATCGAGGTCACATGAGGAGCTTGCGGAGAACGCCCGGGATCAGTTCGGCCAGATCCTCGGCGATCAGCCCCGGCCCGAAGCTCGCGCCTGCTTCCGCGTGAATCCATGTCCCGGCACAGGCCGCCTCGAAAGCTGGAACCCCCTGGGCCATGAGGCCTGCGATGATCCCGCTCAGGGTATCGCCGGAACCGGCCGTACCGAGATAGGGCGTGCCGTTCTCGTTGATGGCGGCCCGGCCATCTGGGGCGGCGATCACCGTATCCGGCCCCTTCAGCAGCACGACAGCGCCTGTATGGATCGCAGCACGATGCGCTCGTTCTATTTTTGATTTGGGATCAAGGATATCCGGGTGCCCCTTGAAGAGGCGCTTGAACTCGCCGTCATGGGGTGTCAGCACGGTTGGGGCGTGATGAAAGGCCTGGTGCATCTCAGAGGCTAGCCCCTCGAACGACGTCAGCGCATCGGCATCGAGCACGAGGCTTCGCTGGGCATGGGCTGCAACCACGACCATGGCGCGTGTGCCGGAATGAACGCCGAGCGCCGGACCGAGCACAACGGCATTCAGTCGCGCATCCTGCAGAATCTGGTGGAGACCTTCAGGCCCGTCGCAGCCCCTCAACATGATCGCCGTCAGATGGGCGGCGTTCACCCCGAGGGCCTCCGGCGGCGACGCCACGGTGACCAGACCCGATCCGATTCGCAGGGCTGCCCGCGCAGCCAGGCGCGCCGCGCCCGTCCGAGTCGCTCCACCGGACACCACGAGCGTATGACCGCGATCATATTTATGAGAGGTCAGCTCGGGCTTCGGGAGATTGCCGAGCCAGAGCGCAGGAGCATTGGCGAAGAGCATCGCCCCCGAGGCCTCCAGCATCCTGCGGGGTATGCCGATGTCGGCGACGTCGACATCTCCGCTGAGAAGCCGGCCCGGCATGAGCAGGTGGCAGGGCTTGCGGGCCGCAAAGGTTACGGTCCGGGCAGCTTTGACGGCAACGCCCCTCACCTGTCCTGTACCGCCGTCGATGCCCGAAGGCAGATCGACGGCGAGAACCGGCCGGCCCGAGGCGTTCATGCGCTCGACAGCAATCCGCGCAACGCCTTCGAGATCCCGCGAGAGACCGGTGCCGAACAGGGCGTCGACGATCAGGGCCGCGTCCTGAAACGGAAGTTCCTCGGCAGCCCCAACTGGGCCGTTCCAGTCCTTCGCCGCCAGCGCGGCGTCACCGGAAAGACGGCCCCGGCTGCCGAGGAGACCGAGAGAAACCCGATGTCCCTGCCGGGCCAGGAGGCTCGCCACGATGAAGCCGTCGCCTCCGTTTTGCCCAGGACCACAGGCAACCACCACATGCGCCTGTTTCGTGAGCATTTCGGCGGCAGTTCGGACCACGGCCTCCCCTGCACGCCGCATAAGCTCGATGCCTGAAATGCCCGATGCGATGGCTGCGGCCTCGGCCCGCTTCATTTCTTGGGGGCGCAGAACGAGTTCAGGAGGCATTTGGAGCCTCCAAATGGCCCTTTACGGGCCCTTTGCCGCCCAAAACCGCACATGCACAAACTTTGAGCAGGAAGTGCCTCCAGGAGGTGCAATTGCGGGCAGTTTGAATCGCTGAGGCCATGGAAGGCGCCCTGTTTCCGGTGCTAAAAGCGGCAAGTCCTGAACCGAAACGGTTATCCGATGAAGAAGATCGAAGCCATCATCAAGCCCTTCAAGCTCGATGAAGTCAAAGAAGCCCTCCAGGAGGTCGGCCTCCAGGGGATCACCGTCATCGAGGCCAAGGGCTTCGGTCGCCAGAAGGGCCATACCGAGCTGTACCGCGGCGCAGAATACGTCGTCGACTTTCTCCCCAAGGTGAAGCTCGAGATCGTCCTGAACGACGACCTCGTCGAGAACGCCATCGAAGCCATCCGCAAGGCCGCCCAGACGGGCCGCATCGGAGACGGAAAGATTTTCGTGTCGACGGTCGAAGAGGCCGTCCGCATCCGCACGGGCGAGACCGGATCCGACGCGATCTAAGCTCTCCCATCACTACAGCCAAGGCTTCAACGGAGCCGAGGACAATCAAGGGCAGAAGAGGACCAACCACCATGCAGACCGCCAAGGATGTGCTCAAGGCGATCAAGGACAACGACGTGAAGTACGTCGACTTCCGTTTCACGGACCCGCGCGGCAAGTGGCAGCACGTGACCTTCGACGTGTCGATGGTCGATGAAGACACCTTCGCCGACGGCATCATGTTCGACGGCTCGTCCATCGCTGGCTGGAAGGCGATCAACGAGTCCGACATGACCCTCATGCCCGATCCGACGAGCGCCCAGATGGACCCGTTCTTCTCGGCGGCCACGATGGTGATCAACTGCGACATCCTCGAGCCTGCGACCGGCGAGCCCTACAACCGCGATCCGCGCGGCATCGCCAAGAAGGCCGAGGCCTATCTGAAGTCCACGGGCATCGCCGACACGGTCTATGTCGGTCCCGAGGCCGAGTTCTTCGTGTTCGACGACGTGAAGTTCATGGCCGATCCCTATAACACCGGCTTCAAGCTCGACTCCGCCGAACTGCCGATCAACGGCGACACGGCCTATGAAGGCGGCAACCTGGGCCACCGCATCCCGACCAAGGGCGGCTACTTCCCGGTTCCCCCGCTGGATTCCGCTCAGGACATGCGCGGCGAAATGCTCGCTGCCATGAAGGCCATGGGCGTGACGGTCGAGAAGCACCACCACGAGGTGGCTTCCGCCCAGCATGAGCTCGGCACTAAGTTCAACACGCTCGTCCGCACCGCCGACGAGATGCAGATCTACAAGTACTGCATCCACAACGTCGCCCAGTCCTACGGCAAGACGGCCACCTTCATGCCGAAGCCCGTCTATGGCGACAACGGCTCGGGCATGCACGTGCACCAGTCCCTCTGGAAGGGCGGCAAGCCCCTCTTCGCGGGCAACAAGTACGCCGACCTGTCCCAGGAATGCCTGTGGTACATCGGCGGCATCATCAAGCACGCCAAAGCGTTGAACGCGTTCACCAACCCGTCGACGAATTCCTACAAGCGTCTCGTTCCCGGCTACGAGGCTCCGGTTCTCCTGGCCTACTCGGCCCGTAACCGCTCGGCCTCCTGCCGTATTCCGTGGACGACCTCGCCGAAGGCCAAGCGCGTCGAGGTTCGCTTCCCCGATCCGACCGCGAACCCGTACCTCGCCTTCGCAGCATTGCTGATGGCCGGTCTCGACGGCATCGTGAACAAGATCGATCCCGGCCAGGCCATGGACAAGGACCTCTACGATCTGCCTCCGCGCGAGCTGAAGAAGATCCCGACGGTCTGCGGCTCGCTGCGGGAAGCTCTCGCCAGCCTCGACAAGGACCGCGCGTTCCTCAAGGCCGGCGGCGTCTTCAACGACGACTTCATCGACAGCTACATCGAGCTGAAGATGACCGAGGTCGCTCGCTTCGAGATGACCCCGCACCCGGTCGAGTTCCAGATGTACTATTCCTGCTGAGCAGGCTCGACTTTCCTCCCGGCTGCTTTTTTGCAGCCTGCCTGCCGGAGCCCTCGAGGGCTCCGGCTTTTTTGTTTCATCCATGGCTCGGATGAAAAGAGCTAGATCGTCAGCATACCCTCGTGAGCGTTCTTGCCACGGGCTGAACCGGAATGGATCGCCAGTATGCTGAGCACACTCGCCGCCAATCCAAGAGCGATGCGGAGCCCGTGGAGCCATAGCCACCGATCCAACATAGCCCCAACGCCTGAAGGCGAAATCGCTTTGGCATTGAACACATTGTTCATTGGCAGATGGAAAGCGAATGTAATCGCCAGGATTCCTGCCATGCACATCAGGGCCGCCGTCCACAAGGGACGCTGAGGCGAGCCCCTGTCGCAGACCGCGGCTCCGGCAAGCCCCACGACAGCCGGAATCACAAACAAAGGGATTACGCGGCCGATGAGGGAGCTGTTCGCCGCAAACCAATCGAGAAACTCCACAGGGGGAAGGCTCTTCCAAAAGGCTCCAAGCACAAGGCCGATGGTCAGCATTGCGCCCGTGAAAGCTGCCGTTCCATAAGCAGCGGCGACATAGAATATCGTGCGTCTCGTCATCTTTTCCTCCATTTAAATAGTATGCTATATAAAATTGACAGCATGCTATCTAAATGTCAAGGAAGCGCATGGCAGAAGATCCAATTTCCAGTTTTCAAGCTACTTCCGCTGGTTTCTTGGCCAATCAGATGGCTCGCCTCTTTGCTCAGGCACTTGCGGAAGCGCTCGCGCCGCTCGACCTCGCGCCGGCGCAGTTCATGACCTTGATCGTCCTCTGGGAGGAAGAAGGAATCACGCAGAAGGACCTGGTTCTCAAGCTCGACGTCGAGCAAGCCACGATGGCAAGCACCCTCAGCCGCATGGAGCGGGACGGCCTCATCATCCGTCGCCCCCATCCGGAGGACAACAGAGCCCAGCTCATATACCCCACACCGCAGGCCAAAGCGTTGAGGGAACAGGCCCTCGCTGAAGCCCACAAGGTCAATGCTATAGCCCTCAGCGATTTGAGCGCCACAGAAAGAGAATGCCTGATCACACTTATGCCGCGCGTTATCAGGGCGCTTAAGAAGCGGCGGGGGCGAGAGACATCGAGCACACCCCGGTAAGCCACGATCTGCATACCGCCACCGGACCGTACATGCCTCCAGCAATCCTGTTATGACGTTCGAGATTGAGAGGCTGCCGCCTAGGACAAAAAGTGCTTCGAATCAGGAACGCATCCTGTCTCTTCCGAGTTAGCCACCCCGACGCGGCCGCTCTGATCGGCCGCGGGCTTGGGGCAAGCCCAAGCACAGGGACAATTCAGAGGAGTCAAACGATGAAAGCACTCATGATCGCAGCTGCGGCGACCGTGGGCCTCATGGCCGCCGTACCGGCCAATGCCCAGACTTCGGTGACGACCACGACGACGGAAACCACCGGCTCCATCACCATCGCTCCGGAAAAGCGCACAGTGATCCACCAGCGCCTGGGTACGACGAAACCTGTGACCGTGAAGGAAAAGGTCACCGTTGGCATGGCTGTGCCGGATACCATCGAGCTGCAGACCGTTCCGGATACCATCGTATCCGATATCCCGTCAGTGAAGGGCTACAGCTACTTCGTCTACAATGACGATGTGGTCTTCGTGGATCCCAAGACCCGCAAGGTCGTGACCATCGTCGAATAAGACGACCTCGTCTTCATGATGCCGCTCCCTCCACAGGGCGGCATTCCGTTTGAGCGGGCCGCTCAAACGAAAAAGGCCCGGGTGTCCCCGGGCCTCTCTATCGCCGAAGCGATGGATCTTAGTAGGTGCCGAACCGGAAGTTCAGACCAGCGCGGATCACACCGAAGTCAGTCTCGCCCGTGCTGTAGGTCGTGCCGTTGACCGTGAAGTCGTCCTCTTCGAGGTTCACGTACAGGCCTTCGATCTTGGCCGACAGGTTGTTGGTGAAGGCATACTCGAGGCCACCACCCACGACCCAACCACTGCGGTTGTCCGTGAAGGCGAAGCCGCCGGTGGCGTAGATGAGGGCGCGGTCGAAGGCCACACCGGCGCGAACACGAGCCGTGCCGAACCAGTCGTCGGAATCAACCGTGTAGAGGCCATCGGCGCCGAGATCATAGGTGGTGCTGCCGAAGTCAGCCCACTGCAGATCACCTTCAACGCCGACCACGAAAGAGCCCATCTGGTAGTTGAAGCCGACCTGGCCGCCGCCGATGAAGCTGGCATCGTCGTCGCTGTCGCCGGTGATGGTGCCGCCATCGAACACGAGGTCGTCATCGCCAGCGCTGAAGCCGAAGCCGGCGTTCACACCGACGTAGAAGCCCGTCCAGGTGAAGACCGGGACAGCAGCCACGACCGGAGCCGGAGCGCGACGGGAGGGAAGGTCAGCAGCCGAAGCAGCAGCGGAGAGGCTGAGCAGGGCAACCGAAGCAAGGAGAATCTTTTTCATCGATATATCCATTCATGAAGAAGGCTATGGCTCCGCTTCTAACCCAAGGGCGCCTCACCGTCTGTCACTTTTGAGCAACAGTGGATGACGGATGCCGGTTTTCATCCCTAAAAAGATAAAATTCCTACAATCACTGCTGTTCTCGGCACGCCTGCATCACCCCCGGACAACGGGACCAAGCAGAGCCAACGCATTGATTTGATTTTTTAATTTTTCGAAGTTCCGAGTTCGTCCTGCCTCGCGGAAGGCGTCTCAATTCCGGTAAGGAATCATTGACCATGCTTTCTAGGAATATGTGCTCTGCCGCCCTGTCACCCCTCCTCGAGCCAAAGACGGAGGGCGTGATTGACCCGCTCCGGCTGCTCCAGAGTCGACAGGTGCCCCGACTCGGGGATTACCGTCAGGGAAGCCCATTCGATCATTTCCGCCATTTCCCGTGCGATCTGGGGCGGAGTGACCGCATCCGCGTCCCCAACGAGAATCAGGGTGGGAATCTCGATGGTGGGAAGAAGCGGACGAGAATCGGCACGGGCGATGATCGCCCTCTGCTGCCTGACATAGGCCTCTGGCCCGGTCTCCCGCATCATGCCGAAGACCACCTCCTGAAGAGCCCTGTCCGCATGGCGGCTGGGATGTACGAGGCGCGGCCAGGCGTGGGGAAAGGTGTCCTCGTAGCGGCCGGCGTCGACCAGGGCTATCAGCCGCTCGCGATCTTGTGTTGCCTCAGGTGCATCGGGCCAGGGGCTGGTGTCGAGGAGCGCGAGGCGCTGAACGCGCTGAGGGGCCTGCCGCATGACCTCCATGGCGATATAGCCGCCCATGGAGAGCCCCGCGAGGGAGAAGCGCTCGGGAGCGTTCTCCAGGAGGCGCGACGCAATGGCAGAAATCGAATCATCCCGGGTATGATCCGCGACGACGATATCCCGGACCGTCGACAGGGCGGAAATCTGCGGCTCGAACAGGCGGGCCGTACAAGCGAGCCCAGGAACCAGAACGAGCGTATCGGGCATGGTGTCTTCCTCACGACTTTGCTTGTATTGACAAGCTGATGGCTTGTCCTATGGTCCCGCCACACTTTAACTTGAGCAAGAGCCTCAGGTGAAACCACTCTCGCGCCCGTTAGTTGCCGTAGAGCGCGGCCGGCACTCAGAGCGCACCCTGCCCCCAATGGTATAGATTGAGATTCATGTCGTTCGCCGAACTCGGACTTAGCGATAAAGTTCAACAGGCTGTTGCCGCTGCCGGCTATACGGAGCCGACACCGATTCAGGCCCAGGCCATTCCCCATGTGCTCGCCCGCAAGGACGTGCTCGGCATTGCCCAGACGGGCACCGGCAAGACGGCTGCCTTTACGCTGCCGATGCTGACCCTGCTCGAGCACGGCCGAGCCCGCGCCCGCATGCCGCGCACGCTGATCCTGGAGCCGACCCGCGAACTGGCGGCCCAGGTCCAGGACAATTTCGACAAGTACGGCGTCAATCACAAGCTTTCGGTGGCCCTGCTGATCGGCGGCGTGTCCTTCGGCGATCAGGACGCCAAGATCACCCGCGGCGTCGATGTGCTGATCGCCACGCCCGGCCGCCTGCTCGATCATTTCGAGCGCGGCAAGCTGCTGCTCACCGGCGTCGAGCTTCTCGTCATCGACGAAGCCGACCGCATGCTCGATATGGGCTTCATTCCCGATATCGAGCGCATCGTGAAGCTCGTTCCCTTCACGCGCCAGACTCTCTTCTTCTCCGCCACCATGCCGCCCGAGATCCAGCGGCTCGCGGATGCCTTCCTGCATAATCCGGTGAGGATCGAGGTTGCCCGCGCCGCTTCCACCGCAGACACGATTACGCAGCGTCTGGTCGCTACAGGACGTGAGGATTTTGCGAAGCGCGAGACGCTCCGCAAGCTGATCCGCAATGCCACGGACCTGAACAACGCGGTCGTCTTCTGCAACCGCAAGCGTGACGTGGCGGTGCTCCACCGTTCATTGCAGAAGCACGGCTTCAGCGCCGTCGCCCTTCATGGCGACATGGACCAGCACGCCCGCATGGCCGCCCTCGACAGCTTCCGCAGCGGCGAGATGCCGATCCTGGTGGCGAGCGACGTGGCCGCGCGGGGCCTCGACATTCCCTCCGTAAGCCACGTCTTCAATTATGATGTGCCGCACCACCCGGAGGATTACGTCCACCGCATCGGCCGCACAGGCCGGGCGGGCCGGGCGGGCCAAGCCTTCACGCTGGTGAGCCCCGGCGACGAGAAGTCTCTGGCCGCCATCGAGAAGCTGATCAAAACCTCGATCGAATGGGAAGGTCCCACTCTTGCGGAGCTTCCGCCGTCGGAGGGTTCATCGCGCCGGGGCGGTCGCGGAGAGGAGCGCTCGCGCGGGCGTAAGGTCAAGCTCCGCTCTGGCTCTGATCGGAGGCGCTCCAGTGAGGCTGACCCCAGCGAGGAGGCCGCTCCTCCCCCAGCAGCGCCTCAGCAGGAGGAACCCCGCAAGCCCCGCCCTGAGCGCGACCGCCAAAGCCAGCGCGGCAATCAGGGCCGCTCGCGTCGGGACGATGACGATATGCCGGTGAAGGGCCTTGGAGATCACGTGCCGGCCTTCCTGATGCGGCCGGTCCCGATCAAGAAATCCTGACTAAATCAGTTCAGAGGCGGACTTCCGTCTCTGCGCAGGCTTCTTCGCCTTCGTCCCCTTGGACGCCTTTGCCCGGAGCGCAGCCTGGACCGCCATCCGCGCGAGTTCCGCCGCTTCATCCCGATCATCCAAAGCCGACTCGGGCATGAGCCAGAAGCTTATGATCGTGGTGCGGCCGTCCTTCGTCCGATAGCTGAAGGGTCGGGAGCCCAGATCCTGCAAGCGTGCCATCCCCTCCCCGTCTGCCTTCAGGTACAGCTCGCCCTCCGATTCGAGAGCGAACATCACCCCGTCACGATAGATCCCATGCCCGCCGAACATGCGACGGACCTGCACTGGGCCGAACGCCTCGAACATGTCACGGATGGCCTCGGGATCCACGGACTTCAGCCGGCAGAGTGCAGCGCAGGCGGCGTGGCCGGCGTGATCGCTACGGATTCGCCGCAGCCGCAGGCCGAGGTCTGGTTCGGGTTGTTGAACACGAACTGAGACGACATCTTCGTCGTCTGGAAATCCATCTCCGTGCCGAGCAGGAACAGCACCGCCTTCGGATCGATGAGCACGGTCACGCCTTTGTCCTCGACAACCTCGTCGAGAGGGTTGATGCTTTCCGCATATTCCATGGTGTAGGACATGCCGGCGCAGCCGCCGTTCTTCACACCGACGCGAACACCGACGATGGGCCTGTCCGCCTTGGCGATAATGTCCTTGACGCGGTTTGCCGCCGCATCGGTCAAGGTAACGACCTTGAAACCGGGTAGAGCCATAAGCCTTCTCTCCTGACGGCCGGGTTCAAGGCCCGGGCAGAACGAGTACGATGTTCCATAGATAAGAGATCGAAGCGCAAACGTCGAGACCGGCAGGGTTGTGATGACGGCTTAGCTGGCCCATATCGGGGGATGAGCCCCAAGGACAACTCACCTCTCCAGGAGAACAGATGCCGCATCACATGCCGCTGATCTCGACCATCGTGGTCGGCCTTGTTCTGGCATTTGTTTTCGGCACCATCGCACAGCGTCTCCGTATTTCGCCTCTCGTGGGCTATCTCCTCGCAGGAGTCCTCGTCGGCCCCTTCACACCCGGCTATGTGGCCGATCAGGGCCTCGCCAACCAGCTTGCCGAGATCGGCGTGATCCTGCTGATGTTCGGGGTGGGGCTCCATTTTTCCCTGAAGGACCTTCTCTCGGTCAAAGCCATCGCCGTCCCCGGCGCCATCGTGCAGATCGCCAGCGCCACCCTGCTCGGCATGGGCCTTGCCTGGATGATGGGCTGGAGCATGGCCGCAGGCCTCGTGTTCGGCCTCGCGCTCTCCGTCGCCAGTACGGTCGTGCTGCTGCGCGCTCTCCATGAGCGCCGGATGGTCGAGACCGAGCGCGGCCATATCGCGATTGGCTGGCTGATCGTGGAAGACCTCGCGATGGTGCTGACCCTGGTGCTGCTGCCGGCCTTCGCCAATGCGACCGCGAGCACTTCCGCCGACCTTGAGAGCATCGTGATTTCCCTGGGCCTCACCCTCGGCAAGGTTGCAGCCTTCGTGGCCATCATGCTGATCGTCGGCCGCCGGGTGATCCCGTGGATCCTGCATTATGTGGCGCATACGGGCTCCCGCGAGCTGTTTCGTCTCTCGGTTCTCGCAATTGCTTTGGGCACCGCCTTCGCGGCGGCGGAGCTCTTCGGGGTATCCTTTGCTCTCGGCGCCTTTTTCGCCGGCATGGTCCTGAGCGAATCCGAGCTGAGCCATCAGGCCGCCTCCGAAACTCTGCCCCTACGGGATGCGTTCGCAGTCCTCTTCTTCGTCTCGGTCGGCATGCTGTTCGACCCGATGATCCTGATCGACGATTTCGGGCCGGTGCTAGCCACCTTCCTGATCATCGTCGTCGGCAAGTCCCTTGCAGCCTATGCCATCGTGCGCCTCTTCCGGCACCCGGACCCGACCGCTCTCACGATCGCGGCGAGCCTCGCCCAGATAGGCGAATTCTCCTTCATCCTCGCAGGCCTGGGCGTCGACCTCCGCCTCCTTCCAGAACAGGGGCGCGACCTGATTCTGGCAGGCGCTATTCTCTCGATTCTGGTGAACCCGTTTCTGTTTGCTCTGCTTGACCGATGGTTCGCCAAGCGTGAAGCCGCGCACGCGCAGGCGAAGGCAGAGGCAGCCGCAGCGGAAGACGAAGCCACTGCAGCAAGGAAGGTGGCAGCCGCAGCCGCTCGGGGCCCCCTTCCAGTCACGTCGCTTACCGATCATGCGGTTCTCGTGGGGCATGGCCGCGTCGGAAAGTTCATCACCCAGAAGCTCGCTGCCGCCGGCGTCCCCTTCCTAGTCATCGAAGCCAACAAGGGCCGGCTCGCTGACCTAGAGAAGGACGGGCGCGAGGTCCTTGTGGGCAACGCCGCCGATCCGGAGATCGCGGCCGCCGCCAATCTCAAGGCGGCCCGCTGCCTGCTGGTCGCCATTCCGGATGCCTTCGAGAGCGGCCAGATCGTCGAGCAGGCCCGCCGTCAGAGCGCGGAGCTGCCGATCATCGTCCGTGTCCACTCCGCCGCCCAGGAAGAGCACGCCATTAGACTCGGTGCGACACGGGTGGTGATGGCCGAGCAGGAAATTGCCCGTGCCATGGTCTCCGCCGTTCCCGGCGCCTTCCGGGAGCCGATTCTTTCCTCGGTCGGGGAAGTGGATGGAGAGAGGGCCTTACCGTATATGTTCCGGCCGAAAGCCGATCCCGATGAGGCGGGCGGGAATACGCCGGAACCAGGGCCAGCGAGCCAGCATACGGATGACCCAGGGCGCTGACACGTCCCCTGAACTCCGGAGCACCGGATCGATCAGCCTCTTCTGGACGAGAACCTGAAAGCGCTGCGTGAGACGCGTCGGCCACTCCCGCCGTTTCTGAACAAGGGCGAGTTTCTCCGGCCCCACAGGTCCGTGCCGGAGCAGAGGTCCGAGTATATTTGCCGTGGCTACCGCATCCTGAATGGCGAGGTTGATGCCGACGCCGCCGATCGGTGACATGGCATGGGCAGCATCGCCGATGCAGAGCAGGCCTGGCTGAAACCATTGCTTCAATCGGTCCACGGTCACCGTCAGGAGCTTCACGTCGTCCCAGCTGCGGATCTCCTCGACTCGTGTCCCGAGGAAAGGAGCGAGGAGTGCCACATCCTGTCGGAACACGGCGAGACCCGCCTGCTGCACTGCGTCCAACGATCCTTTGGGAATGAGGTAGGCGCATTGCCAGTATTCGTCGCGATCGATCATAACCAGCATCCGCCCGGCCTCGATATGCCCGAGCAGGTTCCCAGGGTCGCTGGGGAGCCTGGAGATGCGCATCCAAAGCACATCCATCGGTGCCCCGATGTCGAGAACCGCGAGGCCTGCCTTCTCACGCACGAGGGAACGACGCCCATCGGCCGCCACGACGAGATCGGCCCTGACCTCGAGAGGCCCGTCGGGTGTCGCCACGCGGACTCCGCACACCCGACCGCCCTCTCTGATCAGATCCACCGCTTCAGCCTGCATCCTCAGATGGAAATGCGGATTGGCGCCGGCCTGATCGACCAGGAAGTCGAGGAAGTCCCATTGCGGCATGAAGACGATGAACTTGCAGCGGGTCGGCAGATGCGAGAAATCGCCGAGCTTGAGCATGCTGTCCCCAATCCTCAGGCTGACGCTCTGCGCCTCCTGGTGCGGCCTGGACAGGAACTCGTCGAGAAGACCGAGCTCATTCATGAGTTCGAGGGTCGAGGGATGAATGGTGTCCCCGCGAAAATCCCTCAGGAAGTCCGCGTGCTTTTCCAGGACGACAACATCGATTCCCTGGCGAGCGAGGAGGAAGCCCAGCATGATGCCTGCAGGCCCGCCGCCGACGATGCAGCAGCGGGTGTGGAGAGTCTCGGGAGCTTGGGGCGTGTCCATCTCTGGATTCCTGCCGGCATAGCGAGGCTGTTACGTCAGGCCTTCAGGCTTAGCACATTTCGGCAGTGGCGGAGACGGTTTGACTGGCCCTCAATGTCCCAACACATTCCGAAGGCCTGCATCCTTAAGCCTCCCGGAACGCAAATGGCCGGGCTTGCCCCGGCCATGCACGTGAAGAGATCCGATGGAATGCCCTTGCCCGATCACCACATGTCCAGCGCGACACGCGCCTCGTCGGACATGCGGCTCTGGTCCCACGGCGGGTCGAACACGATGGTGGCCTTCACGCTCTGCACGCCCGGCACGGAGGCCACGGCGTTTTCCACCCAGCCCGGCATCTCCCCGGCTACCGGGCAGCCCGGGGCGGTCAGCGTCATGTCGATGGAGACGTTGCGGTCGTCGTCGATATCGACCCGGTAGATCAGGCCGAGTTCGTAGATGTCGGCCGGGATTTCCGGGTCGTACACGGTCTTGAGGGCCGCAATGATGTCGTCCGTCATGCGGTCCAGCTCTTCCGGCGGAATCCCTGAGCCAGGTGACACCTGCGGCGCATGGGGCGCGTCTTGAATGGGGGTCTGGTCGTTCACAGGTCTATCCTTCAGGCAAACAGGGCTTCCGCCTTCTGCAAGGCGTCCGCCAGTTTATCGACTTCTTCCATGGTGTTGTAGAGGCCGAATGATGCACGGCAGGTGGAAGTTGCCCCGAAACGGTTCAAGAGGGGCATGGCGCAATGAGTGCCCGCCCGAACCGCCACGCCCTGCCGATCGATGATCGTGGCCACGTCGTGGGCGTGGGCATTCTTCATCTCGAAAGCGATGATGGCGCCCTTTCCCTTGGCTTGACCGATGATGCGGATGGAGTTCATGGCCCGCAGGCGCTCATGGGCATAGGCCGAGAGGGCTTCCTCATGGGCGCGGATGTTCTCGCGGCCAAGCTCCATCATGAAGCGCAGAGCCGCATCGAGACCGATGGCTTCCAGAATGGCGGGCGTGCCCGCCTCGAAGCGGTGCGGCGGGTCGTTGTAGGTGATCGCGTCCTCGCGCACCTCGCGGATCATCTCGCCGCCGCCTTGGTAAGGCGGCATCTTCTCGAGGAACTCGCGCTTGCCGTAGAGAACGCCGATGCCGGTCGGTCCATAGACCTTATGGCCCGTGAAGATGTAGAAATCGGCGTCGAGATCCCGCACGTCCACCTCGAGATGGACTGCACCCTGCGCGCCGTCCACCAGCACCGGGACGCCGTGGGCGTGGGCGATGCGGATGATCTCCTTCATCGGCGTCACGGTGCCGAGCACGTTCGACATGTGCGTGATGGCGACGATCTTCGTGCGCGGGGAGAAGAGCTTCTCGAATTCCTCGACCAGGAAATTGCCGTCGTCGTCGACAGGCGCCCATTTGATCACCGCTCCCTTCCGCTCGCGCAGGAAGTGCCAGGGCACGATGTTGGAATGGTGCTCCATGATGGAGAGGATGATCTCGTCCCCCTCCCCGATGTTCATGCGCCCGAAGGAATCCGCTACCAGGTTGTAGGCTTCCGTAGCCGACTTCGTGAAGACGATCTCCTCGATGGAGCCGGCATTGATGAACTCGCGCACGGTCTCGCGCGCCCGCTCGAAGCCTTCTGTCGCCACATTGGCCATGTAGTGCAGGCCGCGATGGACGTTGGCGTAGCCAGTCTCCATGGCGTTCACCATGGCATCGATCACCGCGCGCGGCTTCTGGGCCGAGGCGGCATTGTCCAGGTAGACGAGCGGCTTTCCATAGACCTGCTGCGACAGGATCGGGAACTGCTTCCGGATCTCCTCGACGTTGTACGACTTCACAGGAGCATTCATTGCTTGGCCTGCCTCTATCCTCATCCTGAGGAGCAGACGAAGTCTGCGTCTCGAAGGAGGATCCAGCGCCCTCTGAAATTCCTTCGAGACGCCTGCTTCGCAGGCTCCTCAGGATGAGGGCAGTGAGTTTGAAAACGCCATGGCCGGGCAAGCCCGGCCACGACGTGGTGCTTTACGAACGAGCCTTCAGCCAGCCCTCGACCGAGCCGATGAGAGCATCGCGGACGCTCTCGTTCTCCACGAACTCGATGGCCTCGCCAATGAAAGCCTGAACCAGCAGGCTTTCGGCATCCTTCTTCGGCAGGCCGCGGGCCATGAGATAGAACAGGAGATCCTCGTCGAGCTGACCGCAGGTGGCACCGTGGGCGCACTGCACGTCGTCGGCGAAGATTTCGAGCTCGGGCTTGTTGTTCATCGAGCCGCCATCGCCCAAGAGGAGCGCCGCCGACATCATGCGGCCATCGGTCTTCTGGGCGTGATGCGGAACGATGATCTTGCCCTGGAAGACGCCGGTGGCCTCGTCGTCGATGACGGTCTTGAACAGCTCGCGGCTCTCGCAGTGGAGAGCATTGTGCTCGACCACGAGGGTGGAATCCCCGTGCTGCGTGCCCTTCAGCATCGACGCGCCGTTGACCCGCAGGTTCGTGTTCGCGCCGTCAAGGATGGCGTAAACCTGGTGTCGGGACGTGGCGGCACCAGTCACCACGTTGATGCTGTTGAAGGCGGCTTCGGCACCGATCTTTACCGCAAGGGTCGACAGAGCCAGAGCCTTGTCGCCTTCGGCGTTGAGACGAACATGCTGCACGTTCGACCGGTCGCCCGCGATCATCTCCACCACGTCGTTCGGCTGATGGTTCGCGCCGCTGGTGCTCTCGTGGGATTCGAGGAGCGTGACGGAAGCATCATCCTCCACCACCACGAGCACACGGGTCGCCGTGGCCACCGCCGAAGCGGCAGCGGTGACGAAGCGCAGGTGAAGCGGCGTCTCCACATTGCCCACGATGCGGATCATCACGCCATCGGCCATGAAGGACGTATTGAGCTGATAGACCGGGTTCTCGCTTGCCCACGGGATCGGGCTGAGCTTCGCGAGCCATTCATGACCGTTGGCCAAAGCCTCGCGCAGGGGCACGATCTCGACGCCTTCCGGCAGATTGTGGAAGTCCACGGCCTCGCGGGCGAAATGGCCGTTCACGAACGGGATCTGCAGCCCCGTAACACCATCGAACGCCTTCGACCCCTGCAGGGCTGCCTTGGCTTCGTCAGCCGTCGGCACGCCCGCGAAAGGCGCGATCTCGCGCAGGAGAGCGCGGAGATCGGTATACTTGAACTCCTCCACGCGGCGATGGGGAAGACCACGGGCGTTGAACTGCTCGAAGGCCTGCGCGCGGGACTCCGCGTTGCCCGGGAGCGTCGTCAAGGCGCTTTCGAACGCCTGTGCCAGCGCAGTTTCCGCCGGCGTCTTCATGAGAGTGACGTCAGCCATGTTACGCGGCCTCTTCTTCCCGGTAATCGGCGTAGCCGTTGGCCTCGAGCTCGAGCGCCAGCTCCTTGCCACCGGTCTTCACGATACGGCCGCTATGCATCACGTGCACGGTGTCGGGCACGATGTGATTGAGGAGGCGCTGGTAGTGCGTAATGACGAGGAACGCGCGATCCGGCGAGCGGAGTGCGTTCACGCCCTCGGACACGATGCGCAGAGCGTCGATGTCGAGGCCGGAATCGGTCTCGTCCAGGATGCAGAAGGACGGCTGGAGCAGCGCCATCTGCAGGATCTCCATGCGCTTCTTCTCACCGCCCGAGAAGCCGACATTGAGGGCGCGCTTGAGCATGTCCTTCGGCATTTCGAGCTTGGCGGCGGCGGCGTTGACCTGCTTGATGAAGTCGGGGGTCGACAGCTCGCCCTCGCCGCGCGCCTTGCGCTGAGCGTTGAGGGCGGCCTTGAGGAAGGTCATGGTGCCCACGCCGGGAATCTCCAGCGGATACTGGAACGCGAGGAATACGCCGGCAGCGGCGCGCTGATCCGGCTCCATCTCAAGCAGGTTCTGGCCGTCGAGCAGGATCTCGCCGTCGAGGACCTCGTAATCCTCCTTGCCGGCGATCACGTAGGAGAGCGTCGACTTGCCGGAGCCGTTCGGGCCCATGATGGCAGCCACCTCGCCCTTGTTCACGGTGAGGTTGAGGCCGTTGAGAATGCGCTTGTCCTCGATCTGGACAACGAGGTTTTTGATCTCAAGCATTGTCTTTTCCTTGCACAGAGAAGTCGATGCTTGCGATCAGAGCCCTGCGTCTCTGGAACAGCATCTCCATCTCGTAATCTATCTGTTCACGTCGAGCCAAAAGCTCAGCTGCGTCCTGCCGCAGTCGCACTCTTAGCTCGACCTCTCTTTCGATTTCATCTCGCTCACATCGGAGGGCTACAAGCTGCTGGTTGGCGCAGCTTAGATCCTCATAATGGCGCTTGTTAACCAACGCTGCCTTCCAGCGAGATCGAGATGAGCTTCTGAGCTTCCACGGCGAACTCCATGGGGAGCTGCTGCAGAACGTCCTTCACGAAGCCGTTCACGATGAGCGCCGTCGCCTCTTCTTCGGAGAGGCCGCGCTGCTGGCAGTAGAACATCTGATCTTCCGAGATCTTCGATGTCGTCGCCTCGTGCTCGAAGATCGCGGTCGAATTCTTCGACTCGATGTAGGGCACCGTATGCGCCCCGCACTGGTTGCCGATGAGGAGCGAGTCGCAGTTCGTGAAGTTCCGCGCGCCGGTCGCCTTGCGGTGGGCCGAAACCAAGCCGCGATAGGTGTTCTCGGACTTGCCCGCAGCGATGCCCTTCGAGATGATCCGGCTCGTGGTGTTCTTGCCGAGATGGATCATCTTGGTGCCGGAATCGACCTGCTGCATGCCGTTCGACACGGCAATCGAGTAGAACTCGCCGCGCGAGTTGTCGCCGCGCAGGATGCAGGACGGATACTTCCATGTGATCGCCGAGCCGGTCTCCACCTGGGTCCAGGTGATGACCGAGTTCTTGCCACGGCAATCGCCGCGCTTGGTCACGAAGTTGTAGATGCCGCCCCGGCCCTCGGCGTCGCCCGGGTACCAGTTCTGGACGGTCGAGTACTTGATCTCGGCATCGTCGAGGGCGATCAGCTCGACCACGGCGGCGTGGAGCTGGTTCTCGTCGCGCTTCGGGGCGGTGCAGCCCTCGAGATACGACACATAGGAACCCTTGTCCGCGATGATCAGGGTGCGCTCGAACTGGCCGGTGTTCTTCTCGTTGATGCGGAAATAGGTGGACAGCTCCATCGGGCAGCGCACGCCCGGCGGAATATAGACGAACGATCCGTCCGTGAAGACCGCCGAGTTCAGAGTGGCGAAGAAGTTGTCCGTCACCGGCACGACCGAGCCGAGATACTGCTTCACAAGGTCTGGGTATTCGCGGATGGCTTCCGAGATCGGCATGAAGATCACGCCGGCTTTTTTAAGCTCTTCCTTGAAGGTCGTGGCAACCGACACGCTGTCGAACACCGCGTCCACGGCGACCCTGCGCTCGGGCTCGACACCCGCCAGGATCTCCTGCTCGCGCAGCGGAATTCCGAGCTTCTCATAGGTCTTGAGAATCTCAGGGTCCACCTCGTCGAGGGACTTCGGCGCCGGGTTCTTCTTCGGAGCGGCGTAGTAGTAAATCTCGTTGTAGTCGATCTTGTCGTACGACACGCGCGCCCAATTCGGCTCCTTCATGGTGAGCCAGCGCTTGTAGGCATCGAGGCGCCACTGGAGCATCCACTCGGGCTCGCCCTTCTTGGCCGAGATGAAGCGGATCACATCCTCGGAGAGGCCTTTTGGCGCCTTCTCCATTTCGACTTCGGTTTCGAAGCCATACTTGTACTGATCGACGTCAATCGATCGAACCTGATCGATCGTCTCCTGCACTGCAGGCATCTGTCTCTCCCACCACTCACGGCTTCAAGGGCCGCGGGTTGACGACATGGAAACCGGGCGAGGCCGTTAAGCCGCGCTCGCCTTCCGCTTATATAAGGGGCCGACCACCTTTTCGCATGCCTCCGCGAAGCGGATCACATCCTCTTTCGTGGTCGACCACCCCAAACTCACACGCAAGACACCCTCCGCGAGGGCGGGCTCGACGCCCATGGCATCGAGCACATGCGAACGCTTGACCTTTCCGGACGAGCAGGCCGAACCGGAAGACAGGGCAATGCCCGCGAGATCGAAGGCGATCAATGCCGTCTCGGCCTTGAGGCCGGGTATGGCAAAGGCCAGGGTATTAGGCAACCGCTCAACGCCAGCGCCCACAACAAGTGCGCCCGGCGCAATCCGGCGCACATGTTCCTCTGCCTCGTCGCGCAGCTCACGAAGCCGCCCAGCCTCCTGCTCCAGCCCTGCCAGGGCAAGCTCGGCCGCGGCTCCAAAACCTGCAATTCCGGCCACGTTCTCGGTACCGGCCCGATAATTCTTCTCCTGTCCGCCGCCCCGGATCAGCCTTTCGCCGATCTCGTACTGATCGGACGCAAGCACCAGAGCCCCCGCCCCCTTCGGGCCGCCGAGCTTGTGTGCGGACAATGTGAGGGCATCGACGCCAAGTGCGCCGATATCGACCGGCACCCGGCCCGCCGCCTGTACCGCATCGGTATGAACAAGACCGCCATGCTCGTGAACGAGCCCCGCAATCTCAGAGATGGGCTGGAGAACTCCAGTCTCGTTGTTGGCAAGCTGGACGGAGACCAGAACACGCTCGTGGCCCATCTCCTCAAGATGGGCCTTGAGCCAGGCGATATCAAGGATTCCGCGCCGGTCGACGGGAATGACTTCGGCCATGTGGGGTGGGAAGCGATGGCCGTTGAGAACGCAAGGATGTTCGGTCGCGCCGATCAGAAGCCTCGTCGCTCCGGACTGGCCGAGGCGCCGGAACGAGGGCGTGAGCACGAGATTCGCGGCTTCCGTGCCACCGCTCGTGAAGATCACGTTCTTGGCCCTGGAGCCGACCAGCTTGGCGACGGAGACCCTGGCGGCTTCCATCTCGGCTCGCGCAGCACGGCCTTCGGAGTGGACGGAGGACGCATTGCCCGGGAGATGGAGCACGCGCAGAACCACCTCGGCCACCGCTGGGCGCAGGGGCGACGTGGCGTTGTGATCGAGGTATGTGCGCTGGCCCATCGCCATGATTGAAGGTCTGCCGCCTCACGAAAATCTTGCAATCGACCCTGGTAGCTGTGTTAAAGCACCGCAACCACATGTGTCCCATGTTTCCACCGAGGGCCGAGGCCTCCGGAAATAATCGAAACAATGTAACACTTTAGAAGAATTCTAAGGGTTTCCTCTTAAGGGAATCCGAGACCTGGAGTCAAGGTCGCACAGGGGTTTCCCTCTCATTGCAGAGAGGCGATCAAGAGGTTCGCGTACATGCCTGAAGTCATCTTCACGGGTCCCGCCGGTCGTATCGAGGGGCGCTATCAGCCTGCCAAGGAAAAGGGCGCACCGATCGCCATCATCCTGCACCCCCACCCGCAATTCGGCGGGACGATGAACAACCAGATCGTCTACAACCTGTATTATGACTTCGCGAAGCGCGGTTTCTCGGTGCTTCGCTTCAATTTCCGCGGCGTCGGCCGCAGTCAGGGATCTTTCGATCACGGCCAGGGCGAGCTGTCGGATGCCGCGGCGGCCCTCGACTGGGCCCAGTCCATGAATCCGGATGCCCGGGCCTGCTGGATCGCCGGTGTCTCATTCGGCGCCTGGATCGGCATGCAGCTCCTCATGCGCCGCCCGGAAATCGAGGGCTTCATCTCCATCGCCGCCATGGCGAACCGCTACGACTTCTCGTTCCTCGCCCCCTGCCCGTCATCGGGCCTGTTCGTCCACGGCTCGGAAGACCGCGTGGCTCCGGTGAAGGACGTGGTCAGCGTCATCGAGAAGGTGAAGACGCAGAAGGGCGTGAAGCTCGAACACGCGGTGGTGGACGGCGCGAACCACTTCTTCGACGGCAAGGTCGACGAGCTGATGGTGGCCGTGGACGAGTATCTCGACAAACGCTTGGGCTCGACCGACGAAGCGGCTTAAGAAAACCTCCCCAAACGATAAAAGGCAGGGCGTTCAAAACGCCCTGCCTTTTTGCATGCGCTATACTCGCCGTTATTCAGAGGAAGACAAAGTCGTTGGCAATGAGCGATGACAGTTGCGTATTGCTCAAGGTGAGACTGAAATCACTCTTTTCAATGACGACATCGCTGCCGACCTGACGGGCCGTAGCCATCATGGCGGAGAAATCCGCGAATAGAGGCTTATTCCAGATATAAATCTGGTCGTGCGCCCCCGGACCCGTGTAGAAGTCCATGATCGTGGTCTTCGCATTCGGACGGATCGAGAAGATGTCGTATCCTGCTCCTCCCGTCAGCTTGCTGCCGACGCCACCTCCGACCAGGACATCGTTCCCGTCACCGCCATGGAGCTCGTCAGCCCCTGCGGTCGCGAGATCCTCAATGTCGAGATAGTCGTCTCCGGCCCCACCATACAGGGTATCGGTCCCGCTTCCGCCAGCCAGGGTGTCGTTGCCGTCATCGCCGAAGAGACTGTCGTTGCCGGTACCGCCGGAGAGACTGTCGTTACCCTTGGCGCCGACCAGGCCATCGTCGTCAAGGCCGCCGAAGATATGGTCGTTGCCGTCGCCGCCATTGATCGCGTCATGGCCAGCCCCACCCAGGAGCACGTCGTCGCCCGCATAGCCGTTGATGGTGTCGTTGCCGGTGTTGCCGGTGACGTAATCGCTATAGAGACCGCCCTGCACCACGTCGTTGCCGGCGCCTGCATCGATAGCCGAGCCGCTCACGTCGAGCGCGCCGGCGCGCCCCTCGTGACGACCGGCGGTGAGCCAGTGCTCGTGAACCCACTGATCGGAGAGGTTGTGGGCGAGCTTATAGGCGAGAATATCCGAATTGGCCGCAAGGTATTTCTGGACGCTGAAGAGCGTGCCCCAATCCGCGCCGGCGGCTTGGCTCATGCCCTCCCAGCCGCCGGCGCGGCCCTCGAAGCGTCCATTGGCCACCCAGTGCTCGAAGGCCCAATCGTAGCCCAGGCCATGGGCTGCCGCATAGGCCTGCACGTCAGGGTTCATGGCGTAGTAATTGGCTGCGTCGAAGCCGACCACCGAGGCGTTGCCGACGCTGATCACGTCGTTGAAGCCGCTGCCGATCACGTTCTCGATGTCACGCACTTGGTCGCCCGCCGCATCGCCGCCCGTGCCTCGGCCCGTCGCAAGATTGATGATCACCCCAGCTGCGCTCGACGCGTAGCTCACCATGTCAACCCCGGAACCGCCGGACAGAAGATCCGCACCGGAACCGCCGGTCAGCGTGTCGTTGCCGTCGCCGGAGATCAGTGTGTCGTTGCCTGCATCACCGGAAAGCAGGTCTGTGCCCTCTCCTCCCAATAGAGTATCATCTCCGGCTTCGCCGTTGATGAAATCAGCTCCGAACCCACCAATAATGAAATCATTGCCATCACCGGCGAAAATCACTCCGGAGCCTGAAAGCACATCACTCCCGGTTGTACCGAAAGTCGATACAAGAGCGACAAGATTATTGGCGCTGTCCCCGACGATCACGTATCCTGTTGCAGGACCATCTACCGGACGACGCGGGGGGATGATGCAGCACTTGGGCACATAATCCTGTTGGTTCCACCAATCTGCAGTGATAAGCACATCCTTATGTACAGGATAAAGTTCATATGATGCAAAGACTGGGCTGACATCTCTATGATACAATTGGCCAGTATACATATCCATGAAGACGGTGCCATGATAAGTACTTAAGATGGCTGCATAACGTCCGCTGAATATTTGATCGCCGGCGATAGGATAGAATCCGTCGGACAACTTTAAGATGTCACCTATACCATTATATGTATATAGGCTGCCTTCTTTATCGATAAAGTAGTAACCCTCGCTTGTTTGCACTTGCTCGACCTCTACCACTTTTCCTTTGTAGAGGATTTTAGAGCTTTTTACTGTACCGCCACTTCCTGACATGCCAGGCACGCTACCGGTTCCAAGTAGCGTATTGTTGAATACACCTCCGAACGATAAGATATATTCAATTTCTAGTTGTGTCATTGTCATTAGGTTGCCCTCCGGATTCGAGTACGGCAGAATACACACCGAAATGTAACTTAATATCAGATTATTTTCTTAATCAATCAGGCTTGTATAAGCGACTTTCCACAATCCACATGATAAAACTGGCCCACAAATTGCTTCATGTATCCGACAGCAAGGCTGTCCGATGCAGCATCACGCGAATCCGCGTGAAATGATCTGATGAAGCTGCTAAACGGCCCCATTCCAGTCCAGCAACACCACGAGAGCCGCGATGAACGCGCCCCGATCCGAATTCCTGAAGGTCCTCAACGAACGAGGCTTCATTCATCAGTCCTCTGACTTCGAGGGCGTGGATGCGGCCGCTCTGGAAAATCGCCTGACCACCTATGTGGGCTATGACTGCACGGGCCCGTCTCTGCATGTGGGCCATCTGCTCTCGATCATGATGCTGCACTGGCTCCAGAAGACCGGGGCCGGCAAGCCGATCACCCTCATGGGCGGCGGCACGACCCGGGTGGGCGATCCGTCGGGCAAGGACGAGAGCCGCAAGCTCCTGACCGTCGAGCAGATCGAAGCCAACAAGGAGAGCATCAAGACTGTCTTCTCGCGCTTCATCCGCTTCGGAGAGGGCAAGACGGACGCCACGATGGTGGACAACGCCGAGTGGCTCACCAAGCTCAACTACATCGAGTTCCTGCGCGATGTGGGCCGTCACTTCTCGGTCAACCGCATGCTGTCCTTCGACAGCGTGAAGCTGCGCCTCGAGCGCGAGCACGAGCTGTCGTTCCTGGAATTCAACTACATGATCCTCCAGGCCTACGATTTCGTGGAGCTCAACAAGCGCTACGGCTGCATCCTGCAGATGGGCGGCTCGGACCAGTGGGGCAACATCGTCAACGGCATCGATCTCGGCCGCCGCCTCGGCACGCCGCAGCTCTATGCCGTCACCTGCCCGCTTCTGACCACCGCCTCCGGGGCCAAGATGGGCAAGACCGCCTCCGGCGCGGTGTGGCTCAACGCCGACATGCTGAGCCCCTACGATTACTGGCAGTTCTGGCGCAACACCGAGGACGCGGACGTTCCGCGCTTCCTGAAGCTGTTCACGATCCTGCCCATGGACGAGATCGCCAAACTCGCCGCGTTGCAGGGCGCCGAGATCAACGAGGCGAAGAAGGTGCTGGCCACCGAGGCCACCGCCCTGCTCCATGGCCGCGAAGCGGCGGAACTCGCAGCCGAGACGGCGCAGAAGACCTTCGAGCAAGGAGCACTCGCCGAGAGCCTGCCCACCATCGAGGTGCCGTCCAGCGTCCTGAAGGAAGGCCTCGGCGTGCTGACGGCCTTCGGCCCCGACTACGCGAAGCTCGTGCCATCATCGAGCGAGGCGCGCCGCCAGGTGAAGAGCGGCGGCCTGAAGGTGAACGACCGGACGGTCTCGGACGAGCGCGGCACGCTGAGCCTCTCGGACCTTACAGGCGAAGGCGTGATCAAGCTCTCCTTCGGCAAGAAGAAACACGTTCTTCTGCGCGCCGTTTGAGGAAACAGACAGAGCCCCGCTCACCCTGTGGAGGGAGCGTGCTCGCGCCTCAAGGTGATGCAGCCGCTATGAGCGTTTACCGATCGGGAGTCGTCGCCGGCAGCGCGTCGGTCTGCGGCTCCATTCCCACGCCGAAGAGCTTGCGCAGGAAGCCCGGAGCCACCGCGGAGAGCGGATTGACAGTCAGCACCGGCGCGCCGACCGAGCCCGACGCGCGGAAATTGACGGCGAACAATCCCTCATATTGACCGCCGCCGAGCAAAGGCCCGAACAGCGGCACCTGGGCAAAGACGTTGTTCAGCCCATAGGCCGGAACGAAGGTGCCCGAAATGTCCATGCGGTCGCGGCTGTAGTCAATGAAGCCGCCCAGCGTGAAGCCGATCTGGTTGCCGTAGATCGCCGCATCCTTGAAGTCGAGGCGACCTGCCGTGCGCGTGAACTCGGCACGGGCTCTTGCGAAAGTCACCTCGTTCACGTCCACCCGCACCGACTGCGGGTTTCCGGCCTTGTCCTGTCCGGAGATCACCTGCGTCTGGGTGGGGATGATCCGGCGCAGGGCCGGTTCGTTGACAAGAGTGAAGGAGCGCAGCAGCACGACCCCCGGCTGAGGGCCTTCGCCGGTGGCCATATTGATGATGAGATCGCCGCCGGCCATGCGCTTGTACACGTCCGTGAAGCGCAGGAGGGCGCCGGCATCCTCCGCTTGGACGATGATGACGGCCCCGTTCCGTCCTTGGCCATCGGTCCGTGCGGCGATGTTCGTGGCCCCGAGGCGGCCTTTCATCTCGAGCTGGCGCAGAACGTCCTTGCGCATGGAAGCCTTGATCACGGCATTGGTGATCGCCTCGTCGTTATACCCGGTCAGGATGTTGAGGGAGAGATCGAGGTCGAAATCCTTTGGATCCTTCTGCCCGCTTCCGCTGCGGGATGAAGACTGCGCGCTGGAGCCTTTGACGAAGGGACGCGCGTCCCCCACGTTGCCGCGCACCGTCACCTTGTAGACGCCTCCGGAATGATCGATCTGCACGCGCATGTCATCGCCCGGCGAGAGCTTGAAGGTGGACAGATCGGCCTTTTCCAGATCCCCGTCCTTCGACAGGCTTGCCGTGCCGCGCAGCTGAACGCTTCCGCTGTCGAGCTGCAGATCCCTGATTTCCGTCGTCGGCCCATCCAGCATCGTCAGGGTGAGCTTGCCGGGTCTGCCGGCAGGCTTCACCCAGCCAGGAATGAGCTGGTCCACTCCGGCCTTTGCGAGGTCCGCCTCGACGATCATGCCCGCCGCATCGGGCCGTCCCAGAGGCACGCCGATCTTCAGCGCTACCTGGCCCGTCAGCTGCGCGCCGAAGGAGAGTCCGCGCCTGCTGCGCCCGGCCTCGTCGAGCACGAAGGAAACGTTGGCCTGACCTCCCTGCCGGTTCTTCTGCACATCGAGGGTGGCCGGGCCGCCTCCGAGCTTGCCATCGCCTTTGATCGAAAGATCGCCCTGGTTATAGGAGATCGTAAGATTTCCACTCTCCAGCTTCTCCTTGCCGAAGAGCTTGTCGAGGGTGAGTTCGTTGAGCGTTCCCGTGATCTTGAGCGGCAGATCGGCAATCGGCGGAATGTCATTGACCGGCAGGCCGATGCCGACCTTCAGATCCGCCTTGCCCTTCATGGTGGCGGGATCGACCTCGAAGCCCGCGATCTGCTTCACGAGAGGCTGCTGGAGCATCGCACCGACACCATCGGCACTTCCCGTGAGACGGAAATCAATGCGGGCGATGGCATGGTCGTCCCAGTAATTGTCGAGAGCGAAAGCGCCGTCCGAGGCGTTAAGGCTGTAATTGCCGGGCATCTCCACCCGGCCAGTCGGTGCACGCAGCGCGACCTTCGTGCCGGTCACCTGCCCCGTCAGATCCATCTTCGAGACGGGAGGAAGCCCCTCGGCGGCCTGGAGAGCGCCCTGGGAGATCGCGAAGTCGATCTTCACGGATCCATCCGGAATCGGGCCGCCCGACATCGATTTCTCGACATCGGCTCCGGTCATGGCGACCTTGAGCTTGAAGGTCTCGAGCGTGCCGCCCTTGAGGTTTGCCACCAGGAAGCGCCGAACAGCCGGAGCCACGGCCTCCGGCCAGATGCGCAAAGCGGAGCGGAGGTTGGTTCTCGTGGCCGTGACATCGAACTTGAGGCCTTTCGGATCAGCGGACGCCGCCACGGCGCCGCTGATATCGGCCTTCAGCTCAGGCCCCCGAAGCTTGATGCTGTTGATCACAATGCCATCGGGACCGGAAAGGTCGGCATCCACCTGCGTCACCTGAAGCGGAGCATCGCCGGGCGCGGCCCCGGACCAGACGACATCCCTGCCGCTGAGCAGCAGGCGCCAGGGATTGCCTGCCGTCGGCGTCGTCAGCGTCCCCTGAAGCCTGACCTGGGTGTCGCCACCCTTGAGTTCGAGAATCGGCAGGTTGAGGGTTTTCCTCGTCTCGTCCCAATCGGCCATGATGGTCGCGCGCTCGACCGGGAGGGCCGAGGTGTCCTTGTCCTCAATCTGGATCGTACCCGCATTGCTGTCGAGGCGCGTCTTCAGCTCCGTCACCCGGCCATCGGCATAGGCCATGTCGAAGCGGCCGGAAAACTCCAGATCGGTGGCGGCCGGGAGGCCCGACAGGCCGCTGAGCAACAGGATGTCCTGGATCGGCGCGGAATCGGCTATGACGGCGGCACGGTAAGACGTTTCGCTTTCGGCCTTCGCGTCTCCGTTGAGCTGCCAGGGACCCTGAGGCCCCTCGACGGTCGCTGCAAAGTGACGGCCTCCGTTTTCCCCCCAATCGAAGGTGGCGTCGACACGCTTGAACCGGGCCTGCTCCTTGAGGTCCGCATCAATGAAGACAAGCTGGGCATTGGTCAGCTGCGCACGCCCAAGGGAGTTGAGCACGCTGCGCGGTCCGACGATCAGATCGAACAGGGATCCAACGACACCCGAGACCTGCGACGGCCCGTTGGTGCTGACGGCCAGGGCGGCAGCGGCCTCCTTCGAGGGCGAAGCCTCATCGGACGCGCCGCCCGAAGCATGCGCCTCCTCCGTCGTCTGCACGGGCGAGAAGGTCAGGGAGCCGTCTCGATTGACCAGGATCCGCAATTGCAGATCCCGAACCTCGATCGCCTTCGGCTGCAGGTTGGCCGTGAGCAGGGACACGAAATCCACGCTGACGAGCGCATGAGGAGCCCGAACGACGAGTTCGCCGCCGGGTGCGCGGATGTCGAGGCCGTTCGCTCGCAGAGCAGGCGTGCCCTCATGCAGTTCGATCGTGGTGTTGCGCAGGGCTACCGACCAGCCGGGTCCAATCCGGGAGGCCATGGCCTCCGCAACGCGTTCCGGCAGTCTGCCGAAGCTCATGGGGCCGACGGAGAGGCGCAGATAAAAGAGCCCGGCGGCGGCGACCAGGAAAACCACCAGTGCGAGCTTGGCATAAAGCGTACCGCGGACCACCCGGCTCAGAAGGCTCTTCTTGGCCGGTTCTCGCCGGAACAACGTGGTACGGAACGGTAACTTCATTCTTGTGGTGTTGAGCAGCCTGGTTCTTGCGCTTTCGGAGCAGCGAGGGAATCACTGAAGGACCTTAACCATCCTGGCAGCCTCCCGCGACCGCCTCTTTCCCGTCGTGCACACAAGAGGTTTCCAATCAGTACAATCCGCCAAAAGGAAGGCGAACCATGGCCCTGACCCCCGGATCCGAAGCCCCCGCTTTCAGCCTGCCGGCCACCGGCGGAGCGGAGATCTCGCTTGAGAGCCTGAGAGGACGCAAGGTCGTGCTGTACTTCTACCCCAAGGACGACACCAGCGGCTGCACCCTGGAAGCCCAGCATTTCCAGGCCCTGCGGAAGAACTTCGAGGCCGCCGGCACCGACATCATCGGCGTCTCACCCGACCCGATCAAAAGCCACGACAGGTTCAGAGCGAAATACGGCCTTGAATTCCCCCTCGCCTCCGACGAGGAAAAAACCATGCTGCAGGCCTATGGGGTGTGGGTCGAAAAGAGCATGTATGGCCGCAAATACTTGGGGGTCGAGCGCACGACGGTGCTGATCGACCGTAAAGGCGTCATTGCCAAGGTCTGGAACAAGGTGAAGGTGCCAGGCCACGCGGAGGAGGTGCTGGCGGCAGCAAAGGCTCTCCCCTGAGCCGGGAAGCGGATCTCTTGTGCTGGCGACCGCGATGTGGCCTTGTCATGGAAAGCTGCGCGAGGAGGGAAACACATGCCCGACATGGCTTTGTGGGGATTGTTCGTCGTGGCGTCACTGGTGCTGCTGCTGACACCTGGCCCGGCTGTGCTCTTCATCGTCGCGCGCTCGATCCAGCAGGGGCGGACCGCGGGGCTGGTCTCAGTGGTCGGTATCCACCTCGGCACCATCGTTCACATTGTCGCGGCGGCGGTGGGACTCTCGGCCCTCATCGTCTCGTCGGCGCTTGCCTTCGCAGTCGTCAAGTATCTCGGCGCCGCCTATCTCATCTGGATGGGCATCCGCACCTTGATGGCCAAAGATCCCGAACCCGAGTTGCCTGCGGTGCCGGCCGAGCCGCTGCACCGCGCCTTCCGCGACGGCTTCGTGGTGAATCTCTTCAATCCGAAAACGGCAATCTTCTTCCTCGCCTTCCTGCCGCAATTCGTTGATCCCGCGCGGGGCGCGCTGCACTGGCAGATCCTTGTCCTCGGCCTCACCTTCATGGGCCTTGGAATCCTCAGCGATGGAATATTCGCGCTTGTGGCCGGAGCCGCCGGCGACTTCCTGCGCCGCAGCCGGCGCTTTCAGCGCCTCCTGCGCTGGTTCTCCGGCACCTCATTCATCGGCCTCGGGGTCACCGCCGCGCTTGCAACGCGCAAGTAATGCCTCAATTCGTGGCGGCCGCTTCGCCGCGGCGTCGTGCACTCCGAGTAGCCGCGGGCGATGCCGCTGCACATCATGTGCGTGCAGCTGATTGCCCTCGCCCGCAAAAGCCGGTCGGACCGGTGAATGTGTCCCAAGGTCAAGATACCCGTTCACATTCACCGGCTGGCGATTTTAATCGATATCCTCGACCTCTTCGCCGCCGCCATAGACGCGCTGAGCCAGCGCGGCTTCCATGAAGGGATCGAGATCGCCGTCGAGCACGTCCTGCGGGCTCTGGGACTGGGTGCCCGTGCGCAGGTCCTTCACTAACTGATAGGGCTGGAGCACGTAGGAACGGATCTGGTGCCCCCAGGCGATGTCGGTCTTGGCGGCAGCCTCCGCATTCGCCTTTTCCTCGCGCTTCTTCAGCTCGAGCTCATAGAGGCGCGCGCGCAGCATGTTCCAGGCGGTCGCCCGGTTCTTGTGCTGCGAGCGCTCCTGCTGGCACGCCACGACGATGCCGGTCGGAATATGCGTGATGCGCACTGCCGAGTCCGTGGTGTTCACGTGCTGGCCGCCCGCGCCCGAGGAACGGAACGTATCGATGCGGCAGTCGGATTCCTTGATCTCGATATTGATGCGGTCATCCACCACCGGATAGACCCACACGGAAGCGAAGCTCGTATGGCGGCGCGCGTTCGAGTCATAGGGCGAGATGCGCACCAGACGGTGAACGCCAGACTCGGTCTTGAGCCAACCATAGGCGTTGTGACCCTTGATCAGGAGCGTCGCGCTCTTGATGCCGGCCTCTTCGCCGTCGGTGACTTCGAGGAGTTCGACCTTGTACTTCCGGCGCTCCGCCCAGCGTGCATACATGCGCTGGAGCATGTTGGCCCAGTCCTGGCTTTCCGTGCCGCCGGCGCCAGAATGCACTTCGAGATAGGTATCGTTGGCATCGGCCTCGCCCGAGAGCAGGGTTTCCACCTGGCGGCGTGCGGCTTCGTCGCGAAGGCTGCGGATGGTTTCCTCGCCCTCCTTGATGCTGCCCTCGTCGCCTTCCATCTCGCCGAGTTCGATCAGCGTGATGGCGTCATCGAGTTCCTGCTCCATGCGCTTGATGGAGGAAATCTGGTCCTCGAGCGTCGTGCGCTCGCGCATGATCTTCTGCGCGGCTTCCGCATCGTTCCAGAGGTTCGGGTCTTCGGCCTGGGCGTTCAGTTCGGCGAGGCGTCGCTGGGCATTGTCCCAGTCAAAGATGCCTCCTCAGCAGCCCGACTGACTGCTTGGTCTCTTCTACGAGGTGTTCGATTTCGGCGCGCATTTCGTTCTTGCTGTCCGTGCCTTGAGTATGAGGGCGTCTTAAGGGGAGCGCCCCGGCGTGTAAAGGAGCTCCTCCCCGCAAAACCGGCGATCGCAGCAGCCGGGGTGCGGCGGCTGCGATCGTCAGTGTCGTGCTTGTCGGAAAGTGCCGGTGATATGGGCCCCAAAGCGGATCAATACAATCCGCCAGGGTTCGCGCCCACCGCCCGCTGCGGCGGAGGAGCCGGCGCGTATTCGGCCTGCGGCACGCCATCTTCTTCCGGCGGAGCGTAATACTCGGGCGGTGCCTGGCCAGGCTTGAAGGCTTCCAGGATCGTGCCCCCGCCTTCGCCGCCGGCACGGGTGCCGGTGGAGGCGTTGACCCGGATCAGCTTGATGCCCGGGGGCACGCGGAACGGGGTGGCCGGCTTGTCCTTCAGTGCCATCTGCATGAAGTCGCGGAAGACCGGTGCGGCATACTGGCCGGCGGTGGCCGCGTTGCCCAGGGACTTCGGGGTGTCGTAGCCGAGGAACACTCCCACCGCGAGGTCGGGAGAGAAGCCCACGAACCACACGTCCTTGGCATCGTTGGTGGTGCCGGTCTTGCCCGCGAGCGGCTTGCCGACGGCCTTGACCGTCTGCGCCGTGCCGCGCTGCACCACGCCCTCGAGAATCGAGGTCATCTGGTACGCGGTGAGCGGATCGAGCACCTGCTCGCGGTTGTCCAGGAGCTTGGGCGCGGCACCGCCATCCCATTTATCCGCATCGCAGGACGCACATTTGCGGTCGTCGTGCCGGTAGATCGTACGGCCGCTGCGATCCTGGATCTGATCGATCAGCGTCGGCTTGATGCGGCGGCCACCGTTCACGAACATGGAATAGGCCGCCGTCATGCGCATGACCGTCGTTTCGCCCGCGCCCAGCGACATGGAGAGCAGCGGCAGCATGTCGTCGTAGACGCCGAAGCGGCGGGCATATTCCGAGATGACCGGCATGCCGATCTCGTTCGAGAGACGCACCGTCATCAGGTTCTTCGAGTGCTCGATGCCGTAGCGCAGGGTGCGCAGGCCGGCGGCCTTGCCGTCATAGTTCGAGGGAGCCCAGGCGGCTTGGCCGGGGCCCATGTCGAGGACGAAAGGCGCGTCCATGATCTGGGACGATGGCGTATAGCCGTTGTCGAGAGCAGTCGCATACACGATCGGCTTGAACGACGAACCCGGCTGACGCATCGCCTGGGTGGCGCGGTTGAACTCGCTCTGGTCGAAGGAGAAGCCGCCGACCATCGCGTGCACGCGGCCCGTCTGCGGGTCCATGGCGACGATGGCGCCGGAAATCTCGGGCACCTGGCGCAGACGATACTGGCCCTGCTTGCCCTCGAGCGGCTCCACATAGATCACATCGCCGACCGCCACGGCCTTCTCGACCGCGCGGCGGGTCCATTTCACGCCGTCGGCGGTGATGAAGCCCGTCTCGCGGTCACGCGAGAGCTGGCCGGAGGATTCCTTCTTCGGCTGCAGTCCGATCCGCGCGCGGCCGCCGGAAACCTCCAGCACGACGGCAAGGCGCCAGGGCTGCACGTCGCCCATGGAGGGCACCTCGGCCAGGGCCACGCCCCATTCACGGCCGGCGAGATCCAGCTTGTTCTGGGCGCCGCGCCAGCCCCGCGCCTCGTCGAAGCGCACCAGGCCGTCGACCAGGGCCTTACGGGCCATGGCCTGCATCTTGGGGTCGAGGGTTGCGCGGATCAGGAGGCCGCCCTCGTAGAGCTTCTCTTCGCCGTAGCGCTCGGCGATGTCGCGGCGCACCCCTTCGGCGAAGTAGCCCGACGCGATGCTGTTGGGCGACACGACCCGCGGCGTGACGTTGAGCGGCTGCTTCTTGGCTGCTTCCCCCTGCTCGGCCGTGATGTAGCCGTTCTCGACCATGCGGCCGATCACCCAGTTGCGGCGGTCGATGGCGGCTTGGCGCTGGCGGAAGGGGTGATAATTGTTCGGTGCCTTCGGCAGGGCGGCGAGATAGGCGGCTTCCGCGATGTCGAGCTCGTGGAGCGACTTGCCGAAATAGTTCAGGGCCGAGGCGGCCACGCCGTAGTTGCCGAGGCCGAGATAGATCTCGTTGAGGTACAGCTCGAGGATCTTGTCCTTCGAGAAGGTGGATTCCATGCGCAGCGCGATCAGAGCCTCACGGATCTTGCGCTCATAGCTGCGCTCGTTGCCGACGAGGAAGTTCTTGGCCACCTGCTGAGTGATGGTGGACGCGCCCTGCTCGCGCTTGCCGCCGGACTTGACGTTGATGAGGATGGCGCGGACGACGCCCTCGGGATCGATGCCCGCGTGCTTGTAGAAGTTCTTGTCCTCGGCGGAGAGGAAGGCAACCTTCACCAGGTTCGGGATCGACTGGATCGGCACGTAGAGACGCCGCTCGCGGGCGTATTCCGCGATCAGGCTGCCGTCCGAGGCGTGGACGCGGGTCATCACCGGCGGCTCGTAATTGGCAAGCTGCGCGTGATCCGGCAGGTCCTTGGAAAAGAACCAGAATCCATAGGCCAGCCCGACGGCGCCGATCAGGAAGAAGATCGCGCCGACGCTGAACAGGAAGCCGAAAAATCGTAGGACAAAACGCATCCGAAGGTATTCCGTTGTCGGCGCTTCGAGGCGCCTGATTATGCAGATCCCGAACGCCGTGTCCCATCGGGAACAGGCCGAAGCTTAAAATCCGCTCCGCTCTGTTAACCGAGGAATCGCGCCCCCGCTACGGGTATCGACACCCTATCTATGGTAAAACTGCGGCAGCTCCCTGCCGAGCGAAGCGTGTTGCAAAAAAGCGATCCACCGCCACGCTCATGGCGGACACCATCTTGCTCCGCCATTCCTCGGACGTGAGCAGGTCCAGGTCCTGCTTGCTGGAGAGATAGCCGAGCTCCACCAGGACCGACGGCACGTCGTGGGCCCGCAGCACCTGGAAGCGCGCCTGGCGGTGGGGATTCTTGTTCAGGCGGGCCACCGAATCGAACTCGCCCACAAGGCGCGAGGCGAAGCTATGGGAGAAAGTTCGGGTCTCGCGCAGGGTCAGGTCCACCAGGATGTCCGTAACATCATCCGGCATGTCGGGGGTTTCGACGCCCGCGACCGCATCGGCCTTGTTTTCCCGCTCGGCGAGCCGGGCAGAATCGGCGTCGGAGGCCCGCTCCGCTCCCGTATAGACCGTCAGGCCGCGGACCTCCTGCCCCCCGGAGATCGAATCGGCATGAATGGAAATGAAGAGATCGGCCTGCACGCTGCGGGCGGCACGGATCCGGTCAGCGAGGGAGATGAACACGTCCTTGTCCCGGGTCATCACCACCTTGTAGCGACCGCTCGCTTCCAGGGCCTTCTGAAGCTTCTGGGCAAAGGACAGGACGAGATCCTTCTCGAACAGGCCGTTCGCCGCATTGGCCCCGGGATCGATGCCCCCGTGGCCGGGGTCGATCACGATCACCGGACGGCTCCCCTTGGCGAGCGGGGCCGTCTCCACGGCTGGGGATTGAGCGGCCTTGGCCGCGTTCGCCACGGCCGCGCGGTGGAAATCGTCGCGCTCGGTCCGGGTCAGCTCGATGGTCAGAAGCGCCGTGCCGGCTGCGGCATTGGGCTCGACAGTCATGGCGGAGACCGTCGCGGGCTGGGTCAGCTCCATCACCACCCGGGAGCGGCCCGGTGCAAAGAGGCCATAGCGATAGGAGGAGATCAGCCCCGCCTTCTGCCGCCCGGCCTCGGGCGGCAGGTGGAAAGCCACCTCGGGCAGGTCGATGATGAGACGGTCCGGCCGCTCCATGAGAGAGGCCTGAGCCGTCACGGGCTTGGACAGCATGACCCTGAACCGGGTCTTGGGGCCGTCGACCTCGACGGAGACATCGGCTGCGATCACGGGCGCGGCGGCCTTGGCCGCCTCGACCCCCGCAGCCCAGGCAGAATTCTCCCCCGAGGCGACGAGAGGCGCCAGGACAGCAGCCAGGAGGCCTGCACAGATCAGGCGTATCAAGGGTTTGATTCTCATGCCGACGCTTGGAGGTTTGCTCCCTCTTCCTATCTCATTAAGCGCCCTTTGGTTAACGAAGCTTCTCTTGCCGGATCTCGATATCGAGACTCTGTTGCATTAACGACACAGACTTCGGCATCTTGCCAAATGCCCCTTTCGCTCTGTAATGATCATGACCCCGCCCGGCATGGCCGAATCTGACGGCGGACCCGAGGAGATGGTTGTCTTGACCAGTCCTCCGGGGCCTCCCGTCACCCTCGACAGGCGCCAGGAAGGGTTCATTGGCGATACAGATCGCCGCATTTTGCCGGTGGCCGGATTCCGTTCGGTCCACCGATTCCTAGAAAGGGCCGCCTTGAATGGTTGCACACACGAAGTCAGCATTGACTCTCGTCTCGGCACCGTTCGAAACGCGCGTTTCTTTTGGCGCTCGCCCTTATCCGACCTCATCCGGCTCAAAGCCGTTCCGTTTCAACCCAGAATGCGCCCCTCCGCGGCGCACGATGGCGATCGACAGCAATCCGAACGCAATTCCAGCCCGTCGCCTTCTCTTGCGGCGTGGCCACCCGCCTTCACTGCGGCCCCTGCCTCAGGTCCTGCCCTCGATCGCCATGTCGAGAGTTCAACATGGCAAACAAGATGCTCATCGATGCCTCCCACCCGGAAGAAACCCGGGTTGTGGTGGTACGTGGTCAGAAGGTCGAAGAATTCGACTTTGAATCCGCTACCCGGAAGCAGCTGCGCGGGAACATTTATCTCGCGAAAGTCACCCGCGTAGAGCCGTCCCTCCAGGCGGCCTTCGTCGAATACGGCGGAAACCGTCACGGCTTCCTCGCCTTCAGCGAAATCCATCCCGATTACTACCAGATCCCGGTCGCCGACCGTCAGGCCCTGCTCGAGGCCGAAGCCGAAGCCCAGGCCGAGGAAGAGCGCGAGGAGGAGCGCCGCCGCAACCGTCGCCGCCGCTCGGCCCAGCGCCGGTCCAGCAATGAAGAGACGGTCGCCTCCTCCGAAGCGGAGGCCGGCACGGAGGGAGCTGCCCAAGACCAGGCTCCGGCCGAAGGTACGGACGAAACCATCGACCTGATCGCCGCCTCCGGCGATTTCGAGGCGGCTTCCGGCGAGGCTGCCGAGACGGTTGAGACCGCCGAAGCCCCCGAGCCGGTGGAAGCCGCCGCTGCCCCGTCCGACGAGACGGCCGAGGATGCCGCCGAGGGCGACGAGACCGAAGCCTCCGACGACAGCGACGAGGACGAGGAAGAGGGCGACGAATCCGAGACCGACGACGAGGACCACGTGGAACAGCTCGGCGGCGGCGATGCTCTGGAGGACGTTCCCCAGCGCCGCGTTCCGCGCAAGCAGTACAAGATCCAGGAAGTCATCAAGCGCCGTCAGATCCTGCTGGTCCAGGTCGTGAAGGAAGAGCGCGGCAACAAGGGCGCTGCCCTCACCACCTACCTGTCGCTCGCAGGCCGTTATTCCGTGCTCATGCCCAATACGGGCCGTGGCGGCGGCATCTCCCGCAAGATCACCAACGCCGCCGACCGCAAGCGCCTGAAGGAAATCGCCCAGGAGCTGGAGGTGCCCGAGGGAATGGGCATCATCCTGCGCACGGCCGGCGCATCGCGCACCAAGCCCGAGATCAAGCGCGACTACGAATATCTCATGCGCCTCTGGGAGAGCGTGCGCGAGCTGACGCTCAACTCGTCGGCACCCGCGCTGGTCTATGAGGAAGGCTCGCTCATCAAGCGCGCCATCCGCGATCTCTACAACAAGGAGATCGACGACATCCTCGTCTCCGGGGAGGACGGCTACCGCGAGGCCAAGGACTTCATGCGCATGCTCATGCCGAGCCATGCCAAGATCGTCCAGCCCTACCGCGAGCCGCAGCCCCTCTTCGCGAAATACGGCGTCGAGGCCCAGCTCGACGCGATGTTCTCCAACGTCGTCACCTTGAAGTCCGGCGGCTACCTCGTCATCAACCCGACGGAAGCGCTCGTCTCCATCGACGTGAATTCCGGCCGTTCGACCCGCGAGCACAATATCGAGGACACGGCCCTGCGCACGAACCTCGAAGCGGCGGAGGAAATCGCCCGTCAGCTTCGCCTGCGCGACCTCGCCGGCCTGATCGTCATCGACTTCATCGACATGGAGGAGAAGCGCAACAATCGGGCCGTCGAGAAGAAGCTGAACGAGTGCCTGAAGAACGACCGCGCCCGCATCCAGGTGGGCCGCATCTCGCCCTTCGGCCTTCTCGAAATGTCGCGCCAGCGCATCCGGACAGGCGTGCTCGAATCCTCCTCCATTCCCTGTCCGCACTGCGTCGGCACCGGTTTTGTCCGCTCGACGCCGTCCGTCGCGCTCCACGTGCTGCGCTCGATCGAGGAAACCCTCATCAAGAATGCCGGCTACAACCTCATCGTCCGCACGCGGACGGAGGCGGCCTTCTACATCCTCAACCAGAAGCGCGTGCACCTGCGCGATCTCGAGACCCGTTTCGGCGTGATGATCTCCATCGTCGCGGACGACTCGCTCACCGGCACCACGAACTATGCCATCGACCGCGGGGAGCCTGCCCTGCGCCTCGAGCACAAATCCGCCGCCACCGGCATCCAGATCGATGCCATCGCGCCGGTGGATGTGGCCGAGGAGGTCGAGCCTGAGATCGAGGAAGGCGAGGATGAGACCGAAGAGGAGGCCCGCGCCTCCGACGAGGGACGCCCCGAGGAGGGCGAAGGCAATGGCCGTCGCCGCCGTCGTCGCCGTCGCCGTCGCGGCCGTGATCGCGAAGCCTTCGCCGGCGCCGCTCAGGGCGAGGAAGGCTCCGAGGATGAAGCCGCCGAGGGCGACGATCAGGACGACGCCGAAGCCGAGGCTTCCGGCGACGAGAACGAGGGCTCCGAGGGTTCGGAATCGTCCGAAGAGCGCGGGCGTCGCCGCCGTCGCCGGGGCCGTCGCGGCGGCCGCGGCCGGGGTCGCGACGAGGTCGTCGAGACCTTCGCCACGGAGGAAGGCTTCGTCGCCGCGACCGAGGCCGTCGCGGAAGCCGTCAGCACCCTGGACGACGAACCGCTGCGCGAGCCTGCTCCCACTCCCGCTCCCGAGCCTGCTGCATCCGACGGGCCCATCGAGACGAAGTCGGCTCCTGAGCCGGTTGCCGAAGAACCCGCTGCGGAAACGCCGCGCCCGGTCATTCCCGAGCCGGAACCGGTTGCCGTGGTTCTCACCCCGCCGGACCCGGAGCGTCCGAAGCGCGCCGGCTGGTGGTCCAGGGCGAAGTCGGTTCTGAGTGGGTCGTAGCTAACAAGCAAAATGCCCGGCGAAAGCCGGGCATTTTCGTTGAAACAGCTTCCCCCGTCATGCTCGCACTCGTCGCGGGCATACACGCCTGCTTTCAGCACAGGGACCTCATCCTGAGGAGGCGCGCAGCGCCGTCTCGAAGGATGGTTCTGTACGCTCTGGAGCATCCTTCGAGACGCAGACTGCGTCTGCTCCTCAGGATGAGGTTTGAGAACCTTAAGACGTGCATGGCCGGGACAAGCCCGACCGTGACGATGGAGTTTCCCTACCTCAACCACCCCTTCAGCCGCTCCACCGTCTCCCGGCAATCGGTCTCCGATCCTGCGAAGGACAGGCGCATGTAATGGGCTCCTTCGATGGGATCGAAGTCGAGCCCTGGAGTCGCCGCCACGCCTGTCTCTTCCAGCATCCGCCTGCAGAAGCCGATGGAGTCGTTGGTATAGCGGGCGATGTCGGCATAGATGTAGAAGGCGCCGTCCACCGGATGCATCTCGGTGATGCCGGCCTTCGGCAGCTCTTCGAGCAGATAGGCGCGGTTGCGCGCATAGCCTGCCTTCACCGCCTCCAGTTCCTCCGTGGCGTCGAAGGCGGCAAGGGCGGCTATCTGCGAGAGATAAGGGGGCGAGATGTAGAGGTTCTGCGCCAGCCGCTCGATAGGGCGCACGAGACGCTCGGGAACCACGATCCAGCCGATGCGCCATCCGGTCATGCAGTAGTACTTCGAAAACGAGTTGATGATGACGGCATCGTCATCCGAGGCCAACGCCGTCGAGGCGGCCTCGCCGTAGGTCAGGCCATGGTAGATCTCGTCCGAGACGAACCACAGGCCGAGGCGGCGGCAGGTTTGGCCGAGTTCCGCCAGCGCCTTGCGGCCGATCATGGTGCCGGAGGGATTGGCCGGGCTCATGGCGAGAATGCCGTGAAGCGGCTTTTCCGCGTGGGCCTTCTCGATGGCCTTGGCCGTCATGATCCAGCCGTCCGCCTTCGTGAGAGGGATCGTGACCGGCTCGATGCCGAGGGCCTCCAGAATGTTGCGGTAGGCCGGATAGCCCGGAGCCGTGATGGCGACCCGCTGGCCTGAATCGAAAAGACTCAGGAATGCGAGGACGAACCCCGCCGAGGAGCCCGTGGTGACAACCACGCGCTCGGGGGCGATGGAGACGCCGTAAGCCTCCCGGTAGTGCTTCGCGATGCGCTCCCTCAATGCGGAGATGCCCAGCGCCTCCGTGTAGCCGATTCGGCCCAGATCCAGCGCGGCCTTGGCCGCCTCGCGGGCGGCGCGGGGGGCAGCGGCCGAGGGCTGTCCCACCTCCATATGGATCACGCTGTCCCCTCGCCGCTCTTTGGCGGCAGCGGCGCTCAGCACATCCATGGCCAGGAACGACGAGACCCGGTCCATGCGCCGGGCGACGAGAGGCGAGTTCTGATCGGCGATCGATTTTGTCATGGATTGGCTCGTAGCCCTTTGGACGGCGGGGCTCAAGAACCATGTTCTAACGGTCATGGCCGGGCTTGCTCGATCTCTTTGAGCAGGCCCGACGGCGGATTCCCGGATCAAGGCAGGAGATAGGGAGAGGCTGCGAATACAAAGGCGTGATTTGACGTCGCGCTTCCCAAACCGCTAACTCAGGCCAGATATTGAACTGAAAACTCCGCAAAGGATCCGATATGCGCTTCTCGCTCCTCAAAACCTGCCAGGCCCTGGCCCTGTTCGGCACCCTGGCCGTGCCCCCCGCGGCGCAGGCTCAGAATGCCGTCTTCAACGAGCAGCAGAAGCAGGCCATCGGTGAAGTGGTGCGGGAATACCTGCTGAAGAACCCCGAGGTTCTGGCCGAAGCCATCAGCGAACTCGAGAAGCGCCAGGCGGAAGCTCAGCAGGCGGCCCAGGCGAGCGCCGTGAAGGAAACGAAGCAGACCCTTCTCAACGCGCCCTATTCCTACGTGGCCGGCAATCCCTCGGGCGACATTACCCTGGTGGAGTTCTTCGACTACAATTGCGGCTACTGCAAGAAGGCCCTCGCCGACGTGCAGATCCTCATGAAGAACGACCCGAAGCTGCGCGTCGTGCTGAAGGACTTCCCGGTCCTCGGCCCGGATTCCGTGGAGGCGAGCCGCGTGGCGCTGGCGGTCAAGAACCAGCTGCAGGGCCAGAAGCTCTTCGATTACCACGTGAAGGTGCTGGAAACCCGCGGCCGCGTGAACGGCGAGCGCGCCATGGCGGTGGCCAAGGAGATGGGCGTCGACATGGCCAAGCTTCAGAAGGACATGGACAGCGCCGAGCTGCGCAATGCCCTGCAGGAGAACATGGCGCTCGGCGACAAGCTGAACCTTACCGGCACCCCCGCCTTCATCATCGGCGAAGTGGTGATCCCCGGCGCGGTCGGCGTCGAACCCCTGAAGCAGGTGGTGGATAACGTCCGCGCCTGCGGCAAGGCCACCTGCGGCTAGTCTCCGCATCATCCTTGGGCTTGGTCCGGGATCTACGTCTCTCCACCGTTCAAGACGTGGGTGGCCGGGTTCAAGCCCGGCCATGGCGGACAATACGAGATGCCTTTCACACCCGATCTCCCTTAGGGAACATCGGCCAAGCCTTGGGAAAGTCCCGCTTTTCCCCTTCCCCCCTGCCCGCCTTTTGGCTAAGAGGGCGTTTCGGCTCCGCCTGACGGAGTTCTACGGAACGCTCTTTCGCAATGATCAACGTCCACGTCCTCAACGGACCCAACCTCAATCTGCTCGGCCGCAGAGAGCCCCAGATTTACGGCAGCACCACGCTGGCGGATATCGAGAAGCTCGTGCGCGAGAAGGCTGAGACCCTGGGGGTGGTGATCACGTTCCGCCAGTCCAACCACGAAGGACAGCTGGTCGACTGGATCCAGGAGGCCGGAGCGCAGGGCGCGGGCATCGTCATCAATGCCGGCGCCTATACCCACACCTCGATCGCCCTGCGCGATGCCATCTCCGGCAGCGGCGCCCCGACGGTCGAGATCCACCTTTCCAATGTTCATGCTCGCGAAGGCTTTCGCCATCGCTCGTTCATCGCACCCGTATCGGTCGGCGTGATCTGCGGTTTCGGCCCCATGAGCTATCTGCTCGGCCTCGAAGCGGTTCACCAGGCCCTGCTTGAACGAGCACGGCTTCCGAAGCCCTCCCAGCATTAGTTCCTCACAATCAAGAGGTGAGCCCCATGGCCAAGGAAAACCCTTTCGATCCCGATCTCGTCCGGGAACTGGCGAACATGATCGCCGATACGAATCTCAGTGAGATCGAAGTGGAGAAGGGCGACCTTCGCATCCGCGTGGCACGCACGCTCCAGGCGGCAACCGTGACGGTTGCCGCTCCCGCGCCGGCTCCCGTCGTCGCTCCTCCTCCGGCTGCTGCCGCGGCTGAGGCTCCCGCTGCCAAGTCCGGCCCGCATCCGGGCGCGGTTCTCTCCCCGATGGTCGGCACCATCTACCGGAAGCCCTCGCCCGATGCGAAGGCCTTCGTCGAGGTGGGCTCCAAGGTCCAGGCCGGCGACAAGGTTCTGCTCGTCGAGGCGATGAAGACCTTCAACGAGATCGTCGCTCCGCGCGCCGGCACCGTGACCGCCATCTATGTCGAAGACGGAACCCCTGTTGAATACGGCGAACCCCTCCTCGTCATCGAGTAAGGCGCGACATGTTCGATAAGATCCTCATTGCCAACCGAGGCGAGATCGCCCTGCGTATCCTGCGCGCGGCGAAGGAACTCGGCATTGCCACCGTCGCGGTGCATTCCACCGCCGATGCGGACGCCATGCATGTGCGCCTCGCGGACGAGAGCGTCTGCATCGGCCCGCCCGCGGCCCGCGACAGCTATCTCAACATTCCTGCCCTGATCGCGGCCTGCGAGATCACCGGCGCGGACGCCATCCATCCCGGCTACGGCTTCCTTTCCGAGAACGCCCGTTTCGCCGAGGTGCTGGAACATCACCGCATCACCTTCATCGGCCCCAAGGCGGAGCATATCCGCATCATGGGCGACAAGATCGAGGCGAAGCGCACCGCCAAGCGCCTTGGCATCCCCTGCGTTCCCGGCTCCGAGGGCGGCATTTCCGACGAGGACGAGGCCAAGAAGGTCGCCAAGGAGATCGGTTATCCGGTCATCATCAAGGCCGCCGCCGGCGGCGGCGGACGCGGCATGAAGGTCGCGCGCAACGAGGACGACCTCCTTCACGCGCTCCAGACGGCCAAGACCGAGGCGAAGGCCGCCTTCGGCGACGATGCCGTGTACATCGAGAAGTACCTTGAGAAGCCGCGCCACATCGAGATCCAGGTTCTCGGCGACGGCAAGGGCGGCGCGATCCATCTCGGCGAGCGCGACTGCTCGCTCCAGCGCCGCCACCAGAAGGTGTGGGAGGAAGGCCCCTCGCCCGCTCTCAACGTGGAGATGCGCGAGCGCATCGGCGGCATCGTGGCGAAGGCCATGCAGGAGCTGCAATATGCGGGCGCCGGCACCATCGAGTTCCTCTACGAGGACGGCGAGTTCTATTTCATCGAGATGAACACTCGTATTCAGGTGGAACATCCCGTCACCGAGATGATCACGGGAATCGACCTGGTCAACGAGCAGATCCGTGTCGCGGCCGGCCATCCGCTCTCGGTGAGGCAGGAAGACATCAAGATCGAAGGCCATGCCATCGAGTGCCGCGTGAATGCCGAGCATCCCTCGACCTTCCGCCCCTCGCCCGGCACGATCAGCTACTTCCATCCCCCAGGGGGCTTAGGCGTGCGCGTCGACTCGGCGGCCTATCAGGGCTACCGCATCCCGCCGCATTACGACTCCCTCGTGGGCAAGCTCATCGTGCATGGCCGCACCCGAAACGAGTGCCTCATGCGCCTGCGCCGGGCGCTGGACGAGTTCGTGGTGGACGGCGTGGACACCACGCTCCCGCTCTTCCGCACCCTCGTGCGCAACCCGGAGATTCAGAACGGCCAGTACGACATTCACTGGCTCGAGAATTTCCTGAAGACGGGCGGATTGCCGGGCGCGGAAGAAGCCTGACCGATGCCCCGCTTCCTCCATGTCGGGTGCGGAAAGAAGCGCAAGGATCGAACCATTCGCCCCTTCGCATCGCCCGACTGGGAGGAAGTGACCCTCGACATCGACGAGGCTGTAGCGCCCGATATCGTCGACAAGCTGCCGGATCTGGCCAAGGTCCCGTCCGGCAGCTTCGACGCGGTGTTCTCGTCACATAATATCGAGCATCTCTATCCGCACGAGGTGATCCCGGCCTTTCAGGCCTTTCACCGGGTCCTCAAGGACGACGGCATTGCCATCGTGACCTGCCCTGATCTGCAGTCGCTCGGGGAGCGCCTCGCCTCCGGCGATCTCGACAGCCCGCTGTATGAGAGCCCGTCGGGCCCTGTCGCCCCCCTCGACGTGCTTTTCGGCTTCCGGCCCTCCCTGGCCCAGGGCAATCTCTACATGGCCCATCACACCGGCTACACGGTCGATTCCCTATCCAAGCTCTTCATGAAGGCCGGCTTCAAGGGCTTCGCCGGCGTCCGTCGCCCGAAGAAGCACGATCTGTGGGGCATTGCCGTGAAGCAGCCCAGGCCGGAAGACGAGCTCAGGTCGTTCGTGAAGACCTACGTCACTCCGATCTAGCGCTCCGATGGCGCGCTCCCGCGTGAGGCTGCAGCATGGCGACCATGGAGCCCCGGAACCACTGCATTTTCGACTTCACGAATGATGGTTTCGTTCTATCTATGAAGCACACCAGAACAATCGAATGTACGGGTGAATGAGCCGGTCTCCCGACGATACCATCACCATCACGCCCGAGATCCTGCTCAAGGCCTATGCGGCAGGCATCTTCCCCATGGCGGAGGATGCGAACGACCCGTCGCTCTTCTGGGTCGAGCCGCGCGAGAGAGGCATCATTCCCCTCGAGACGTTCCACGTGCCGAAGCGGCTGGCCCGAACCGTTCGCTCGGACGAGTTTGAGGTGCGCGTGGACCAGGATTTCGAGGCAGTCATCGCCGGCTGCGCGGCGCCTGCCGTCGACCGTGAAAAGACCTGGATCAACAGGCGCATCCGGGAACTCTATGGGCAATTGTTCGACGCCGGTTTCTGCCACACGGTGGAAGTCTATCGGGACGACCGGTTGGTCGGCGGGCTGTATGGGGTGCGCCTGAAAGGCGCCTTCTTCGGCGAGAGCATGTTCCACACCGAGCGCGATGCCTCCAAGGTGGCCCTCGTCCATCTGGTGGCGCGTCTCAAGCGTGGAGGCTTCACGCTTCTCGACACCCAGTTCGTCACCTCTCACCTGGCCCAGTTCGGGGCTATCGAGATTCCCCGGCGCAACTACAAGCAGATGCTGCGCACGGCCATGGAGCACGAGGGTAACTGGCACGTCTGGCCCAGAGGCCGAGCCGTCAGCGGCGAGGACATCCTCGCTGCGCTTTAAATCAGTATTGCGTACCGCGAAAAGCTAAACTGGGGGCACTCGCAGAAGAGGGAGGCATGGCATGCCGTCAAGCTTCAACGTTCGTAGCGCCTCCGGTTACGAGCAGCTCATGGGCCGCTGGAGTCGAAAGCTGGCAGAGCCGTTCATCGGCTTTGCCGGACTTCAGGACGGCGAAAGGATTCTCGACGTGGGCTGCGGCACGGGCAGTCTGACCTTCGCGCTGCCTCTGGCGGCCGAGGTGAGCGAAATCGCTGCAATCGACTACTCACCGGTCTTCGTCGAAGAAGCGCGCCGTCGGAATACGGATCCCCGGATCACCATCACGCAGGGCGATGCCTGCGCCCTCTCCTTCCCCGACGGCCGGTTCGACCGCGCCCTGGCCCTGCTGGTCCTGCATTTCGTGCCAGAGACCGGCAAGGCCGTGGCCGAGATGCGCCGCGTGGTGCGCCCGGGCGGCAGAGTCGCGGCCGCGGTATGGGATCACCTGGGCGGCATGCCGGGAATGCGCATGGCATTGGACACCCTCGCCATGCTGGACGAGGAGGCGCATCGGCTGCGCCACCACTACTGCTTTCAGCCGATGATGCGGCCCGGCGAGATGCGGGACTGTTTCCTGGCCCAGGGCCTGTCGAACGTCGAGGAGACCTCGCTCCTCATCCGGATGGAATACGAGAACTTCGCCGATTACTGGGGCCCGTTCGCTGCCGGCGAAGGGCCGCTGGGCCGGTACGTGGCAGCCCTCGACCCCACGCGCCTCGCCAGGGCCGAAGAGGCGGTCAGAGCAGCCTACGAAGCCGGGGAGCCCGATGGCCCCCGCTCCTTCGTATCGGTGGCGTGGGCCTGCAGAGGGGACGTTCCGGCGGTGGAGTGAGACGTCACCCCGCCAGGCCGGTCAGCGGTCCGTGTTGATGAGGGGCGCGTTGCGGTTGAAGTCCCGGCTCGGGGGACGCTGCGCCGGCTGGCGCGGCTGCGGCGGGGGAGCCGGCGGCAAGGCTTGAGCGGGCGCCATGATGTTGCCGGGACGCGCGGGATCCGCCGGGGGCGTGCGTTGCGCGGTGGGCTCGATCGGAGGCAGTTCCTCAGGGGCTTCCTTCGGCTCCGCGATCACCTCGGTGCCCCCTTTGCAGTCCACCAGCCAGATGTCGTAGACCGGGTGCTCGATGCCGTGCAGGCCGGGGCTTGCAGCGAACATCCAGCCGGAAAACACCTTGCGGCTTTTCCCGTCCGTGCCGGTTTCGTCCACCTCGACGAACGACGTGGTGTTCGGCGTCTCCGTCGGAGGCTTGGTGAAGCACACGCGCGGGGTCATCTGGAGGGCGCCGAACTGCACCGTTTCATCGATTTTCACTTCGAACGACACGATGCGGCCGGTGATCTTGTCGAGACCGGAGAAGACAGCGGTCGGATTCTTGATTCTGTCCGCCTGCGCTGCGCCCGCCGAGCCAATGATCGATGCGAGCACCAATGCCGCCCGCGTCCACCCGAATGTCATGATACCTGATCCACACCTTCACGCCCGGCCATTCCGGCCGTTGTCTTGGTCGCACACGCGTTAACATGCCAACCGTGTTGGAAAAAGGGCGATGAGACGGAAAGCTCGGCGGGAGGCGGCGTCCGGGAATGGAACAGCATCCTTCCTGGGGATATGTCTCGGTCTGTCGAAGCAGCTTCCGGGAAAGAGAAGCCCGTCAGTTGATGCATCACACCAAACGACGCCCCTCGACGTACGGGGGAGCCGGCGCCCTAGCCTCGCTCGAAGGGATTGGGCGCGGGAGCCTTCATGACGTCTCCCTCATTCTTCCGCTTTTCGTAATGAGCAGTGGAGCAGGCGACGGAGCACAGGAGCCCACGATCCGACCAATAGGCAGGACCGTTCTCGGTCCGACCGGCGTGATACGCGAAGTCGGTGTGGCCGTAGGACAGCCCACATTCGATGCAGGTGCGGGAATCGGGGCGCTTCAACATGGAAGAGCAGACGAGACCTTACTCGCCCGGGGTCCAGGGAACGTAGTCGCCGGTGGCGGCAGGACGCTGGCCCGTCGAGAGCTGGGATCCCTGCGGACGATAGGCATACGGCGTGCCGGTCATATTGGGGACGTAGGGCTTCTCCCAGGAGCGCGGCTGGTAGTTTTCCTCGCTCGGGGGCACATCGCCGTTATGGCAGAGCCAGGCCCGCCAGCCGGGAGGAACCCGGGATGCATCGGCCTCGCCGTTGTAGACGACCCAGCGGCGCTCGGCGCCCACGTTCGAATCGATCGGCTGGGCCTGAGTGTAGCGGTAGTAGCGGTTGCCGAATTCGTCCTGGCCTACGAACTGCCCCTTGCGCCACGTGAAGAATCGGGTGCCCAGGGTTTGCCCGTTCCACCAGGTAAAGAACTGAGTCAGAAACTGTTTCATCGCTACTGCCAAAGGGTTCGTAAAGCCGCGCGGAATATGGCGTCGGATTTTCGATAAGTCCAGGAGAGATAGCAAGATTCCTCTCCTCTGAGAAAGCGGGTCAGAAACAACAAGGGGCGCCGATTGGGCGCCCCTCGTCGTTACGGTCCGTTGAGTTGGACTCAGTACCCGATGAAAGTATGCGCTGCGGCGTTCCACCAGAGATTGGCACTATAGCCTTCCAATGTGATCTGCCACTGGTGATCCACCGTAATCACGGTGTCCGTGCGGTACTGATAGCCGCCGTTCCATGTCAGAGTCTGGACGCGGGCGACCGATACGTCCTGCGTGCCGTCCAGCTTGATCCACTCGCCGACCTCAAAGTCCCGAATGACATCGAGCCTGGTCGGCATGCCAAGGGTCCGGCCCTGCCCGTCCCGGACAGCATGGAACTCGAACACGTCCCAGCCGGCCCCGCCCGTCAGGACGTCCCGGCCCTGACCGCCCGTCAAAACGTCGTTGCCGTTGCCGCCATACAGGGTGTCGTCACCCCACTCGCCGCGCAGCACGTCGCTGCCGTCCCAGCCCATCATGTTGTCCTGGCCGTCACCACCCTCGAGCGTGTCGAAGCCGGCTCCCTCGCCGCCGTCGATGTGGTCGTTGCCGGCATTGCCGCGCAGAAGATCGTGACCGGCATTGCCGTAGACCTGGTCGTTGCCGTCGCCACCCTCCACGCTGTCGTCGCCGTCTGCTCCCGACAGGAAGTCGTCGTCGCGGCCGCCGAAGATCTGGTCGCGGCCATCGCCGCCATTGATCGAGTCGCGGCCCATACCGCCCAACAGCACGTCGTCGCCCGCATAGCCGGAGATGGTGTCGTTGCCGGTGTTGCCGGTGACATAGTCGCTGTAGAGGCCACCCATCACGAGGTCGCTGCCCGCACCTGCGTCGATGGCTGCGCCGCTCACGTCGAGTGCCCCAGCGCGTCCCTCGTGACGGCCGGTGGCGAGCCAGTGCTCGTGGACCCATTGATCGGAGAGGTTATTGGCAAGCTTGTAGGCGAGAACATCCGCGTTGGCCTGCAGGTATTTCTGGACGCTGAAGACAGATCCCCAATCCGCACCGGCCGCCTGGCTCACACCGTCCCAGCCGCCAGCCCGACCCTCGAAGCGTCCATTGGCCACCCAGTGCTCGAAGGCCCACGCATAGCCTAGGCCATGAGCCGCCGCGTAGTCACGAACATCGTGGTTCTTGGCATAATAATCGAGGACGTCAAAGCCGGTCATGGAGGCGTTGCCCACGTTGATCACATCGCCGAAACCGCTGCCCACCACGTTCTCGATGTCGAACAGGCGGTCGCCCGCCGCATCGCCGCTCGTGCCGGAGCCTGTCGAGAGATTCACCGTGATCCCGGATGTGCTGCCGGCATAGCTCACAGTGTCCGTGCCCGAACCGCCAAAGAGGAGGTCGCTCCCCGCTCCGCCAGCGAGAGTGTCATTGCCATTGCCGCCGCCGAGAATATCGAAACCTGCTCCTCCACTGATCGCGTCATCGCCATTCAGGTTTCTCAGGTCGATGATGATCGGGTCCCCGACCACAACAGGCATCTCTGCATTATCACTCAAGTCTATAACGATTGGATCTGCAACGATCGTCTCGCGCGCGTCGAGAACGATGGCATCCATTATTACAAAACGCCTGTCGCCCCCGTCCTCACGGATGCCGACGACAGCAATAAGCCTCCCGTCCGGCAGCCGGTGGATTCCTGGCTCATGAAGCCATTCCTGCGGGACATTGAGAAGGCTGGGATCTCCGATGACCTCGAAGTCGATGTAAGTACCAGGCGGGATTTCTTCCGGCTGGGGAGCGCTGCTACTTCCGCTGCCGCTGCCGCTGGTCGACGGCGTTCCTCCGGTCGACACATTCGTTGTGCTGCCGCTGAGGTTGACGCCCCAATAAACGTTTTGAGGTCCTCCGGCGCCCGAGAATATGCGCTAGGTCTGCGAGGAGAATTTCCAAAGGCGTCGCCATAATGCCCTCCCACGTGGAGCGATGATCATGCGGGGAAACCCGCAGCTCGCTGCCGAGTCGATGTTATATGATCATATTGCATATCTCCGTTTGAGCAAGATGTCCCTTTAGTAAAAAGACTTACTTCTCCGAGTTGCTTTAACGTGAAAAATAAAACCTACGGTTGATATGGAAATAATTCAATGTACGTTCATACAAATTAGAGTGAGCGTGTGAGTTTTTTCATGATGAAATGTGAGAAACATCCAATATAGATGCGAAACTTTATGCTCAAGCCAGCATCTGCATCGGATGTTTACTAGTTTGCACTCTATATCCGCAGCGTCCATGCCGCTTCAGCTCCAACCGCGCGCGATACAGGGCAGCCAAGCCTTCAAAGTGGATGATCCGGCGCTGTCCGGGCAGATGAACGACGTCTCCAGTGCCTGCCTTCCTCTACGGTTGATTCTCGGCTGATTCCATCTGGGCGATTCTGAGGCGATTTTCCCTGGATTCACGGGATTCCTGCGCTCGGGCAGGTTTTTTAACCAAGCTCTTCGTCCGTACGGTTAATTGGTGCGCCGGCGCAATATTTGCCCCTCCTCACGCACGGCAAACTTGCAAAACTGAGCCGGCCAAGTTTGGCCGTTCGAAAACGGCGGCTGGGATTCTGAGAGGAGTCTCTGTGGCTTAGCTAGTTTTCCACATTCTTAACAATTGCCCACTATATATAGATGGAACTGAATGGCTCAGCACAAGTTCTTGACGTGAGGCTCGCATCACGACTAGCTTGCCGGGGTTCCGATCCGAGACCGGCGACCGGCCCGAAAGGGCGGTCGGAATCTCCCCAGAGTGAGCGTTCAGAGCCCGCAGCAATCGTTTTGCTGCGCGACCTGTGGCGTCTGAAGGAGGCCGTAGCTCGGGCGTGGTGCGTGTGGCGATCCGCAAAACGGGTCGTCGGGGTATCGAAAAATTTTCTGGGGCTGCAAGCCGCAGGGCAACTTGTGGCGACGGGGACGTTTGTCCCGAAACTTGAGGATGTAAAAGATGCGGATCGAGCGGCGTTATACCAAGTCTGGACAGTCGCCTTATTCCTCCCTCTCCTTCCGGCTCGCCACGAGCGAGATCCGCAATCCGGACGGCTCCGTCGTCTTCAAGCTCGAGAACATCGAGGTGCCGGAGACCTGGAGCCAGGTTGCGTCCGACGTTCTCGCCCAGAAGTACTTCCGCAAGGCCGGCGTCCCCGCTCACCTGAAGAAGGTGGAGGAGAACGACGTGCCAAGCTGGCTCTGGCGCTCCGTGCCCGACGAGGCCAAGCTCGCCGAGCTTCCGGAGGACAAGCGATTCGGCTCCGAGATCTCCTCCAAGCAGGTCTTCGACCGCCTGGCCGGCTGCTGGACCTATTGGGGCTGGAAGGGCGGCTATTTCTCCTCGGAAGAGGACGCCCAGGCCTTCTATGACGAGCTGCGCTACATGCTCGCCAACCAGATGGTGGCGCCCAACTCCCCGCAATGGTTCAACACCGGCCTGCACTGGGCCTACGGCATCGACGGTCCCGGCCAGGGCCACTATTACGTGGATTACAAGACCGGCAAGCTGACCAAGTCCAAGTCGGCCTACGAGCACCCGCAGCCCCATGCCTGCTTCATCCAGAGCGTGGAGGACGACCTGGTGAACGAAGGCGGCATCATGGACCTGTGGGTCCGCGAGGCGCGCCTGTTCAAGTACGGCTCGGGCACCGGCTCCAACTTCTCGAAGCTGCGCGGCGAGGGCGAGAAGCTCTCCGGCGGCGGCCGTTCCTCGGGCCTCATGTCTTTCCTCAAGATCGGCGACCGCGCTGCGGGCGCGATCAAGTCGGGCGGCACCACCCGCCGCGCGGCGAAGATGGTGGTCGTCGACGTCGACCATCCCGACATCGAGAGCTACATCGACTGGAAGGTGAAGGAAGAGCAGAAGGTGGCAGCCCTCGTCGCCGGCTCCAAGCTCGCCTCCAAGCACCTGAAGGCCATCATGAAGGCCTGCGTGAACTGCGAGGCCTCTGGCGATGCCTGCTTCGACCCGGAGAAGAACCCGGCTCTGAAGAAGGAGATCAAGCTCGCCCGCCGCGTCCAGATCCCGGACAACTACATCAAGCGCGTCATTCAGTTCGCGCGTCAGGGCTACACGGACATCGACTTCCCCGTCTACGACACGGACTGGGATTCGGAAGCCTATCTCACGGTCTCCGGCCAGAACTCCAACAACTCCGTCTCGGTGACGGACGACTTCCTGCGCGCTGTCGAGAACGACGGCGAGTGGAAGCTCACTGCCCGCAAGGACGGCAAGGTCGTCAAGACCCTGAAGGCCCGCGACCTGTGGGAGCAGATCGGCTTCGCCGCCTGGGCCTCCGCCGATCCGGGCCTGCACTTCAACACCACCATGAACGACTGGCACACCAGCCCCGCCGGTGGCCGCATCCGGGCGTCGAACCCCTGCTCGGAATACATGTTCCTGGACGACACCGCGTGCAATCTCGCCTCCGCGAACCTTCTGCAGTTCTTCGACCGCGCCGCGCGGAAGTTCGACGCCGAATCCTTCGAGCATGCCTGCCGCCTGTGGACCATCGTGCTCGAAATCTCGGTGATGATGGCGCAGTTCCCGTCCAAGGAGATCGCGCAGCTCTCCTACGAGTACCGCACGCTGGGCCTCGGCTACGCCAATATCGGCGGCCTGCTCATGACCATGGGCCTGCCCTATGACAGCGACGAGGGCCGCTCCCTTTGCGGCGCGATCACCGCGATCATGACCGGCGTGTCCTATGCCACCTCCGCCGAGATGGCGGGCGAGCTGGGTCCGTTCCCGAACTACAAGGCCAACGCGAAGCACATGCTGCGCGTGATCCGCAACCATCGCCGCGCGGCCCATGGCGAGGCCCAGGGCTATGAGGGCCTCTCCATCAACCCGGTGCCGCTCGATCACGCCTCCTGCCCGGATGCGGAGCTGATCGCCCACGCGAAATCCGCCTGGGACAAGGCCCTGGAGCTCGGCGAGAAGAACGGCTACCGCAACGCGCAGGCCACCGTGATCGCGCCCACCGGCACGATCGGCCTCGTGATGGATTGCGACACCACCGGCATCGAGCCCGACTTCGCCCTCGTGAAGTTCAAGAAGCTCGCCGGCGGCGGCTACTTCAAGATCATCAATCGGGCAGTGCCCGACGCCTTGCGCGCCTTGGGGTATCGCGAGTCGGAGATCGCCGAGATCGAGGCCTATGCGGTGGGCCACGGCTCCATGAAGCAGGCTCCCGCCATCAACCCGGGCTCGCTTGCCGCCAAGGGCTTCACGCAGGAGAAGATCGAGGCTGTCGAGAAGGGCCTGAAATCCGCCTTCGACATCAAGTTCGTCTTCAACCGCTGGACGCTCGGCGAGGACTTCCTCACCGGCACGTTGAAGGTGCCCGCGGACAAGCTCAGCGATCCGTCCTTCGACCTGCTGTCCTTCCTTGGCTTCTCGAAGGCCGACATCGAGGCCGCGAACATCCACATCTGCGGTGCGATGACGCTGGAAGGCGCGCCCCACCTGAAGACCGAGCATTACGCGGTGTTCGACTGCGCCAATCCCTGCGGCAAGATCGGCAAGCGCTATCTCTCGGTGGAAAGCCACATCCGCATGATGGCGGCGGCGCAGCCGTTCATCTCGGGCGCGATCTCCAAGACCATCAACATGCCCAACGACGCCACCGTCGAGGATTGCAAGAACGCCTATATGCTCTCCTGGAAGCTGGCGCTGAAGGCGAACGCCCTCTACCGCGACGGCTCCAAGCTCTCGCAGCCCCTCAACTCCGCCCTCATCGCCGATGAGGAGGAGGATGCGGAGGACGCGGTGGAGGCGCTCGCCGCCCTGCCCGCCGCCGCCAAGGCCGCGAACCTCTCGGAGAAGATCGTCGAGAAAGTGATCGAGCGCGTGGTCGCGATCCGCGAGCGCGAGAAGATGCCCGACCGCCGCAAGGGCTACACCCAGAAGGCCGTCGTCGGTGGCCATAAAGTGTATCTGCGTACTGGCGAATACGACGACGGCCGTCTCGGCGAGATCTTCATCGACATGCACAAGGAAGGCGCCGCCTTCCGTGCGATGATGAACAACTTCGCCATCGCGATCTCGCTCGGCCTGCAATACGGCGTGCCTCTGGAGGAATACGTGGAGGCCTTCACCTTCACGCGCTTCGAGCCCGCGGGCTTCGTCCAGGGCAACGAGCGCATCAAGAGCGCCACCTCGATCCTCGACTACGTGTTCCGCGAGCTCGCCGTGTCCTATCTCGGCCGCAACGACCTCGCCCACGTGGACCCGTCGGAGGCAGGCCCCACCACCATCGGCTCGGGCGAAGCCCAGTCGAAGGCCCCGGAAGCCTCCCCCGCCACCGCCATCGTCTCCCGCGGCTTCACCCGCGGTAACGTGGACCGCCTCATGCTCATCCCCGGCGGGGCCGGCGGCCCAGGCGGCGGCGGCAGCGCCGCAGGCATCACCCAGCGGACCGGCGGCGTGACGGTCGGCGCGAACGCGCTGAAGGGCGAACTCAGCCAGCCCGCCGCGCAGGAGCAGGTGGTCGGCGAAGCCGAAATGTCCAAGCTCGCCTTCTCGGCTCCCGCCGCCGCCCCCTCGCTCGCCGACAAGCGCGCCGAGGCCAAGATGAAGGGCTATGTGGGCGAAGCCTGCCCCGAATGCGCGAACTTCACGCTGGTGCGGAACGGGACGTGCTTGAAGTGCGACACGTGCGGCAGCACGACGGGGTGTTCGTAGACCCTTAAGGCAGCACAGCTGCTGTGATTGACAAGAAAGAGGCCCGCCACAGGAATGTGGCGGGCCTCTCTCCTTGAACCTTAGGCCGCTTCCGCCGGTTGTTCAAAAAGAGCAAACTGGATTCTTCGGAAGACCTAACTTATATTTTCGCCATGGCCACGTTCTATCATACAGGTTCCGACATCCTCTCCGGGCAGAGCCTTGCCCGGGTGGACAGCCTTGTGCTTGGAACGGTGAACGCTCCCTTCAAGCGGGCGATCGACGCCGAGACGCTGGAGAAATGCCTGAAGACGGGCCATGTGGCGCCTTGGCTTCCCCATGTGTCCACGTTCTTCAGCGAGGTCGAGCCGAGGCTCGTCCTAGCCTTCGCCAAGCGGCATGGCATTTCCGCCCCCCGGCTCGCCGGCACCTACATGAGTGTCAAGCAGGAGACCGGAATCGGGAGCGAGGTCCTGGAGACATCGCTTGTCCCATTGGCAAACCCTGCTTGACCGGACGATCCGGGGGCTGGAGGCCCTGAAGCAGGACGGCCAGACCACACCCGATTGGGTCCTGGGCGGCGGAACCGCCCTCATGATCTGGGCCGATCACCGTCTCAGCCGGGACATCGACGCCTTCATCGACGATGCCCAGTACCTCAACATCCTCTCCCCGCGCATGGGCGGGGAGCAGGTGTGGAACTGCGAGGCCTATGACGAGGCCAGTCAGTACCTGAAGCTGCGCTATCCCGAGGGCGAGATCGACTTCATCGTCGCCGCGACGATCACGAACGTGCCGACCGAAACCAAACTCATCCCGGCCGCAGGCGACATCCCCGAGCACCGGATCATCATCGAGCACCCCGTCGAGATCGCCCTCAAGAAACTCCACTACCGGGGCAGCCAGATGATCCCCCGCGATGCCTTCGACATCTGTGTTGTGGACCGGCTCTACCCCGATCTTCTGAAGAGCCAGCTCGGCGAGGTCTCAAGCTCCCGCGAGGCCATCCTCGCCGCAGTCGACCGGATCAAGCGGCCGTTCTTCGAGACTTACCTGGAACACCTGGACATCCGGCCGGAATGGCAGGACGTCGGGGCGGATTGCTACACCCGGATCCGGGAGATCCTCGAAGCCATTCCACGGAACGAGCCGAGGCCAAGATGAAGGGCTATGTGGGCGAAGCCTGCCCCGAATGCGCGAACTTCACGCTGGTGCGGAACGGGACGTGTTTGAAGTGTGACACCTGTGGATCAACGACGGGGTGCAGCTAGCACATTTCAACTACGCAAACTATGCCAGGCGCTGGATGGTCATCCAGCGCCTGCAGCGTCAATATCTACTCTAATGGCAGTTGCGATGGCCCTGATGGCAACGCCTCGATGATCCAATGTCTCTCAAACTCTGAGAGCACTTCATCGTTTGTCTCAGCTGCAGCAATCAACTTGGAAGTCAAGGATGTGATGTCATCCCAAGCTTCGAAATATTTCTCGGAGATTTGAATGGGCACCCCTTGCTCGTCTAGATGCTTAAGAATTTCCGGCCGAAACCACCGCGGCATCTCTACTATAAAACGGCTATAATCAATTTCCGGATCTAGCTTTTTCGCAAAGAGCTCGACAACTGCAAAAAGTTGAGGCAGCCCGTACTCACAACTCCTCAAAAACTTAAAGACATTATCCTGCGCACTCGGGCTTCCCAGATACGACTGAGCGTACCAATGGAAGAACATTCTCATTGGACGCTTGAGCCGCAACATTTTCAGGAAGTAAGCGAGCTGCCTTGGAGATTTCACCCCAAACCCCTGAGGCTGTCGAACTTTGCAGATGATTTCACACACGGCTAGTATCTCTGGATAGCTCGGAAAACCTGACCAGGAAATTCGAGTGTTACTCCGGTACGCCTCTTCAGTGTGTTGCTTGAGAGCTAGAGCGTCCTCGAGTCCTACCGATGACGCTATTTTTAGCTCTGCTGGATCTAAACTGAGACGAGCCCCAATCTCACGAACTCGATCACCTATTGTAGGAGAGGCATCATCTGAGGCGATGTGGACCACCAATTCGTCAGGTGCTTCATCAAGATTACCGAACAAGGGAGGCTCCACCTCAAGATCCTTGTGCTCCGGTGGCTCGTGAAAGAGATAGACTGATCCAACCCGATGCCGACCTAAGCGCCCTGCCCGCCCACGAATGTTGGCGAATGTGAAAAAATCATATGGCTTCCGATTTATGATTTTATCATAAATCATAATTGATTTCGCTGCAGTGTTTACTCCTTCGATCAGCGTAGAGGTACATATCAATATGGGCAAGTCGCCTGCATTGAAGAGCCGAATGAAATGCGAAGCGACAGCTCGCGGAATACGCCCATGATGAATACCAATCCCTGCACTCACAACAGTGCTGAGATCCCAGCCCGGACCAAAGTTTTCATCAATCCAAGCGGCGAATGCAGAGCATGCAGATGTCCCAACCTCTATTCGTTCTCTCACGAGATTGGATGCTAGGTGATTAGCTCTATCTGGACCTGATGCAAAAACAAGCGCAGGCCAAGCAAAAGGATTTCTCAGTTCTTCAGTAAGTCTAGCAAACTTGTTTTCTAATCCACGGAGATCAAAAGAATCTACCGCGACGGTAACGAATTTTGTTTCGAGAAACTCAAAGGCCCAACGGGTATCAGAAGAATATCTCACATTCTGAATATTGGGACCGAGAAAGAAAAATTGGTCAGCACATTTGAGTAGTTGATAAACTACAGCATTAAGCGTCAAGCTACGGTCATCATCTCTATTTGGATCCAGCTTATAAAACTCATCCACAACAGCCAGATCGAGGCGCCCGAGATCTTGCCGATTGATCAGGCGTTCATGAGTACTAAGAAATATGACGTTGCCTTCAGGAGGCTTGTCGGAGTGGTACATCACGATAGGAAATGTCTTACCGAATGTTTTGATCAGACGACGGCGAAACTCATCTAGCAAAGCGATCGTCGGCAAGACGATTGCTACTCGTTTGAACTTACCTGAAGCCAAGAGCGCGTCGATAAGAATGCTCTTTCCGAAACTAGTCGGCGCGCTCAGTATGAGATTCTTTCCTGACAGGAGAAGATTCAACGCATCGATTTGCTTCCGATGTAGAGTGATCCCATCGAGCTCCGGTATAGTTACTGCTTCCGCAATAAGCTCATCACGAGCGTCAGCTACAGCCTTGTCAATGTAGTTCCAAAGGCCAACGGAACGAGCCAGCGCCCCAAAAACTTCTCGGTAAGAAGACAATTCCGGCTTCGCATCAATTAGGGCAGCAAGGCGTGGAATTACACTAAGAACGTTTGGATCATCATTATCACTAGACTGGATTTCGATGGCAGTCTGCTGCAGCAGCGAAAAGACTCGCTCCTTCAGTTCGTTGCCATTTAAACTGGAAAGCCCCCTCCATTCCTCTTGCGTTAGGCTCATTGGAACGCCTTTAGTCTGCGATCGAACTCATTCACTAATGCTTCTTTATCGGCGAGCGGCACATATAGCACAAGAAATCGAAGCTTCGTTGTAAGGCCTGATGCCTTGATTTTCTCAGATATTTCATTTAGTTCGGCAGCAACTTCGGCTCTGTAGGCATCACTCAGAGCCTTGTTACTTTTAAGTGCGCTACTGTCGCAAAGAATCCCAATCACAAAGACAGCTGAAGCAAGGAAGTGATCCAAGCTTGTTTGTGACTTAAACAAGTCCATGATCTCAGAATAGCGTGGCGTTGTCTTAGGAATTTGAGGCCCTAGAAGTAGTTTTTGATTGGATAGGAACCCTGCTCCAGGTGAAGCTTGACTGATCTGATTGCTTCAGCCACTGCTCGTTGAGCGTTCGCGAAGAGCTTGGATTCTCCGAGCCACAGCTCGACACCCTTCCTTCTCAAACGAGCGTGAACCATGTCAAATGCCTTGACTGGATCATTCGAGGCTGACTTATAAAAAACTCTCGGTGAAATAGGAATTGTTCCGAAATAGTCACGACAGATAGCGTGGATAGAAATTTCCCCAACCTCGCCACGTTTTTTATACTTCTCACTCGTGTAAACACGTACAGCAGCCTGCTGCATTTTTACGTACATGTTACCATGACTAATGTTCAGCTCTTCCTCGACAAGAGCATAGTCAGGAAGCCACTCCACCAAGTGATTAGCAAACTGCCTACAGCGCCAAGTCTCAAGTTCATAACCAGCGCAGCATACACTGCCTGAGGGATTTTGACTGTTCTGGAAAACTATGCGCTCCAGAAAACGCTCCGGTTTCGTATCGTAAACACTCAAAACGCTTTTGCCATTTAGATCGGGTTAACCTGAAGTTGGGTTGCCGCACCCAGCCTCTACTAACCATACACATGGCACGCCGTAAGAAAAGGGCGTCCCTCACTCCTCCGGCCGCCTGAATACGCCCTGGATCACCTGCCCTCGCCCGATCAGTTCCGGCGGCGGGTTGGTCCAGTCGACTTCTTTCGGCTTTCGATTGTGCCAGTAGATCATCCAGCGGCCTTGCGGGTCCTGGTAGACGCCGTAGATGAGGTGGCCGCGCCAGTGGTGCTTGGTGCGCATGAGGGCGATGATGTCGCGGATGCCCCGCATCGTGAGCCATGTGACGCCGAGCGTGGTGGCGGGAATGGCGATGAGCCACAATCCTTGAATGGGTTCGGGCCAGGTGTGAAACTTCGAGAGCCAATCGGCCACGACGCTGTAGGGCTGGTCCATCGCTTAAAAACTCCCCTTCAGGTGAAGCGACCACCAGCGACACGCTGGTGGCCGGGGAGTTCAGAAGTCGCCTGAAGACGACCGCGATGACCTTTAGGCTTTCGCCCTGGACATGCGTCACCGCCTCCCCGACCGTAAGGTTGGGAAGGCATCGTTGACGGCCGATACCGGCCGCTTCAGGAGAGGTTCTGACGCCCCAGAACCGGGTGCGCCCGGCTCCAGGGACGAGATAACACGTAACAATACTCGCGGGTCAATGGGCTTGGCCGCACAGGCTGATTTCCCCGTCATCGCCGTGCTCGTCTTCGCACCGGCGCAGAACAAGACGTGGATCCCCGGAACAAGTCCGGGGATGACGGAGGGGGCTGATCATGGACGGGAATGACGGAGGCGCGTGCGTGACGTGCTACGTACAGCAGCACAATGTTGTGCAGTTAAACCGTACCGGGATAGGCGGGTGCTCACGAAGGCCGGCGAGACACGCGCTGACGGCGCCTCGCGGCAGGGCGAAGTCGGCCGTTTACAGCGGCGTGGGAGCCTGGTTGAACCCCACCCAGTAGGCGTGGATCTGTTCGACCATGCGCAGCAGATCGTCGGATCGGGCCGGCTTCACCAGGTAGGAGTTCGCCCCGAGATCATAGGCCCGCCTCAGGTCCACATCCTCCCGCGAGGACGTGAGGATGATGACCGGAACCCGCCGCAGGACCGGGTGATTCTTGATCCACTCCAGCACCTCGAACCCGGAGCGGCCGGGCAGCTTGAGGTCGAGGAGGATGACCGCCGGGCGGCCTTCCGGGGCCGTGCCAGGGGTTCCGCCGAGGTAAGCCACGGCCTCCTCGCCGTCGACCGCGAAGCGGATGGGCATCGCGATGCCCGCCTTCCGGAAGGCCCGGGCGAGAAGGTCCCGGTCGTCCGGGTTGTCTTCCACCACCAGGATCGTCGAACTGTCCATCGTCATCGCGGCACCTCCTCCGCACGCCGGAGTTCGATCCAGAACCGGCTTCCCGGCCCATCGGGCGCAGCGACCCCGCACTGTCCGCCCATACGCTCCAGGCCGCGGCGCACGATGGCAAGCCCGATTCCGGTGCCGGGATAAGTCTCGACCCCGTGCAGGCGCTGGAACGGCTCGAAGATGCGCTCCCGATGCGCCGGGTCAATGCCGATGCCCCTGTCCTCGACCCAGAGGCGAACCCGATCGTCCCGGTGCTCGGCCCGGATGCGCACCCGCGGCTTCTCCCCGGGAGCCACGAATTTGAGAGCGTTCCCGATCAGGTTGTCGAGGGCGAGATCCAGCGCCGCGGGATGCGCCTCGACGATGCCCAGCGGACGCTCGACCGCGATGTGCGCGCCCGCCTCCTCGATCCGCGTCCGGGCATGGGCGAGCACCGCATCGACCCTCTCGTCCAGGTTCACGGGACCCACCTTCAGCTCCTCGCGGGTCATTCGGCTGAAGGTCAGGATGTCCTGGATCAGCGCCTCCATCCGCTCGGCCGCCGCCATGATTCTCTGAAGGAACCGCCGCCCTTCCTCCGGCAGGCTCGGGGCATAGTCGTCTGCGAGGGCATCGGCATAGCCGTGCATGGCGCGCAGCGGCGCCCTCAGGTCGTGGGAGATCGTGTAGGCGAAGGCATCGAGCTCGCGGTTGACCTGGGTCAGTTCCTCGGTGCGGGTCTCCACCTGCCGCTCAAGATCCTGACTGAAGCGCCGCTCGGCGGCGAGCAGCCCGGCATCCGCCCGCTGCCGGGCAAGCCAGAGCACCCCGACGATGATGACGATCACGGCCAGTACCGCCGTCAGCGCCGAGATCCGGGTGGCCCATCGGGCCTGGTCCTCCAGGAGCTGGGAGCGGGAGATCATGACGTCCCGCTCGGCCCGCTCGAACTCGTCGACCACAGCCTGGATGTCCTCCATCAGCCTCTGTCCGACATCCGTTCGCACGACCGCGAGTGCCGCCTCGAAGCCCTGGTCGCGCAGGGCGATGGTGTGGGCGAGCTCCGCCAGCTTGTCCTTGATGAGCGGCCGCAGCCGTTGCAGGCGAGCCGCCTGGGTCGGGTCGTGGACGGCACGCTCCAGGTCCTGGAACTCGGCCCAGACACGCTGAACCGCCGTCTCGTAGGGAGCGAGGTAACGGCGCTCGCCGGTCAGGATATAGCCCCTCTGGCCCGTCTCGACGGCCCGCAAGTCGACGTTCAACTCGGCCACATCGCGCAGAATGGAACTGGTCCGCAGGACAAAAGCCCGGTTTTCTGTGACCCGACCGAGAAACACGTTCAGCGTGATCGCGCTCGTCACCAGCAGTAAGGCGGCGATCAGGAACGCGACCGTGACGAGCGCAGGTCCGCGCCGGGACGGCTCCCGGGATCCCTGGCGTCGTTTCCGAGAGCTCGGGATCGACCTTGCCACATACTTGGTGCCGGATAGGATCAATGGTCCTGCCTCCGCGTTGGCTCCAGTGCCGGAGGGAATAAGTCCGGTCCTATCCTATGTAAGTTCGATCCCATGCACATCCTTTTCGTCGACGATGACCCAGATATCCGTACGCTGGCAATTCGGGCGGTCCTTCAGGAGTTCCCCGACGCACAGGTGCGCGAGGCCACGGATCTGCCGAGCCTCGACCGGGCCGTGGGCGAACACGCGCCCGACATCCTCGTCACCGACCTCGACTTGCGCTGGACCGACGGCTTCCGGGTTTTCGATGCGGTCAAGGCCGTCAACCCCGATTGCTGCACCGTGATGTTCACCGGCACCGGCAACGAGGAACTCGCCGTCCGGGCAATCCGGCAAGGCTTCGACGACTACGTAGTCAAGGGCACCCACCAGCTCCGCCGCCTGGCTGCGGCGGTCCGCGCCGCCCATGACCGCAATCAGGAAATCCGCCGGCACAGCGAGAACCGGGAGCTCGTTCTCAAAGAGCTGTATCACCGGCTGCACAACAATCTCCAGATCGTCATCAGCCTCCTGCGCATGACGGAGAGGACCATCGAGAGCCAGCGCGACCGCGAACAGCTCGCCGATCTCGGGCGGCGCGTCCAGGCGCTCAGCGCGGTTCAGGAGGAGTTCTACCGCTCGGAGGACTTCCGTCAGGTGAACATCGCCGGCTTCCTCGAGCGTCTGGCCCGGAACCTCGTCGGCCTGGCGGCGGGACACGTGACCCTGTCATGCGATCTCAATGAGACGGAAATCCCGATTGACGTAGCGGTGCCATTCGGGTTGATGGCGAACGAGATCATCACCAATGCTCTGAAGCATGCCTTTCCCGAAGGGCGCACGGGCCACCTGTCGGTCGGGCTTACGCAAGCGGCGGGACGGCTGGAGCTGACCGTCGCAGACGACGGCGCGGGTTACGCGGAGAGCATGCACACAGAAGGCTCGGGCCTGGGCATGCGCCTGGTCCGTCGGCTTGCCGAACAGATCGACGGCGAGGTGTCGTTCGAGGGGGGCGGAACGGGGACCACATGCCGGATCAGCATTCCAACATAAACGGCAAGCTGCGCGTTCTCGTCGTGGAGGACGAGTGGCTCGTGGCCGACTACATCGCGGACGTTCTCGAGGACGCGGGGCACGAGGTCGTGGCAAGCGTTCCGACAGGTCAGAAAGCGCTCGAGCACATCGAGCGGAAAGGCATCGACGTGGCCCTCCTCGACATCAAGCTGAAGGGCGGCATGAGCGGGATCGAGGTGGCTGAGGCCGCGCGGACTTGGGGCATCCCGCACGTGTTCATCACGGGCTCGGGGGATCCGGCCACGCGGGCGGCCGCCGAAGCCACCGGCCCGCTCGGCTTCCTCCAGAAGCCGTTCAACCCGGAAGGATTGACGGCCATCCTCGGGGGAGTGGCTAGCCGCGCAGAGCGGCCGGAGCCGGACGGCGACGGACCGCACCGCCCATAGCCGCATGGTCAACGAAGGCAGCAGAGCCCTGCCCCGCTCCCCAAAGTGACGCGGATTCGGGACGTGCAACGCCACCACGACCGATGGGTCAGGTCCGACTATCGTCGGCGCGAGCCATGACAGATCACTCAGTATCGTCATGTTTCGCAACGGTGAGCCTGGATCAGAAAACGCCATCGATGCACGCCAAGTCCTCGGTCCTATCTGCCTGTCATCCCTGCTCAGCGCTGTCATCCCTGCTCTGCCTTGTCGTACTTGCTGAGCGCTGTCATCCCCGCGCAGGCGGGGATCCAGATCTAGAACAATCGGAGCAAAGGCGCTGTGGCAGCCGCTCGCTTCCTTCTGCACCCTCGGCGGACATCCATGACCAAGGGCGGTGCTCCATTCTGCTCCCCCTGTGGTTATGGATCCCCGCCTGCGCGGGGATGACGGCAGAGCGTCGGAGATGACAGCGGCGGCTGGCGGGGCGATGTTCGCACTTTGTTCTTGACAGCGGCTGCAACCTTGGCTATATCATTGCGCATCCCGGTCCGACGAGGGGCGCGCTCGCGAGGCGTCGCAGTGACGGGGCGGGGAACGGTCCTGCGGCAGGTCTCGCAAGCCTGCCTGTGGGAGGTCGCCCGCTGCAAGACGCGGTGTCCGCCTAAAAGAACCGTGCGCGAGGAGCCGTCGGGTTCTTCACATCGACACACACGAGCCGGACGCCTCCTCGCGCCCTCCCTCGATCTCACACCCTCGCGCCACTCACGCCGCGAGGACGATGACGCTCGCCCGCTTGGCAATTTGACAATGGCCCTCCTCTCACGCCCCTTTGCTGCGGCATGTGCCGAAGGTCGGCACACGCATCGACGGGGCGGAGATCGCGCCGGCGCTGCAGGAGGGATTGGCGACCTTCATCAAGGCATGCAAGATGCTCCTGAAAGAAACGTCTCCTCTTCAAGGCTCGACCGAACAGACCATGGCGAAGACAGCAACGACCCCGACCGCAAAGAACGGTGCGGCGGACGATCAGGAGGCAGCCTCGCCCTCGCAGATCATCGACGCGAAGTTCGCGGAGCTGAGGGATTGGCGCGGTGCCATGCTCGCGCGGGTTCGCGCACTCATCAAAGAGGCTGATGCGGACGTGGTGGAGAGCGTGAAATGGCGCGGCGTTCCCGTGTGGGAACATGCCGGAATCATCTGCACCGGCGAGACCTACAAGAGCGTCGTGAAGCTGACCTTCCTGAAAGGGGCCTCCCTGGAGGATCCGTCCCGCCTCTTCAATTCAAGCCTCGAGGGCAATGCGCGGCGCGCCATCGACCTGCGCGAGGGCGAGGCACTCGACGAGGAGGCGTTCAAGGCCCTCATCCGCGCTGCTGTGGCGCTCAACGCGTCGAGCGCAAAGCGCCCTAAGGCGGCGTCAGCGCGGTCCAAGACTTGATGCCGATGCCTCTCCTCGCTCTCTCCGGCAGCCTGCGCGCAGGCCCGTTCAGCACCGACGCGTTGCGCACGCTGCAAAGGCTCGCGCCGGAGGGTATCGCGGTTTCGCTTTATGAGGGCATCGGATCCCTGCCCCATTTCAATCCCGTTGCGCAGACGAGCGCGCAACCGGAGATGGTTGCGGAGTTTCGGCGGCAGGTCGCGGCGGCGGATGGGGTGATCATCGCGAGGGCAAGAGAACCTGACGGCGATGCCGGGTCCATGGCCTCACCGCCTCGCGACAAGGATCGAAGTCAGCGGCATAATTCAGGCACGTGGCCCGTGCATGAGAAAGTTTCGGCACGCACAGCCTGCCGGCCTGCTATCGTGCAGAACCGGCTGAACGCATTTGCATAGGATCGCCCCATGAAGAAGATCGGCTTTCTCTCATTCGGACACTGGTCACCCTCGCCGCAGTCGGAGACCCGTTCGGCCCGAGATGCTCTTCTCCAATCCATCGATCTTGCCATGGCGGCCGAGGAGCTCGGGGCAGACGGCGCCTATTTCCGCGTCCATCATTTCGCACGCCAGCTCGCCTCCCCCTTCCCGCTTCTGGCGGCCATCGGCGCCAAGACGAGCCGCATCGAGATCGGCACCGCCGTCATCGACATGCGCTATGAAAATCCTCTCTACATGGCCGAGGATGCGGGCGCGGCCGATCTAATCAGCGGCGGGCGGCTCCAGCTCGGCATCAGCCGCGGCTCGCCCGAGCAGGTGATCGACGGCTGGCGCTACTTCGGCTATGCGCCCGAAGAGGGCCAAAGCGACGCCGACATGGCCCGCCATCATACGGAAGTGCTTCTCGACGTTCTCAGGGGCGAGGGCTTTGCCCAACCGAACCCGCGCCCGATGTTTCCCAATCCGCCCGGCCTGCTTCGCCTCGAGCCCCATTCCGAAGGTCTGCGCGAGCGCATCTGGTGGGGATCCGCATCCAACGCGACCGCGGTGTGGGCCGCGCAGCACGGCATGAACCTCCAGAGCTCGACCCTCAAGGCGGATGAGACCGGCGAGCCCTTCCATGTCCAGCAGGCCAAGCAGATCCGCCGCTACAGGGAGGCGTGGAAGGCGGCGGGCCATGTCCGCGAGCCCCGCGTCTCGGTCTCGCGCTCGATCTTCGCCCTCGTGAACGACCGCGACCGCACCTATTTCGGGCATGGCAAGGACGGCGACCAGATCGGCATCATCGACAACATGCGCGCGATCTTCGGCCGCTCCTACGCCGCCGAGCCGGACAGGCTCGTGGAGGAGCTCAGGGCGGATGAGGCGATCGCAGAGGCCGATACGCTGCTCCTGACCGTGCCGAACCAGCTCGGCGTCGACTACAACGCCCATGTCATCGAGGCCATCCTGAAGCATGTCGCTCCGGCCCTGGGCTGGCGATGACGGTCCGGCCTCCTCAGCGAAAGCGGCCCCACAGCACGGAGGCGAGCGGCATGACGTGATTGCGCCTGAGCGCTATGATCAGCACGCCGCATAGAGCAAGGCCCGTCCCAAGAGCCATCCGGGCATCGAAGCGATCACCCGTCACGATCAGCCCCATCGCCACGGTCAGCAGCGGATTCATGATCGTCAGAGGCGCGATCAGGTTGGCGGGGTATTTGCCGATCAGGCCATAATAGATCGTGTGGCCGACCAGGGAGACGACGAGGGCGGAAAACAAAAGGGCTGCTACGAAGGCCCATCCGGCCTGCATGGCTTGGGCGGCCTGGCCCGTCTCCAGTCCCGTCGTGAGGCCAACGAGGGGCACCACGGAAGCGAGCCCGATCCAAGCCTGGAACTGCAGCGGCCGGACGCCCTTGATCTGCTTCATCATGACCGCGGCAAGCGAACCGGTGCAGGTCGAGAGCAGAATCAGGAGGAGGCCGCCGGACAGAGGAAACCCGCCGCTCGGATCCCACATGACGAGCAAACCGCCGATGAAGGTGAGGACGATGCCCGCCCCCCGCCTCCAGTGGATCCTCTCACCGAGCATGACGACGGAGAGGAGCGTCGTGATCGGGAGCCCGAGCTGGCTCACGACCGCGGCACTGGAAGGGCTTGCCGTCCTGATGCCGAGAAAGAACAGGGCAAAGCCGCCCCCGCCCATCAGAAACCCGACCGTCAGCATGCGCCATATGGGTCTCGGCGCTGGAAGCAGCCATGGCAGGGCGACAATGGCCACGATGCCGAAGCGGATCGCCGCGTAGAACAGCGGCGGGATCTCCATGCCCGACACAACCAGCTTGCTGACGACGGTATGCGCTGCCCACACGAAGCAGACGAAGAACATCAGGAGGAAGTCGCGCAAAGCCATGATCGCAGATAGCCCAACCCGGTACACGCCGCAAATGCCGGAAGCATGGGGCTGGTATGCCGCTCCCTACTGGAACAGACGCTTGCCGGAAGCGGCTCAAAGGGAACAGCGGAAGCACCTGCGGCTGCGCCTGTTGCGCAGGCCGCGCCGCACTTTGAGCGCGATCATTCACTGAGCCAAGCTGCTAACTTGCGGCGCTCAGCGCCCTTGGGAGCACCGGGAGGTTGTCGCGGATCAGCGAAACCAGCTCGCCGATCGGCAGGGGACGGCTGAACAGATAGCCTTGAGCTTCGGTGCATCCCTCGAGGCCGAGGAAGCTCAGCTCCTCCGGGGTCTCCACACCCTCGGCGATGACCGGAAGGCCCAGGCCGCGCCCGAGGCCCAGCACCGCCCGGACAATGGCGGCCGCCTGCGGCTTCGTGTGGATCGCCTGAACGAAGGAACGGTCGATCTTGATCCTGTCGAACGGGAAGGCCTGGAGGTTCGACAGGGAGGAATAGCCCGTCCCGAAGTCGTCCATGGCGATGTTGACCCCGAGCCTCTTGAGCCTCTGCAAGGTCAGCAGTGCGCGATGGGGATCTCGGATCAGGGAGGTCTCGGTGACCTCGATCTCCAGCCGCTCAGGCGGGAGACGGGCTTCTTCCAGAATGCTCTGAACCATGTGCGGGAAGCTGTCGCTGCTCAACTGCAAGGCCGAAACGTTGACGGCGATGTTCAACGGGCGCGGCCAGGAGGCTGCCTCCCGGCAGGCATGGCGCATCACCCATTCGCCGATCGCCAGGATCAGCCCGCTTTCCTCGGCGATCGGAATGAAGACCGAAGGAGGTACGACGCCCCGCACCGGATGAGTCCAGCGCAGCAGAACCTCGAAGCCGAGGACCGCTCCTGTCTCCACCTGCGCCTGCGGCTGATAGACCAGGCTCAGCTCGCCATTCTCGATCGCCGTGTGCAGGTCGTGTTCGAGGCTGCGGCGCTCCCGGATCTGGGCGCCCATCGCCGCCTCGAAGAAGCGGTACGTGGCCTTGCCCTCCTGCTTTGCGCGGTAGAGCGCGGTGTCGGCGTTGGACAGAAGCTCTGTACGGTCCTTGGCATCCGATGGATAAAAGGAAATGCCGACGCTGGCGGAGATGAGACCGGCAGAAGACTTGGTTCGATCCCCGCTCGTCAGCGTCCTCAGGAGCCTCTCCGCCAAGTGCCCGACGTGAGCGGGGTCCGTCACCTGAGGAACGATGATGGCGAACTCGTCCCCGCCAAGGCGGGCCAGCATCTGATCGTCCGCCAGAATGGCGGAGAACTGCTCGGCGATGTCCTTGAGCACCTGATCCCCCGCGGCATGGCCGTGGAGGTCGTTCACCTCCTTGAAGCCGTCGAGGTCCAGGCACATCAGCGCCAAAGACTGACCGGCCCGGTGGTGGAGCTTGATCTCGCGATCGAGCCGCTGGTCGAAGCTCGCCCGGTTGTCCAGCCCGGTCAGCGGATCATGGTGGGCCAGATAGCGGATCTGGGCCTCGGCGTTCCTGCGGTCGCGCAGATCGCGAAACGCCACGACGTTGTGCAGATGGCCGTCATACGTGATCTGGCGGGCGATCAACTCGACCGGAATCAAAGCGCCGTGACGATCGCGCAGATCGGCCTCGACCGCCTGCCCCAGGTCGTTGAAAAGCGTTCTGAGCTTCGCAGCGTCGGGCACGCAGGATTCCAGATTCCGGCCGCAGATCTGCTCGGGCCGGAGATCGGCCAGCCGCGCGAAGCTCTTGTTGACGGAGACGATCGTCCCATTCCTGGAGAGGACAAGCCCTTCGACCGCAGCATCGGTGAGATCACGCATCCGCTCCATCTCGAGCAGCGTGCGCCGACGCTCCCTAAGATCGAGACCCAAGGCCGTGCAGGCGAGCAGGAGAATGACGAGGCTGATGAAAGCCACCCCGATGGCCAGCCAGTGAGGCGAAACGGCCAGCGGCGAAAGCTCGATGCTACCGTCGGGTACGAGAGCGGCAGCACCCATGGCGGTGAAGTGATGGCTGCAGATCGCGAGCGTCAGCAGCAGGGCCCCGGCGAGTTTGGAGCGTGCCAGATCGTTCCTGAGACCCGCCGCCAGGGCGGCGGCACCAAGCACAGCGCCAAGCACAATGGAGGCCATCACCAGCGTCCGGTCCCAAACGATGGTGCCGGCAATCTCGAGGGCAGCCATCCCGGTGTAGTGCATGGCGGCGATACCGCCTCCTACGACCGCTCCTCCGAGCCACGTCGCGCCGGCAAATCTGGGCATGAGAGCAATGCAGAAGCCCAAGCCCGTCAACGTGAGGGCAGCCAGCAGGGAAATGACCGTCAGGGCGACGTTGTATCCCGTCGGCAAGGCTGGAGAGAAGGCCAGCATGGCGATGAAATGCGTGGCCCAGATACCAAACCCGGTGGAGACGGTCGCAATGCCAAGCCAGATCCCATAACGGGCGCCCTCCGACCGGCGGACATGATGGAGAAGATGAACTGCTGTCAGGGAGGCGAGACCGCACACCAGAACTGCTAGGGCGACAAGCCGAAGGTCATGATCCGAAACGATGCAATTGTAGACCGTGAGCATGGCAAGTCTTACGTCTTTCATCACCGCGGCCCCGGCACCTGCCGGCCCAGCGGGAAGTCCTGGTCCTGAAATGAAGAATGGAAAATCGACCGGGTTCGCACCGGAATGGCGGAGCGGCATCATGCCTTCGGGCGGTCGCCTCCGGCGACGTCCAATCCGCCATTACTGTCTCAGAGTGGAATACACCAGCATTCCGCGATGGACGTTGTAAGTCAATCGAAACTGTTTTTCAGGGCGGACGATCTACTGCGACAGTTAACGGGAGTGCATGCAGCCCTGAAGCGGCGCCCGCTCCGATCCACGTGTCGCGCGAGTACGGGCGATGATTGCCGAAAGAACACGGCCTTGCCCATTTCTGATGCTCGCAAGCGGCTCGGTCCTCAAAAAGCCCCTGCTGTTTGGACGTCGGATGCCCCTTTCGTCATCGCCCCGAACCGGCAGCGAAGAAAGACCGCTCTGCTGCCTTTTGCCTCATGGCGATGATTGCCGAGGCTGCGTCAATCTGGATCCGTCGCTATCTTGAGACCGCGCTTGATCGTCTTGAGAGCAATCAAGCTCTTGTACTTTCGCACGACCGGCTGCTCTTTCATCAGCCGGTCGATGAAAGCGTTGTAGCCGTCGAGATCACGGGTGGACACGAGAAGGACGTAGTCCGCGTCACCGGTGACGTACCAGCAAGACTGCACCTCCGGCGCTTCGGCAACCCAGCGCTGGAAGCCCTCCAAGGCGCTGCGGCGCTCGTTGTCGATCTCAACCTCCACAAGCACGGTCACCGTTCGCCCCACCGAACGTGGTTCGACCAGAGCGACGATCTTCTCGATAACGCCGTCCTTCTTCAGGCGTGACACCCGCCGCTGCACGGCGGAAGCCGAAAGCCCCACTTCGCTGGCAATCTTTTCACTCGACCGCTCCGCGTCCTCCTGGATGATATCGAGAATGCGCAAATCGAGAGCATCAAGGTCGTTCATGCGGAAAACCTGCAAAACGGAAGCGTCCAAAGCAGCCTTGCGGATCATTCATAGCGAATTTTGAGGGAAAAGCGGCGCAAGATCCTGCTAGTCTCGCATCATGAACACGATTTCCCTATCTCCCTCCCGGATCGCCAAGGCAAGCCAGTTCATTCCGCCTGTCTTCCTGCAATCGCCTTTGCGGACATCGCCTGATCTCGACCGGCACATCGGGATGTCCCTGTGGCTGAAGGACGAGACCGACAATCCGATACGCTCCTTCAAAGGCCGCGGCACCAGCCTGTTTGTCGCGCGCGAGCTGGGCGAAGGCAGCACCCTGGTCGCGGCCTCCGCCGGCAATTTCGGCCAGGGCCTTGCCTATGCGGCCGTCCGGGCGGGACACCGGGTCATTGTCTTTGCCGCCGAGGCGGCAAATCCTCTCAAAATCGAAGCTATGCGCCGGCTTGGAGCCGAGGTCGTGCTTCACGGGCGGGATCTCGATGCCGCCAAGGCCGAGTCGCGGGCCTTCGCTGCCGACCAGAACTTCCGCTTCGTCGAGGACGGGGCGGAGCCGGCCATCGCCGAGGGGGCAGGCACGATCGCGCTGGAGATCGCGAACGCGCTGCCCTCGCCCGATGCGGTATTCGTTCCCCTCGGCAACGGAGCGCTCGCAACAGGCATGGGATCCTGGCTCAGGCACCGGTCACCGCAGACCCGGATCATTGCCGTCGCTGCCGAGGGAGCACCGTGCATGGCTCATTCCTTCGCGGCGGGCCAGCCGCAGGAAACGCCGACAGCCGATACCATCGCGGACGGCATTGCTGTCCGGGTTCCGGTGCCCTTCGCCGTCGCATGCATGAAGGCTACCATAGATGAAGTTCTGCTCGTCAGCGACGAGCAGATCCTCGAATCCATGAGGCTCGTCCGGCGGCATCTCGGTCAGGTGGTCGAACCGGCGGGCGCCGCAGGTCTCGCAGGGATCCTCGCGCGGGGACAGGATTATGCGGGCGCACGCGTGGCGACCGTCCTGTGCGGGTCGAACCTGACACCGCAGCAGATCGCGGCGTGGCTTCCGGAATAGCGTGTCTTGTCATTTCGAGATGAATCTCGACCTGCCGGCGCGATGCGGTCGAGGAGTCGCACCGCCCCTCTTCTTCCCTTGCCGGAGAGCGCATACAGACCTCGAAGATATACGGAGAAGCGAACGATCTTATCCATGTTTTAACCAAACCGTCGTTCAATCGGTGCATATCAAAGTGTTGCTTCGCGCCGGTTCGACGATGTTGCGAACATGCGCGGCCGAGTCGTTGCGTAGAGTTCGCCATGGTGCATTATCATTATTCGTCAGGCCGCCGCGCAAAGCGGAAGAACCGGAGAGGTCTTTTCCTGACGGCGGCTCTTGTGGCGATCTCGATGAGCCCTGTCGTCTTCTTCGCGAAGATGCAGTTTCCCGATCGGCCCACCGGCGTCCAGGCATCGGCTCCTTCGAGCGAGCCGGTTCGGATGATTGCCGCTCTCGACATTATGCAGGAGCACAACCGGGAGATCGTCGATCCAAAGCTGACCCTGAGTGCTGAAGCGCTCAGCTTCGGCCAAAACACTCCGCTCCCGACGACCTTCAAGCCTTTTGCCCAGACACACGTTGCGGCAGCTGTGCCTCCCTCATCTCAGGGACAGGCACAGCTGCCGGCGCCCCCGGCCGAGCAGACCGTGGCACAGACCGTTCAGCCGATTCCCCTGCCCGTTCCGCGCCCTGCCGAGTTCCGCTTCGCGAAGGTCCCTGAAAAACCTCGGGCCGAGACCCCGAAGGCTGCGCGGGTACCAGCCGCCCCCGCTCAGACTGCTAGCATGGTGCAGCCGAGCGCGCCCACGAACAATCCGTCCTTCTTCGAGAAGCTGTTCGGCATCAAGCCGGCGGCTCCGCCTGAAAACGCGATGAGCTACGCCGCCGTGACCCCTGCGAGCATCGCTCCAAGCTCGCGCTTCGATGCGATGCCGGATGTCGATAACAGGACAGCGGTTTACAACATCAGCGCGCAAGTGGTCATCATGCCCAACGGCGAGCGGCTGGAGGCGCATTCTGGCCTTGGCGACAAGCTCGACGATCCCCGTTTCGTGCATGTCCGCATGAAGGGCCCGACGCCGCCGGGCACCTACATTCTCAGCGAGCGCGAGGCGCTGTTCCACGGCGTGCGGGCGCTGCGCATGAACCCGGTGGGCGGCAGCGCAGCCATCCACGGCCGCGACGGCATTCTGGCCCACACCTACATGCTCGGCCCGAACGGAGATTCGAACGGCTGCATCTCCTTCAAAAACTACGACCGCTTCCTTCAGGCCTATCTGAAAGGCGAGGTAAAACGCATCGTCGTGGTTGCAGGAACCCGGCAGGACGCCTTGCCCCGAATGGTCAACCGTGGACGTATCGTCCCGGAGCGCGACACCTGATCGACACCCTTGCAGCCCGCCTCCCTCGGACTAGTTCCTGATCGGGACGTGGAGAAGGAGGAATGAATGGCAAGGGATCCGCGAACTGCATTGCGCAAGGCTCTGAGCCGATGCGTCACCAGAGGTTCGCTTCTCTGCGCCCTGGTGGCGGGGGCGCCAGCCTGGGCTCAGGGGGTGGGATACCTGATCCCGCCTCCGGCTGCCGACAATCTGCAGAAAACGCCTCGCTACGATTGTGAAACGCCGGGCGAGCCGCTCGTCACCCTCGATGTGAAGAGCAAATACCGCCAGGACGATGCCAGCCGCGCGACGATCGATGAAGAGGCGGAAGAGGAATACACCGAAGCCGTGGAGCCTTTGCGGGACTACGGCAGGGCGCTGGTGAAGATTTCGAATGCCTATGTGCGCTCGGACCCGAAGAATACGGCAGCTGCTGCCTGCGCGTTAAGCTGGCTCGACAGCTGGGCCAAGGCGGACGCGCTCACGGACATGCGCTCCCGGCAAGCGAGCCACAATCAGGGCCAGGCCGTTGGCGGCATCGCGCTGGCCTACCTCCAGATCCGCAACGCCCCCGGCCTGCCGAGCGAGCAGAAGAAGCGTATAGAAGCCTGGCTGAACAAGCTGGGGCAGCAGGTGGCCGCTGCCATGGACAAGAACGACGGCGTCTCGGGCCGCAACAATCATCGTTACTGGAACGGCTTGAGCGCCATTGCCGCCGGCGTTGCCACAAACGACAGGAAGCTCATCAACTGGGGTGCCGACAGCGCCCGCATCGGCATCAGGCAGATCACCAAGGACGGCACTCTCCCCCTTGAGATGAAACGCGCCAAGCGCGCCCGCGATTATCATAACTTCGCCGCCGAACCTTTGATCGCCATCGCGGAACTGGCGCGCACGCAGGGCATCGACCTCTATTCGGAGAGCGACAAGGCACTTGCGAGGCTCGTGAACCGCGTAGTGGACTCTTTCACTGATCCGTCGTTCTTCGAGAAAGCGACGGGCGCGAAGCAGGAGGCCTATCCAGGGGATGGAACGGTGCCCTCCTCGCGCATCGCTTGGCTCGAGATCTATCAGAGCCGTTTCCCTTCCGAAAAAGCGGAGGCGCTCCTCGCTTCCAAGCGCCCCGTCGCATCGAGCGGCATCGGCGGCAACACGACGCTGCTCTTCAAAGGCAGGGAGTGAGCGTACTCAGGGCTGCCCGCTGCACGCAGATCGAGACCAGCTCCCTGCGGAAGTCGGGGCTACGGTCGTCGAGAGCCACGCCGCTCCTCTTTCCTTGAATCGGACCAGCGGTTAACAGTTCAGAGAAGCCTGGGCTTGACCGCAGGCATGGCATCCGGAGCATTTCATGACCGACCTCTCCGCCTTCCCGATCACCCGCCGCTGGCCCGCAGCCCATCCCGATCGGCTGCAGCTCTATTCCCTGCCGACGCCCAATGGGGTGAAGGTATCCATCATGCTGGAGGAGATCGGCCTGCCCTACGAGCCGCATACGATCAATATCGGCGCGAACGAGACCTGGACGGAGGAATTCCTCTCCCTTAACCCCAACGGCAAGATCCCGGCCATCATCGATCCTGACGGCCCTGGAGGAAAGCCGTTTGGCCTTTTCGAATCCGGCGCAATCCTGCTCTATCTCGCCGAAAAGACCGGACAGCTCCTGCCGAAGGATCCGGCACGCCGCTATGAGACCATCCAATGGGTGTTCTTCCAGATGGCGGCGGTGGGGCCCATGTTCGGCCAGCTCGGCTTCTTCCACAAGTTCGCGGGGCGCGAGATCGAGGACAAGCGGCCGCTCGAGCGCTATCGCGCTGAATCGAAACGCCTACTCGGGGTGCTCGAAAAGCGGCTTGGGGACCGTCAATGGATCATGGGCGACGACTACACGATCGCCGACATCTCCCTGCTCGGCTGGGTGCGCAACCTTGTCGGTTTCTACGGCGCAGGCGATCTTGTGGAATTTGAGACGCTCACGAACGTCCCGGCCTGGCTCGAGCGCGGCCTCGCACGTCCGGCGGTGCAGCGCGGACTTGAAATTCCGAAGCGGCCCTGAAGCGCTCGCTAAGCGACCTGTCGTATATACCGTAAGTTTATCACCTTGAGGGGGCTGAACCCTCAAGGTGTTTTGCGGCTGCAACCAGCACCATCGTCAAGTTTTTCGCATTGCGTCAAGAAATGAACATAGATTGATATTATTAATTACGCTGTGCTCTCGTCCAAACTCCCCCAACGGGAAAATCGCAGCAAGAATATGCTGTGCATCCAGGCGTCAGTGGAACGCCGGGCATTGAGCACGATTATTAGGTTTTACCCTTCTTCGCTTTTCAGCAGGGGTGAAGCCTTGCGGCTTGCATCACGACGATGATCGAGTCGGTAGGGCGCGTTCGAGTCACTTGAAACCGATCTTTTCACAACAGTGAGGCACGATGCCAACGACCAGACGATTCAGCCAAACTCCGCCTGATAAGGCGAACGAGCTCTTCGACAAGCTTCTCGCCACTTCCGATACTGCAGTCAAAACACGAGAGCGCCTCTTCACGGAGCTGAAGGAGGAACTTGAACTTCTCGCGTCTCTTCAGGAGCAGCACCTTTTTCCGGTTCTAATGCGGCACGGGATGAACGATCTCGTGCAGATGGCGGTCAATGACAATCAGGAAACCAGTGCGCTCCTCGCCGAGCTGGAGAGCATGCCGAAAAACAGCAGCGATTTTCTGACGCAGATCGCTCGATTGAGGAAGGTTTTTCAGCAGCATATCCGCGACGACAAGAAGGAGCTGCTCCCAGCCGTCCTCCAGATCCTCAGCGAGGAGGAAACGGCAGCGGTTGTCGAGGAGGTGGAGGTCCAAATGGCAAGTATCGACGAAACAAGGCGGATCGAGGCCCAGCGAAGCCGGGAGCGGAGCGAAGCGACCCAGCGCGCCGCCGTCGACGTGGTCGACACCATGAGGGCTGGAGCCGAGAGCGCCCAGACCATTGCGCGGGCCATCCAGGACGCTCTTGAGACCAGCCTCCGGACATTCTCTGAATTGGCCCGACATTCAACCGGGCAAGCTATGCAGATGCTTGACCGGCCGAGCGGAGAGCGTCGGGGCCTCACCAGCGATGCCTCGCGCAGCTTCCAGATTGCCGCGCAATCCGGCACGGCACTAGCGCGCGGAATTCAAGATGTTTCCCGTGAGTGCTTTGAGCTGAGCCAGAAGCGTCTCCAAAGAAACATCGATGGATTGACCGCCCTCGCCCAGTGCCGGTCCATGGCTGATCTGATCACCGCGCAAAGCTCGCTGATCCGCGAAAACGTCGAACAGACCGTCGACAACAGCCGGCGCATTGCCGAACTTGCCCTTCAAGTGGCGGACGAGGCCAGCAGGGTGGTGTCCCTTCAGACCGAGAACGTGGAAAAAACGGCTCAACGGGTCAACCGCGCAGCCTGATAGGCACCTCGGCGTCTCATATCAGGGCACTCCTGGTTGCTGAAATCAGGAGTGCCGCCATCGTTGTATGACCGGCGCGAACTATCCCAGAAGATCGCGCAACGTCCTCATGAAGACGCCTGCGCCGATTGGGATCAGATCGTCCGGGAAATCGTAGTCGGGGTTGTGAAGAGCTGCATGCTCTTCGCCGGCACCGAGAAAGAACATCGCAGCCGGCGCATTGGCTCCCAGATGCCCGAAATCCTCGGACGGGCGCATGGGCAGATCGCCCCGATCATGCGGCACACCTTCGGCATCGAGCGCGCGGCGCAGATGCGCAACCGCCTCGGGCGCGTTCTCGCAATGGCGGAAGATGTCGTTGTAGGAGATTTCGATGGACAGGCCGCTCTCACGCGCGGCCTCGTTTGCCAGGAGTTCAGCCTTCGACACCAGCGCTTCCATCCCGGCATCGGTCAACGTGCGCAGCGTTGCCCAGATCTCGCCGTGAGCCGGCGCGATGCCGAAGGCCGGCTCGCCGATTCGCGCATGGGTGACGGTGACAAGGGTAAAGCCCTCGTCCGTGGGACCACCACGGCCCAGGCTCGTCAGCGCCGGCATCAGCCGTGCAACCGCGTTGACGGGCGATGTTCCGGTCTCAGGCATCGAGGCGTGGGCTGTCTTGCCCGTCAGCACGATGCGCATGCCGCGCGAGGCACAGCTTACGGGCCCTTCGACGAGCGCGACCTGACCGAACTTCATGCCCGGCAGGTTATGAAGAGCGAAAACGAAGTCAGGCGCGATCTCGCGGAACTTCGGATCGGCCACGACGGCGGCGGCTCCCGCTCCCGTCTCCTCGGCAGGCTGGAAGAGCAGAATGGCGCGGCCACGCTGCGGACGCTGGCGGCTCAAGCCGCGGGCAAGGGCTGCGAGAATCGCCATATGTCCGTCATGGCCGCACAGATGCGCCTTGCCGGGTATGCTTGACCGGTGCGGCGCGTCCGAGATCTCCTCGATCGGCAGAGCATCGAGTTCCGCGCGGAACATCACCGTCGGTCCGGGCTCGCGGCCCTCGAAAATACCGGCCACACCATGACCACCGATGTTGTTGATGATCCTGTCTGCGCCTGCAGACGCCAGCAAGGCCTGCACCCGTCGAGCCGTTTCGGCCTCTTCTCCCGACACTTCCGGATGGCGGTGCAGATCACGCCGCCACTCGGTCAGCTCGACTTTATCCTGGTTGGTCAAGAACATGGGGTCTCCACTTAAGATATTGCGGATGGAAGCCGCGCCGTGACGATCAGGCTGCCCCTGATTTCCGGCCGAGGGCGATCGACTGTTCCGCCAGACGAATAGCCGAGGCTTGGGACCGGGCGCCGCAGATGAAGCCGCTCGGATGGCAGAAGACGCCGTCGGGTATTCCCGCAGCCTTGGAGAAGGCCTCCTCCTGCAGTCCGCGCCAGGATTCCGGCACGGACAGTCTCTGCCCGAAGGAGTTGGGCTCAGGCGGAACCGTGCGGCAATACCAGGAGGTGAAATCCTCGTTCGGATAGATGATGAAGAGCACGTCGTCGAGGCCACCGTCGAACACAGCCTTTTCCCAGGGCAACTTGCGGTCGAGCACGATGATATGCGGGTTCTTTGCCGATCGCGCCGCAGTGAGCACCGAAGCCGCGGCCTTCGCTTCTGCATGGGCTTGACGGCTGGCCCGCTCCAGGATGCCGCGCGCCAGAATGACCGCCTCTTCGAAAGCCTCGTCATAGGTCTGCCGACTGTCCCAGGTGGGATTGAAAGCCTCGATCAGCAGCGCGAGATGGCCGGGGCTTGCCGTAGAGACGCCGTTATCAGCCAGATCGATGGCCAGGACGATGCCCGTATCGATGTCCTGCCACACTTCATCGAGGGTGCTGTCCTCGATCCCGGGCACGAAACGGGCCAAAGCAACGCGGCCATATTCGCGCCAGATCAGGCCGACGGAGCTGTAGGGCGTACCGTTCTCCCGGCGCGGAAGATCGCGCATATGGTGGTCATAGCGTTTCTTGGCGGGATCGTAGACGCCGCCTACGTCGAATACGATATCGGCGGAGGCGATGATGTCCCTATCGCGGGTGCGAACGAACTCGAAGGTCCCAAGGGCGGCACGCAGAACCGCGCAAGCAAAGACATCATCCGCATGGAATGTGCCGCTATGGGTTACAACCTTCTTCATTCTTCCACCATGCACACGATCGGTTCTGCAGGCCTCTGAGCTTGCCGGGAACGATGGCATATAACCTTATCAGTACCCCGTGGGATAGCTGCGATCCGCGCTTGTTGAACTTTTCTTCAGGCTGAACGAGCCTGGGATCGGGGCCTAATCCCCGGAAATATCGGGTCGCTTGACCTTACCATGGTTGGAAGCTCTAGAAAGGTGGGGCTTTGAATCAAAAGGACCCTGCCATGCATCATTTCCATGTTCCCGGAATGACCTGCGGCGGCTGCCTGGGGGCTGTCACAAAGGCCCTTCAGAAGCTCGACCCGCAGGCGCGAATCGAAGGCCACCTTGAAACCCGCACGATCACCGTTGAATCGGACAAGAGTGAAGCCTTGCTGCTGGCGGCTCTGGAGAATGCAGGCTACCCGGCTCAGCTAGTTTCTGCCGACCGATGAACCCGCCTTGCTCGCCACGAGCGAACCCACGTGCCCCAATTTCTCTCATATCAGGAGGTTTGAGATGAGCCTTCGTTCCCTTATCGCAACCGGCCTCTTCCTTATGCCGGCTGTTGCATTCGCCCAGTCCCACAGCGGCCATTCTACGCCGATGCAGACCCATCAATTGACCGACAGCGCGGCCACGAAGGGGTACCGTGAAGCGAATGCGAAGATGCATCGCGACATGGACATTCGTTACACCGGCGATTCCGACGTCGATTTCGTGCGCGGCATGATCCCGCACCACCAGGGAGCCATCGATATGGCGAAGGTAGCGCTGCAGAACGCCAAGGACGAGCAGGTGCGCAAATGGGCCACCGATGTCATCCGCGAGCAGGAGCGTGAGATCGCAGAGATGCAGGCCTGGCTGAAGAAAAAGGGTGTGCAGTAACCATCCAAGGCCGGGCTCATGCCCGGCCTGTTCATTTCAGGTCTGTTCGTGAAACGCCTGGGCCTCGGCCTTGCTCTCGAAGATGTGCGGCCGCACGGTGCGGGTAAGCACCTGTCCGAGCTTGATGCGCATGAACGCGCTGGTGCTGTAGCGGGAAACGCTGGTGTAATAATCCTCCTCCAACTTCCCCACCATGGCCGCGTAATCGTCGGCGATATCGTCCGCGATCTGGAAGGCATCGTAATTCACGACGACGGCGACCCGGCGCCCGATCTGTCGACACCGCGCCATGACCGTGTCGCGGATCTTGGCGATGTCTTCCCTGCGGCGTACATGCAGACCCTCGAAATTCAGGAAGAGGATATTGCGATCGGCATCGTAAGCCAGCCGATCCGTAAGATCGAGATCGAGCAGGCTGCGCCTGACATCCATGGGCCCCGGCTTGAAGATCCGCCGATCCATGGTCTTCACCTGATCAAGAATCGGCCTGAAGGCCATGTGGGCGAGAATATCGCGTTCCAGATCGATGCCAGGAGCGACCTCGAGCAGTTCCAGTCCGTCCAGACGCAGGCGGAACACGCAGCGTTCGGTCACGTAAAGCACGGGTTTGCCGCGCTCTGCGGCTACCGCGCCGCTGAACGTGATCTGCTGCACATGCTCGATGAACTTGCGTGCCCTACCCTCCTGTACGATGCGCAATTCACCATTCTCAATGGCGATCTCCAGCCCACCGGCGGTGAAGGTGCCCGAGAAGATCACAGCGCGTGCGTTCTGGCTGATGTTGATGAAGCCGCCGGCCCCTGCGAGACGGGAGCCGAAGCGGCTGACGTTCACGTTGCCCCTTGCATCGGCCTCGGCCATGCCCAGGAAGGCCATATCGAGGCCGCCGCCATCGTAGAAGTCGAACTGCTGGTTCTGATGGACGATGGCCTGCGTATTGACGGCTGCGCCGAAATCGAGACCTGATGCGGGCACCCCGCCGATCACGCCGGGCTCGGCCGTCAGGGTAATGAAATCGTCGATCCGCTCCTCGGCAGCAACGGATGCGATGCCTTCCGGCATCCCGATGCCGAGATTGACGATCGCGCCGGCCCGCAATTCAAGGGCGCAGCGTCGGGCTATGATTTTGCGCTCGTCAAGCGCCATGGGAGAGACGCTGTCGAGTGGCACGGTGATCTCGGAACTGAAGGCCGGATTATAGGTCGTCGCATAGGTCTGGCGATGCAGCTCCGGCTCCGCGACGACAACGCAATCCACCAGAGCTCCAGGGATCAGCACCTCTCGCGGATGGAGAGAACCCGCACGGGCGATGCGCTCCACCTGGACGATCACGATGCCGCCGGAATTCTTCACGGCCATTGCCATTGCGAGGTTGTCGAGAAGCAGCGCCTCCCGTTCGGCCGTCACATTTCCGTTGGGATCCGCCGTCGTCCCGCGAAGGAAGGCCACGTTGAGCGGAAAGGTCTTGTAGAAGAGCCAGTCCTGCCCGTCGATCTCCATCACCCGGACGAGATCCTCGGTGGTCACAGCGTTGATCTTCCCGCCTTCGAGCCGGGGGTCTACGAAGGTCCCGAGGCCGACCCGGGAAATGGTGCCGGGTTTTCCGGCCGCGATATCGCGGTAGAGATGGGAAATCACGCCCTGAGGAAGGTTATAGGCCTCGATCTTGCCTTCGAGGGCGAGCCTTCCGACCTTGGGGATCAATCCCCAATGGCCGCCGATGACGCGCTTGAGCAGGCCGTCATGGCCGAGGGCATTGAGCCCCTTGTCCTTGCCATCCCCTTGGCCTGCCGCAAAAAGCAGCGTGAGGTTGCGGGGTTCGCCCGTTTCCAGGAAGCGCTGTTCCAGAGCGCCCAGCAAGGCGTCCGGCGTTCCGATGCCGACGAATCCCGACGTGCAGAACGTATCGCCGTTCTGAATCAGGGCGACCGCTTCCGCCGCGCTGGCGATCTTGTCGCGCATGGCACCTTCCCCTACGTCATAAAAAACCCGTTCCAAGCTCTTGTGAGCATTGTGTTTTATAGGGAATGAGACCATCCCGTGCTTGGCAGTGTCAATACGACCAAGGAGCGTGTACAGGAAGGGGGGCTCGCCTGCGCCGGATGCTGCTTTGCGTCGAACGAGCGGGGTCGTGCGTTAAACGGGTATCCCTGCGGGCCAATGGAAAGGACAAAACATGTTTACGCTTACAATCAGCGACAAGCCGATTGCCATCACCAATGCCGATGAGGAGGAAGCCCGCGAGCTCCTCATGAGCGAGGATTTCAAGGAAGACCTCAAGTACCTGGAAAGCGAAGGCGCCCCCATCTGGGACGGCATCGCCACCCTGAACGTCCGGCCGGCCACCGAGGAAGAAAAGGCCGAGTTCGAAGGGGCCGATTTCGACGAAGAAGACGACGAGGACGACGATGAAGAGGAAGGTCCCTACATCATGTTCCTGGTCGACGTGACGGATCCGGACGAGGCGGACGAGGACTAACGCCGTCGCTCCAAACTCTCCGAGGAGCCGCGTCCCGCGTGCCGGATGCGGTTCCTTGGCCTTCCACCTTGACCTTGCCATAGGGGAAAGGTGCACCACGAACAATATGATTCCATGGAGGTTCGATCATGCGACCTAGCCCAACGATCAGCCGACGGACATTGCTGACGGCGCTCATCGCGTCGCCCGTTGCCATGCGCGGGGCTTTCGCAGAGACCCTGCCCAGGATGGTGGTGACGAAGGATCCGAATTGCGGCTGCTGCGGGGCCTGGGTGGATCACGTCCGCGCGGCAGGTTTCACGGTCGAGGTCGTTGAGTCGCCGGAGATCAATCGCGTGAAGGCGCGCTTGGGCGTGCCGCAGGATCTTGCCTCCTGTCACACGGCCACGATCGGCAGCTATGTGATCGAAGGCCACGTGCCAGCAGAGTCGATCAAGCGCCTTCTGGCCGAAAAGCCCGCCGCGACGGGGTTGGCCGTGCCCGGCATGCCGGTGGGCTCGCCAGGGATGGACGTATCAGGCATGGAGCCCGAGACCTTCGACGTGGTCCTCTTCGGCCCCTCCGGTCAGCGATCCTTCGCCCGCTACAAGGGGAGCAAGGCGGTCTGACGTCTCGGGAACACGAGACCTGCCGAGCCCGTTGGCCGTCATGTCGTGGCTTGTCCAACCCCGCCTCGTAAACGACCCCTTCAGCGATCCAGGCATCTATATCGACTTCCGTCATGGCCGGCGGGCGATCCTGTTCGACCTCGGTGACTTGAGCCCTCTCTCGCCCCGCGAATTGCTGCGGGTGAGCCACGTCTTCGTCTCGCATATGCATGTGGATCACATCGCTGGCTTCGATCGCCTGTTTCGTCTGTGCCTTCATCGCCCCTCGCCGCTGATCCTCATCGGCCCGGTCGGCTTTTCGGACCAGATCGAGCACCGCATCCGCAGCTTCACCTGGAACCTGCTGGACGAGACCTCGGTCGATTTTTGCCTGCGCGCCATGGATTACGACGGCAATCGCCTCGCGCGGGCCGCAGAATTTCATGCCCGCGAGGCCTTCTCCCGTCGAAATGTTCCAGTACCGGAACTTCCCGACGGCATCGCTTGGTCCGAAGATGATTTCAGGATCGAGTCCGTGGCTCTCGACCACGGCATTCCATCCCTGGCTTTCGCGCTGAAGGAGGTAATGCAGGTGAATGTTTGGCGCGGGGTCTTGGCGGAGATGGGGTTGCCTCCGGGTCCATGGCTGAACGAAGCCAAAAAAGCCGTCCGCCGCGGGCTCCCTGATGAGCACCCTATTCTCGTCTCGGAGAACAGGACGATCAGCCTCGGCGACCTCAAGCACCGGGCCTTGCGTGTGGCACCGGGACAAGTGGTGGCCTATGTCACCGATGCCGCCCCCCATGCCGGGAACAGAGACAAGATCCTCAAGCTCGCCCACAAGGCCGATCAGCTTTTCATCGAAGCGGTGTTCCTGGAGAGCGACAGGCACCTTGCCGCGGCGTCCCGCCATCTCACCGCATGGGAGGCGGGCGACATCGCCCGCGAAGCGGGGGCAACGAATGTCACGCCGTTTCATCATTCCGCACGCTACCTCGGCGAACCCGACGTTCTGCGGCAGGAATTCTTCGAGAGCTTCAGGAGGCCTGAACCGTCCTATCTCCCAGCAAAGACGGCTTCGTAAATCTGCTCCGGCTCAGGCCTCTTGCCCGACTGGAATCTCACCACCCGGTAGCCGCAGGATTTCAGAATCTGATCGCGTCTGGCATCGCGCTTCGCATCATGGGAGCGGTCGTCGAGCTCGATCACCGCGACGACCTCCAGGTCTCGGGCAATCACCCAATCCACGCGCATGTTGGAGATCTGCTTGAACGCCACCCAGAAGGTTCGACTTCCCTCCTTCGCATCTGGCCGCAGCAGAGCCAGGATCGGAACCTGGGGCCAGATCTCGCAATCGGGGAACGCTCTCAGCAGGCGCTGGTAGAACTCCCGCTCGTTCGCCGTCATGATCGGCGTGCGGCGATAGCGCACGCGGCGCGCCCAGAGAAGCGCGACAATCAACGCTACCGCGAGCAGTCCGATGCCCGCGAGCCACGTCCACGACATGTTCTCCATCATCGGCACCCCCGCATTTTCCCTCGTCTCCGGCCAGGCTTCATGAAACCGAGCCGTATGGTCCGGCGTCTTCTTATTGCCAGGTTGAAGCTTTGGGGAGAGTGAAGATGGACCTCAATCGTCGCGCCTTTGTCTTGGGTCTTCCGGCCGCCGCCCTCGCCTCGGGCCTGCCCTCCCGCTCCAGCCTTGCCCAGCAGGCGGTCTCGCGCTCGACCTATCAGGCGATGTACGCGCCCATCGACGACGATCTGTACCCGGTTCCCGGCGTCGACCTTTCGAAGGTCAACCACAACTACCTGCGCAAGGTCGTTCCCTATGCGACCGATGAGGCGCCCGGCACCATCGTGGTCGATCCGGGAAGCCGCTATCTCTACCTCGTCCTGCGCGACGGAATGGCAGTCCGCTATGGCGTCGGCGTCGGACGCTCGGGCTTCGGCTGGTCCGGCACCGCCGTGATCAAGGACAAGCAGGAATGGCCGGACTGGTATCCGCCGAAGGAGATGTTCGACCGCCAGCCCGAACTGCTGGAGCAAATGGCCGAGTTGCCGGGTGGTCTCGGCATGCCCGGCGGACCCGGCAATCCCCTGGGAGCCCGCGCCATGTACCTGTGGCAGGGGAACAAGGACACGCTCTATCGCATCCACGGCACCTTCGAGCCATGGACCATCGGCACCAATGTGTCGTCAGGCTGCATCCGCATGATCAATCAGGATGCCATCGACCTCTACAATCACACCCCGGTCGGCACGAAGGTGGTCGTTCTCGGATCGGGATCGAAGAGAAACCAGAATTCCCCTCGGGCCTGATCCAGCCGTAAGAACGAAGTATTAAGCCTATTTTTGCCATGGTTGACCGCCAAACCCCACGCAAGGGAAGCGGGATAAAACCAAAATGCGGGACATCGTGGCCCGACCGATACGGTCGCTCGGCAAGCATTCGGCAGGCTATGGGCTCGCGGATACCCGCGAGCGGCCAAGGAATTATGTCCTCAGGGCGATGTCCCTTCTGGCGGGAGCCGCCGGCGCCCTCGCCCTGCTCTCCTGGAACACGATCGTATGGGCGGAGGGTGAGACACGCACGCTGAGCTTCGTTCATACCCACCGCCAGGACAGCACCACCGTCACCTTCCGGCGCAACGGGCAATACGACGAGAATGCCCTGGCCCAGCTCAACTGGTTCCTGCGCGACTGGCGCAACGACAAGCCTGCGAAAATGGACCCGCGCCTCTTCGACATCCTGTGGGAGGTCTATCGCGAATCCGGTTCGCGGCAACCGATTCACATCATCTCGTCCTACCGTTCGCCCGAGACCAATGCGGCTCTGCGCCGCCGGTCGGGCGGCGTGGCCGAGAACAGCCAGCACATGCTGGGCAAGGCCATGGACATTCGCCTGCCGGACGTGCCCACCGAGCGCCTGCGCGAGATTGCCATGCGCATGCAATATGGCGGCGTCGGCTACTATGCCTCATCTGATTTCGTGCACGTGGATACGGGCAACGTGCGCGCGTGGCCGCGCATGTCCCAGCAGCAGCTCGCACGCCTCTTCCCGGACGGAAAGACCGTCCACTTGCCCGCCGATGGCAGGCCGCTCCCCGGCTATGAGCAGGCGCGGATGGAGATTGCAGCCCGAAACGCGGCTCTCGCCACCCAAGCCTCTGCTGGCGGCGGATCGATCGGCTCCCTGCTGGCGAATGTTTTTGGGCGAAAGCCCGTACAGCCGGCGCAGACACCCGCACCGCCGCAGGCCATCGTTGTGGCGGCCGCCGCGCCCGCGACCGTCGCGCTCGCCGTTCCCCTGCCCCCTCAGCGGCCGCAGGATCAGGTCGTCCGGATGGCAAGCATTTCACCGCCGATCCCGCCTGCCAGGATCACCCCCGCATTGCCAGCGCCTGCGAGGATCACCGCATCGTTCGAGCCCATTCTGGGATACAACGTGAAGGCTGCTGTCCGCTCACTCTTCGAGCCGAAGACCGCCATGCTCGATACAGGCTTCTCGTCAGAGACGTGGAACGACCTGAGCACGACCGGCTTCACCGGTCCGGCCGTCAGCCCCCTTCCCAGACATCAGCCCATCGGGGTTCCCAGCCGCATGCTGGCCAGAGCCGGCTGAAGATGCTGCCGTATGCTCAACCGGCTGTGGCGTAGATGATCAGGGAGAAGACCGCGAAGGCCAGTCCACCGGCTGCAACAACGATCCAGCCGGCGTAGGGTGCGCTGTCGCCCGTAGACTGAGACGGCTCCTGTGCCTGCGGCTTTGCAGGCTGGAGAGCTTTTGACATCGGGCTTCTGCGATCGGCGCGGGAGCCAGGAAAGGGAATGATCTCCGCACTCTTCCTCGGCAAAGGCGCTGAATTGGCATGGAGCGACAGCAGGCTTTCCTCAAGTTCGACGGCAATCCCCGTCTCTTCCAGCTGAACCACGATCAGCGCGATCTCCTCCGCACTCATGCTTTCGACGGGGAGGCTCGTCCGGAGATCCTCCGTCGTGAGATATCCCCGCTCGCGTCCCCGCGAGATCAAACGGTCCAAAATCGTGCTGTCGAGTGCCGGCTGCATGAGGAGATTACCTCAACGTTGGACAAGGCTTGTTGAGCCTAACGCGGCAGTCTGGCGAGGTGTTGCACCGGCTGGAGGGAGGCGGGCAACTTTTTTGGGAACAGGCCCGGCGACGAACGCCTCAGTTCTTCGTCGCGTTGGATGCCTCCTTGAGCGCCTCCTTCTGCTGCCGGACCTGATCGGAGAGCTGCTCGGCAATGGACGCGAGCCGGGCGGCTGCCACTTCCTTGCCCAACACCTCCACTTGGCCCGCCAGTCCCACAGTGAGGAGCGATTCGAAAATCGTCTCGGCCGGAAGGCCTTTCTTGATCAGCTCGATGGCGAGCTTCTGCCATTGATCGGCGAGCTGGAGGCGAAGAGCGGAGGTATCATCAGTCATATGTCGATCCATACACGATCCGGCGGAGCCTGTCCCGGCCAATCGTTTGGGGGCCAAAGCTTGTCACTCAGCTTACATAGAACGGTTCTAAGCCGTTTCCGTCCCCGATAACGGAGAAGCCAAATGGACGAGCACAAGGTCCGCCTGCGCGCGAGCGAGCTGGAGGATTCCGGCGATGCCGGCGTCAACCCGACGACAAACCTGACCATGGGCGAGATCATCGCCTCGCGTTTCAACCGGCGCGATCTTCTGCGAGGCTCCCTTGCCGTAGCCGCCATCTCCGCCACGATCGGCACCCGCGCGCTGGCTGCCAAGACCCAGCCTGCCAAGACGCCTGCGGCTGCTTCCTTCGACTTCAAGGAAATTGAGGCCGGCGTCGATGGGACCCACCATGTGGCCGAAGGGTACGATGTCCAGGTTCTGCTGCGGTGGGGCGACCCCATCTTCGCCGATGCGCCCGAATTCGACCCCATGAACCAGACGGCTGAGCGCCAGGCCCGCCAGTTCGGCTACAATACGGACTTCATCGGCTTCATCCCGATCAACGGCTCCGCCGATCACGGCCTGCTCGTGGCAAACCATGAGTACACAAACGAGGAACTGATGTTCCCAGGTGTCGGCGTTCAGGATTCCAAGGACGCCAACTTCGGCAAGATGACCAAGGAACTGGTCGACATTGAAATTGCCGCCCACGGCGGCGCCATCGTCGAGATCCGCCGTACCGGCAGCCAGTGGCAGGTGGTCAAGGACTCCAAGTACAACCGCCGCATTACGGCCGATACTCCCACGGAGATCACCGGCCCCGCCGCTGGCCACGAGCGCATGAAAACCTCTGCCGACCCCACCGGCCGAAAGGTGCGCGGCATGATCAACAACTGCGCCGGCGGCGTGACTCCCTGGGGCACCTGGCTCTCCTGCGAGGAGAACTTCAACGGCTATTTCTGGGGCAAGCTTGCCGACGACCACGCCGAGGCCAAGAACTACAAGCGTTACGGCATCGGCACGCCGGCCTATGCCTGGGGCAAGTACTACGACCGCTTCGACGTGACGAAGGAGCCCAACGAAGCGAACCGTTTCGGCTGGGTGGTGGAGATCGACCCGTTCGATCCCAACTTCGTGCCGAAGAAGCGCACGGCGCTGGGCCGGACCAAGCACGAAGGCGCAGCCGGCATCACCAACGGCGACGGCCGCTACGTGGTCTACCTCGGCGACGACGAGCGCTTCGACTACGTCTACAAGTTCGTGACGGCAGGAAAGGTCGACCCGCAGAATCGCGCGGCCAATTTCGGCCTTCTCGATGAGGGCACGCTCTACGTCGCCAAGTATAATGCGGACGGCACGGGCACCTGGCTGCCGCTCGTCCATGGTCAAGGACCGCTCACCGAAGCCAACGGCTTCAGGAGCCAGGCCGACGTGCTGATCGAGACCCGACGCGCCGCGGACCTTCTCGGGGCCACCAAGATGGACCGCCCCGAGGATATCGAGGCAAACCCGCAGACGAACCGCGTCTATGTCATGCTGACGAACAACACGCGCCGCAAGGAAGATCAGGTCGATGCGGCGAACCCCCGCGCCAACAACGCATTCGGCCACATCGTCGAGATGATGCCTGAGGGCGGCAACCACGCAGCAACCGCTTTCACCTGGGAAGTTCTGGTGAAATGCGGCGATCCGTCGGTCGCTTCCGTCGGCGCGACCTTCTCGTCGGAGACCACGAAGAACGGCTGGTTCGGGATGCCGGACAACTGCGCCATCGACAGCCAGGGCCGCCTCTGGATTTCCACCGACGGCAACAATGCCAAGGCGACGGGTCGTGCGGACGGACTCTGGGCCCTCGAGACGGAAGGTGAGAAGCGCGGGACCTCCAAGCACTTCTTCCGCGTACCCGTGGGCGGCGAACTGTGCGGACCATTCTTCACGCCGAACGACGAGTCGCTGTTCCTCGCAGTGCAGCATCCCGGCGAGGCGGAGGAAGGCATGACATCGACTTTTGAGAATCCGATCACCCGCTGGCCGGATTTCAAGGATGGCATGCCCACCCGCCCCTCCGTGCTCGTCATCACGAAGCAGGGCGGCGGCAGGATCGCCTGATTCTCACGCGGAGCTTTGAAGACGGCAAAGGAGTCCCTCGGGACTCCTTTGTTCGTCTGGAGGAGCAGACGCGGCACAGCCCTCAGGCTCCACCGAGAACACGTTCTATAAGGGAAAAAGTGGCGCGGGCGACGGGGCTCGAACCCGCGACCTCCGGCGTGACAGGCCGGCACTCTAACCGACTGAGCTACGCCCGCGCATTTTGCTTCCAGCGCATCGGCCCTAGGGGCTTCGATTTCTGCGGTGGAGGCGCGCTCGTACCGGTGATTGGGCGGGCTGTCAAATGTTGTTTTCGCCATCCACAGACCCGACCCGATTTTTCCGGACAAAAATCCTCTTCGCTCAGTCCCTCGTGCTGATGGAGAAAACCTCGTGCCCTGCCCCATTCAGCACGCGCACGGCTTCGATCTCCGGATCGCGGGATTGGGGACGGCGCGCGAGAGCGAACACCTTGAGCGCGCGTTCCTTCGCCTTGTCCAGGGAATCGGTGCGGACCATGATGCGGCGGATCACTCCGCCCCCCGCCTCTTCCGAGGCGACGGTCTCGATGCGGTAGATTTCAAACACGAAGGCGCAACTCCACTTGGGACGAGCCCCCTCACGCCCTCAGACGCTGGAGCTTGTCGAACTTCTTGATCAGGCGATCCCGCTTCAGCTTCGACAGGCGGTCGATCCAGAAGATCCCGTCGAGTTGATCGATCTCATGCTGGTGGCAGACGGCCAGCAAGCCCTCTGCCTCCTCCTCATGCTCCACGCCGTCGAGATCGCGATAGCATACACGCACCTGGGCATGCCGCTCGATTTCGTCCGTGACGCCCGGCATCGAGACGCTGCCCTCCACATGCCGGATCGTCTCGGGCGAGCGCCAGATGATCTGCGGGTTCACGTAGATGCGAGCCGAGGCATCGGTTTCGAGCTGAATGACCACGAGACGCTTGAGCACCCCGATATGGGGAGCCGTGATCCCGATGCCAGGAGCCGCCCGCATGGTTTCCGTCAGGTCCAGCGCCAGGGTTCGAAGCTCACTATCGAAAGCACGGACGGGCTCCGCCGCCAGGCGCAGGCGCGGATCCGGAAAAGGGATGATAGGGCGGATCGTCATGAGCAATGCTTCCCCACCCTACTTGTAGCGGCCACCGCGCTGCAGCACCTCGATCTTGTAGCCGTCCGGGTCCTGAATGAAGAAGAACTTCGCCAGGAGTCTCCCCTGGTGTGTGAATTCCTTGATCGGCAAGGGATTGAGGCCAAGCCCCATTAACCGGGCATGCTCCGACTCCAGATCGTCTACCGAGACCGCCAAATGACCATAGCCATCGCCCAGGGCATAAGGCTCGGTGCGGTCATGATTGATCGTGAGTTCGACCTCGAAGTCACTCTCGGCATTGCTCAGGTAAACGAGGGTGAATCCCTCGAAGCCTAGCCGTTCCGCCACCTCCAGGCCAAAGGCCTTGCCATAGAAATCCACGGAGCGCCCCTCGTTCAGAACGCGGATCATGGAATGGATGGCCTTTGCCATGGGAGGAGCCTCGCCGAAAATATGAGCCCTGGAATGCTGCCCCGTGCAGCCGGTTCGATCCTAGAGCACATAGTCGAGAAAACGTGAACCTGCCAAGCTGCCGTCGAGCGGTCGGTTATGGAACCACGTTTCATGCCGGACTCTTGACTTGGTACGGAGGCATCACACCCGCAACCCCTTACCGCCTCCGCCAACTTGTAGCCCCGTTCAGCCCGCCTTTCGAACGGGGCTTTTTCCTGTCCGGATCACCTCTCGAGCAACTCGGCGATGGCACGGATACGGTTGCGCACATAGCTCGGCAGCCCCGCGCTGATGGAATTGCCGGAATTGAACGAGCTCTTGCCCATGAGCACCTGCACGGGAATGAGGTTGCGCAGCACAGGAACATTCGCGAATTCCTTCTTCTGCTGCAGCACGTCCGTCTCGATCCCCAGCGCCATGAAAACGGTTGCGACTGTCTTCGAGCGATCCGCAGGGTGAGGCTGCAGCACCGCGAGCAGTTTCCCGAACTGCATCACCTGGTTCACATCGAAAATGGTCTGTTCCAGCGCGCCAGCAACCGGCGCTTCGACGTTGGTGAGTTTTGCAAGACCCGCCTGATCGATCTCCTGCTGGGGCAGAACTCGAATTTCAGTTTGGAACTCCATGAACTCGGCGATCTTCTTTCCTCCCTCCTCCAGCTTGTTGGCAAGCCGAATGCCCACCGGCAGCCGTCCCTCGAGCGGAAAGCGGGATTCGATGCAAAGGCTTTGCGGCGCTTCACACCAGCGCCGGCCCGGATGGCGGTTATGTGCGCTCTGCGGATCGACGTTGGGACGCGCCTGATCGGCGCTGATGCGCCGGTGCTTGATGGCGGGGTCGATCGCCTGCAGCACGTCGAGACTGGTGAAGCGGCTGAGATCGACGGCTTCCGCGGGCTTCGAGATCAGGAAGCGCGTCTGCACCACATAAATGTGGAGCTTCTCCGTATAAGGTTTCTCGATCCCATGAACGGAAACCTTGATGTTGGGTTCTGAGTAATTTGGGAAAGGGCTCAAGTAGCGCTTTTCCAAGGGCAGTTCACGAGCCCAGTCCTCGAAGCGGATGAGACTCGCCTCGCCATCGCCGTTCCGGCCATTGCCACGATCGCTGAAGAGCACGGTCCGCGTCTTGATCTGAGCGGGAGCCACAGCGGTGGCGGAAGGCACTTCCTCCACCCGGAACTCTTCAGCCTGGGCGGCAGACAGGAAGAAGGCGGCCAAGCCAATCAGGCTCCAGCACAACGAATGAAAAGCTCTCATCAATAAACCCGCTGATAACCCCAGGGATAATCCGGATCGACTCGACGCGGTCGCGGCCGAGGTTCGTCCTCCCACCACCAGCGCCACGCCCGATCCGAGCGCCGCTGCGCCGGCGCATTCTGACGCAGCGAGTCGAGCCAGCTCTGCTCCGAATGAGGCGCTTCGTCGTAAGGGCTGTACCCGTTGCTTTCGTCGCCATCGCTCCACGGGTCCGGATTGCGCAGGGCATAGACCTCTTCCTGCGGAACGAGGCGGTATTGGGTCTCGCTCAAGCGCCCGAACCAGTTCAGCCGGAAATGCTCCATGAACGCGCCGCGCTGGCCCTCGGTTAGCCGGTCACCCGTATTGAGGTCGATCGGCAAGGCGATGAGCTGCTTGGCGGCCTGCGGGGACGGCGGGCTCAAGGGAGCTTTCGGAACACCGTTGTTCCAGGCTGCTTCCACAATGTCCTTGAAGATGGGAGCTGCCACCTTGGCGCCGGTCTGCCCGCGTCCGAGCGTGCGGCGCTTGCCGTCAGCATTGTCGTGTCCGACCCAGACCGCCACGGTGATGTCGTTGGTAAAGCCGACGAACCAAGCGTCGTTCTCGTCGTCCGAGGTGCCGGTCTTGCCGGCAGCATAAGGCGCGAGAGCTTTCAGATTGCGGGCCGTACCCCGCTCCAGCACGCCCTGAAGCATTGTCTTCAGTTGGTAAAAGGCAGCGGCATCCGCCGAGCCCAATCTGATTGGTGTCTGCGCCTTGCGGGTATAGATCGTGCGTCCGCGTTCTTCGATGCTCTCGAAAGCGTGGGGCGCAGGCATCGCGCCCTCATTGGCGATGGCGGCATAGAAAGCGGCAAGATCGAGGATCCGCACGGGCTGCGCGCCGAGCACGAAAGGATAATGCGGCGTGCATTCCAGATAAAGCTGCGCCTCGAGCGCGAGATCGCACACATCCTGCAGACTCTTGGCCGGATCGGTCTCGATGCCGCCGTCGAGCAGACGAGCCGTGACGAGATTCTTTGAGTTCTCCAGCGCCCGGCGCAGGGTGACGATGCCGCCTCCGCCGCCGTCATAGTTCTTCGGCCGCCAATAATCCTGCGCCCGCGCATTCGCGCTGCCATTGACAGGAGGGAGCGTGACAGGCGCATCCCACACCAGAGTGTTGGGCTGCAATCCCTTCGACAGGGCGGCAAGATAGGTGAGCGGTTTGAATGCGGATCCTGGCTGCCGATGCGCCTGCGTCACGCGGTTGAGTTGGCTCAACGGATAGGAGAACCCGCCCACCATGGCCAGAATGCGCCCTGTCCTGTTTTCCAGCACGACCGCGCCACCCTGGACCGCAGGCGGCACACGCAGATCCGCGCGCACGGCTCCCTTGTCCTTCTGTTCGATGACACGCACGCGCACCACGTCGTAGAGCTTCAGATCGCGCCGTGCCGCCTCCCAGGCATTGAGCGGCAGCACGCGTCCGTCGGACAGTCCCACGCGCAGGACATTCGCGCCCGTCTTCCTGTCCTTGCCCTTCTCGACCACCACGGCGGCCGGCCACTGCACGTCGTAGAGCGGCAGGCGCGCCGCCTGCAACGCCTGGCGCCAGGCTGGCATCCCCGCCTCGTCCTTCCTGTTCGCCAGCATCTTGATCGCATCGGACAGGTTCGCCTCCGCCGCCTGGAAACGCTGCCGACCGATGCTCATTTCGTAGCGCGCAAGTCCTTCCTGGAGAGCAGCCTCGGCAGCCCCCTGCAGCGCCGGATTGATCGTAGAGCGCACGGTGTAGGAACCGGAGGTGAGGCTCTCGATCCCGGCCAGCGTGCGCGCATCCCGGTTCAGATGATCGACGAAATGGAAGCCGCTGTCGCGGCGCGGGCGCTGGAAAGCCACACGGGCAGGCAGGGAAGCAAGCGCCTGCTGCACCTGGTCGGCTTTGAGAAAGCCGTCTTCCTGCATGCGGCTCAACACATAGGCCATGCGCTCCCGCGCGCGATCGGGCTGCGTGTCGGGGTTGTAGTAGTTGGGCCCCTTCGCAAGCCCCGCGAGAAGAGCGCCTTCCGACACCGACAGGGCTTTCGCACTTTTCCCGAAATAGCTCTGGGCCGCCATCTCGATGCCCCATGACGTGCGGCCGAGGTAGATGGAGTTCAGGTAGATCTCGAGAATCTCAGCTTTGGTGAGCGTGCGCTCGATGCGCGATGCCACGATCATCTCGCGCATCTTGCGCTCATAGGTCACGTCGTCTCCCACGAGCAGGTTTTTGGCGACCTGCTGCGTGATGGTGGATCCACCGGCCGGACGTCCCGGATTGGCCAGATTGTTCACGAAGGCGCGGATGACGCCCCGCTCGTCGACGCCCTTGTGCTGATAGAAGCGCTTGTCCTCCGCCGAGACGAAGGCCTGCTGCACGGATTTCGGAATCTCCGACAGCGGCACCCAGACGCGCCGGTGATCGGGCTCGTAGACTTCCGCGAAGCGTCGCCCGTTGCTGTCCAAAATCACGCTGACGCCCGGCAGCTTGAGGCCCTTCAGCTTTCCGGGGTCAGGAAGACCGGCGACCGCGCTGTTGTAGTAGGCAATGACCTCGCCAAGGTCGACGGGCGAAAGCTCCACCTTCTCGTTCTTGCAGAATTGACGATAGCTCGCATGCAGGTCGTTGAAGCTCAGTCCCTGGAGAACCTTGAGGTCGCCAGTCACCGCCTGTGGATCCTCCATGGCCGTCGCGATCAAGTCGTCGAGATTGATGTCTTCGATATCGAAGGCGCGGCGCATATGCGCGCAGCCCTGCTGAAGGATGTCCGATACTTCCTCGCGATCCTGCACCGGATCGAAGGACGTCCTCACCGATTCCGGGTCCACCAGAACCTGGCTCAAGGTCAGAGCCGTCGCGAAGATCTTGACGAGGATCGTGCTCATTCCGTTGCCATCATTGAACGATCATGCTCCTCCTGAAGGAAGCTGGACATGCGATAACAGGCGGGTCCAGGACCGGCCCGCTCATCCTGTTGGAAACAAGCTGAATGAAAGCTGGATAGTACGGCTGTTTTAGGACCGGCATAAAGCTGCATATGGAGCAAAATGCCACGCTTCCCAGCCTGGACGAAGACACCCCGTGCCCTACCCGCGCCCGACGAAGGGCATCTTCGTTGCCATGACGGTCATGTTGAGGACATTGGCGTTCAGCGGCAGATTCGCCATGTAGACAACGGCCTCCGCCACGTGAACGGGATCGATGGTCGGTTCCGCCATCACCGTTCCGTTCGGCTGCAGGATTCCGCTCGCGATCCTGGCAGCCATGTCCGTCGCCGCATTGCCGATGTCGATCTGTCCGCAGGCGATGTCATAGGCCCTGCCGTCAAGAGAAGTGGATTTCGTCAGACCCAGAACAGCATGCTTCGTCGCCGTATAAGGCGCCGAGAACGGCCGCGGTGCATAAGCCGACACCGAGCCGTTGTTGATGATCCGCCCGCCTCTCGGACTCTGATCCTTCATGATGCGGAAGGCCTCCTGCGTGCACAGAAACGTACCCGTCAGGTTGGTATCGACGACGCTCCGCCACTGCTCGAGAGTCAGATCCTCCAGAGGCACGGCCGGAGCTCCGATGCCAGCATTGTTCACCAGGAGGTCGAGACGCCCGAAGGTTTCTTTTACCTTTGAGAACAAGGCCTTCACCGAGGCGGGATCGGTTACGTCGGCAACCACCAGGAGAGGCTCGCCTCCGATGTCCTGCGCCGCCTCCTGGAGCACCTCCTGCCGCCGTCCTGCCATGACGACCCGATAGCCTTCTTTCTGCAGAGCGGCTGAGATCGCCTTGCCGACGCCGGTTCCGGCTCCCGTGACGATCGCAATCTTGGAATCTTTGCTCATAGGTCTCTCCTTGTGGAACCGGCCAAGCTTTTCTGCGTTCGCATTCTGCCAATCGGAAAGGAGTCCGTCATGCGCAATCGTGTCCTACACTCGGCCGCCACTCTGGCCGTGATCGCTCTTCCTCTTGCCCTTGCTGCCTGCACGAGCGGAACGGCCTCCGGCGCTGCCGGCGGCGCCGTGACGGGTGCCATCGTCGGCGGTCCGGTTGGCGCTGCCGTGGGCGGCGTTGCCGGCGCAGCCGTGGGCACGGCCCTGACGGCTGATGAATCTACCCGCGTTCAGAGCTATGTGGTCACCCAGCGCCGTCCGTCAATTCGCGTCGCCGAAGAAGTGGTCGTCGGCCAGCCGCTGCCGCCGCGCGTGCGCCTCTATCCCGTTCCGGAGCGTGTCGGCCTTTCCAGCTCCTACAGCTACACCGTCGTGAACGACCGCACGGTTCTCGTCGATCCGCAGACCCGCACCGTCGTCCAGGTCATCGAGTAAGCCTCCAAGGCATGAAAATGGAAAAAGGCGGCTCGTGTGAGCCGCCTTTTTCACTGCGGTCGAATGCGCGTCCCTCAATCTTCCATGGAGAGATGATCGATCAGGATTTCGCGTTTACCGGCGTGGTTTGCTGGGCCGACGATGCCCTCCTGCTCCATGCGCTCCATGAGCGAGGCAGCCCGGTTGTAGCCGATCTGCAGCCGGCGCTGGATGTAGCTCGTCGACGCCTTCTTGTCGCGCAA